>NZ_OX419519.1:6699363-7306544 GCF_948472415.1 Kitasatospora fiedleri | reverse complement strand
GTCATTGTAGGAGGCAGGTGCGGATCTTCCAGCCGTTCCCCGCCAGGTACTTCTGGAACTTCCGGTTGCCGGGCAGCGAGTCGACCATGTCCTTGATCGCGGCGTCGTACTTGGTGCCGTGGACGCGGCGGATCTCGTCGATGTCCATCTTCATCGCCTCGTCGAACTTGCCCTGCTGGATCAGGCTCTTCTGGGTGGCGCGCCACTGCTCGCTGGCGGCGGAGGAGCCGGTGCTGATGAAGTCGCGGTGGTCGTCGTACTCCATCCGGATCGCCGGGCCGGTGCTCTCCTTGAGGTCGGGGGTGCCCAGGCCCAGGTAGGTGGCCTTGGCCGGGATGTGGTTGACCTCGTAGCGGGTGGTGTCGCTGCCGTCGGTCCAGTTCGCGGGCGTCAGCTTGCCGTACCAGCCGCCCCAGCCGGAGGGCTGCTTGGGGGCCAGGCCGAGCGGGTCGGTCCAGTACAGCGGGTTGGGGACGTAGCCGTGCGGGTCGGGTCCGGCCTCCTGGCCGAGCGGGTCGGTGCTCAGGTAGCGGCCGGTGGCCGGGTCGTAGTAGCGGAAGTAGTTGTACTCCAGGCCGGATTCGGCGTCGTGGTACTGGCCGGGCCGCCCGAGCGGGCAGTCGGGGCGCCGTCGGCGGCGGGTCGCCGGAAGCGGCGCCCCCACACGTTGGTGTCCGCGTGCCAGACGATCCGGCCGTCGGGGTGGACGAGTTCGCTCGGCGCGTCGACCAGGTCGGCGACGATCGCGTAGAACCGCTCGTCGACCGGGTCGCCGTCGGGGCCGGTGATCCGTTCGCGCTGGGCGACGGCCCGCCAGGTGCCGGGCTCCCAGTCCCAGCTGACGGTGCGGGCGGCGCCGTTGGGCAGGACGGTGCGCTGCTCGGCGAGCTGGTTGTCGTCCCAGCTGAACCAGGTCCGTTCGGCGTCGGTGCGGACCCGGCCCTCGGCGTCCAGCAGGTGCTTGGAGGTGCGCCGGCCCAGGACGTCGTAGCCGTAGGCCCAGCGGGTGCCGTCGGGGGCGTCGAGGCCGGTCAGCCGGTTCCGGTCGTCCCAGTGGTAGTGCCACTCGCGGCGCCCGCCGGAGAGGGTGCGCACGGTGCGCCGGACCAGTCGGCCGCGCTCGTCGTGGTCGAAGGCGGTGCGGCCCGCGGTGCGCAGCAGGGAGCCGGTGTAGGCGCGTTCGCCGGCGCAGCCGTCCTGCGGGCGGCGGGTGTCGTGGGCGCGGGTGACGGCGCCGAGGGCGTCGTAGGCGTAGCTCTCGTAGCTCTCGCCGGCGTCGTCGGCGTCGTCGGCGGTGACGCGGGTGATCCGTCCGGCGGGTGTGAGGGCGTAGGTGCGGGTGCCGCGGAGGGTGTCGGTGACGGCTTCGGGGAGGCCGTCGGCGCGGTAGCGGTAGCCGCGCCGGTGCAGCGGGGCGGGGGCGCCGTCGGTGCGGGCCCAGAGGGCCTGGCCGGTCAGTCGGCCGGACGGGTCCCAGCTCTGAGTGAGGGCGGCGCCGGAGCCGAGGCGGCTGGTGGTGACGCGGCCCGCCGCGTCGCGGGTGAAGGTGAGTTCCTCGAGCAGGGTGGTGAGCGCGGCGGGGCGGTCGGCCTCGTCCCAGCTCCAGGTGGAGGTGAGGCCGGTGGGGGTGGTGCGGCCGGTGCGGCGGCCGAGCGGGTCGTAGCGGTAGCGGGTGGTGCGGCCGTCGACGTCCTCGGTCAGCACCCGGCCGGCCGGGTCGTGGGTGAAGGTCACGGTGGAGCGGCCGTCGGTCAGGACGGCGAGGTGGCCGTGCTCGTCGTAGCCGAGGGTGGTGGTGGCGCCGTCGTGGTCGCGGCGCTCGACGAGCCGGCCGAGCGGGTCGTACGCGAAGGTGGTGGTGCGGCCGTCCTGGTCGGTGGTGGCGAGGAGTTGGTCGGCGGCGTCCTTGGTGTGGCGCAGGGTGCGGCCGTTGAGGTCGCGTTCGGCCACCAGGTGTCCGGCCGGGTCGTAGTGGTACTCCCAGACCGCCTCGCCGGTGGTCACGGCGGTGAGCCGCAGCTCGGTGTCGTAGCGGAAGGTCTGGACCTCGCCGTCGGCGCGGACCTGCCGCCGCAGGCGTCCGAACGGGCCGGTCTCGAAGCGGACGACGGCTCCTGCGGCGTCGCGCTGCTCGACCGTGTTGCCCTCGGGTCGTGGCTCCAGGTTTCGGCGGTGCCGTCCGGGTGGCGGCGCTCGGTGACCTGGCCCTCGACCCGGCGGGTGAGCCGGGTGGTGGCGCCGAGCGGGTCGGTGACGGCGGCGACCCGGCCGAACGCGTCGTACTCGACGGTCGCGGTCCGGCCGAGCGGGTCGGTGACGGCGGTGATCAGCCCGGCGGGGTCGGTGGCGATCCGGTGGGTGCGGCCGAGCGGGTCGGTCAGCGCGGTCATCCGCCCCTGGCCGTCGTAGGCGTAGCGGGTGACGGCGCCGGCGGCGTCGGTGCGGCCGAGCAGGTTCCCGGCGGCGTCGTAGTCGAAGGCGGCGCCGATACGGCCGTTCTCTTCCAGGGCGGCGATCTGGCGCAACTCCGTGTAGCGGATGGTGAGTTCGCTGCCGTCGGGGGCGGTGACCCGGACCGGGTCGCCGTGTTCGTCCAGCCGGAGGCGGACGGTGCGGCCGAGTTCGTCGGTGCGGGCCACCACCCGGCCGTGCTCGTCGTACTCGGTGCCGGTGGCGTGGCCGAGCGGGTCGACGACCCGCACCACCCGGTGCTGCTCGTCGTAGTGGTAGGCGGTGGCGTGGCCGAGGCTGTCGGTGGCGACGGTGACCCGGGCCCGCGGGTCGTGGTGGAACGCCGCGGCGAGGACGCCCTCCTCGCCGGTCCCGGAGACGGCCCGGCCCTCCTCGTCGTAGGTGTACGCGTAGGAGTGGCCGTTGCGGTCGATCCAGGCGGTCATCCGCCCGGCCTCGTCGTACTCGTGGACGTGGGGCAGGCCGGAGGAGTCGACCACCCCGGCGAGGTTGCCGTCCGGGTAGTACTGGAAGCCGACCACGGCGGTGCCGCGCCCGCCGTCGGTGCCGTCGAGCAGCCGCAGGCCCTCGATCCGGACGCCCCCGGGGGTGACCGTGCGGTCGACGGCGACCCGGTAGCCGCAGCTGTGGACGACCTCGCGGGGCACGCCGTCCGGGTCGGGCCGGAACGCGATCCGGTGCCCGTTGCGGTCGCTGATCGCCGAGATCGGGCGGACCTCGCCGATCCGGTACGCCCCGCCGGGGCCGGGGTCGGCGAAGTGCCGCACCAGGCCGGTGCCCGGGTCCTCGATCCGGAAGCCCCCGTCGGCGTCCCAGGTCAGCGGCCAGCGCGCCCCGCCGTCCGGCAGCACCCGGGCCCCGGGGCGCGGCGGCAGCGGGTAGTGCAGGATCTGCGCGTCGTCGCCCGCGTAGTGCACCCCGGTGGCGTCGACCTCCACCCGCTGGTCCAGCGTGGACGACCAGCCCTGCCCGAACAGCCGGCCCCCGACGTACCCCGACGCGTACGAGCGGCGCAGCACCACCGGCAGCAGCCCGGCCAGCACCAGGTCCCGTTCGGCGGTGACGACCTGGCCCGAGACCACGTCCACCGGGTCGCCGGCGGTGTGGCAGCCGGAGTTCCCGTCCACGGACTGCCCGCGCCGCCCGCGCCGGCCCAGCGGCCCGCTCCCCCGGCCGCGTCCGCCGCCCGGGCGCGGGTGCGGGACGCCGTCCCGCCCCTCGCCGCGCATGATCCTCTCGAGGTCCTTGACGTGCTTGGCCTCGATCTCGCGGGTGTTCCTCGCGACGGTCCTGAGGTTGTCGCCGGCCTTGCGGTAGAAGTCCTTCAGCGCCTTGCCGGCGTCCTCGGCGAGCGTCCGGCCGAGTTTCTGCGCGCCGTGCTCCAGGGCCTTGACGATCTGGTTGCTCATCCGAACCTCACCCCGGCCTCCCCGTACGGTGCCCGTACCGCGGCAATCTAACGCGGAACTCCCGCGCCCGGGAGGGGGCTTGGGGCAACCGTGACCCGGCCGGGCAGCGCCGCCCGGCGCACCCGCCGCATCTTGACAGGGTCTTGGCAAGCCAGCAGGATTCCGGCGGATCGTCAGTAAGGTTTGCTGTCCATCGGCTCCCCCGGGTGCGCGACCCCCACCGGACCGCCCCGTCGGACAGCGCCCCGCGCCCCCGTGTCCCCGCATCCGCGCTCGCGATCCGGGCCCCCACCACGAGCGACCAAGGACTCCCATGAAGCGCCGTTCCCCCCTCCTCGCGGCGGCCACCGCCGCCGGTGTCGTCGGCACCCTGGGCCTGTTCGGCCCCGCCGCCTCCGCCGCGACCACCACCGGCCCGATCACCGGCCTCGGCGGCAAGTGCGTCGACGTCGCCGCAGCCGCCACCGCCAACGGCACCGCCGTCCAGCTCTACGACTGCAACGGCACCGCCGCGCAGAGCTGGACGGTGGACACCTCCGACCACACCGTCCGCGCGCTCGGCAAGTGCCTGGACGCCGCGGCGGCCGGCACCGCCAACGGCACCAGGGTGCAGCTGTACGACTGCAACGGCACCGCCGCCCAGCAGTGGACCGCCGACGGCGGGCTGGTCAACACCGGCGCGGGCAAGTGCCTGGACGTCACCGACCGGTCCACCGCCAACGGCACCCCGCTGCAACTGTGGACCTGCACCGGCGGGACGAACCAGCAGTGGAACCCGCCCACCGGCTCCACCCCGCCCGCCGGCGGCCTGAACCCCGCGGTCTCCCCCGGCGGCAACTTCGACCTCTCGCGCTGGCAGCTCCAGGAACCGGTCGGCTCCCCCGGCTCGCCCACCACTGTCTCCTCCGCCGCGCTCCAGGGCCCGAACGGCTTCCACGACGCGTACTTCTACACCGACGGCGGCGACGGCGCGATGACCTTCTGGGCCCCGGAGAAGGGCGTCACCACGCCCAACTCCCACTACGCCCGCTCCGAGCTGCGCGAGATGAACCCGAACGGCGGCGCGGCCGACTGGGCGCTGGCCGGTAGCCACCGGCTGGCCGCGACCCTGCGGGTGGTCTCGGTGACCTCCAACGTCTGCGTCGGCCAGATCCACCTCGGCTCCGGCGGCTCCTCCACCAAGCCGCTGATCGAGCTCTACTACCGGGCGAGCGGCGACATCGTGGCGGGCGTGGAGAACTCCCCCGACGGCGGGCAGACCACCCACACCGTGGGCCACGTCGCGGTGGGCGCCAAGTGGAGCTACACCATCGCCGTCTCCGGCGGCAACACCATCGACCTGACGGTCAACGGCAGCACCACCCACTACCCGATCCCGTCCTCCTTCAACGCCTACCACCAGTACTTCAAGGCCGGCTCCTACAACCAGTCCTCCTCGGACAGCACCACCAAGGGCGCCCGGGTCGCCTTCTACGCCCTCACGGTCAACCACGGCTGACCCGCCCCCGCACCGCCGCTCCCCCGCACCGCCGTCGCCCCGCCCACCCGGCGGGGCGACGGCGTTCCCGATGTTCCCGGCGTTCCCGGCGTTCCCGGTGTTCTCGGCGTTCCCGGCGCCCTCCCGCGGCCGCTCCCCCGCCCCCTCCCGCAGCCGTTCCCCCGCCCCCTCCCGCCGCCGTTCCGCGCATCCCCGCTGCGCGTTCTGCGCGAAGATGTTCGAAACTGCGCCCGATCGAGCACTTGACGTCACGTCGGCCTGCTGCTGCGATGTACACCGGTCAAACCCGGCCCACCGGCGAACCGGCGGAGCCCCCGATCCCGCTCCGCTGGGCGGGGCCTGACGCCCCGTCCGGTCGACAGCACAGCGCAGCGTCCCGCAGGTCCGCCCGGCAGCCTCGCGCCGGGTCCCGGGCCCCGCGGTCACCCTCCACCGCCCCCGATCACCACCGAGGAGGCATCCACCGATGCGTTCCGTCCCGCGCCCCCCGCTGCCCAGGCCCGGCAGCGGAGGGCGCCGTTCCCTCGTGCTCTCCGTCGTCCTGCTGACCGTCGCGGCCCTGTTCGCGGCCCTCGGCCCCGCCCCGGCCGCCCACGCCGCCACCGCCGGGAACGCCACCGCGGTCACCCGCTCGGGCACCACCTTCACCGTCACCACCTCCGGCAGCGCGGTCGCCCGGGTCCAGCTCGCCCGCACCGACATCTTCCGGATCTGGCTCAGCCCGAACGGCGCGTTCACCGACGACCCGGCCGGCACCGACCTGGCCACCACCACCGCCTTCGGCGCCGTCACCGCCACCCTCACCGACGCCGGGAGCTACTGGCGGATCGGCACCTCGGCGATCTCGCTGCGGATCAACAAGGCGCCGCTCACCTTCGCGCTCTACCGCGCCGACAACACCACCCTGCTCTGGGCCGAGTCCCAGCCGACCAGTTGGACCAGCGGCCAGACCACCCAGTACCTGGGCCGCGGCGCCGACGAGCAGTTCTACGGCACCGGCCTGCACCTGGGCGACTGGGCGCTGCGCGACAAGACCGTCCCGGTCGCCGTGACCAACTCCTGGACCGAGAACAGCAACGCCAGCCCGGCCCCGTTCTACATGTCCACCAACGGCTACGGGGTGATGCGCAACACCTGGGCCCCGGGCAGCTACGACTTCGGCGCGCCGACCCGGCTCACCCACAACGAACAGCGCTTCGACGCCTGGTACTTCGCCGGGAACTCGCTCAAGGACGTTCTGAACGCCTACACCGACGTCACCGGCAAGCCCTTCCTCGCCCCGATCTGGGGCCTCGAACTCGGCAACGCCGACTGCTTCAACGCCTCCAACCCCGCCTACAGCGGCGACCACGACCGGCTGCGCCACCAGACCACCCCCGACGCGGTCGGCTACGCCACCGACGCCCGCGCCGCCGACATGCCCTCCGGCTGGTTCCTGCCCAACGACGGCTACGGCTGCGGCTACACCGACCTGCCCGGCACCGTCTCCGGCCTGGCCGCCCAGGGCGTCCACACCGGCCTGTGGACCTCCACCGGCCTGAACAACATCAACTGGGAGGTGGGGACGGCCGGTTCACGCGCCGTCAAGACCGACGTGGCCTGGATCGGCGGCGGCTACAAGACCGCCTTCACCGGCGTCAACCAGGCCGTCGCGGGCATCGAGAACAACTCCGACGCCCGCCGCTTCGTCTGGACCGTCGACGGCTGGGCCGGCACCCAGCGCAACGCCGTGGTCTGGACCGGCGACACCTCCGGCACCTGGGACGCCATGCGCTGGCACGTCCCGTCCATCGCGGGCGCGGGCCTGTCCGGCCTCAACTACGCCTCCGGGACGTGGACGGCATCTTCGCCGGCAGCCCCGAGACGTACGTCCGCGACCTCCAGTGGAAGGCGTTCACCCCGGCGTTCATGACGATGTCCGGCTGGGGCGCGACCAACCCGTCGGCCGGCTACAACGACAAGCAGCCCTGGCGGTACGCCGACCCGTACCTGTCGATCAACCGCAGGTACCTGCAGCTCAAGATGCGGCTGATGCCGTACCTGTACACCATGAGCCGGGCGGCCACCGACACCGGCGTGCCCTCCACCCGCGCCATGGTGCTGGAGTACCCCGACGACCCGGTGGCGCGCGGCAACCAGACCAGCGGCCAGTTCATGGCCGGCGACTCCTTCCTGGTCGCGCCCGTGGTCAGCGACACCAGCGTCCGCGACGGCATCTACCTGCCGGCCGGCAGCTGGACCGACTACTGGACCGGCAAGGTCTACACCGGTCCCGGCTGGCTGAACGGCTACAGCGCCCCGCTCGACACCCTGCCGCTGTTCGTCAAGTCCGGTGCGGCGGTGCCGATGTGGCCGCAGATGAACTACACCGGCGAGAAGCCCGTCTCCACCCTCACCTACGACGTCTACCCGCGCGGCACCTCCTCCTTCACCCTGTACGAGGACGACGGCACCACCCGCGCCTACCAGAACGGCGCCTCCTCCCGCCAGCGGGTCGACGTCACCGCGCCGAGCTCCGGCACCGGCGACGTCACCCTCGCGGTCGGCGCGGCGAACGGCAGCTACACCGGGCAACTCGCCAGCCGCGCGTACGAGTTCACCGTGCACGCGGCCGCCGCGCCGAGCGGCGTGACGGTCGGCGGGACGGCGCTGCCGAAGCTGAGCGGCAAGGCCGCCTACCAGTCCGCCTCCACCGGCTGGTACTTCGACCCGGCCGACCGCTCCGGCACCCTGTGGATCAAGGCCGGCGACCACGCCGTCACCGGCGCGTTCACCGTCACCGCCAAGGGCCTGACCCTGCCCGCCGGCACCCCGGTCAGCGGCAGCGGCCCGATCCCGCAGGCCGGTTGGAAGGTGGTCTCGGCCGACAGCCAGGAGACCGCCAACGAGAACGGCGCCGCCGCCAACGCGATCGACGGCAGCTCCGCCACCCTCTGGCACACCCAGTGGTCCGGCACCCCCGCCCCGCTCCCGCACGAGATCCGGATCGACCTCGGCACCCGCTACTCCGTCGACGGCCTCGGCTACCTGCCCCGGCAGGACGGCGGCGTCAACGGCCGGATCGGCTCCTACGAGGTCTACGTCTCCGACAGCACCACCTCCTGGGGCACACCCGTCGCCACCGGGAGCTTCGCCGACACCGCCGCCCTCAAGTCGGTGAAGTTCACCGCGAAGAGCGGCCGCTACCTGCGGCTGCGCGCCCTGACCGAGGCCGGCAACCGCGGGCCGTGGACCAGCGCCGCGGAGATCACCGCCACCGGCAGCCCGGCCCCGTAGGGCCCGGGCCCACGCCACCCCGCACGCGCCTGCGCCCGCCGGTCCTCCGGCGGGCGCAGGCGCGTGCGGCGGGCGCGCAACCGGCTTCGCCGTCGGGTCAGTTGACGACGGGGAGGTTGTTGAGCTGGAGGAGGTTCCAGCTCTGGTTGCCGGTGTTCCACACGTCGTCGGCGGTGATGCAGTCCCACTGCTGGAGGACGGCCTGCTGGACGGGCGTGCCGGACGGCGCGGCGGCGTCCAGGCACCGGCCGGTGGCCCGGTTCTTCAGGAGCATGGTGGTGGGGAAGCAGGTACAGGTGTGCCCGACCCAGACGGTGGTCCACTCGGCCGGGGCGTAGCCCGCGTCGCAGTACGGGTACTGGAGGACGGGGGTGCCGTTCGCGTAGGTCCCCGAGCGCCAGTCGAGCATGAGGCACTGGCCGGAGTGCCGGGCCTTGATCCGGAAGTAGCCGTTCCCGCTGTCGAGCAGCTCGTACTCCTGGGAGGCGCTGGTGTTGTTCGGCCACAGGAAGACGCCGGTGTACGGGGCGGCCGAGGCCCACATGACGTCGGCCCGCAGCCCGGTCCGGGCGTTGACCAGCTCGTAGCGGGTGGGTTCGTCCGCCTGGGCGGGGTGGGGGCGAGCGCCGCGAAGAGCACCCAGGCGAGGGCCGCCGCCAGCGCGGCGGGGGTGAACCGGGAACGTCCGCGCCCGGTCCGGCCGCTTGAGCGGCCCGGGCGGTCGGGCCGTCGGGGATGGGGTGTCCGCATGGTGGTCTCCTCCGTGAGGGGCGGCCGCGGGGTGCGACCGCGGGTTCCGGGTGGTCGGCGGCCGGGGTGCCCCACCCTGGCGCGGTGGCCTGTGCACCGACCTTGCGGCCGCCTTGCGGGGCAGCCAGCATGGGCAGCCGGGCGCTTCGCGCGCCGTCGATCACGCGTTGATCACATGGGGGGTACATGTGGACTTCCGGCTGCTGGGCGAGATCGAGGTGCGGTCGGCGGGCGGGCCGCTCGACGTGGGGACCCCGCGGCAGCAGGTGGTCCTGGCGGCGCTGCTGGTCGACGCCCGGCGGCCGATCGCGATCGAGACGCTCGTCGACCGGGTCTGGGGCCACCGTCTGCCCGCCCACCCCCGGCCGGTGCTGTACGCGCACCTGAGCCGAATCCGGGGGCTGCTGCGGCAGACCGCCGTCCCGGGCGGCGGGACGGCGGCCCGGCTGGAGCGCCGGCACGCCGGCTACGTGCTGGACGTCGACCCCGAACTGGTGGACCTGCACCGGTTCCGCCGGCTGGTCGAGCAGGGCGCCGACCGGCAGCGCGACGACGAGGCCGGGGCCGCGGAGCTCGCCGAGGCCCTGGGCCTGTGGCGGGGGGAGCCGCTGGCCGGTCTCGCGGGCGAGTGGGCCGCGCAGGTCCGGGCGAGCTGGCACCGGCGGCGGCTGGACGCGGCGGTGCGCTGGGCGCGGGCGGAGTTCCGGCTCGGCCGCCCCGGCGCGGTGATCTCCGCGGTCCCCGACCTCACCGCCGAGTACCCGCTGGCCGAACCGCTGGAACACGTGCTGATCCAGGCCCTGCACGCGGCCGGACGCAGCGCGGAGGCGCTGGACCGCTACGGCACCGTCCGGCGCCGCCTGGCCGAGGAGTTGGGCGCCGCCCCCGGCACGGAACTCCAGTCGCTCTACCGCGCCGTCCTGACCGGGAACCGCCCCCCGCCGACGGCCCGGCCACCTCGCCCGGACGACCCCGGCCGGGGCTCCCCCGCCCGCCGGAGCGGCCCGGAGCGGCCCGCCGCGGACCGGGCGGACGGCGGGGCCCGTCCGAGGCTCGTCCCGTAGCCGCTGCGCGGGAGCGGAGCGGAACCGGCCTCAGGGCGTCCGGGCGGCGGGCCGCAGGCCGTCCATCAGCAGGTCCAGCAGGCGGGCGGCCAGGTCTTCCCGCTCGGGCCGGGGGGCGACGGTGAAGATGCCGATGAGGGCGGCGGCGATGTCCTCGGCCGCGACGTCGGAGCGCAGGTCGCCCGCCGCGCGGCCCGCGTCGGTGGGAGGACGGCGGGCCACCGGGCCGCCCCGGCGCGCGATGGCACCGGCCGGGAGCAGCGGCCAGCAGGCCGGGGACGGTTCCCGGCGGCGTTCGGCGAGGCCGCGCCGGGGGTCGGGGGGCCGGGCGCTGGGGACGGTCGCGGCGGCCGTCGTCCGGAGCGTCGACCACCCGGGCGGCGCGCAGCAGCGCGAGGAGGCCCGGCCGCCGGGTGCGGGCCCTCGTCCTACCGCCGTTCGGGCGACGGCCCAGCCGTACCGTCCCGTCGACCGAACGGCGGTACGACACGTCCCCGCCCCCGGCAGCGGACGCGCGGCCGGCCACCCGTACGGGCGGCGGGGCGTGCGCGCGGCGCGGGGTAGTGCGGCCTGCGCCCTGCCCGGGGCCTCGTGCGACCGGTACGCTCGCTGCCGCGTCCGCGCCCCGGCCGAGAGGAAAACCCCGTGTCGTTCACCGTCACCCGGCAGAACAGTCCGCTGGGCCCCCAGCTGACCTGCTACGGCGAACTCGACCTGCACACCGTGCCCCGGCTGCGGGCCGCCCTCGCCTCCGCCCAGTTCGACGCGCCCGCCCTGGTCACCGTCGACCTCGCCGAGGTCACCTTCATGGACTCGGCCGGCCTGAACCTGCTCTTCGACGCCCGCCGGACCGCCCGGCACACCGGCGCCGTCCTGCAACTGGCCCGCCCCTCGGCCAACGTGATGCGGCTGCTGGAGGTGGTCGGCGCCGACCGGGTCTTCGACCTCCAGCCGCAGGAGCCGCCCGCCCCCGCCTGAGCGGCCCGGCCGAGCCCGTCCCGGGCCGCGCGGGGCGTCAACGTCAGCGTCCGTCGGCGTCGGTGCGCTCGTCGGTGTCGGCATCGGCATCGGCATCGGCATCGGCATCGGCATCAGGAGCGTCGGTGCCGGTGCGCTCGGCGGCGTCGGCGGTCGCGTCGTAGCCCTCCTGCGGGCCGTGGACGTCCGGGTCGTGCTCCCGGGCGGGCCGGACGTCGGCGGCCCGGTCGCCGTAGCGGCGGTCGCCCTCGGCGTCCGGGCGGCCCCGCCCGTCCGGTGCGGGTTCGCGGTGTGCGGTCATCGGCGTCTCCCCGGGTCGGGTGCTTCCGGTCGGGTGCTGCGGGTCGGGTGCTTCGCCCTCGCGGCTACCCGGCCGGTCCGCGCGCAATCCGCCCGGGGCCGCCGGACGGGCCCTCAGGAACCGGCCGGTGCGGTGGCGGCGCGCCGGACCACCGGGAGGGCCGCCTTCGCGTGGTCGGCCATCCGGTCGAAGATCGCCGTGCGCTGCTGGTCGGTGAACGGGGTGGCGCTGAGGGCGGTCACCTGCACGGTGAGGATCAGGTTGCTCTGCCGCACCACCAGCACGAGGGTGCCGGCCGTCCCGGTGGACTCCTTGTTGAGGTAGCGGAACGCCTCGGTCCCCACGCCCGGCACGGGGGTGGTGGCCGCGTCCTTCGCGAGCTGGTCGCGGGCCACGGTCCGCTCGGCCGGGAACTGGGACTTCGCGGTGTCGACGTCGCGCCAGAACGCCAACTGGGTCTCGACCGTGCCCTGGGGCTTCGAGAGGTCGGCCGTGCCGTTCGCCTGGTGGGCGACGTCCTTCCGGCAGTCGACCGTCTTCTCCCGGTCCGTGCCGGAGACCGTGTCGCCGAGGGTGTCCGTGCCGGTCGGCGTCCCCAGGGTGTCGGAGAAGGAGCCGTAGCCGAGGAGTCCGCAGGTGGCGGTGAGCCCCGCGGGAACGGCGAACGCGCCGGGCCCGGCGGAGTCGGCGATGTCGGCCGACCCGGGGTGTTCCGTGCTGCTGCCGCACGCGACGGCGGTGCCCGCGAGGAGCAGGGCCGCTGTCGCCGTGCCGAGGTGACGCTTCGTCATGGCGTCAGCGTAACGGCGGTCACCGACGGCGACGGGAAGATCCTCGAGAACGCCTCCGGTCCCCCGGGCGCGGGCAGAAACGTCCCGCCGGAACGGTCCCTCCCGCGACCGGGCGGGTGGCGGCGCGGCGGAGGTCACGCGCTCCATCCGGGCGACACCGGGAGGTCACGGGTGCTCCCCCGGCCAAGCGAAATCCCGCCTCCAGGCGGCGCAGCACGGCGGTGGCGGCGGGTCGGCGGCGGTGGGGCGTCGCCTTGCATGTGCCGCATGTCAACACTTCGACACGGGCGTCACCGCACGCTCCGGTCCGACTTTCCGCTGCCCCGGGTGCGACAGGCCCGGCCCCGCCCGGAGCGGGCTCCGTCCCGGGCGCCGGGGGCGGGACGGCTGCTGCCCTGGGTGCGGCAGACCTGTGCCCCGGGCGGCGGCCCGCCGTCTCGCCGGCGGCCTGGCGCGCGCTGTCGGCGGTGACCGCCCCGGCCGGGCTGGGCCTGTGGGCCGGGCGGCCCGCCGAGGGGGTGATGGTGGCCATGGGCGCGCTCTCGGCGGTGCTGACCGATGTGGCCGCCGCCTACCGGCACCGGGCGATCACCATGCTGCTGCCCCAACTGCTCGGCGTGGTCGGGGCGTTCGCCGCGCTGACGGCCGCGGGGCGGGCGGGCGAGCCGTACCTGCTGCCCGCGCTGGGGGTGGCGGCGGGGGTGCTCGCCCGGCTGGGGCCGGAGGGTTCGCTCGGCGCGATGGTCCTGCTGATGGACGCCGCGGTGGCCCGGGACCTGCCGCTGCCGGGGCCGCTCTGGCTGCCGCCCGCGCTGATGCTGCTGGGCGGCCTGTCGGTGGTCGTGCTGGCGCTGGCCGGACGCCCGTTCTTCCGCGGCCGGGCCGAACGGGCGCTGCTGGCCCGGTGCCTGGCGGGCTGCGCGGCGGTGCTGGAGCCGGACGCGGCGGGCCCGGCCGGGACGGCGCGGCGGCGCGCGCTGCACGACGCGCTGGAGCAGGCCCGGCACACCGGCGCGGTCGGCGGCAGCGCGCTGCTGGCCCGGCACCTGCCGGGTCTGCTGGCCCTCGCCGAGACGGCCTCCTCGGCCGGGGCCCGGGGGCTGGCCGCCGGTCCGGCGCTGCGCGGGCGGCTGCGCGCCGAGGCCGAGCGGGTCGCGGCGGGCCGCCCGGCGTCGGACGGGGCGTGGCCGCCGGCCTGCGGCCCGCTGGAGGCGCGGCTGCTGCGGGCGGCCCGGTCCGCGGTGACGCCGGGGCCGGGGCCGGTCGGGTCCGCCGGTGGGTGGGCGGGCCAGCACCGCCCGGGCCGTCGGCGGGCGGCGGCCCGGGCGGTGCTGGCGGACCCGCAGTCCTGGCTGTGCGGCCTGCGGGTGGGCCTGGCGCTGCTGCTGGCGGGCGCGGCGGCGGCGTACTGGGAACTGCCGCACCCGTACTGGGCGGTGCTGAACGTGGTCTTCGTCTGCCGTCCGGACGTCGGCCCGGTCACCGGGCGTGCGCTGGAACGGTTCTGCGGTACCGCGCTGGGCCTGCTGTGCAGCGGGCTGGTGCTGGCCTGCGCCGGGCCGGACGGGGCGCTGCTGGCGGTGCTGGCGCTGGCGGCGGGCCTGGTCCCGGCGCTGTCCGGCACCGGCTACCTGTACCAGGCGGCGGCGCTGGCCACGGTGGTGCTGATGGTCACCCAGCTCGCGGGCGACCCGGGCCTGCCGCTGCTGCTGCCCAACCTGGCGTGCTGCGCGATCGGCTGCCTGGCCGCGGTGCTCGCCTGCGAGCTGCTCGGCCCGCACCGCCACCGGCAACTCGCGGTGGCCCGCCGGCTGGCCGACGCCGTCGAGCAGACCGCCCTCGCGCTGGCCCCGCCCCACCCCCGCGACGGTGCCGCCCCGCATCTGCAACTCGCTTCGGCCCGGGCCGAGTTCGAGCGGGCCCGGCGCGAGCCGCCGTGGCGGCAGGGGGCGACCGCCCGCTGGGCCGCGCTGATCGACGAGGTGGAGCGGACGGTGGACACCGCGCTGGCCCCCGCCGTCCCCGCCGACCACCACCACTTCGACGCCACCCGCCACCACCTGCACCGCCTCGCCGCCGACCTGCACCGCCTCGCGGCCCGCCCCTGAGCACGGCCGAGCGCCGGCGGCCGAGCACCGCCGGCCGAGCATCGCCGACCGGCACCGGCCGACACCGACCGCCCCTGACCGCTCCTGACCGCCCGACCGGGGCGCCGCTCCCCGCCTCCTCTGCCCGCAGCGAATCTGCGGCGGGCAGAGCGGCGTCCGCCGGGGGCCCGCGGCGGGCAACAGTGGAGTCACCGACCCTCCGTCACCACCGGGAGACCCGATGACTCCACTCCGTGCCCTCCGCCCCCGGGCGGAGGACGGCGACACCCCGCCCAACCCGTTCGACGACCACCTGGCGGCGCTGCTGCTGGCCCGCCGGATCGTCCTGCTCGGCACCCAGGTCGACGACGTGTCGGCGAACCGGGTCTGCGCGCAGCTGCTGCTGCTCTCGGCCGAGGACCCGCGCGCCGACATCAGCCTGTACATCAACAGCCCGGGCGGCTCGGTCACGGCGGGGCTGGCGATCTACGACACCATGCGGCTGATCCCGAACGACGTCTCCACCCTGGCGATGGGGTTCGCCGCCAGCATGGGGCAGTTCCTGCTGACGGTGGGCGCGGCCGGCAAGCGGTTCGCGCTGCCCAACGCGCGGATCATGATGCACCAGCCCTCGGCGGGCATCGGCGGCACCGCGTCCGACATCGCGATCCAGGCGGAGAACCTGGAGTACACCAAGCAGGCCATCGAACGGATCACCGCCGAGCACACCGGGCAGAGCCCGGAGACCATCGCCCGGGACGGCGACCGGGACCGCTGGTTCACGGCCGAACAGGCCCGCGAGTACGGGATGGTGGACCAGGTGCTGGAGTCGCTCGCCGACATCGGCACGGCCGCGTCCCGTCGACGGGCGGGGCTGTGACATGGCCTCCTACCCGATTCCCTACGTGATCGAGCGGACCGCCCAGGGCGAGCGCTCCTACGACGTGTTCAGCCGGCTGCTCAGCGAGCGGATCGTCTTCCTCGGCACCGAGATCGACGACGGCGTGGCCAACGTGGTGATCGCCCAGCTGCTGCACCTGGAGGCCGCGAGCCCCGAGCAGGAGATCGCCCTCTATCTCAACTCGCCCGGCGGGTCGTTCACTTCACTGATGGCGATCTACGACGCGATGACGTTCGTGCAGTGCCCGATCGCCACCTACTGCGTCGGCCAGGCCGCCTCCACCGCGGCCGTGCTGCTGGCCGGCGGCGACCCGGGACGGCGCTTCGTCCTCCAGCACGCCCGGGTGCTGCTCGGCCAGCCCGCCAGCGGCGGACAGCGCGGCACCGTCTCCGACCTGAGCCTGGCCGCCAAGGAGGTGCTGCGGATTCGCACCCAGGTCGAGGAGGTGCTCTCCCGGCACACCCGCCACCCGGTGGCCACGCTGCGCGCCGACATGGACCGCGACAAGGTGTTCAGCGCGCAGGAGGCCGTCGCGTACGGCCTGGCCGACCGGGTGCTGAGCAGCCGCGTCCCCGCCTCCTGAGGCGGTACGCGCCCGTACGCCCGGGCCCGGAAGCGGTTCCCCACCGCTTCCGGGCCCGGGCGCACGGCGCACGACCCTGCGGCCGCTCAGGCCGCCAGGCAGAGCCCGCCGTAGCGGCCCGCGGTCGCGGTGGCGGTGGCGGTCCGGCTCCGGGCGGCGGTGCCGTGCAGCGCGACCAGGTCCCGCTGGACCAGCGAGAGGACGTCCCCGAGACCCAGGCCGAGCGCCCGGGCGGCGGCGGCGAGCACCTCGGAGGAGGCTTCCTTGCGGCCGCGTTCCAGCTCCGACAGGTACGGCACCGAGATCCGGGCCGCCTCCGCGACGTCCTTCAACGTCCGCCCCTGGGTGAGCCGTTCGCGTCGCAGCACGCCGCCCACCACGTCCCGCAGCAGCGGTTCCCTGCGCTCCGGCGCCTGCGGCGGGCGCAGCGGGACGACGCGGGCCTGGGTGTCCGACGCATGAGTTCTCATCCCCCAAGCCTAGGCACCGCACGCCCGCCGGACGGGCCGTACCGCTCTGCCCTCAGCAGAACACCCCAGCGCCACAGCCGGTCGGTCGGCCGGCCACCGGGCAGGGTGCCCGGCGGTCGGCCGACCGTGGCGGGATTCGCCCCCGGTCAGGGCACCGCCAGGATGCACAGCAGCGAGCAGGCCACCGCCGCGGACGGCGCGGTGGTGGTCGGGACGGTCCCGGCGGGCGCGTTCGCGGCGACGAAGCTGGCGGACGCGGTGTTCTTCACCGGCAGCGCCAGCAGCAGCGAGTCGCAGTGGATCTGGCGGCTGCTCCCGGCCGGCAGCGCGAACGTGCCGGCGGCGCTCCGACAGGCGGGCGTGGTGGGGTCGTTGACGGTCACGGCGGCGGCGTCGACCGGGCCCGCGTTGGTGACGGTGATCCGCCAGTGCGCGGTGCCGAGCAGGCCCAGCAGTCCGACCGGGCTGGTCTTGGCCCAGGGCCGGGTCCGCCGGGGGCGCAGTCGCGGGAGTTCGCGGAGCCGCAGATCTCCTTCTGGACGCTGACCCGGGGTTGGCAGTCCTTGCCGGGCGCGACGGGGACGGTGACGGTGTTGGAGGTGAGCGCGCCGGTCGCGTCGGTGCCGGTGGCGGTGTTGCCGACGGAGGTGGTGGCGCAGTCGGCGGCGACCGTGGTGCGGAAGCAGACCTGCGGCGCGTCGCCGCGGTACTCGACGACCAGCATGGGGTGGTTGTCCGCGGTGAAGTCCCCGGTGGTGGTGAGCACGAGTTGCGCGGTGACGGTGAGCGCGGGGTGCGCGGCGGGGTCGACGCCGGAGAGGTCGACGGTGCCGTCGGGGGCGAGGCCGGGGGTGGTGACGGGCGTGCCGTCGGGGTCGGTGACCAGGACCCGGGAGGCGGTCGGGTCGACGTGGGTGAGGTCGAGGTCGGTGAGCCGGGCCCGGGTGTAGGACCGGACGTGGCCGCTGCCGCCGTCGCAGTAGAAGTCGGCGGGCCTGAGCGTGACGGTGGCGCCGCTGTGCAGGCAGGGGCTGGCGGCGGTGGCCGGGTCCATCGAGAACAGCACGCCGGCGTCGCCGAGTCCGATCAGGCAGCGGGTGGTGCTGTCGTAGGCGTAGCCGTAGTCGCGGGTGACGCCGCCGTTGGCGCCGGGGTGGGTGGCGGGCAGCGGGAAGCCGGCGCAGGGCGCGGCGGCCGTCCAGTCGTAGCAGAGCGTGCTGCCGTTGCCACCGGTGCCGTTCCAGGCCGGGAAGTAGCTGCGCGTCCCGCTGTCGGTGGTGACGGTCTCGGGGTCGAAGGTCAGCGTGCCGCCGCTGAACGTCGACAGGATGCCGGGCGCGGGCAGCGGCGAGCCGTCGACGGCGTAGCAGGTGGTCAGCACGTTGGCGCCGCCGACGGTGCTGGTGCAGACGCCGTCGGGGTGTCCGGCGGTGTCGTACGCGGTGAAGGCGTCGTAGGTGTAGTAGCCGGAGGTCGGTCCGGCGGGGTGCGGGGTGCTCCAGCCGGCGCAGACCGCGCGGGTGGTGGTGTCGAAGCAGCCGAGGGCGGGCGGGCCGGCCGCGCTGGAGCCGCCGGCCTGCGGCGCGGAGGAGGCGAACACCTTGTCGCCGACGGCGGTCAGGCCGCCCTGGTAGAGCGCGGCGGGCGTGTTCGGCAGGTCGTGGTTGGGGGCGACGATCGGGGCGTACGGCTGGCCGGGGCAGGGGGTGCGGGCGGGCAGGGAGAGGCAGAGCACCTGGCCGGTGCTGGCGACCGCGTACAGCGCGTCGCCGACCTGGGCCAGTCCGGCGAGGTTGTTGGCGCTGCTGGGCGCGGTGCCGTTGGCCGCCAGGGCGGTGTAGCCGCAGTTGGCGTGCGCGGCCAGGTCGAGGCAGCCGATGCCGACGCCGGTCGCGGTGGTGGCCGGGTAGTACAGCAGGTTGGGCTGCTGCGGGTCGAGGACGTACGTGGAGGTGAGCGGGCTGCCGAGGTCGCCGGTGGCGCCGCTGCCGAGCGGGCCGGTCGCGGTGTTCAGCGGGCGCGGCCAGGGGCCGCCGGTACAGGGCTGGCCGGTGGTCAGGCTGCTGCACACCACCTTCGGCGCGGCCGGGGCAGCGTGGTGGTAGATGTTCCAGGCCTGCACCTCCCCGGTGGGGGTCCGGTACAGCACGGGGGTGTAGCCGTCGCCGCCGGTGGCCTGCGCGGTGGGCTGGACGGGGGCGAGCAGCAGCGGTGAGAGCTCGGTGCCGCCGGCCCGGGCGACCGGGTTCCCGGCCCGGACGGCGACGGTGGCCGCGCCGGTGTCGGTCGGCCCGAAGGCGGTGCCGTCGGTGGACCAGGACGGCGTCCACCCGGGCGGCACCCGCAGCGAGCCGGGGACGTAGCTCTGGCCCGCCCCGGCCCCGGCGATCGGGTCGGTCACCGTGGCGGGGGCGGCGGCGTCCCCGGGGGTCCGGTTCTCGTACTGGACGGTCCAGTCGAGGGTGTCCCCGTGCTCGGCGGTGGCGGCGCCGGGGTGGGTGGCGTTCCGCACGCTCTTCACCAGCGTCGACCCCGCGGCGGCGGCGGTGGCGGTGTCGGCGGTGTCGGCGGTGGCGGTGTCGGCGGCGGTGTCGGCGGTCCGGCCGCTCGCGGGGGCGGTGCCGCCCGGTCCGAGCAGCAGCAGGGCGGTGGTGAGCGCCGCGGCCAGCACGGCGCGCGACGGGCGGACTCGACGGGCTCGACGGATCGGAAGGGGCGGACGCGGGCTTCTCAGCACTGTTTCTCCACCTCGGATCGGCAGCCGAACCGACGGCGCGTCAGCTCGTGCCGCCGACCAAGGTAGGACGGCGAACAGTTCGACCCGGACCGACTTCTCCCATTGATCGCATCATGACCGGATATGACTGCGCGGCACCGCCCGTCCCCGCCGCGACCGCCCCGAAAAACGAACACCCGGACGCCGGTCGCGCCCGGGTTCGCTCCCGCCCCCGCCCCGACCCTGCCCCTGCCCCGACTCGCCCCGCCCGGTGAGGGGCGGCGGGGGTCAGGGGGTTTCGGGGGTGGTGCGGTGGACCAGGGCGGCGGCGGCGAGGGTGGTGGTGGCGAGGACGGGCCAGAGGACGACGGGGGTGAGGGCGGTGAGCACGGCGGGGGAGACGGCGAGGCCGAGGCCGGTGGAGAGTTGGAGGCGGGCCAGGGCGCGGCCGCGGCGGGGGGCCGGGGTGCGGGCGGTCACCAGGGCGGTGGCGCTGCCCGCGTAGAGGATCTCGCCCAGGGTGCAGGGCACCGCGACCAGGGCGACGGCGAGCGGCCCGAACGGGGTGGCGAGCAGGAACGCCAGGTAGCTCGCGGCGAGCACCACCCCGGCCAGGACCAGGACCCGGGCCCGCGACCAGCGGGCGCCCGCCCACGCGGTGACGGGCACCTGGAGGGTCACCACCAGCACGGTGTTGGCGACGAACACCGCGGCCGGCCAGGCCGGCGAGGCGTGCAGGACGGTCACGAGCACCAGCGGCAGCGCCACTTCGGGCACGTTCAGGCAGAACACGTACACCACGTTGGCCAGCAGGAGCGCCCCGAGCCGCGGTGCCGCCCCGTCCACCACGGGGGCGGTCCGCCGCGCCGCCCCGTCGCGGACCCGGACCGAGCGGGCCAGCGCCGCCGCCGTGAGGAAGCCGAGCCCGGAGGCCAGGGCCAGCGCCCGCAGGGCGGTGGGACCGCCGGCCAGGCAGGCGGTGGCGAGCAGCGCGCCGGCGCCGAGTCCGGCGTTGCGGGCGGCCCGGGCGGCCGCCAGGACGGTGTCCCGCAGGTGTTCCTCGGCGACCGAGGCGACCAGTGCGGCGTGCGCGGCGGGCCAGGACTGGTTGCCGATGCCGAGGAACAGCGCGGCGACGGTGAACAGCGCGACGCCGCCGGTGGGCGCCGCCAGTAGCGCGGCCACGCCCAGCACCCGCACCAGCATCGACGCGGCCACCGCCGTGCTGCGCGCGCCCCGGTCGAGCCAGCGCCCGAGCGCCGGCATGCAGGCCAGCCCGGCGACGATGCCGCCGGTCATCGCCAGGCCGGTGGCGGCCGTGCCGAGGTCGAGCACGGTGATCCCGTACAGCAGCAGGAACGGCCGCAGCAGGCCGGTGCCGAGGGCGTCGACGAGCAGCGCGGCGGCGTAGCGCGGCCCGCCGCCGGCCCGGACGAGCTGCCGGACCGTCGGACGGGTCGACGGCGGGGGCGAGGGGCGGGCCGGTGGCCGGGTCGGCGGTGGCTGGGTCGGCGGTGGCTGGGTCGGCGGCCGGGGCGTGGTGGTGCGGGCGGCAGGGGGGCTGGTGGTCATGGCGCCAAGGTGCGGGCGGGGGCGCGGCGCGGTCACGTCGATTGACGCTTTCCGTCAACCGGTGCCGGTCGCGCGGCCGTGGACAGCGAGAATGCGGGGGTGACCCTGCGCATCGACCTGGCCGGGACGCCGCCGGAGCGCATCCGGTTCGGCGTCTCGCCGCTCGCCGAACTGACCGCGATGCTGCACGTGCTGGCCTCGCCGGAGCACCACCCGCACCTGGCCGGGTGGGCGGCCGGGGTGTGGGCGGGCCTGCGCCCCGAGCTGGCCGAGCGGCTGCGGGAGGCCGAGTTCCTGTGGCGGTCCTCGCGGGCCGACTTCCTGGTGCCGGCCCGGCCGCGGGCCACCCTGGCCGCGGAGCTGGACCAGGTCGACCTGATCGGGGACGAGCGGTACGCGCACGCCGCGCTGGTCACCACCTGCGGCTCGAACCGGCGCACCTTCGCCGGCCGCTCCCCGCTGCACGACCCGGCCGCCCGCGCCGACGCGCTGGACCGGGCGCAGGCCCGCGGCCCCGTCCAGGAGGCGTTCGCGGAGCGCCTGCTGGCCGATCCGCCGGCCGTCCGGGCCCGGCTGCGGGAGACCCTGGAGCAGTGCGCGGAGGCGTTCTTCGACACCGAGTGGCCCGCGCTGGCCGCCCGCCTGGGCCGGGACGTCCGGGACAAGACCGAGCTGAGCCGCCGTCAGGGCCTGCCCGCCGCGCTCGCCGAGGTGTCGACGGCGATCGCGCTCACGCCCGACGGCGGCTCGCTGGTCCTCGACAAGCTCCAGGACTCCGCCGCGCAGGCCGGCCCGGCCGGCGTCACCTTCCTGCCCAGCGTCTTCGGGCATCCGCACCTGGTCGCCGTGTACGCCCCGGGCTGGCAACCCGTCGTCCAGTACCCGGCCGCGGACGGCGACCGCCCCGCGGCCGTCCCGCTGGAGACCGTCGCCCTCCGCCTGGAGGCGCTGGCCCACCCCGTCCGGCTGCGGCTGGTCCGCACCCTGGCCCGCGGCCCGCACACCACCGGCGAACTCGCCCGCGCCTGGGAGCTCACCCCGCCCGAGGTCTCCCGGCACCTCGCCGTGCTGCGCCGGGCGGGCCTGCTCACCGCCCGCCGCCGCGGCCGCCACGTCCATCACGCGCTCGACCTCGGCGCCACCGCCGTGCTCGGCGCCGACCTGCTCTCCGCCGTCCTGCGCTGAGCACCGGCGCCGTCCCGCGCCGTCCGGTGCGGGGTGCCTCCCGGCGCGGAGTGCCGACCGGTCGTCAGGGCGCGGTCGGCGGTTCGGCGTGCAGGCTCGGCAGGTTGACCACGATCGCCTCCTGGGTGCTGCGGGCGATCACCACCACGGCCTCGTGCGCGGGGTCGGGGTTCTCCTCGCGGTGCGGGACGTACGGCGGCACGAAGATGTAGTCGCCCGGCCCGGTGCGCAGCCTGACCTCGACCGGCTCGCCGGAGGAGTGGTCCAGGAAGACGAACTCGGGGTGGCCGCTGACCACGTGGATCGCGGTCTCCGACTCGCCGTGGTGGTGGTCGGAGGAGGCGGTGGCGGGGGCGACGTGGGTCTGGCCCATCCAGAGCTTCTCCGAGCCGACGGTGCCGCCGCTGATCGCCGCGAACCGCCGCATCCCCCGGTCTGCGCGGTGTCGCCGTCGAGCGCGTCGGCCCGGATGTGGTGCAGGCGGGCGCGGAGCGGGACGGCGGCGTCCGGGCCGGCGGCGTCCGGCGCGGGCAGGTGCGGGTGGAAGCCCTCGCCGGCACAGGTCCGCCCACCCCCGTCGGTCGCGGCGGTCGCGGCGGGCGCGTCGGTCGCGGCGGGCGCGGCGGGCGCGGCGGGCGCCGGAGCGGGACGGTGCGGTTCGGCGGACACGGGCTCTCCGGAGGTGGACGGCGGTGGTGCGCACGGAGCACCGGCGGACGGCGGTGGGCACGGCGACGGGCACGGCGACGGCGGGTGCGACGGCGGAACGCGGTCGCGGCCGCGGAGACGCTCGGCGGGGTGCGCGGGACGAGGGGAACGCTAGGCGCGGCCCGAAAAGGATGTCAAGAGGTGTCCTTTCGGCCGGGCGCCGGACCGGCGGCCCCGGACGGGACTTGATGATCGCCCGGCCCGGTGGATACTTCGGGGTATGCATATTTCCGCCAAGGCGGACTACGCCGCCCGCGCACTGGTCGAGCTGGCTTGCGACACGGGGCGTCCGCTCACCTGCGAGGCGATCGCCTCGTCCCAGGAGATCCCGTTCCGGTTCCTGAAGTCCGTCGTCGGCGACCTGCGCCGGGCCGGCCTGGTCCGCAGCCAGCGCGGCTGCGAGGGCGGCTACTGGCTGGGCCGCCCGGCCTCGGACATCACGCTGCTCGACGTGGTGCGCGCCGTGGACGGCGAACTGATCACGCTCCGCGGCGAACCGCTGGCGGGGCTCGCCTACCCGGGCCCGGCGGACGCGCTGCCGGGGATCTGGCGCGAGGTCGAGGAGCGCACCGGGGAGGTGCTGGCGGGCACCACCGTGGCCGCGCTGGTCCGCCGCTCCGGGCGCCCGCTGCCCCGGCCGGTCGCGGAGGCGGTGTGACCGGCCGGGACACCGGGCCGGAGGCCGCCCGGCCGGAGACCGCCCGGTCCGGGGACGGGCCCGCAGGCGAGACCGCGCTCGCACCCGTACGCAGACCGGCGCTCGGACCCGTCCTCGAACCCGTCCTCGAAGTCGTCGAGTTCACCGACCCGTTCTGTCCGTGGGCCTGGGGGTCGGAGCCCGTGCTGCGGGCGCTGCGCCGGGTGCTGGCCGGGGCCGCCGCGCACCGGCGGGTGTTCGGCATCCTGTTCGACGACGACGAGGAACCGGCGCCGGACCCGGCCGCGGAGGCCGCCTGGTACGGGGAGTTCGTGGCCCGGGTGTCGGCGCACACGGGTGCGCCGCGACCGGCCCGGCTGCGCTGGGTCGCGGCGAGCAGTTGGCCCGCCTCGCTGGCCGCCGCCGCGGCGGAGCAGCAGGGGCCGCAGGTGGCCGAGCGGGTGCTGCGGCGGCTGCGCGAGTCGGCGTTCGTCCGGGGCGAGCCGGCCGACACCCCGGAGCGGATCGCCGGGGCGCTGCGCGGGGTGCCCGGCCTGGACGCGGTGGCGCTGGCGTCCGCCGCGTCCTCGGCGCCGGTACGGGAGCGGGTGGCGCGGGACCGGGCCGAGACCCGGGCGCCGCGCCCGGAGGTGGTGGGGCTGCGCGGGTCGGGTCCGCACCCGGGCGGGGCGAAGGAGATCGCGGACGGCCGCCGCTACGCCCTGCCCACGCTGCTGTTCCGCGGCCCGGCGGGGTGCCGGGTGGTCCCGGGCTGGCGTCCGTCGGCGGAGTACCTGGCGGCGGCCCGGGCGGTGTGCCCGGGCCTGCCCGCGGGGAGGCCGGAGGACCGGCCCGATCCGGCCGGGCTGCTGCGCCGCTACCGGAGCCTGACCGCGCCGGAGTCGCCGGACGGCCCGCCGGACGGCGCGGTGACGGTCGCCACCGCGGGCGGCCCGCTGTACCTGTCGCCGGAGGAGGCCGCCGTCTCCCCGCTCCTCCCCGCGCCCTGAACCCCGGCCCCGGAGCCCTCCGCCACCCGGCCCCCGCATCACCGTTTCCCACCAAGTGAGACATCTCTTCCCGGATCACGAGACGCCCGGCGCGACCGCCGATCGGCCCGCAGCTCACCCCCCGCGGCCCGACGGTCCGTCAGTTTCCTTCCGGTGCTGTGCGATTGCCGGCTCACGCCGCAACCCGCAGCCACCCTGACGGCCCGCCACCCAATGGGACACCTTTTGGTGTCCATTGACACCGGGCCTGCCCGCCCGACAGGATGGCGGCATGCTTTCGACGCACCCCAACGTGGTGTGCCGCTACGTGGACTTCCGGCGCACCAGCAGCGATCTCTGTCTCTGAGTGCCCCCTCCGCGCCGGTGGCACCGTCCGCCCGCGCTCCCGGAACACGGCCGTCCCGTGCCGTGCGGCAGGCCCCGACCGCCGTTCCCGGCCTCCTCCTCCTGCCAGGCTCCGTCCCGCCCGTGACCGGGCGGCGGCGGCCGCCGCCCCCTCCCCCTGCCGGTGCCCTGTCGCGCCGTCGTGCCCGTTCCCCGCCGTCCGCGGTCCCCCCGCGTCGACGCCTGCGTCCGGGCACCCGCCGCGCCGTGAAAGGTGACGCACGCCCATGACCAGCTCCGCCCTGCCCTCCTCCCCCCTCGCCAGACGTTCCTTCCTCGGCCTCGGCCTGGGCGCGGGAGCCGCCCTCGCCCTGGCCGCGTGCGGCGGCGCCACGGTCGCGCAGACCGGCGCGTCCGGCAGCTCCGGCACCCTCAAGTGGGGCTGGGCGCTGCCCACTTCGTGGGACCCGGTGTTCTCCTCCGCGGGCTGGGACGTGCACGTGCTCTCCCTGGTGTACGCCGGTCTGACCAAGCTCGACCAGAGCGGGAAGGCCGTTCCCGCGCTGGCCACCGACTGGAAGTACGACGCCGACGGCACCAAGCTGACCTTCACCCTGCGCCCCGGGCTGGTCTTCGAGGACGGCACGCCGCTGGACGCCACCGCGGTGAAGAAGAGCCTGGACCGCGGCCGCACCGATCCCAAGTCGCTGGTCGCCCCGCAGCTGACCCAGGTCAAGCAGGTGCTGGCCCCGGACGCCACCACCGTGGTGATCGAACTCGCCTCGCCCGACTACCAGTTGCCCAACCTGCTGGCCGGCAAGACCGGCCTGGTGGTGAACCCGAAGTCGTTCGAGTCGGACCCCGCGGCGCTGGCCTCCAAGCCGACCGGCGCGGGCCCGTTCAGCCTGGTCTCCTACGTCCAGAACAGCAAGGCCGTGCTGCGGCGCAACCCGCACTACTGGGACGCCGGGTCGATCGGGCTGGAGAACTTCGAGGTCTACCCGCTGCCGGACGCCGCCACCGTGGTCAGCGGCCTGCAGTCCGGGCAGTTCGACGTCGCGCAGATCCCCGGCAGCCAGGTCGAGGCGGCCAAGGCGGCCGGGCTGGAGGTGCAGGAGATCCCGTCGCTGGTGGTCGCGGTGCTGGACCTCAACACCACCAAGGCGCCGTTCGACAACCCGGACGTGGTGGAGGCGCTGAAGTACGCGATCGACCGCGAGGCGCTGGTGAAGACCCAGCTGTTCGGGCACGGCGAGGTCAACTACCAGCCGTTCCCGAAGGGTTACGTCGGCTACGACGCCGGCTCGGCCGACCTGTTCCGCTACGACCCGGACAAGGCGCGGACGCTGCTGGCGAAGGCCGGGCACCCGGACGGCGTGGACCTGACGCTGACCACCACCGCCGCGCAGGGCCTGCCGGAGCAGTTGCAGGCGCAGCTGAAGGAGGTCGGCATCCGGGCGCAGATCGAGGTGATCCCGGCGGCGCAGGCCACCCAGATCGTCTACGTGCAGCACTCCAGGGCGCTGTTCACCGACCAGTTCGCGGGCCGCGACTCGGCCGCCCAGGCGTTCCAGGTGCTGTTCGGCGAGCAGGGGCTGATGAACCCGGGCCGCAGCACGCCGCCCGAGCTGCTGGCCGCCGTGCAGCAGGTGTCGCGCACGCCGCTGGACTCGCCGGACTACCCGAAGGCGCTCCAGGCGGCGACCGCGCTGGCGGTGCGGACGATGCCGAACGTGTTCCTGTACAGCGTGCCGCGGCTGCTGGCCCGGCGGAAGGCGGTGTCGCCGATCCCGGCGTTCACCGTGGTGCAGCGCTTCGAGGGGGTGAGCGTCGCGTGAGCGCGGTGCTCCCGGCGGCGGGCCCGCGGTCGCGGGCCGCCGGGTGGGTGGTGCGCCGGACGGCCCGGGCGCCCCGGTCGCTGGGGCGGGTGCTGGCCTCCGCCGTCACGGTGTTCCTGCTCTCCTCGCTGCTCACCTTCGCGCTCGGCGCGGTCTCCGACGCCAACCCGGCGGCGGCGGTGCTCGGCGAGACCGCGACGCCCGCCGACATCGCCCGGATGGACCACGAGTTCGGCCTGGACCGGCCGCTGTGGGCGCAGTTCGGCAGCTGGCTGGGGCACGCCGTGCGCGGCGACCTGGGCCGGTCCTGGTTCACCACCCTGCCGGTGGCGGACTCGATCTCGGCCGCCCTGCCGGTGGACCTGTCGATCGCCGGGCTGGCCCTGCTGTTCGCCGTCCTGCTGGGCGCCGCCGCGGGCATCGCGGCGGCACTGCGCCCGGGCACCCGGCTGGACCGGTCGGTGACCGCGCTGTGCACCCTGCTGGGCACGCTGCCCGCGTTCGTGGTCGCGATCGGCCTGATCACCCTGGTGTCGGTGCAGCTGCGGCTGCTGCCCTCGGGCGGCTACGTGCCGCTGGGCCAGGACCCGGGCCAGTGGCTGCGGTTCGCGCTGCTGCCGGCCCTGGCGCTGAGCCTGGACGCGGCGGCGGGCATCGCCCGGCAGCTGCGCACCTCGCTGGTCGGCGCGCTGCGGGAGAACTGGGCGACCGGCGCGACGATGCGCGGGCTGTCCGGCCGCCGGGTGCTGTTCGGGCACGTGCTGCGCAACGCCGCCGGGCCCGCGGTGACGGTGCTCGGGATGAGCGTGCCGATGCTGATCGGCGGCGCGGTGGTCACCGAGCGGATCTTCAACCTGCCGGGCATCGCCCAGCTCTCGCTCCGGGCCGCCGAGCAGCACGACGTCCCGGTGATCCAGGGCACCCTGCTGGTGACCGTCGCCGTGGTGCTGGTCGCCAACCTGGCGGTGGACGCCGGGCTGCTGGCGCTCAACCCCGCCGCCCGCCGGCGCCCGGCCGGGGCGGGTGCGCGGTGAGCGCGGCGCTGCGCCGCCCGGTGGTGCGGGCCTCGCTGGCGGTGCTGGCCGCGGTCGCGCTGCTGGCCGTGTTCGGCGGCCGGCTGGCCCCGCTCGACCCGCTCGCCCAGGACACCGCGCACCTGCTGCGGGGGCCGGGCGCCGGCCACCTGCTGGGCACCGACTACCTGGGCCGGGACGTGCTCAGCCGGCTGCTCTCCGGCACCGGGCTGTCGGTGGCCGCGGCGGCCGAGGCGGTCGGCACGGCCCTGCTGCTGGGCGTGCTGCCGGGACTGGCCTCGGTGCGGTTCTCCGCCCCGCTGGCCTGGGTCTCGCTGCGCGCCGTGGACGCCCTGATGACGCTGCCGTTCACGCTGTTCGCGATCGCCGCGGTCGGCGTCCTGGGCAACGGGCTGCACCAGGCGATGCTGGCCCTGGGCGTGCTGCTGGCCCCGCTGTTCTTCCGGGTCACCCGGGCGGCGGCGCTCGGCCTGGACCGGGCCCAGTACGTGGAGGCCGCCGAGCTGATGGGCGCCGGGCGGCTGACCGTGCTGCGCACCCACGTGTGGCGCAAGGTGCTGCCGACGGTCGCGGTGACCACGGCGCACGCGCTGGCCACCGCGCTGCTGACGGTCGCCTCGCTGACCTTCCTCGGCATCGGCGTCCAGCCGCCCGCGCCGACCTGGGGCGGGATGCTCGCCAGCGACCTGGGCTTCCTGGCCCAGCAGCCGTGGGCCCCGGCCGTGCCCACCGCACTGATCATGCTGACCGTCGGGGCGCTGAACCTGCTGGCCGACGCGCTGCGGGACGCCGAGCCGTCCGCGCCCGCGCCCGCGGCGCCGGCGGAGCAGCCCGTCCCGACCCCGCTGCGAGCGCCGGAGGAGGCCCGCGATGAGCACCGCGTCCGTGTCTGAACGTCCTGTGTCCGACCGCGACCGGCTCGGGTCCGACCGTTCCGGGTCCGACCGCCCGGCGCCGGGGAGCCCGGTGCTGGAGGTCGAGGAGCTGCGGGTGGCCGTCGGCCACGGCGCCGCCGAGGCGGTGCGGGAGGTGTCCTTCACCGTCCTCGCCGGGCAGTCGGTCGGGCTGGTCGGCGAGTCCGGCAGCGGCAAGACGCTGACCTGCCGGGCCGTGCTCGGCCTGTCCGCCCCGGGCGTCGAGGCCGACGCCCGCACCCTCGCCCTGGGCGGCACCGACCTGCTCGGCCTGGACGGGCGCGGCTGGCAGCGGCTGCGCGGCACCCGGCTCGGCGCGGTCTTCCAGGACCCGGGCTCCTTCCTCAACCCGTCGCTCACCGTGGGCCGGCAGCTCGCCGAACCGCTGCGGGTGCACGGCGGCCTGTCCCGGGCGGACGCCCGCCGCCGCGCGGTCGAGCTCTTCGACTCGGTGGGGCTGCGCGACCCGGACGCGGTGTACGACCGCCACCCGCACGAGCTGTCCGGCGGCATGCTGCAACGGGTGCTGATCGCGATCGCGGTCAGCGGCGACCCGGACCTGCTGGTCGCCGACGAGGCCACCACCGCGCTGGACACCGTGGTCCAGGCCGAGGTGCTCGACCTGCTGGCCCGGCTGCGGGAGGAGCGCGGCCTCGGCCTGCTGCTGGTCAGCCACGACCTGGCGGTGGTCGCCGACGCCACCGACCGGCTGCTGGTCCTGTACGCGGGCGAGGTCGTCGAGGACGGCCCGACCGCGAGCGTGGTGGCCGCCCCCGCCCACCCGTACACCGAGGCGCTGCTCACCGTGGCCGGTCTCGGCGCCGGCGAGCGCACCCGCTTCCCGGTCATCCCCGGCCGCCCGCCCGCCCCCGGCACCACCGGCCCCGGCTGCCGCTTCGCCCCGCGCTGCGCGTACGCGGCCCCGGAGTGCTCCCTCGCCCCGGTCCCGCTGACGGCGGGGCCGGACGGCCGCCGGGTGCGCTGCCTCAAGGCCCGCTAGCCGCCTCACGGCCCGCCGGCCGGCGTGCCTGGACGCGCGTCCGCCCGGGCCGCCGCTTCCCGACCTGTCCCGACCTGTCCTTACTTGTCCTGACTTGTCCCGACCCGTTCTGTTCCGTTCCGTTCCGCCCACGAGTTTCCGGAGGTGCCCAGTCATGACCGCTCTGCTCGAAGTGCGTGCGCTGGAAGTGGAGTTCGACCGCGGCGCGCCCGTGCTGGACGGGGTCGACGTGGAGGTGCGGGCCGGGGAGATCCTCGGGGTGATCGGGGAGACCGGTTCCGGGAAGACCACGCTGGCGCGGGCCGTGGTGGGGCTGGCGCCGGTCACCGCCGGGCGGATCTCGCTGGACGGGCGGGATCGGGCCGGGCTGCGCGGGCGGGCGCTGCGGGAGGTGCGGCGGGCCGGGACGGTGCAGTACATGTTCCAGGACCCGCTGCGTTCGCTGGACCCGGACCTGACGGTGCTGCGGCTGGTGGGCCAGCCGCTCGCGGTGGCCGGCGTCCCGGCCGCCGAACGCCGGCGGCGGGTGCTGGAGGCGCTGGACCTGGTCGGCCTGGACCACGCGCTGGCCCAGCGGCGCCCGGCCCTGCTCTCCGGCGGCCAGCGCCAGCGCGTCGCGCTGGCCCGGGCGATCGTCACCCGCCCGCGCCTGCTGCTCGCCGACGAGCCGGTGTCCGCGCTGGACGCCTCGAACCGCAACCACGTGCTGCGGCTGCTGGACGAGTTGCGCCGCGAACTGGACCTCGCCGTGGTGCTGATCTCGCACGACCTGGAGTCGCTGGCGGGGGTCGCCGACCGGCTGGCCGTGCTGTACCGGGGCCGGATCGTGGAGAGCGGCCCGGCCGCGGACGTCCTGGGCCGCCCGCTGCACCCGTACACGGCCCTGCTCGCGGCGTCCGCGCCGGGCGGCGGGGCGGCCCGGCGGGCCGAACTGGCCGTGCTGCGCGCCCCGGCGCCCGACCGGCCGGACGCCTCCGGCTGCGCGTTCGCCCACCGCTGCCCGTTCGCCGACGCCGCCTGCGCGCCGCGCCCGGCCGAGACCGCGCCGCTGCCGGGCCGGACGGTGGCCTGCCACCACGCCGACGACTGGCGCACCCGCACGTCCCGCTGACGTCCGCTGACGTCCGCTGACGTTCCGTCGACTCCTGGAGAAATCCGCCATGTCCAGCCGTCCCACCACCTCGCACTGGGGTGCCTTCCGGGTCCGTCCGCGCCCCGCCGGCGGGGTCCTGGTCGAGCCGCACCCGGACGATCCGGCGCCCTCGCCGCTGCTGGCGGGCGTCGCCGGGTCGCTGCGCCACCGCACCCGGGTGCGCCGGCCGGCCGTCCGGGAGGGCTGGCTGCGGGGCGGGCCGGGGTCGGGCGAGGGGCGCGGGCGGGAGCCGTTCGTGGAGGTGTCCTGGGAGCGGGCGCTCGACCTGGTCGCGGGGGAACTCGCCCGGGTCCGGCGGGAGTTCGGGCCGCAGGCGGTGTTCGGCGGCTCGTACGGCTGGGCGTCGGCGGGCCGGTTCCACCACGCGCAGAGCCAACTGCACCGGTTCCTGGCCCTGTTCGGCGGCTACACGGCGTCCCGGAACTCGTACAGCCTGGGCACCTCGCTGGTGCTGCTGCCCCGGGTGGTGGGGGACGCGGAGGCGGTGCTGCGGACCGCGTCCTCGTGGCCGACGATCGTCCGGCACACCCGGCTGATCGTCGCGTTCGGCGGCGTCCCGGCGAAGAACGTGTACGTCACGCCCGGCGGGGTGACCCGACACTCCACGCCCGGGTTCCTGGCCCAACTGGCCGCCGCCGGAACGGAGGTGGCGCTGGTCTCGCCGCTGCGCGACGACCTGCCGGACGGGCCGGCCACTGACTGGCTGCCGATCGTCCCGGGCACCGACACCGCGCTGCTGCTGGCCCTGACCCACACCCTGGTGGCCGAGGGGCTGCACGACCGGGCCTTCCTGGAGCGCTGCACCAGCGGCTGGCCGGTGCTGGAGCGCTACCTGGACGGCCGGGCCGACGGCACGCCCAAGGACGCCGACTGGGCCGCGCCGATCTGCGGCCTGGACGCCGAGCGAATCCGGGCGCTGGCCCGCAAGATGGCCGCCACCCGCACCCTGGTCACCGTCACCTGGTCGCTACAGCGCGCCCGGTACGGCGAGCAGCCGGTCTGGGCGGCGCTCGCGCTGGCCTGCGCGCTGGGCCAACTCGGCCTGCCTGGCGGCGGGTTCGGCCACGGCTACGGCTCGATGGGCGACGTCGGCGACACCGGCCCGGCGCTGCGCCTGCCGTTCCTGCCCCAACCGGCCAACCCCACCGGCGAGTTCATCCCCTGCGCACGGATCTCCGACCTGCTGCTGCACCCCGGCGAGGAGTACGCGTACGACGGGACGACCCGCCGCTACCCGGACATCCGGCTGGTGCACTGGGCGGGCGGCAACCCGTTCCACCACCACCAGGACCTGGGGCGGTTGCGCCGCGCCTTCGCCCGCCCGGAGACCGTGGTCGTCCACGAGCCGCACTGGACGGCCACCGCCCGGCACGCCGACATCGTGCTGCCCGCCACCACCCCGCTGGAGCGCGAGGACCTCGGCGGCGGCCGGCGCGACACCCACCTGATCGCCATGCATCGCGCCGTCGACCCGGTCGGCGAGGCCCGCGACGACTACGCGATCCTCACCACGCTCGCCGAACGCCTGGGCTTCGCAGCGGAGTTCACCGAGGGCCGGAGCCCGCGCCAGTGGCTGGAGCACCTGTACGGGCAGTGGGCCGAGCGGCTGCGCGCGGACGGCGCGGGCGACCCGCCGCCGTTCGACCGGTTCTGGGCCGACGGCGAGTGGCGGCTGCCCGAACAGGACGCCGAGCGCACCCTGTTCGCCGAGTTCCGGGCCGATCCCGCGCGGCACCCGCTGGCCACCCCGAGCGGCCGGATCGAACTGCACTCCCCCGCGATCGCCGCGCTCGGCCTGCCCGACTGCCCCGGCCACCCCGCCTGGCTGGACCCGCCCGAACGGCTCGGCACCCCGGCCGCCCGGCGCCACCCGCTGCTGCTGATCGCCAACCAGCCCGCCACCCGGCTGCACAGCCAACTCGACGTCGGGGCGGCCAGCCTGGCCGACAAGGTCGCCGGCCGGGAGGCCGTCGAACTCCACCCCGCGGACGCGGCGGAGCGCTCGATCGCCGACGGCGACCTGGTGCGGATCTTCAACGACCGCGGCGCCTGCCTGGCCGGGGCCCGGCTCAGCGACCGGCTGCGGCCCGGCGTGCTCCGGCTGCCCACCGGCGCCTGGTTCGACCCCGTCCCCGGCACCGAGCCCCCGCTGTGCGCGCACGGCAACCCCAACGTGCTGACCGCCGACCAGCCCAGCTCCCGGCTCTCCCAGGGCTGCACCGGCCAGCACGCCCTGGTCCAGCTCGAACGCTGGACGGGCGGCGACCCGCCGCCGGTGACCGTCCGCCACCCGCCCGCCCTGCGCGCCGAACCCGAAGACCACCGATGACCACCGCCGCCCCGACCCCGGAGGCCCCCCGATGACCACCGCCGCCCCGACCGCCTCCCCGGCCCCGGCACCGTCCCCCTTCCCGACCCCGGCGCTGGACGGCCTGCCCGAGGTGACCGCCGCCCTGGCCGCCTGCGCCGCCGCACACGACCGGGACGCCGAACTCCCCCTCGTCGACTTCGAACTCCTGCACGCGGCGGGCCTGTTGACCGCAACGGTGGCCACCCGGCACGGCGGCCCCGGGGCCGGGCTCGCGGACACCGTACGCATCCTGCGGGCCCTCGGCGCGGGCGACCCGGCGGTGGCGCTGATCACCGCGATGACGCTGTTCACCCACGCCCTGGAGGCCCGCACCCCGCGCTGGCCGGCCGGACCGCTGGCCGAGCTGCTCGCCGAGTCCGCCCGCCGCCCCGTCCTGGTGAACTCGCTGCGGGTGGAGCCCGAACTCGGCAGCCCGGTGCGCGGCGGCCTGCCCGCGACCACCGCCCGCCGCCGCGGCGACGGCTGGGAGCTGACCGGCCACAAGATCTACTCGACCGGCGCGTACCTGCTGGACTGGCTGCTGGTCTGGGCCGCCACCGACGAGGAGCAGCCCCGGGTCGGCTCGTTCCTGGTCCGGGCCGGCAGCCCGGGCGTCACCGTCGAACCGGTCTGGGACCACCTGGGCCTGCGCGCCTCGCGCAGCGACGACGTCCACCTGGCCGCCGTCCCGGTGCCCGGCGACCGGGTCGCCGGACTGGCGCTGCCCGGCGCGGACGGCGGACGCGACCCGGTCGGCGGCGCCTGGAACAGCCTCGGCCTGGCCGCTCTCTACCTGGGCGTCGCGGGCAGCGCCCGGGACTGGCTGCTCGGCTTCCTGCACGAGCGCACCCCGAGCGCGCTCGGCGCGCCGCTGGCCTCGCTGCCCCGCTTCCAGAGCGCCGTCGGCGAGATCGAGGTCGCCCTGAACGGCGCGGACCGGCTGGTCGCCGCCCTCGCCGCGGCCGTCGACGCGGGCGAACCGGGCGCCGCCGAACAGGCCGGCGGCGCGAAGGTGCTCGCCACCCGGGCCGCGATCGACGCCGTCCAGCAGGCGGTGGCCCTGGTCGGCAACCACGGCCTCACCCGCCACCACCCGCTGGAGCGCCACCTGCGCGACGTGCTGTGCGCCCGGGTCCACACCCCGCAGGAGGACTCGGTGCTGCTGGCCGCGGGGCGTACCGCCCTCGGGCGGGTCCGCCCGCTCTGACCGCCCGCTCTGACCGCCTGTCGCTTCCCCTCCCCTACAGCCGCTCGCCCCTCCGACTTCCCCTCACCTTCGCTACGGCCCATCACTCAAGCGATGCCTCATCGCACCTGTTACAGGTATTCACCAAACTGACTCGCTGTCACTCCTGCACCCCTTCACCGATCCAACCCCTTGTCACTTCCGTTACACCCCTTCACCGAAAGGACCAGCCATGCCTGTCGAGTTCGTCGGCATGATCTCCACCCACGACGTCTCCGAGATCCGCCCGGCCACCGGCCCGGTGGTGGACGTCGACTACACCCGCCGCTTCGCCCAGGCCCACGAGCAGGCCGGCTTCGACCGCATCCTGATCGCCCAGTCCTCGGGCAGCCCCGACCCGAACCAGGTCGCGGCCTTCGCCGCCGCGCACACCGAGCGCCTGGGCCTGCTGGTCGCGCACCGCCCCGGCTTCCTCGCGCCGACCGTCGCGGCCCGCACCTTCGCCACCCTCGACCAGTTCTCCGGCGGCCGGGTCGCGGTGCACATCATCACCGGCGGCCACGACGCCGAGCAGCGCCGCGACGGCGACTACCTGTCCAAGGACGAGCGCTACGCCCGCACCGACGACTACCTGACGGTGGTGAAGAAGGCGTGGACCGAGGAGGCCCCGTTCGACCACGAGGGCCCCTACTACCGCCTGGCGGACTTCCGTTCCGACGTCCGGCCGGTGCAGCAGCCGCGCATCCCGCTGTACTTCGGCGGCTCCTCCGAGGCGGCGTACCGGGTCGGCGGCAAGCACGCCGACACCTTCGCCCTGTGGGGCGAGCCGCTGGCCGAGACCGCCGAGCAGATCGCCCGGGTCCGGGCCGCCGCCGAGGCCGCCGGACGCACCGACGTGCCGGGCATCAGCGTCTCCTTCCGGCCGATCCTGGGCCGCACCGACGAGGAGGCGTGGGAGCGGGCCCGGACCATCCTGGGCACCATCGAGCAGCGCGGCAGCACCCTCGGCTGGCGCCGGGGGACGGCGCTGGCCGGTGCCGGCGCGACGCCGCAGAACGTCGGCTCGCAGCGCCTGCTGGCCGCCGCCGCCAAGGGCGACCTGCACGACCGGGCGCTGTGGACCGCCACCGCGAAGGCCACCGGCGCCGGGGGCAACTCCACCGCGCTGGTCGGCTCCCCCGAGACGGTGGCCCAGGCCCTGCTGGACTACGTGGACATCGGCGCGACCACCCTGCTGATCCGCGGCTACGACCCGCTGGACGACGCCCTCGACTACGGTCGCGAGCTGCTGCCGCTGGTCCGCCAGGAGGTCGCCCGCCGCGACGCCGCCGCCACCACCCCGGCCACCGCCGGCGCCCGGTGACCGCGCCCGCACTCCCCGCCGCCGGCCCCGCCCCGGCGGGACCGGCCGTGGGACCGGCAGCGGGACCGGCGGTGGAACCGGCGGCAGGGTCGGACGGCCGCTGGGAGCCCGCCCCCGGCACCGCCGTCCGGGGCACCGTGGTCCTGCTCCCCGGTCGGGGCGAACACCCCGGCGTGTACTCCCGGTTCGGCCGGCGGCTGGCCTCCGACGGCTACCGCCTGCTCGTCCCCGCCACGAACACCGCGGCCGACCGCCACCCCGACACGGACCCGCCCCGCCGCCGCCACGGTTCCGACGCCCTCCCGGCACCGGACCCGCTCGACGCGCTCGACCTGACCGACCTGACCGGCCTGCTCGACCCGGCCGACCCCTCCGCCCCGTCCGGCCCGTCCGATCCGTTCGCCCCGGCCGACTCCTCCGGCCCTTCCGGCCGTCCGGCCGTCCTGTTCGCGCAGGCGCGGGCCGAGCAGCCGGCCGGGGGCCGGTGGTGCTGGCGGGTTCCGATCTCGGGGCGCTGCTCGCGCTGGCCCTCGCCGCCGAGGTGCGGCCGGACGGGCTGCTGCTGTCCGGGTTGCCGGGGGGCGGGCGGCCCGTCCGGGCGGAGGACGAGCTGTCCGCGCGGACGGCCTGCCCGGTCCACCGCGGGCTGCTGGCCGGTGATCCCGGGTTCCGGCCCGGTGCGCTGTTCGAGCCGGTGCCCCCGCCCTGGCCGGTGCCGCGGCGGCGGCCCGCCCGGCGGTGCCGGTGCTGGCGTTCCACGGCTCGGCCGATCCGGTCGCCCCGGTCGGGGCGCTGCGGGAGCTGGCGGGGCGGCTGCCCTCGGTCGAGGCGGTCACGGTGGCCGACGGGCGGCACGACGTGTTCAACGACGCGGCGCACCGCAGTGTCGCGGCCCGCACCGTGCTGTGGCTGGAGCAGCTGCGGGCCGGCCTCGACCTGCTGCCGTCCGCTCCGCCACCGCTGCTCGTCCGCTGGCCCCGCCCGGTCCGCCCGGTCCGCCCGGTCCCGACACCACCGGCTGACCACCCCCTCACCTCACCTCCCCTCCCCTCCCCGACGACGGCCGGTGGCGTCCCGGCCGTCGTCCCCTCCCAGGAAAGGACCGTCCCCATGACCACTCTCGACGAACGCCCTCCACCGCGGCACCCGCCGAGCTGCTGCGCAGCACCCTGCGGCGGCACGCGTCCGGGGTGGTGGTGATCACCGTGCCCGGACCGGCCGGGTTCACCGCCACCTCGTTCACCTCGGTGAGCCTGGAGCCCGCGTTGGTCTCCTTCTACCTCGCCTCGGGGGCGTCCACGGCCCCGGCGGTGCGCGCGGCCGAGGCGTTCACCGTGCACGTGCTGCGCCGTGAGCAGGAGGAGTTGGCCCGGGCGTTCGCCCGCAGCGGCGCGGACCGGTTCGCCGGGGTGCCGTGGCACGAGGGCCCGCACGGCACGCCGCTGCTGGAGGGTGCCGCCGCCCGGCTGACGGCCCGTCGGGTGGGGCTGCACCCGGTCGGCGACCACCTGCTGGTGGTGGGCGAGGTGGTCGCGGCGGACGTGCCGGGCGGTGAGCCGCTGGTGCACCACGACGGCGGGTTCGGCGGGTTCGCGCCGGGCGCCGGGGAGGGTCCGTGGCGCTGACCGTGCACTGGTTCCTGCCGACCACCGGGGACAGCCGCGAGGTGGTCGGCGGGGGCCACGGCTCCACCCCGGGGGCGTCCGGCACGGACCGGCCGCCGACCCTCGGCTACCTGGGGCAGATCGCCCGGGCGGCCGAACAGCTGGGTTTCGCCGGGGTGTTGACCCCGACGGGCCCGTGGTGCGAGGACGCCTGGCTGACCACGGCGATGCTGTCCGGCCTGACCGAGCGGCTGGTCTTCCTGGTGGCGTTCCGGCCGGGCCTGGTCTCGCCGACCCTGGCGGCCCAGATGGCGACGACCTACCAGAACCTGTCCGGCGGCCGGCTGGCGCTGAACGTGGTGACCGGCGGCGAGTCCCGGGAGCAGCGGGCGTACGGGGACTTCCTCGACAAGGACGGCCGGTACGCGCGGGCCGGGGAGTTCCTGTCGGTGACCGGGCGGCTGTGGCGCGGCGAGCGGGTCGACCACGAGGGCCCGCACCTGCGGGTGGCGGGCGCGGAGCTGACCCGGCTGCCCGATCCGGTGCCCCCGGTGTACTTCGGCGGTTCGTCGGCGGCGGCGGAGCAGGTCGCCGCCCGGCACGCGGACGTGTACCTCACCTGGGGGGAGCCACCGCCGCTGGTGGCGGCGAAGGTCGAGCGGATTCGGGCGCTGGCCGCCGCGCACGGGCGCCGCCCGCGGTTCGGCGTCCGGCTGCACACCATCACCCGCGACACCTCCGCCGAAGCCTGGGCCGAGGCCGACCGGCTGCTGGCCGGGATGGACCCGGACCGCATCCGCGAGACCCAACTCGCCCTGGCCCGCAGCGAGTCGGAGGGGCAGCGGCGGATGCGGGAGCTGCACGACGGGGCGGTCGACCGGCTGGAGGTGTACCCGAACCTGTGGGCCGGTTTCGGCCTGGTGCGCGGCGGCGCGGGCACCGCGCTGGTGGGCAGTCACGCCGAGGTCGCCGACCGGATCGAGGAGTACCACCGGCTGGGCGTGGACGAGTTCATCCTGTCCGGGGTGCCCCACCTGGAGGAGGCGTACCGGGTGGGCGAGGGCCTGCTCCCGCTGCTCACCGCCGGGGCCTGCTCCGGCCCACCCGCTGAGCGGCCTCCGGCCCCAGCCCGTGCCGACCCGCACCGCTCCCGTACCGGCCCCGTGTCAGACCCCGCACCGCTCCCGTACCGGCCCCGTGTCAGACCCCGCACCGCTCCCGTACCGGCCTCGCGTCGGCCCCGGCACCGCTCCCGTACCGCTCGGGGGGCCCGGGTTCAGCCGGCGGCGTCCGGGTCGGTCTCCGCCAGGCTCTGCTCGGCCCGGTAGCCGGGCGGCACGCCCTCGGCGAGGATCACGTCGGCCGTCATGTGGCGGGTCCGCAGTTCCACGATGTCCTGGTAGGCGGGCGAGTCGTGCCAGGCGCGGGCCCGCCCGTAGTCGGGGAACTCGATCAGGATCAGGCCCAGTTCCCCCCACCTCCCCTCCAGCGTCTCGAACGCGCCGCCGTGGACGAGGAACCGCCCGCCGAAGGCGTCGAGTGTCGCGTCGATGCGCCGCAGGTAGGCGACGACGTCGGGCCCGAAGTCGACGGCGTGGACCTGGGCCAGGGCGTAGGCGGTCATGGCTGCTCCCGGAGTCGTGCGGGGGTGGGGTTGACGCGGCCAACGCTACGGAGCGGCGCGGCCGGGCGAATCAGTCGCGCATAGGTGGGGCCGAGGACGCCCGCTCTCCGTCTCTCGAACGTCTCTCGAACGTCTCCCGGACCGGGATTCGGGCGGCGCGGTCGCCCCACTTCGCCCCACCGCTCCCCCACCGGCCGGGACCGGGCCCCCGGGGCGCGGGAGCGCGGGTGAGTAGCGGGGTGAGTACCCGGACTCAGGCCCGGCGGGGCGGCCCGCCGCCACAATGGGCGAGCCACCCGAGCACCGAGCCGATTCCGCCTCCCCCGCTCACGATCCGAGGACCGTCCCCCATGCTGAGCGCCGTCGCCCGCACCGTCGTCCCGGTTCTCGGACGCCTCACCGTCACCGCGGACGAGGCGGCGGTCCTGGCCCCCGGCAGCATCGTCGCGGCCAACCACTCCTCGCTGGTCGACCCGGGCGTGGTGCTCGCCGCCGTCCGCCGGCTGGGCGTCGAACCGGTCGTGCTCGCCACCGCCGGGCTGTGGCGCGTCCCGCTGCTGGGCGGCGCGCTGGTCCGCGAGGGCCACATCCCCGTCCACCGCGGCACCGAACGGGCCGCCGAGGCGCTCGGGGCCGCGGCCGACGCGCTGGCCGCCGGGCGGGTCGTCGTCCTCTACCCCGAGGGCCGCCTCCCGCGCCGGGTGGACGCGGCCGACAGCGCGCCCGGTCCCTTCCGCACCGGACTGGCCCGGCTCGCCGCCGCCACCGGCGCCCCGGTCGTCCCGCTGGGGCAGGCGGGGGCCCGACGGATCAGCTCCGGGTCCACGGCGAAACAGCTCGCGGGCCTCGCCACCGCCCCGCTGCGCCGCCCCGCCGTGCACGTCCACTTCGGGGCACCCCTGCTCCTGGACCCCGACGTGGACAGCGCCACCGCCCGGGCCCACGCAGCCGTGACCGCCGCCTGGCGAACCGCCGCCACCCACCTGGCCACCCGCCGCGCCTGACCGGAGCCCGCACCACCCGGCCCCGCCCCGGTAGGCATCGCCACAGCCGGGCCGATCCGGGCCGGTACGCGGTCGGACGGCTCAGTCGCCGGGCCGGTCGCTGGGCCGGTCGCCGGACCGGTCCCAGTAGTCGGGGTCGGTCGGTCGGCGTTCCTGGAGGTCCCGGCGGACGGCGAGGGCCAGGCGGAAGGTGTCCGCGCGGTTGATCCGGGCTCCGATCACCGCTCCCACCAGCAGCGGGGTGAGCGTCGGGAGCTTGCGCAGCCCCGCCCGGGTCAGCCGCTTGCTGACCTGCCGCCGCAGGCCCGCGCCCTTGCTCAGCACCACCAGCGTGCCCGGACGGGTCAGGTCGAGGCCCCGGCCCTCGCTCCAGGCGGCCAGGTAGGACTGGGAGCGCTGCCGGACCGAGCCCGTCGGGGCCTGGCCGTAGATGGTGTACAGCTCGGCGATCAGCTTGAGTTCGATCGCGGCGATGGCGAGCAGTTCGGCGCCCATCTCCACCGCCAGGGCCGGCGGCACCGGCAGCATCGCCACCGCGCCGGTGCTCGCGCCGACCGCCGCCGACGCCTTCACCGCGCCGGAGACGATCAGGTCGGCCAGTTCGTCGGGGGTCCGGGCGCCGGGGTGCTGGGCGCGCAGCGTGGCCAGGTCGCGCACCGGGATGCGCGGGGCCGCGTCGAGCAGGCGGTCCGCCAGGACCCCGGCCCCGCTGCGGGCCCCCATGCCGAGGCGGCGTCCGCCGCGCAGCAGGCCGCCGCCCAGCCGGGTGGCCAGCCCGGTGCCGCCCGGTCGGGCGCTGTCCGGCCGGGCGATGTCAGTGTCCGGCCGGTTGCCGCCCAGTCGGGCCACGAGTGCGGACATCCGGCGCTTCCGCTCGCCCGGGGGAACGGGGTCGTCCCGGACGGGCCCCTCCCAGACCTCCGCCTCGGCGGCGATGCGGGCCAGTTCCTCCGCGGCCAGCTCCTCCGCGGTCGGGTCCTCCGTGGTCGGGTCGTTCGGCCGCACCTCGCCGTCGGGGTGCTCCGACGGGTTCGGCTCACGGATGGGTTCCATGTGTTCCCTCTCCTCCCACCGCCCGGTCGGCGGACCGGTGCGCGTCCTGCGCGGACTGGGGCCGGGCGGCCCCGGCAGGGCGGATACCCGTTCTGCCGGTCCGCAAGAACCGAACCGGGCAGGAAGGACGAAAAAGAGGGCGCGGCCCCGTCAGGGGGTGCGCGGCGGCGGCCCGGACGGCGCGTCCGGGCCGAGGGCGGCGTCGACCGCGGCCCGGGCGTGCAGGGCGGTGGTCGGGAAGAGCGGCACCGGGCTGTCGGCCGCCCCGACCAGCAGCTCGATCTCGGTGCAGCCCAGGACGACGCCCTGCGCGCCCCGGGCGACCAACTCGGCGATCACCTCCCGGTAGGCGGCCCGGGACTCCTCCCGGACGACGCCCAGGCACAGCTCCTCGTAGATCACCCGGTGCACGACGGCCCGGCCCGGCGCGTCCGGGACCAGCACCTCGAGTCCGTGCCCGGCCAGCCGGCCGCGATAGAAGTCCTGCTCCATGGTGAACGCGGTGCCGAGCAGCCCGACCCGGTCCAGCCCGGCCGCCCGGACCGCCCCGGCGGTGGTGTCGGCGAGGTGCAGCAGCGGTACGTCGACCGCGGCGGCCACCTGATCGGCGACCTTGTGCATGGTGTTGGTGCAGATCAGCAGCAGGTCGGCCCCGGCCGCCGCCAGCGACTCCGCCGCCCGGGCCAGCACCTCCCCGGCCTCGGTCCAGCGGCCCGCCGTCTGCAGCTCCTCGATCTCGGCGAAGTCCACCGAGTACAGCACGCACTTCGCCGAGTGCAGCCCGCCGAGCCGCTCGCGCGTCAACTCGTTGAGCAGCCGGTAGTACTGGGCGGTGGACTCCCAGCTCATGCCGCCGATCAGGCCGATGGTCTTCATCGCGCCAGTCTGCCATCCCGTCCCGGCGGCCCCACCCGGGCCCGACAGCCCGACAGCCCGACGGCCCCACCCCGTCCCGTCGGCCCGATCCCAAGTCCGACTGACGCTCGGGGCCGCCCCCGGGGTCACTCGCCCTGGCCGGCGCTTCCCACCGGGCCGACCTGCACCGGGGTCCCGCTGCCGTCCGTGACGGGCAGCGAGGCGGCGCCCGGCCAGGGCAGGGTGACCGACTGGGTCTCGTCCGGCGGGGTCACCACCAGGCCGGTGATCCGGATGCCGGAGCCGCCCGAGGTGTTGGCCGGGTAACCGATGCCGAAGTAGGTCGACTTGCCGCTCTTCAGGACGCCCGCGACGACCGGCTCGCCGGAGCGCTCGGCGGACAGCGGGCCCGCCGAGGTCTGGAGGTCGACGCCCGCGTACCCGGAGATCGCGCAGTCCTTGCCGCTGCGGTTCTTCAGCTCGACCACGACGGTGCGGGTGGCGTCGCCGGTGATGGTGCGGTCGGCGGCGGTGACGGCCAGGTCCGCCGTCCGGCACTTGGCCGTCTTCCCGGCCGCGTCGGAGCCGGCCGGTGCGGCGCTGGTCGGCGCGCCGCTCTTCCCCGCGCCGCCCGAAGCCTGGCCGCCGCCGGTGGAGGCCGCGGGAGACGCGGCGGACCCGGTGGACCCGGTGGACGCGGTCTGCGTCGCGGCCCGGTCGGGGCGCCCTGCGCGGTGTCCGTCCCGTCGTCGTCCTGGCAGGCGGTGAGCGAGAGGGCGGCGGCGACGGCCAGGGCGGCGAAGACGGACGTGCGGGCGCGCATGGTGTTCTCCTCGAGGACGGGACGGCGGTGCCGACCGTTCGGTGCGAGCGGGTTTCCGAAGAGCAGGACTGCCCGCCCGGCCGAACCGTTGCGTCCGGTCCGCCCCCAGGACAGTGCTGTGACAGTACGGCCGGGAAGGGCCCGCTCCGGCGCACCGGCCGCCGCCCCCGACCAGCCCTGACGCCGTCTCACCCGGCCCCGGGGCAGCACCGCCGCCGTGGCCGCCCGCCGGGACACACCCGTGACCCGAACGGCCTTGACCACGGCCGCGGTCCTTCCCCGCGCCCCTGCCCTCCCGCCGACCGGCGTCGGATCATCGGATCAATCGCCTTGGTGTTCGGCGCAGTTGGTCGGGTGGAAGGAGGCGATGACGGTCTTCCCCCGCCCGTCGGGCCGGGCCTGCCAGTCGTCGGCGAGGCTGTCCACCAGCGCCATCCCCCGGCCGGAGGTGGCGTCGGCCCCGGCCTCGCGCGGGCGCGGCATCCGCGGGGAGTCGTCGTGCACGCTGACGTACAGGCAGGAGCCGTCCCAGGTGAGGACGAGGTTGGCGTCGCTGCGGGCGTGCAGGTGGGCGTTGGTGATGAGTTCGGAGATGGTGAGGATGACCGCGTCGGCGGTCTCGGATGCGTGGGCCGTCCAGCCGAGTTCGTCGAGGTGTCGGCGGGCCCAGGAGCGCCCGGCTCGTACGCCGCTGGACACGGGCAGTGTCCGCGCCCAACCCACGGCCCGCAGTGCGGGGTCGTGTCCTTCCATGGTCTCCATCCCTTCGTCGACGGGCTCGTTCCGGGCACGGCTCGGACGCGGTACGAGGAGGGCGGTTTCGCACCGGGCCGGGCCGTTTCCGTGCCGTTCTCCGCGCCGGCCCGTCCGACGGCTGCTGGAGGTCTGCCCCGTGAGCGGTGGCGCACACCCCGTCGCTCCGAAACGGGTGGTGGACACGGACGAGCGGGGCCCGCGCCTGCGCGCGGACCCCGCTCGATGTCGGTTCCCGGGCGTGCCCGGACCGGAGCGCCTACCAGCGGTACCAGCGGCGACGGCCACCGGAGGGGTGGGCGCCGCGGGCGACGAAGCCGACCAGCCAGACCACCAGGACGACGATGGCCACCCACCAGAGTGCCTTGAGTGCGAATCCGGCACCGAACAGGATCAGGGCCAGCAGCAGGACGAGAAGAAGGGGAACCACGTGCAACCTCCGTAGTCGGTGTCGAACCGCCGTCTGCCCATGGCCGGGGCGAACATGCATCCGAAAAAACGGGGTCGGGGCCGACGGTCCGTCAGCGGTAGATGGTGCCGGGCTGCGCCGTGCCGGGAGCGAGCAACTGGTCGACGGTGACGAAGGTGTAGCCCTGGTCGCTGAGCGCCTTGAGCACCGCGGGCAGGGCGGGGACGGTGCCCTCGTGCAGCGGGTGCAGCAGGACGATCCCGTCGCGGGCGGCGCCGTCCAGGACCCGCCGGGTGATCAGCGCGGTGTCGTCGGTCGCGTAGTCCTGCGCGGTCACCGTCCAGAGCACCTGGGCCATGCCGAGTTCCCGCGAGATCGCCGAGACCCGGTCGTCGGTGCGGCCCTCCGGCGGGCGCATCAGGGTGGGCCGCCGGCCGGTGAGTTCCTCGATGGCGTCCGCGGTGCGGCCGAGTTCGTCCCGGACCTGCGCGTCGGGGACCTCGGTCAACCGGGGGTGCGTCCAGGTGTGGTCGCCGATCGCGTGCCCCTCCGCCGCGATGCGCCGCACCACGTCGGGGTGGCTGTGCAGGTCCCGCCCCTCCAGGAAGAACGTCGCCGGGGCGCGGTACTCCGCCAGCAGGTCCATGACCTTCCCGGTGGGCTCCCCGGGGCTGCCGTCGAAGGTCAGCGCGATGCACTTCTCCCGCGAGCAGTCCACCTGCCCCGCGACCGGCGCGCCCTTCGCCTGCTTCCGCGCCTGCCCGGGGCTGACCGTGACCATGGCGAAGCTGCGGATGACCGCCACCGTGACCAGGGCCGCGACCACCAGCACCGCCACGCCCAGCAGCACGTAGAACCGGGGCCGCCTCTTGACCAGTTTCATGCCGCAAACCCTACATTTGTCCCTTCGTCCGATTGAACGGCCGCTCACCGCAACCGGGGCACCGGACCGGCACCGGACCGTCGGCCCTCGTGTGACTGAGTGTTTTGGTTGGCGAGCTGAGCGGGCGAGCGCAGGGTAGTGCTTGGCGGCGCTGGCCAACGGATTTCTGGCGATTCCTGCACTTCGGGCCTGGTTGGCAAAGCAGCACCGTTGTTGGCGAACGAAGGCCGTAGCGACGATGCGTACGCAGGTGCCGGCGGTGGGAGCCTGCAGGGGTGGTCAGTGCGGGAGGGTTACCAGGATTCGGCCTCGGCTGCCGGCATCGACCGAGTCGTGGGCCTTGGCGATGTCCGCCAGAGGGAATTGCTCGGCGACGGCGGAAGTGAGGGCTCCGTCGGCGGCTGCGGTGGTCAGGTCGCGTGCGGCCTGCTGCTTGGCTGCGGCGGGGAAGTCGTCGCTGCCGAGCAGGCGCAGGGTGGTGTTGTTGAACAGCAGGGGCCAGAAAGGGATCTCGGTGCGGTCGGCACGGGTGGCGTAGGCGGCGATGACCGCATTGGGGGCGGCGACGGCGGTGTCCAGGTCGGCGTTGTCGGACAGGGACACCTCGATGATGCGGTCCACGCCCTGGGGCGTGTGGGCGCGGATGGCTGCCGCGGGGTCGTACTCGTCAAGGGCCACGGCGTGGGCGACCACGGCAGGGTCGACTTGGTCGAGTTCCGCGCTGCGGCGGACGGTGCCCAGGACGGTGGCTCCGCCCCAGTGGGCGAGTTGCGCGGCCAGGGAGCCGACTCCGCCCAGCCCGCCGTGCACCAGCACGGTGCGGTCGGTGACGGGGCCGTCGGCGAACACGGCCCGGTGGGCGGTGATCCCGGGGATGCCGATGCTCGCGCCGAGTTCCTCGCTCACCGTGTCCGGCAGGGGCACGGCGAGGTGCTCGGGGAGAACGGTGAACTGTGCGGCGGTGCCGAAGGCCCGGTAGGACTGGGCGCCGAATACCCAGACCCGCTGCCCGAGCCTGCCTTTGTCGACGCCGTCTCCGACCTGGTCGACGACGCCCGCGCCGTCGCTGTGCGGGATCACCCGGGGGTAGGGCATCGAGGAGTCGAGCCAACCGCGCCGCTTCTTGGTGTCCCCGGGGTTGACCCCGGATACGGTGATCTTGACTCGGACCTCACCGGGCCCAGGGAGGGGGTCGGACAGCTCGCCCACGCGCAGCACCTGGACGGCGGGACCTTGTTCGTCGTACCAGGCAGCGAGCACCGTAGACCTCCGTCGTGCATATTGGTTCGCCAACGTCTCCGAGCCTAGGGCGGCCCCCGCAGCCGCGCACGGTGCCGGTCGCGGCCCCGCGGCGCGGGCGGGCGCGGTCACCCGTTCGGCTGCGCCGCGCTGCCGAACGGCGACGGGCGGGTCAGCGTATGGGCAGCGACGAGGAGGGGGGTCGCAGCCGCAGGCGCCTTGGCGCGCACGGCCGCGACGCCCGCGACAGAGAGGCCGCCTGCCGTGCCGTACACCCCGAAGGACGCCACCGCCGCCACCGCCGCCGCGAACCGGCAGGCGGTGGCCGGCTACGACATGCAGGACCGGCAGGACTTCGCCGACGCCGACCGCGGCCTGATCGCACCGCTGCCGGGCCCGCTGCGCGCCGACGACGGGCGGGTCATCTTCGACGCCTCCCGCTTCGACTACATCGCCGACGACACCGAGGCACCCGACACCGTCCATCCGAGCCTGTGGCGCCAGTCCCAGCTGATCCGGCGCGGCGGCCTGTACAAGGTCGTGGACGGCCTCTACCAGGTGCGCAACAACGACATCGCCAACCTCACCGTCGTCGAGGGCGAGAGCGGCCTGGTGGTGGTGGACTGCATGGCCAACGTGGAGGCCGCCTCCCAGGCCATGGCCATGATCCGCGAGCACGTCAGCGACAAGCCGGTGGCCGCCGTGATCTACACCCACACCCACATCGACCACTACGGCGGCGTCAAGGGCGTGGTGAGCGCCGAGGACGTCGCCTCCGGGAAGGTCCCGATCATCGCGCCGGGCACGATCGCGTCCTTCGACAAGCATGCGATCGGCGAGAACGTCATCGCGGGCAACGCGATGAGCCGCCGTGCCTCCTACGCCTTCAACAGCCTGCTTGACCAGGGCCCGGGCGGGTGCGTGACCTGCGGCATCGGCATCGCCTCGCTGCCGGGGGTCACCATCTCCTACCTCTCCCCGACCGACCCGATCACCGAGACCGGGACGAAGCGGGACCTGGGCGGCCTGGAGTTCGAGTTCCTCTACGCCCCGGACACCGAGGCCCCCGAGGAGATGCACATCTGGATTCCGCAGCTGGCGGCGCTGACCTGCGCGGAGAACGCCAACCACTCGCTGCACAACATCCAGACCCTGCGCGGGGCCCGCACCCGCGACGCCCGCAACTTCGCCCGCTACCTCGACGAGACCCTGGAGCGCTGGGGCGACCAGGCGCAGGTCCACTACGGCCCGCACACCTGGCCCGTGTGGGGCAACCAGGAGGTCACCGGCTTCCTGGAGTCCCAGCGCGACACCTACAAGTACATCCACGACCAGGCCCTGCGTCTGGCGAACAAGGGCTACACCCCGCTGGAGGCGGCCGAGGAGATCGAGCTGCCCCAGGCGCTGGGCCGCAAGTGGTTCAACCGCGGCTACCACGGAACCCTGCACCACGACGTGCGCGCGGTGTTCACCAAGGAGCTGGGCATGTGGGACGGCGACCCCGTCTCCCTGCACCCCCACCCGCCGGTGGAGACCGCGCGCCGCTTCGTGGACCTCATCGGAGCCGACCAGGTGTTGGCCGAGGGCAAGCGGGCGATTGCGGCCGGCGACTACCGCTGGGCCGCGCAGATCCTGCACACCCTGGTCTTCGCCCAGCCCGACCACCAGGACGCCCGCGAGCTGCAGGCAGACGCCTACGAGCAACTGGGCTACCAGGCCGAAGGACCGCAGTGGCGCGGTATCTACCTGACCGCCGCCAAGGAACTGCGCGAGGGCGTCCAGGCCGCCACCTTCGCCACCGCCAGCCCCGACACCATCCTGGCCATGCCCGTCGACATCCTCTTCGACTACGCCGCCGTCCACCTGATCGGCGACCAGGCCGCGACCGCGGACCTGCGCATCGACTTCCACTTCACCGACACAGACCAGACGTGGACGATGTGGATCGCCAACGGCGTCCTGAACGCCCGCCGCGGAGCATCCGAGCGCACCCAGCTCACCGTCACCGGCCCCAAGGCTGCCCTGGTCGGCGCCCTGCTCCAACCCGCCACCGCACCCCAGCTCGCCCGCAGCGGCGCGATCACCCTCGACGGTGACCCCACCGCCCTGCACACCCTCGCCGGACTCCTGGACGACTTCGACCCCGACTTCCCCATCGTCACACCCTGACCGCCCCCGCCGGCAGCACGGCCGTGCACGGCAGGGCAGGTCAGGTGGTGACGACGAGCTTTCCCGACGCGCGCTGCGTCACAGCCCGACACCTGGAGGCCGAACTCGACCGCCGGTGCTCAACCCGCCAGGTACAAGGCTCACCCGCCAACTAAAACGCTCAGTCACACCTCGACCCTCGGCCCTCGACCGTCGACCCTCGACCGTCAGTCGAAGTACACGACGAGCCGGACGCCGTCGTCGCCGAAGCGGCCGGCCAGTGCCGCCATGACGGCGAACACGTGCTCCCAGCCGGTGCCCGGCCCGACGGCGTCCCCGAGGGTGAACGGACGGTACGCGACCCGGGTGGCGCCCACCGACCATTCACCGAACGGCAGTTCGGCGGGGCTCCGGCCGCCGACCCCGGGGCCCATCCGCCGCACCAGCTCCGCCGAGCCCCACCGCTCACCGACCCAGTACCGCCGCTGCACGTACCCGCCCCGCACGTATCCGCCCTCACCGGCCGGCTCCCGCAGCAGGACCACGCCGCGCAGGCCCGCGGGCGACGCCGCCAGGTCGGCCCGCGCCAGCTCCGCCCAGCTCACCCACGTCGGGCTGTGCACCGCCGCGTCCAGGCGCCGCGCCTCCTCGAACTCCGCCCGCATCGCCGCCGAGACGTCCTCCGGCAGTCCGCGACGAGCGGCGAGCGGCTCCCACCCCAGGTCGTTGCGCACCCCGAACAGCAGGGCGAACGCCGGGTAGTCGCCGGACTCCCCGTACAGCGGGCACAGGTCCGTGCAGCGCTGCCACGGTTCCCACTCGAACCAGTCCTCGTCGGCGTTCGGATCCCGGATCTCGATGCAGCCGTACACGTCGGTGCCCACGACCACGAGGCTAGGCCGCGCTCCGGCGCGACGGCCAACCGATTCCCCACCGCCCGTCCCACCGCCCGTCCCCGCCGCCCGTCCCCGCCGAGCGGCCCCCCGGGCTACCGGCCGGCAGCGAGGCGGACGGACCACTCCCGTTCGGCGACGGCGAGGGCGCGCTCCAGCGTCCCGACGAGCGCCGTGCGGCGCACCGACGCCACCGTCGGCCCGCGCCGGGCCCCGGTGCCCCAGGCCGCGCCGCCGTCCGCCCGCACCCGGCAGGCGAGGTGCACCCGTTCCCCGTCGGGGAAGGCGAAGGCCGTCACGTCGTCGGTGCACTCCCCCCACTCCAGGAACGCGCACCGCGCGAGTGCCGCGTCGGCCCCGGTGCCGGCGTCCTCGCCGTACCTGCACCGCTCGGCCCGGCGGAAGGACTCGGCCGGCGAGGTGAACCCCGGCGGGGGCGCGGCCGGGGTGCGGAAGCGGCCGAGTTCCGCCCCGAGCTTCTTGACCAGCAGCGGCGGGTAGAACGCGTTGTCCCACGCGTTCACCCGGAGCCCGCCGACGAAGACGTCGACGCACAGCAGCGCCGAGTCCTGTCCGAGGTGGAACTCCAACCCGAATCCGGCCCGCGACCCGAACAGCCCGGCCGCCGCCTCGCCCCGTCCCACCTCGGCCCCCTCGTCCCGGCCCCGATCCTACCGATCCGCTGCCGCCCCGAGGCCCGGGAGGACCGGCCGGGCACCGCTCACCCGGCGGCCCGCTGCGCACGTTCGCGCCGACCCGGGCCCCCGGCTCCGTCCGGGCGGTCGGCGAGCAAGTGCGTGCGCAGGAAGGCGAGTTGGGCGGTGACGGCCGGTTCGTGGGCTTCCAGGAACGGGGCGTAGTGGCGGCCGGGCAGGCGGAGTGTCTCGGCGTGCGGAGCGGCCGCGGCGGCGCGCAGGGCGGGGCCGGGCAGGGCGCTGCGGTCGTCGTCGCAGACGACCACCAGGAGGGGGCAGCGGATGCGGGCGGCGTGGCGTCCGGGCCGGTAGGTGCCGAACTGGAGGGCGATCCGGGCCGCGACGGTCCGGTCCCAGTCGGGGTGGCGGTGGTCGGGGTCGAGGGCGCGGTCGCCGTCCGTCGCGTCGGCGGTGGTGAGCGAGGCGACGGTGCCGCGCGGTCCGGCGGTCGGGACCAGCAGCGGCGGGCGGCCGGCGAGGCCGCCGAGCAGGTCGGCGGCGGCCCGGCCGAACAGGCGCAGCGCCGCACGGGGGGTCATCGAGCGCAGCGCGTGCGGGGTGATGGCGGGGGCGTCGGCGAGCGGGGTCTGGGCGATGGCGGCGGCCAGCCGCGGGTGGTCGGCGGCGACCCGCAGGACGTGGCCGCCGGCGAGCGAGAAGCCCCAGACGGCGATCCGGTCGGGGTCGACCTCGGGCAGGCCGGCCGCGAAGTCGACGGCGACGCGGTAGTCGGCGATCTGCTCGTCGAAGCGGACGACCTGGCGCGGGGTGCCTCCGCTGCCGCCGAAGTGCCGGAAGTCGAGGGCGAGGACGCTGAACCCGGCCCGGTGGAAGCGGGCGGCGAACCGGTCGGTGGCCGGTCCCCTGGTCACCGAGGTCCCGCCGGCCATGACCACGCAGCCGCCGTTGGACCCCGGGTAGTGCCAGGCGGCGCACGTGGTGGTGCCGCTGGCGAAGCGTACTTCGGTGCGTTGCCGGATCTCGGGCACGGGAAGCCTCCTCGGTGGGGATCGGTCGGGGTGCTTCCCATCCTCGGCCCGGAGCTGCCGGAACGGTCGCCGCAGGGCGGTGCGATGAGCGAAACTGACTGTCATGGTCCGTGAATCGGCGCATTCCGTTCTGGGTCCCCTGGACCAGCGGCTGGTCGCCGCCCTGCAGTGGGACGGTCGGCTCGGCGCCGAACGGGCGGCCGAGGTGCTGGGGGTGGGGCGGCGACCGTCCGCCGCCGGCTGCGGGCGCTGACCGCGGACGGCACGGTGCGGGTGGTGGTCTCCCCGGTGGCCCGGCCGCGCCACGGGGGCTCGGCCGGGGCGCTGTTCCTGCGGATCAGGGTGCTGCGCGGCAAGCTCGACGCCATCGTGGCCGCGCTGGCGGCGCGCGAGGACGTCCCGTTCGTCGACGTCACCACGGCCGGGGACGAGATCTTCGCGGTCGCCCGGACCGAACCCGGTTCGCGCGACCGGCTGGTGTTCCGTCGACTGCCGTCCACCCAGGCGGTGACGTCCGTGGAGAGCGCCACCATCCTGCACGTCTTCCGGCTCACCTCCGAGTGGCGCCACCAGGTGCTGACGGCGGCCGAACGCACGGCCCTGGCCCCGGCCGCATCTGCCCCGGCCGCCCCGATCCCGCCTGCTCCGGCCCCGACCGCACCGGCCCCGACCGCACCGACACCGCCCGTCCCGGCACCGCCCGTCCCCGGCCCGTACGGTGTGGAGGCCGACCCGCTGGAACAGGCCCTGCTGGACGCCCTCGCCCCGGACGCCCGGCTGAGCGCGACGGCCCTGGCGGCCCGGACCGGCCACCCGGAGAGCACGGTCCGCCGCCGGTTGGCCCGGATGGCCGCGGAGGGCCGGCTGGTCACCCAGGTGCTGGTCGACCCCCGCCGGCTCGGGCTGCCCATCGAGGCGAAGTTCCTCCTCCGGGTGGCCCCGGACCACCTGGCCGCCACCGGCCGCGCCCTGGCCGCCCACCCGGCCGTCCACGGCGCGTTCGCCACCTCCGGCCCCTCCAACCTGCACGCGGCCGGCTACTTCCCCGACCTGGAGTCCCTCTACGGCTTCCTCTCCCGGGACCTGACCGGCCTGGGCATCACCCACGTCGAAACAGCCGTCGTCACCCCCGCCACCGGCCGCTGAACCCCGCCCCCTCCCCCGGTCCGGGGCGCACCCCGCCGACCACGTCGGCACCTCCGGTGGATGACCCGCGAGTTCAGGGGTAGGCGGGTGCGGGCCGGGAGGAATCCCGGCCCGGGGCGCACGGGAGCAGGACGGCAGCAGGAAGGAGCAAGGCCATGAGCAGCGGCATCGGGGACGGCACCCGGTACGGCGGCGAGGAGCCGGTGGGCGCCCTCGTCACGCGGGCGTCGCAGCAACTCTCGGAACTGGTCCGGGAGGAGATGCGGTTGGCCCGGGCGGAGCTGACCGAGAAGGGCAAGCGCTACGGCCTGGGCGGCGGCCTGGTCGGCGGGGCCGGACTGGTCGGCGTCCTGGCGGCCCAGGCCGTGGTCGCCGCGGCGATCGCCGCCCTCGCACTGGCCCTGCCGGTGTGGGCGTCGGCGCTGGTCGTCGCGGCCCTGCTCGCACTGGTCGCCGCGGTCCTGGTCCAGGCCGGCCGCAAGCAGGTGGCCAGGGCCGGCGCTCCCGCGCCCGAGCAGACCATCGACAGCGTGAAGGCCGACGTGGCCGAGATCAAGGAGAGGGCACACCGATGAACGAGCAGCCCCAGGGCGACGGATCGGCGGAGACCGACCGGCTCCGCGAGCAGGTCGAGCACACCCGCGAGGACCTCGGCCGCACGGTCGAGGCGTTGGCGGCCAAGGCGGACGTCAAGGAGCAGGTCGTGGAGAAGACCGCCGAACTCAAGGAGCAGGCCGCCGAGAAGGCCGCGCAACTGACCGGCAAGCTCCGGGAGAAGGCGGGGCAGGCCGCCGACCTGGTCAAGGAGAAGACCCCGGACCAGGTGCTCGAGAAGGCGGACCAGGCCGCCACCCAGATCCGCGACACCGCGGTCCACGCCGGTCACCTGGCCGCCGAGAAGACCCCGGAGCAACTGCGGCAGAAGGCCGCGTCCGCCGTCGCTGCGGCCCGGGCCAACCGCACCCCGCTGCTGGTCGGCGGCGCGGTCCTGGTGGTCACCCTGCTCCTGCTGCGCGGCCGGAAGCAGAAGTGAACGCGGTCAAGATCCTGTACAAGCCGGTCGGGCTGACGCTCGGCGTGGTCGGCGGCCTGCTCGCGGGCGTCGCCTTCAAGCAGACCTGGAAGCTGATCGGCCACGACGACGACACCCCGGACGCCACCGACGAGGACCGCACCTGGCGCGAGGTCCTGCTCGCCGCCACCCTCCAGGGCGCGATCTTCGCCCTCGTCAAAGCCGCCATCGACCGCAGCGGAGCCACCGCCACCCGCCGCCTCACCGGCACCTGGCCCGGCTGACCCACCCCCAGGCGCCGGCCCCCCACCCCAGGGAGGGCCGGCGCCTCGGCACGTCCGGCCGCACCTCCATACTGTTGCCGCCCACGACCGGTCAACGCGCCAATGTCGGAGCGCACTCGCAAACGATCGACTCACGGCCAGCTCCACGCCAGCCCGGCGTGGCCACCGCTCCGACACAACCCCGACCAACCTCTACCGGAGCCCGCCCAACCGCTCAGGCAACCGCAGCGACACTCACACCGCGCCCAGGAAGCGGGCCAGCACGCGCCACAGGACCGCCCCAGCTACAAGTGCCCGGTACGACCAGCGTCACCATGGCGTTCGCGCAGGCACGGGGCTGAGGAGGAACAATCCCCGCGAGCGCGGGGCCGAGAGTGCGGTGCTGCGGTCGTCGGTGAGGATGAAGGAGCAACCCCCGCGAGCGCGGGGCCGAGGGCCACCCCGGCTTCGACCAGGCCGCCGCCGCCGAGCAATCCCTGCGAGCGCGGGGCCGAGGACGGGCCCGGCCGAGACCGTGCACTGGCTCAGGAGCAACCCCCGCGAGCGCGGGGCCGAGACCATGATCGGCACGGTGTACTTCAGCACCTCGGAGCAACCCCCGCGAGCGCGGGGCCGAGTGGGCGCCGCGGTCGGACTTCAGGTCGACGATGGGGCAACCCCCGCGAGCGCGGGGCCGAGATCTCCAATGAGGCGGGGAAGGCCGGCGACCGGGAGCAACCCCCGCGAGCGCGGGGCCGAGGTCGGGCCCTCGGTCGTGTGCAGGCAGCCGCAGGAGCAACCCCCGCGAGCGCGGGGCCGAGGGCTCGGGAGCTTCGGTGTTGTCCTTGTCAAGCGAGCAACCCCCGCGAGCGCGGGGCCGAGGGCTCGGGAGCTTCGGTGTTGTCCTTGTCAAGCGAGCAACCCCGCGAGCGCGGGGCCGAGCGAGCTGACCCGCTCGCCGGGTCTGCGGCGCCGGAGCAACCCCCGCGAGCGCGGGGCCGAGGGGTTCTCGTCGTGCAGTTTCTCCGCCGTCTGGGAGCAACCCCCGCGAGCGCGGGGCCGAGCACCGCTTGATGGCATATGCCTTCTCGCGGGGGGAGCAACCCCCGCGAGCGCGGGGCCGAGGACAACAACGTCCTGGGGCGCGAGACCCGGCAGGAGCAACCCCCGCGAGCGCGGGGCCGAGGCTTGGGCTTGATGGTGTCCGACCAAAGGGTCGGAGCAACCCCCGCGAGCGCGGGGCCGAGCGCGTAGACGAGGCGTCCGGCTCGAAGCCCGAGGAGCAACCCCCGCGAGCGCGGGGCCGAGGCGACGCTGACGTAGCGGCCGCGGGGGTCCCGGGAGCAACCCCCGCGAGCGCGGGGCCGAGTCGCGGTGGCCGAGGATCTCGCCTCCGGCCCCGGAGCAACCCCCGCGAGCGCGGGGCCGAGCACCGTGGCACCGGCGGCGGGCGTCAGCCGCCAGGAGCAACCCCCGCGAGCGCGGGGCCGAGGCGGCGGTCCGCGCCTGGTTCTACAGCCCGGTGGAGCAACCCCCGCGAGCGCGGGGCCGAGATGGAGCGGTGGGTGAACCCGCCGGTGTGGTGGGAGCAACCCCCGCGAGCGCGGGGCCGAGCTTCGTGACCTGCGATGTTATCGGGTCCGGCGGGCGGAGAGAATCAGTCCGTCGAAGTCGACGGGCTTCCAGCGGTCTGTGCCGGCAGTACGGATGGTCCAGCCTTGTTCGTTGGAGGCGGGTTCGACGAGGATGGCTTGGCCGGTGCCGATGCGGGTGGCGAGGAGTTCCCAGAGGCGGTCGCGGATGCGTCGGCTGGGGTTGCCGACGAAGACGCCCGCGTGGACTTCGACCATCCAGCGGGTGAGGTGGCCGCGTAGGCCCTCGGGGGCGGCGATCAGGACGATGACGGTCATCGGGGGTCCTGCTTCGGCTCGTTGTCGAACTCGGGGCCGACGATCGCCAGGTGTTCGTCCTCGTCGCCCAGGCCCGGATCGATGGCATGGAGAGCGGAACCGCCTTCAGCCGAGGACCAGTTGACGCCGCCTTGGACCGCGCCGACCTTCTCGTCCCACAACTGGTTGACGTCCTGGTCCTCCAGGTCGAGGCCGTCCGGGGTGAGGAGGGCTTTGACGTCGCGGACGATCCGGCCGAGGAGGCGGTCCTCCGCGATGCGGTCGCGCAGGCCGAGGCGGGCGTCGCGTTCTTCGGTGTGGCCGCGGGCGGTGAGGTCGAAGGCGAGGGGGATGGTGTATTCGGCTTTGTAGAGGTCGGCGATGTCGAGGACGAAGGACGTGGCCAGGCCGGTGTGGACGAAGCCGAGGCCGGGGCTGGCGCCGAGGCCGGTGATGACGGCGTGGCAGATGCCGTAGAGCGCGGCGTTGGCGGCGGAGAGGAGGCGGTTGAGGTCGTCGCCGGCGGCGTGTGCGTCTCCTGGCTGGTAGACGCGTCCGTTCCAGGGGACACCGGTGCGGCGCGAGTGCGCCTGGTAGAGCTTGCGGATCCGGGCGCCTTCGCGGCCGCGCAGTTGCTGCATCGTCGCGGCGTCCACGTCTTCGCCGGGGAAGCGCATGCGGTACATCGCGCGGGCGACGGCGAGCCGTTCCTTGGTCCGGCTGACCAGCCACGCCTGCCGGTTCAAGAGCCCGGCGCCGCGGCTCGGCCCGAGTCCGGCCGCGTACATGCGGACACCTTGCTCGCCGACCCAGCACACGGTGGTTCCGGAGTCGGCGAGGAGGTTGACCGCGCCGTGGGTGATCCGGGTGCCGGGGCCGAGGAGCATGACGGCGACCATGGCAGCGGGGACGCGGACTGTCTCGCGCTTGTTGATGACCACGACGGCGTTCTCGTCGCGGTCGATGTGGCTGCGCTCGACGTAGACGCTGGAGATGCGGTCGGAGAGGCGGTGCAGGTCGTGGGGATGGGCTTTCCACCAGATGTCGGCCATCGGTCAGCGGGCTCCGCCGGGGAGCGGGGCGAGGGTGAGCAGCCCGCAGCCGTACGCCTTGGAGGGGCCGATGCCCTCGAGGAGGGCGGTCCGCAAGAGGGCGGGGTCGCTGATCCGCAGGTGTCCTTCGAAGGTGGCGGTGGTGAGGGTGACGGGGGTGCGGGTGCCGGGTTTGGCGAAGGTGCGCCGGTCGCGGTCGGTGATCCGGACCTCGCGGGCCGACGGCCCGTCGCCGTCCGGGGCGTCCAGCCCGGGGGCGGGGGTGTCGGTGCGGGCTTCGGGGACGGTGAAGCCCCAGCGGGTGGTGCGGTCGAGGAACCAGGCGAGCTGGTGTCCGGCGGTGCGGTGGGGGACGCGGTAGGAGCGGTGGCGGAGTTCGTCGGCGGTCTTGGTGCGGTGGGTGCTACTGCCAGTCGGGTTGGAGGTGTTCTGCACGGGGCTGGCGGTGAGCCGGAAGGCGTACTCGCGGCCGAGGGCGAGTTGGGCGAGCAGGGGGCTGTAGTCGCGGACCGCGTAGTGCTCGCCGTCTGCGTCGGGCCATCCGGCCTGTTCGACGAGGTGCGTCCAGTCGGGTTTGCCGGGGGTGAGGACCAGGAGGTGAGGCCGTCGCGGGTGGTCGGTGTCGAGGCGCCAGAGGACGCGGTCGCCGGGTGCCTGGTCGGGGACTCCGGCCTGGACGGCGCCGTGCAGGGCGCGCGGGTTGGCGAGCAGGGTGCGGCTGGCCGCGCGCAGGGGGTTGATGCGGACGCGGGAGAGGTAGGTCATGGGTCGGGTCACCAGCCCAGCAGGGCGAAGGGGTCGTGGCCGCCGTCGGCGGGCGGCTCGGTGGGAACGACGGCCCGGAGGCCGGTGGGAACGCTGAGCCACTCGTGCCGGACCTTGCGGCTGCTGAAGCCGCGGCGGCGCGGGTCGAAGCTCAGCGGGACGTCCTGGTAGGTATCGTCCCCGTGCGGGTCGTCGAAGCTGGCCTCCAGGTCGACGCGGTCGGTCCGGCGCGGGGCCTGGCCGCGTTTCGCCTGCCGCTCGTACGCCTTCCTGGTCTGTTCGTTGGCCTGCCAGGGTTCTTCCGCGAGGGCGGTCTCCAGCGGTGTACCACGGCGGACGCCCAGGCTCAGCGGCTGGGTGGGCGTGCAGGAGCGGCGGCCGAGGGCGAGTGGGAAGGCCGGGCGGGTGACGGCTTCGCCGAGCATGGCGACCAGTTCGGCGGGTCCTTCGACGGCGACGAGGAACACCGCGTCCTGGAGGTAGTAGCGGTGCGTCACGTGGGTGTGCTTGCTCGGCGACGTGGGCTTCTGGACGCCCTTCGCGTTGACCCCGGCCTGGGGCAGCGGCAGGCCGCGGTAGTCGCTGACGGTGTGGTAGTCGCGCAGGAGCGTGCCGGGCTGGTCCACCCGGACGCCGAGCCGCAGACCGACCAGGTCGGTGAGGTCCGCTCCGCGGGGGCGGCCGGCGGCTGCGGCGAGCAGCCCGACGACGCCGGACTTGGTGGGCTGCGGGGTGGTGTCGCGGCGGTTGAAGGCGCTGCGGTCGCCCCAGGATTGGAGCGGTCCGGCGAGTCGCAGCAGGAGGACCGCCCGGTCGTCCGGCGGGGTGGTGTCGGCGGGCATCAGCGTTCCGCCGTCCGCTCGGTGAGGGCGGTGCGCAGGCCCTCGCGGAGTTCGGCGAAGGTCCGGTTGGCGCCGAACGCCTCGGCGAGCGCGGCCGCTTCGGGGCTCGCGGCGTCCAGGGTGTGGCAGATGGCGGTGTGGAGCGGTTCGTCGCCCCACTGGGAAGTGGCGGTGCGGTACTCGGCGGCGAGGCGGCGGGCCGATTCGGTGAGGATGCCGTCGCCGGCCGGGACGGCGTTCTCGTACGCGGAGACCAGGTTGACGGGCTGGTCGGTGCGGACCACGACGGCGACCAGGCTGGGCCGGGTGCGGTGGGCGAAGGAGTTGCCGTAGCCGGTGGGCATGGAGCGGGCGAAGGAGTCGACGAACAGGTCGACGGCCTCGACGGCGGTCTTCTCCTCGCCGAGGTTGTCGGTCAGCTGGTGCAGGCCGACGGTGGCGTAGCGGTACAGGGTCGCCGAGTTGAAGCCGATGGTGCCGATCATTCCGGCGCCGGTCTCCTCGTCGCCGGTCTCGTCGTCCACGGCCGTGTAGTAGTCGAACTCGAGCTCGGTGGCGTGGGTGGAGAGGGCGTGCGCGACCTGGGTGGCGGCGTCGACGTTGAGGCCGGGGATGTCGGCGACCATCCGGCCGAACAGCGCGACGTCGACGGGGTGGCCCTGCTGGAGCTGCTCGCGGACCGGCAGGTTCTTCGCCCGCTCCTCCAACTGCTGGTCGTCCAGTGCCGCCAACTCCGCCGCGTCGGCGGCGACCAGGTCGACGATGCCCTCCAGCTGTCGGCGGCCGTAGAACAGCAGGTACGCGGTGTCGCCCGCCTTCTTGCCCGCGGCTATGCCCATCGGCTTCAGCAGCGCCCCTGCGATGCGCTGCGCGTCCTCGGCGCGCAGGTCGGCACGGGCGGCGAGGCGCTCGGCGAGCTTGCCGGCGATGCGCTTGGTCCGGGTGCCGAGGTCCTGCGGCTCGTAGCGCTCCGCGAAGTGCACGCGGGTGGCACGCTTCCATGCCTGGGAGGAGACGCGGGAGCGGCGCTTGCCGCCGAAGTACGCCTCCTTGGGGCTGCCGTTGTCGTCGCGGTTGAGGTTGGCCGGCGGGACGGTCTGCAGGATGTGGACGTCGACGTAGAGCCGGGAACGGGAAGGCACGCGCTTCTCCTGACGAGGCGGGGGCGGGGTTCGGTTGTGGGCGGTGGTCACTCGTCGCCGACGGAGGTCTTGTCCTGCCACGCCTGGTAGCCCAGGGCCCACTTGAGCCGGACCTGGGGTCGGCGCTCGGGCTGGTGCCAGGCACGGATGTCGGCCATCAGGTGGTCGTAGTCGAGGGGTTGGCCGACCGTCCGCAGCTGGGTGACCAGGCCCCGTAGGTGGACCAGGAGGGCCGGGACGCTGGTCGCGGCGGCCAGTTGGCCGACCCTGGCGTCCAGCGCGTTCTCGCTGTACTTGCCGTGGCGGCGCAGTTCGCGCAGGGCCCGGCCGAGTTTGACGCCGGAGCGGTGCATCGGCCTGCTCTGGCCCTGCTGGTGCAGGCCGTAGAGGGCGAGCGCGGCGTGTTCGGCCTGTTGCTCGTCGGAGACCCGGTCCTGGAGGGCCAGTACGTCGTCGACCTCGGTGCTGTAGTACGGCCACATCTTCGAGCTGTCCATCACCGGTCGCCCGAGCCCGGAGCGCAGGGCGGCCAGCTCCTCGCCGGGCGGCCGACCCGGCTGCCCCGTACGGGGGTCGGTGCGCCAGCCGTGGTGGGGAGCGGTGTACTCGTGCCAGTAGCGCCGTCGAGCGGCGGGCTGATCAGTCGTCAACGTGGTCTCCGGAGGAGGGGTTCTCGGCGTCGTCGAGCACGCCGAACCGGTCCCGCGCGGTGGCACGAGCGGTGTGCGCGTGGCGCGGAAGGATGTCGTGGACCTCGCGGCGGAATTTGTCGGCCGCCCTGCCGAGGGAGAAGGTGTGGGTCTTGCCCTGCTTTCCCGTCTGGCTGACGGCCCGTCCGGTGAACGCGCCGGCGGGGGCCGCCGCCAGCAGGGCGTCCGCCTGTTCCCAGGTACGCCGGGCCGCCGCCTCCTCCCAGGCGAACCGGCCGCGCTCCAGCAGCTCTTCGTCGCCACCGGCCGCCCGGGCTCCGGCCAGCATCCGGCGGACCAGGCGGTCAAGGACGTGCAGCAGTGGTTCACCGGGCCGCTGGCCCTTGTCCCAGGGGATCGGATCGGCCCCGATCGCGCGGCGCAGGTCCGCGGAGAGGTCGTTGAGGGCCCGGGCGAGCCGCTCGGCCTGCTCGGCGACGTCCAGCAGGAACAGCCGCGTCCCGGAGTCCTGGTGGAGGGCGAGCACCGGCAGGGGGATGGTGTCGTGGACGACGTCCTCGACCACCGAGGACTGCGTGCCGTACACCATGCCGAAGGTCTCGACCCGGAGCGGGTAGTCGGCCGGCAGCTGCGCATCCTCCTGGAGGGCGCCGATCCGGTCGAGCAGCACGCTGGTCTCGAAGACACCCTCGTCGTTCTGCCGGACGGGGGCGAGCAGTGCGTCCAGCCCGCGCCAGACGGCCTTGCCCTGCGGGTGGCGGCGCGGCCGACGCTCGGGGGCGTGGTTCGGTGTCTTCTTGGCCGGTGCGGTGAACGTCCAGGCGGTGTGCGGCTCCCACTCCGGCGTTGTGGAGAGGCGGTCGCCGGCACTGATCACGACGCGGGCCACCTTCAGCGCTCCCCCGTCGTCCTGGTGCGGGATCAGGCGGACGCGCCGCGCCTGCCACGTCCACAGGTCGAGCAGGCCGGTGGCCGACCGCTGTTCCCAGGCGGGCGTGCCGGGAGGGCGCTCCCACTGAGGCTTGCCCAGGTTCGCGCCCGCGGTGACCGGGATGTTCAGTTGCAGCGTCTCGTACAGGGTGCGCCCCATCGGGACGATCACACCGAGCTGGCCGAGGGGTCCGGTCGGGTTGCCCGTGGTCTTGCCGGCCTTCGCCCTGTCGTCCCCGACGACGCCGGTCTTGATCGCAGCGGTGTCCCAGCAGTGGGTGTGCAGGAGCCAGTGGACGGCCTGGGCGGGCGTCAGGTCGAGCCGGTCCGCGTCCGAACGGCTGGCGAACAACGGCACGTTGTTGCCGCTCGCCGCGGTGGCCACCAGCACGGCGGCACCCTTCGTCTCGCCCTTCGCCGTCCGCAGCCCGGCCACCTGGGCGAAGGGCACGGCCTCGTCGAACAGGTCGAAGCGCGCCCGGTGCTCGGCCAGGTAGGCGAGCAGACGCTCCTTCTCCCGCACGGTGAACCCACCCCTGGCCAGCCGCTCGCCTTGGGCCGCCGCCGTTTCGGGCGCCCCCAGCGCGGCTACGACCACCGGCAGGAGCACTTGCCGCAGCACGGCGGGGAGTTGCGTGGCGAAGTCGACGGACAGTCCGTCGAACTCGTCCGCCCGCGTCAGCGTTTCGGCGATTCCCAGGTGGACGGGCGGGCCTCCGTCGAGCAGGCGCGGGGCCAGCCACGGTTCGTCCGCCAGGTTGTACACGGGCACAGTCGTATCCCTCAACTAGCCTTTTTTGGAAGTGGCTTGTCCTTCATAGTGGCACCAGCCACCGATCGGTGAAGGGCGAATGCTTGAATTGCCACCTGCCCCCGGGCTTCGCTCGAAGGGGATGGCCCTTAGCCGTTTTTCCGCGGCCGGGTCGGCACCAAGTGGGCCCCGCGCTCGCGGGGTTGGGGGTGGCCAAGACTTCTCTTGCCCACCCCCTACCAGGCGCTATGGGCGGCCGGTCACGACCAGGCCGAGCCGGCTGTCGTACCGAATCCGACAGCCGTCGAGCTGCGCCTCGTCCCGTTCGTCCAGCTCCAGCGCCCTGCCGTAGCGCAGCCAGGGATGGTCACGCCAACCCGGCAACGGACCGAGGCCGTGCCGCTTCACCGCCTCGGTGAGCTTGGCCGGGAGCCGGACGGTGCCGATGAGTACGTCGTCCAGCAGGTCGGCCGCGGTCTCGCCGTTCGGGCCCAGCGCCCGGCCGGTCATGGTGCGATAGCCACCACCGACCCGGCGGACCAGGAGCACTTCCGTGCTCGGATCGCCGTCCCTGACCAGGGCTTCCAACTGCCCGTCACGCAGTGTGCCCCGGCCCGCGTAGTGGAGCCCTTCCAAGGTCGGCTGACCGTGTTCACCCGCCCGGGTGAGCAGGAACGGCGCGGCTGCCTCCCGGCGCCCGCGCCGGTCCTCGATCCAGGTCTTCCGCGCCGCCGACTCCTCGTCGGCCCACTCCTGCGGGACCATCCGATCGGTGCCGTAGACCCGGGCGACCAACTCCGGGACCCGGCCCGGGATGCTCCACCCGCCGCCGTCGGCCGTGATCACCTCGGCCGCCGTGCGGAGCAGCGGGCAGCGCCCGTAGATCCGCTCCGCGGCCGGGAGCAGCCACGGGACTCCGCCGCCTGCCCGGCGCAGCCCCGTCACGACGACCGTCGGACGCGCGAGTCGGGGCGGGCGCGGGTTGCCGTCGTGGCGGTGGAGACGGCCGATGCGCTGCAACAGCAGGTCGATCGGCGCGAGGTCCGTGACCAGCAGGTCCGCGTCGACGTCGAAGGACTGCTCGGCGAGCTGCGTGGCGACGACCACCATCCGCCGGGGACGCGGCCGGCCGTCGTCACGCCGACCGAGCGCCCCCAGCACCGCCGCGGTGCGGTCGGCACGGTGCCCGACGTGGAGCCGGCCGTGCAGCAGGTGCACCTCTTGGTCGGCGAACTTCGCACGTAGCGCCTCGAAGGTGTGCTGGGCCCGGTCGACGGTGTTGCGGATGACCAATGCGCAGCCACCGTCGGCGAGTTGATCCCCCAGGTACTCCGCAACGGCCTCGGCGGTCGGACCTGACGGGTCCTGGCCCCCCGGATCGGTCACCGGTTCGTCGAGGACGCGCACCTCGACCTCCAGGTCGGGCCGCCAGGTCTCCGCGCTCTCCACCAGCACCTGCGGACCGTCCTCCCCCATCCATGCGCCGTCACGTTCGGGTAGCCGTCCGGCTGCGGGAGTTCGACCTCCGGCGCGGTCTCGACGGACCGCGCTCCGGCCAGGTACGCCGCCACCAGGTCATGACGCTGCTCGGGTGGGAGCGTCGCCGACAGGAGGAGGACGGGGACGCCCGCCTGCCCGAGCCAGCGCAGGCCCTCCAGCAGGAACTGGGACATGTAGACGTCCGCGGCGTGCACCTCGTCCAGGATCACCACTTTGCCGACCAGGCCGGCCATCCGCAGCATCACGTGCTTGGTCCGGGTCGCGGCCTGGAGGAGTTGGTCGACGGTACCGACCGCGAACGGGCTGAGCAGACCGCGTCGCCGTCCGAGGAACCACTCGGAGGGACCCCGCGCTGCGGCTCCTCCGCCCCGAAGGACCAGGCCATCCCGTACTCGTCCTCACCACCCCGAGCCGTAGCAGTCGTCCGCCTCGAAGGTGTCGGCGCCATCGCCATCGAGGAGCGCGCGCCACTCCTTGTTGAAGATCCGCTTGCCGTGCAGCAACGCCACCTGGTCAGCAAGCGGACTGTCGATCTCGCCCAGCCAAGAACGGACTTGAGTGAACATCGGGTCGGCCGTCGCCTGGTCGGCATGCCCAGGAACACTCCGTCCGCGCCGCTCCGGGCCGCCAGCACCTCGGCCGCCGCGAGCGCCGCCTTCGTCTTCCCCTCCCCCATCGGCGCCTCGATGACCACCAGCCCCGGGTTCCCCATCCGGCGAACCACCTCCAGCACCATCCGCTGCGACGACCGGGGCCCCTCGCCGAACCTGTCCTGGAACAACTCGACCCCGGGCAGAGCGAGTTGTCCCCACCCACCGCGCAGCCCCAGCGCGGACCACGCCGCACCGGCCCGCTTGCGCGCGCCCTCCCATGAGACGCGCCCTAGATCGGCGACACCGGGGAAGTACCGCTCGTTGCTGGCGATCCAGTCCGCCATCACGATCAGCCCGACAGCTGGAGCTGCACCGCGCGCGTCGGCACCTCGCACGGCTGGGCCTCGCCCAACGGACACTCCCCGCCGAAGCCGACCTCCCGGCTGAAGACCTCGACCAACGCGGTCCGGCACCGCGCCAGGCGGCCCCCCGCCCCTGGAACTCCTCGTTCTTCTTCGGCGGGACCAGATCCCCCGCCGTCGGGAACGTGCCGTGATGCCCCGCCACCAACGGCCACACCCAAGCCCGCTGCTCCTCCGCCCACCCGGCCTCGGCAAGCAGTCCCCGCACTACCCGGCCACCCGCCCGGTCGTGCCGCCACCTCTTCCCACCCGCGACGGCGTACTCATTCCACCCCAGCCCCGCCGCCCGCACCGCAGCGGCTCCTGTCACGTCCATGAACTGAAAGGCCGGAGTCGCCTTCCCCACGTCGTGCACACCGCACAGCCACACGAACAACAACCGCCCTCGGCCCCGCCCACCCGCCACCACGTCCAACCGTCGACGCGTGACCGGCGGAAGGTAGTCGTCCCACATCACCTCAGCCACCGCCGCAGTGTCCAACATGTGCGAAATCAACAGGTTCGCCGTTCCCCCGCCCCTCCCCGCCGATTTCCCCCACAACGCCCCCAACCACCCCGCCGCTTCCCTTGAAAGCCCTCTCCCCTGCACAAATCCGCCCACCCCATGCCTCCGATCCACTACGCTCCGCAGCGTAGAGGACCCCACCGACAATCCCGGACAGCAACCAGACGATGCAAGCTCCCCCAGCAAATCCACCTGACAAAATCACCACCACTTGACCCGCAACACCCCAGGTCACCAAGCCTCGGCCCCGCGCTCGCGGGGGTTGCTCCGGCTCGTTGACGGGAGCCAGCCGCCTCCGCGGCTCGGCCCCGCGCTCGCGGGGGTTGCTCCAGGAGATCCCGGCCAGGAGAGCATCCTGGACCTCGGCCCCGCGCTCGCGGGGTTGCTCTTCACGGGTATCTTTCCGTGCGCGTCGCATTGTCTCGGCCCCGCGCTCGCGGGGGTTGCTCTTCAAGTCCCCTTGCGCGTCCCGCCGTTAGGGCCTCGGCCCCGCGCTCGCGGGGTTGCTCCCTGACGTTCCGGCAGTTACGCGTGCACGAGTGCTCGGCCCCGCCCGCGCGGGGTTGCTCCGCACGCTGCCCCGGAGCTCGATCCGACCCGTGCTCGGCCCCGCGCTCGCGGGGGTTGCTCTCGGGTGCCGGGCCGCACGTCGGCGTACGTGCCTTCGGCCCCGCGCTCGCGGGGGTTGCTCCCGCTACGCCCGCGACCAGTGGGGCCTGCTCAACTCGGCCCCGCGCTCGCGGGGTTGCTCCTCCGATCCGCACCACTTGCAGGCGATCCCGCCCTCGCCCCGCGCTCGCGGGGTTGCTCCAGCACCGGCCTGGTGGCGTTGGTGAGGCGATCTCGGCCCCGCGCTCGCGGGGGTTGCTCGCGCTCCAGCAAGCCGCCCGGGACGCGGCGGTCCTCGGCCCCGCGCTCGCGGGGGTTGCTCCAGGAACGGGCCAGCGACCGTGCCGGTGCCGTCCGTGCCAAAGCTGCCATCGATCGAGGCGAAGCCATCGCCGCCGCCGTTTGCCCAAGCCTCCGTTGGGGCGGGTGGGGTTGGGGCGGCCTCACTGTGGCCTCAGGGCGGCGGGTCTTCGTACGGGGTGTCCAGGACGGCCAGGACTGAGGGTGGATCAGGGCGCCCGGGAGGCGGGGGTGGGGGGTGAGGATTCCGGCGGTGCGAGGCGGTCGAGGGGTGGGGCCGGGTCGTGCGGGATGCGGTCGTGGAGCCAGGTCGTGGAGAGGCCGGGCGGTGCGGAGGCAGGTGAGGACGGCCGTCTCGGCGGCGTCGCCGTCGGTGCGGGCGATCGCGGCGTCGATCAGGGCACCGTAGGTCTCGACGGTCGTGGTCCGGTGGCGGGCGGTGTCGGTGACGGTGCGGGCGAACAGCTCACCCCAGGGGGCGAGTCGGCCTTGTGCGGCGGCGACCACCGCCCGGTCGTGCTCGGCCCGGTGGCGTTCGGTCCAGCCTTCGAGGTCGAGCAGGAGTCCGGGCAGGAGGCCGGCGGCCACCAGGTCGCACTCCGCGAGCAGCCGGGCGGTGCGGCCGTTGGCGTCGGGAAGGGTGGACGGTGAGCAGCCGCACCATGCCGAGCGCCGCGGCGTCCAGTGGCGGCGAGGTGGTCCGGGTGCCCCACTCGTACCAGCGCCGGACGTGGTCACGCAGGTCCCGGCCGGGGCGGACGGTCATCACGAAGCGCCGCCCGTCGGGCCAGTTCACCCTGGCGGTGGCGTTCCGGAAGCCGCCGGTGCCGGGGATGTTGGGGTCGGCGGCGACGAGCAGCCCGTGCAGTTCGGCGAGGGCGTCCGGGGTGAAGCAGGGGCGGTGTCGGGCCGTTCGGCGCGTTCGGCGCGGACCGAGTGCACGGCCAGCAGGCCGGCCGCGGCCCGGGCCTCGGCGGCCGCGGCGATCCGGGCGGTCGCCTGTTCGCCCGTCAGCCCGGCGAGGTGGCGGTGGTGCGCCTTCATCCGGTAGCGGGGGCGGTGGAACAGGTCGGGGTCGCCGAGGTGGCGCCGGACGGCCGCGGTGAGCGCGGCGAGGGCGGCCAGCGCCGCGGCCCGGGCCGGTTCGGGGATCACCTCCGCGTCGAGCGGCGGCACGACCGGCACGACGGGCGTGACCGGTCGTGCCGCCGGTTCGGAGGGGTGGCGGGGCATCAGGACGGGACCGGCCTCAGCAGGGGCGCGGGGTCACGACGCCGGTCGGGCCGTGACGTTCACGAACTCGATCTTGTACGAGAGGCTCCAGTAGTCGAAGGTCGTGATCCGGTAGACGTTGGTCTGCGTACTCGACGAACAGCGACCAGCTCTCGCCCGGGTTGAGGGTGAAGTCGACGGTCTGGCTGCGGCTGATCGTGGTGTTGAGCTGGGTGCCGATCGTGGCGGTGAGCACGTCGACCGCCTTCGCCGAGATGTTGGTGCTGACCTGGTAGGTGACGTCGTACTTGACGGTCTCCGACACCTTGTACGGCATGGAGTTGCCGTTGCGGTAGCAGTTCTCGTGCTTCTCCCAGAGCTTCCCGAGCCGGTACAGCACCGCGCCCGGGGTGCTGTCCTCGCCGCCCCCGCCGACGGCTCCGGTGTTGCCGGGGATGGCCGGGTCGGCCGGTGCGGGGGCGGGCGTGGCGGTGCCGGTGACCACGACGGTGGGCAGGTGGCGTCCGCCACGGGCACGGGCGCCTCGCTGACGTTGGACCCGTTGGTGATGACGGTCGGCAGACTGCCCGTCGCCGGCCCCGGGTCGTCGCCCGGTAGTCGGGGTAGCCGGGGTCGGGGAGGTCGATGATCGGCGGGTCCTGGTCGTCCGGGTCGTCCGGCGGCGGCGGGTCCTCGTTGCCGCAGGTGGAGTGGTCGTCCACGCAGGACGCGTAGGCGGTGAACGGGGCGGTGACCACCGGCACCGTGGTGAGGACGTGGCGCCGAGTGCGGCGGCCACCGCCATGCTCCTGAGTTTCACGTTGTCCTCCGGATCGGAAGGTCGGGAGAGGCCAGCTTCATCGAGCACGCCCGCGGAAGCGTCAGGGGGAGCACGTAATCTCCGTACGTATCTCCCGGGGGCCCGTATCAGGGCACACCCGGTCGACGCCGCCGAGTCGTCAGGACCGCCCGGCCCCGCCGGGGAGGTCCGCCGAGGGGTGCGGCGGCGCCGGGGCGTCCGGGGCGGGCCGGGTGGGGCCGGGTGGGGCACCTCGCGTCGACAACGGAAGTGGGCAAGCGCCTTGCAGCACAACAGTCCTCCGGCCGGGCACCTCGCCGCGGAGCAGCTCGTCGGAGAGCAACGGCCCGCCGGGGGGCGGCTCGTGGGGCGGGAGGCCGAACTCTCCGTGCTCACCCGGGCCGTGCTCGCGCTGGAACGCGGCCGGGGCTCGGTCGTCGAGCTGCCCGGGGAGCCGGGGATCGGGAAGACCCGCCTGGCCGGGGCGCTCCTGGAGCTGGCCGCGCGGCGCGGGGTCCCGGTGGCCCGGGCCCACGCCCGGCACGACGGCACCGGCCCGTGGCAGGTCTTCCGCGACGCCCGGGAGTCGGCGGGCGGCGCCGGCGAGGCGGAGCAGCGGCTCGACGGGCCGGAGCAGAGGTTGGACGGGCCGGAGCAACGGCTCGACAGGCCGGAGCAGCGGTTGGACGCGCCGGAGCAACGGCTCGACGGGCCGGGCGACCGGCCGCTCGCCTGGGCGGCGGGGCACCTCGTGGTGCTGGACGACGTCCACCTGTGCGATCCGGCGTCGACGGCGCTGCTGGTCCGGCTGGTGCGGTCGGTGACGCCCGCCCCGTTCCTGCTCGCGGTCGCCCACCGGCCCGGGCAGACCGCGCCCGCCCTCCGGGCCGCGCTGCAGGACGGGGTGCGGGCGGGGACGGTGACCCGGGTCGAGCCCCGCGCCCTCACCGCCGAGGAGGTGGCCGTCCTGCTGGCCGACCGGCCCGCCGACGGGGAGCCCGGAGCCCGCACCCCGGCCGAACTCCGCGCGTTCGCCGCCCGGTTGTGCACCGCGGCCGAGGGCAATCCGCGCTACCTGCGCCTGCTCGTCGCGGCGCGCTGGCAGCCCGAGCACTGGCCCGAGCGGGCGGGCACCGACCCGGCCGGGCTGCTGCGCGCGGCGAAGCCGCTGGTCGCCGAACTCGACGCGCTGACGCCGCCCGCAGCGCTCACCGCGTCCGCGGCGGCCGTGGCCGGCAGCCCGTTCCGGCCGGAGGACGTCGCCCGGCTCTCCGGCCTGGGGGCGGACCGCACCCTCGACGCGCTCGCCGAACTGGAGGAGGCCGGTCTGGTGCGGCAGGCCGACTGGCAGGGCCGGCTCGCCTTCCGCCACCCGGTGGTCGGTCACGTCGCGCACGAGCGGGCCGGGCTGTCCTTCCGGCTGCGCGCCCACCGCCACGCCCTGGAACTCATCACCGGCCGGGACGGGCGGGCCCGCGACCGGGCCCGGCACGCCGAGCACCTGCTGGGCAGCGACGCGGCACTCGCCGCGCGCACCCTGGCGGACGGGGCCGCGGAGATCGCGGCGCTGGAACCGGCCACCGCCGCCCGCTGGCTCGGCCTGGCCCTGGAGGCCCTGCCCGACGGAGGGGACGGAGCAGCCGACGCCGCCGCCCGGAACGCGATGGAACTCGCCCGCTGCCGCGCCCTGATCGCCTCGGGCCACCCGGGCGAGGCCCGCACCCGGGCGCACGAACTGCTGGGGCGCCGGGCGGCGACGCTCGACGAGCGGCAGCTGTGCCAGGCGTACGCGGTCTGCGTCGGCGCCGAGCGGCAGCTCGGCCGCTACGCGGAGGCGGCGGCCCTGGCCGACGCGGCCCTCCGCCTGCTGCCCCGGCCGCTGCCGTCGCCGCTACCGGCCGAGGCCGCCGAACTGGTCATCGAGCACGGGCTGGTCCACGTCCTGCGCGGCACCCACGACCAGGCCCGGGCCCTGCTCCGGGAAGCCGTCCGGGTGCCGACCGCGGCCGACGGGCACGGCTGCGACCCCGGCCCCGCCTCCAGCCACGAAAACGGCAACGGAAACGGAGACAGATACGGAGACGGAGACGCGGACGGCGCCACCGAGCCGGACCGCACCGTGTTACGGGTGCTCGACGCGCTCTGCGTCACCCACGCGGGCGACCTGGCCGAGGCCCTGGACGAGGTCACCCACTGCGCCCGGCTGGTCGACGCCCTGCCGGACCCGATGGCCGGCCGCACCCCGGAGACCCTGGCCCTGCTCGGCAGCGCCGAGCTCTACCTGGAGCGGTTCGCCGACGCGGCCCGCCACCTGAGCCGCGGGCTGACGGCCGACCGCCAGGAGCTGACCGCCGACCACCGCGGACCGACGGCCGACCACCGCAGACCGGCCACCGACCACTGCGGACCGACGGCCGACCGCCGGAGGCCCCAGCGGCCCGTCCTGCTCCACCGCCTGCTCGGGCTCGCGGTGGCCGAGCAGTGGACCGGCCGTCTGGAGTCCTCCCGGCAGCACGCCATGGAGGCGAGGACCTCGCCCGCTGCCTGGGGGTGCGGCCCGCGCTGGCCCTGGCGCGGGCGATCCGCGCGACGGCGCTCGTCTGGGCCCGTGGCCGGGAGGGCGCCGCCGACGCCGTGGCGCTGGTCGAGGAGGCGACGGAGGCGGCCCCGTCCGGCCACAGCTGGTGGGCGGCCTCGGCGACCGGCCTGCTCGCCCAGGCCCGGCTGCTCGGCGGTGACCCGGCCGGGTGCCGGCGGACCCTGCTGGACGGCGGGCCGACGAGCGGCTGCCCCTGGTCCGGCCCTTCTCCCGGCCGTTCCTGCTGGCCGTGCTGGCGACCGCCACCCTGGAGTGCGGGGACCGGGCGGAGGCGGAGCGGCTGGTCCGGACCGCCGAGGCGGAGGCCCGGCGGCTCGGGCTGCCCGTCCAGGAGGCCCACGCGCGGTGCGCCCGGGCCCGGCTCCAGCTGGCCGACGGCGACCACGACGCGGCGGCCGGGCACTTCGCCCGGGCCGCGGAGGCGTTCCGGTCCGCCGGGATGCCGGTGCAGTACGCCTGGACGCTGGCGACCGGCGCCCGCGCCTTTCACGAGGCGCACGGCCCGGCCGCGGCCCTCGACCGCCTGGGCGCGGCCGAGGCGGTCGCCCGGACGCACCCGGCACTGCTCGTGACGGAGCAGGTGACCCGCGCCCGCGCCGAACTGTCGACGGACTGCCGCACCGCGCACCCGCGCGGCCTGCTCAGCGACCGCGAACTGGAGATCGCCGAGCTGGCCGCGACGGGGCTGCGTACCCGCGAGATCGCCGAGCGGCTCTTCCTCAGCCCCCGCACGGTGGAGACCCACCTGTCCCGCGTCTACCGCAAACTCGACGTCCCGTCCCGGCTCGCCCTGTCCGACCTCCTGCGCCGGACCGGGTGACCGGGTGACCGGGTGACCGGTCGTCCGGCGGCCGTCCGGCGGCCGTCCGGCGGTCGTCCGGTCGGCTAGCGCCTCGTGCGGCGGCGAGCCAGCAGTTCGCCGAGGGCGGCACCGACCAGCAGGGTGACCAGGAGGACCAGCCACAGCGGGAGGGTGACGGTGGGAATCCACAGCCGGATGCGCACCGAGGCGGTGTTCACCGCGATGAACCAGATCGCCAGTACGCCGAGCACCAGGAAGGCGATCGTCCTGATGCGCACGTCGCGGCCGCCGACCGTCATCGAGGTCGGCCGGTCCGCACTGTTCCTGTTGTCAGCCATATGGCCCATTATGTGAGCGATGTCGCGATTCGGCCCGTCGGCGGCGGGCCCCGAGGCTTCGGCGCCCACCCGCCCCCGTCCGCCCCCGGCGTGCCGGTTCCGGCCGGTCCGGCGCGCTGCCTACGGTGGGGTGGTGACAGATCGTCGACGCAGCGGGTACCTGGGGGCGGCGGGCGCGTTCGCCGTCTGCATGGCCGGCACCACGCTGCCCACCCCGCTGTACGGGCTGTACCAGGAGCGGATCGGGTTCTCCGAGCTGATGGTGACGGTGGTGTTCGCCGTCTACGCGCTCGGGGTGATCGGCGTGCTGCTGCTGTTCGGGAACGTCTCGGACGCGGTGGGCCGCCGCCCGGTGCTGCTGTGCGGGCTGGCCTGCGCGGGTGCCAGCGCGGTGGCCTTCCTGGCCGAGCAGGGACTGGCCTGGCTGTTCGCGGGCCGCCTGCTGTCGGGCTTCGCGGCGGGCCTGTTCACCGGCACCGCCACCGCGTACGTCCTGGAGCTGGCCCCGCCCGAACACCGGGCCCGGGCCGGTTTCGTGGCGACCGCCGCCAACATGGGCGGCCTGGGCTGCGGGCCGCTGCTGGCCGGGCTGCTCTCCCAGTACGCGCCGGGGCCGCTGGTCCTGCCGTTCGCCGTCCACCTGGCCCTGCTGGCGCTCTCCTGCGCGGTCACCTGGGCGCTGCCGGAGACCGTCGACGGGGCCCGCCCGCTGCGCACCGCTCGGCCCCGGCGGCCCGCGCTGCCGGCCGAGGTGCGCGGGGTGTTCGTGCCCGCCGCGATCGCCGCGTTCGCCGGGTTCTCGCTGCTGGGCGTGTTCACCTCGGTCAGCCCGGCCTTCCTCGCCGAGGACCTGGGGGTGCGCAACCACGCCGCGGTCGGCCTGATCGTCGCCGCCGCGTTCTTCGCCTCCACCGTCGGCCAGTTGCTGGTGCCCCGGCTCGGTGCCCGGCGGGCGATCCCGCTGGGCTGCCTGGTGCTGATCGGCGGCCTCGGCCTGCTCGCCCTCTCGCTCGCCACCGCCACCCTCGCCCCGCTGGTGCTGGCCGCCCTGGTCGGCGGCGCCGGGCAGGGCATGGCGCTGCGCGGCGCGGTCGGCGAGGTCGCGGACGCCGCCCCCGCCCGGCACCGGGGCGGCGTGCTCTCGGCCCTGTTCGTGGTCGCCTACCTGGGCATCTCCATCCCGGTGATCGGCGTCGGCCTGCTGTCCGGCCCGCTCGGCCTCGCCGACGCCGGGCTGGTCTTCACCGCCTGCATGGCCGCCCTCGCCGCCGCCTCCGGCACCTTCCTGCTGCGCCGCGCCCGCTCCTCCCCCGCTACCTGACCGGACGTCATACCTGGTCAGCAGCACGCCAGTTGGCTCCCGGGTACGACGCATCCGGCCCGTCCGCGCCCGTACGGTGGCCCCGGCCGGAACGGACCGGCCCGGACGGATCGGGGCGGCGGCGCTGCTCGCGGCGGCGGCGCCGGCACGGGCGGGCGCACCGGGCACGGCACCGGCGGGCGCGCCGCCCGTCAGGCCGCCGTGACCGACTGCGGGAAGGCGAAGACCCCGTCGGGGTCGTAGCGGCGGGCGGTCCGCTGGAGCCGCGGCAGGTTGGCACCGTAGTAGGCGCGGCCCCAGTCGGGCAGGGTGGCGTCGATGTAGTTGACGTACGCGCCGGGGGCGCCGAGCCGGGCGAGGCCGTCGCGGATCTCGTCGACGGTGGCGCGGACCCGGTCCTCGGTGGCGGGGGTGGCGCCCGCGTAGACCTGGGCGCTGGCGAGCGAGTCGCGGTGCGGGAAGGCCGTCGCGTCGGGGGCGGGTTCGGCGACCGCGCCGCCGAGCGAGTCGAGCAGCAGGTCGACGCCGGTGCGGCCGGTCATCAGCTCGGTGAGCCGGGCCGGGTCCACCGGGCCGGGGCCGAGCATCCGGGAGGTCGCGACGAAGCCGGTGCGGGTCAACCGCCCGCCTTCCCAGGTGGGGTGGCACTGGGCGACGGTGTCGTTGGCGCAGCCCGCCATGAACTTCATCGCGCCCAGGTAGTCCTTGGCGGCGACGGTCCGGCCGGTCGGCCGGGTGCCCGCCGCGCGCACCAGCCGGTCGATCTGCCGGTTCGCGCCGTCCGGTTCGCCGACCCAGCAGCCGACGACCTTGCAGGTGGGCGGGTTGCCGCCGGAGATCTGGCAGCTGGCCCAGAGTTCGGGCGGCGCGTCGGCGACCCACTGCTGCCAGGCGCCGAGCACCTGCGGGACGGAGCCGGCCGGGAAGGGCAGGACGAAGACGGTCAGGCCGGGCGCGGGCGGGGTGTCGAAGGTGAACCGGGTGACCACGCCGAAGTTCCCGCCCCCGCCGCCGCGCAGCCCCCAGTGCAGGTCGGGTTCGTGCTCGGCGTCGGCGGTCAGCACGCAGGAGTCGGCGGTGACGACCTCGGCGGCGGTGAGCCGGTCGCAGGTCAGGCCGTACCTGCGGGCCAGCACGCCGATGCCGCCGCCCAGGGTGAGGCCGCCGATGCCCACGGTGGGGCAGGACCCGCCGGGCAGCAGTCGGCCGGCGGCGGCCAGGCCCGCGTAGACCTCGATCAGCCGGGCGCCCGCGCCGACCTCGGCGCTGCCGTCGGGGTCGACCCGGACGGTGTTCAGCGCGCGCAGGTCGATCACCAGGCCCCGGTCGGGGATGCTGTAGCCGAGGTAGCCGTGGCCGCCGCTGCGGGCGGCGATCGGAGGCCGTGGCCGCGCGCCACGTCCAGGCAGGCCCGGACGTCGTCGGCGGAGGCGCACTTGGCGACCGCGCCGGGGAGTTGGCCGTCGTTCAGCTCGTTGAAGCCGAGCCGCGCCGTCCCGTAGCCGGGGTCGGCGGGCAGCACCAGCCGGTCGCCGAGCCGCTGCCGCAGCGCCTGCCAGTCCGGCGGCGCGGCCCGCCACCCGCGCTGGCGGGGCGGGAACGCCCGTACCGAGCCCGAGCCCGAGCCCGGGCCCGCGTCGGCACCGGCGGCCGGACCCGACCCCGGGCGCGCACCCGCACCCCGGTCCTGCGCGCGGGCCGGGGACGCGCCCGCCGCGAGCCCCACCCCCAGTGCTCCGCCCACGGTCAGAAAACGACGACGGTCCATTGTCACGACGCACCTTCCTCCCCCGCGCCGGGCGCACGGAGGCTCTGCGCCGATCGTCACGCCCCGCCCCGCCGCCGCCCGGCCGCGGCCCGCCGGAGTGCGTCCGATGGCCCAGCGCGCGTCCGTGCGCGCACGACGCCCCGCCGGGGTCCGCGCGCCGGGGCTGCCGGTCGGAGCGCCCGCCGGGGCGCCCGCCGACCCGGGCCGGTGAACGCGCCGGGCAGCAGGCACAATCGCCGGTATGCGTACTCTTCTCGTCATCGGCATCGGCGCGGGCGACCCCGACCACCTCACCCTGGAGGCGGTCAAGGCGATCGGCCGCACCGACGTGTTCCTGCTGCTCGACAAGCCGGAGGAGCGGCAGGACCTGATGCGGCTGCGGCGGGACATGATCGCCGAGCACGGCCGGGCCGGGCACCGGGTGGTCGAGCTGGTGGACCCGGCGCGGGACCGGTCGGCGGCCGGGTACGCGGAGGCGGTCGAGGAGTGGCGGGAGCGGCGGGCCGACCTGGTGGAGCGGGCCGTGGCCGAGGAGCTCCCGGACGGCGGGACGGGCGCGCTGCTGGTGTGGGGCGACCCGTCGCTGTACGACAGCGTGACCGCCGTGCTGGACCGGGTCCTGGCGCGCGGGCGGACCGGGTTCGGGTACACGGTGGTGCCCGGCGTCAGCAGCGTCTCGGTGCTGGCGGCCCGCCACCGCACCACGCTGACCCGCACCGCGCGGCCGGTGCGGATCACCACCGGGCGGCGGCTGGCCGCCGAGGGCTTCGGGCCGGGCGCCGAGGACGCGGTGGTGATGCTGGACGGGCAGGCCGCGTTCACCGCCATCGACCCGGCGGGCGTGCACATCCACTACGGGGCGTACCTGGGCACCGAGGACGAGATCCTGGTCTCCGGCCCGCTGGCCGAACAGGCCGACCGGATCGCCGGGTTGCGGGCCGAGGCCCGGGCCCGCAAGGGCTGGATCATGGACAGCTACCTGCTGCGCCGTACCGACGGCTGAACGCCGTCCGGCCGCCGCCCGTCTGCCCGCGCCCTGCCAGCAGCCCGCCCGCCGCCGTCCGTCTGCCCGCGCCCGCCGCCGTCCGCCGCCGTCCGTCCGTCCGTCCGCGCGTCCCACGGACCGGACAGCTGCCGGACTTCGCACCGGAGAACGCCCGGTCCGTTCTACACTGGCCGCGCAACTGGTTCGCCCTGTCCGCCAGGCAGGGCGTCGCAAGAGGGAACCCGGTGGGAATCCGGGACTGCCCCGCAGCGGTGAGTGGGAACGACCGCCGTCATACGCACTGGGTCCGGACGGACCTGGGAAGCGACGGCCAGTAGGTGCCCGGGAGCGTCGAGCCTCCCCGGGCGGGCCCGCGAGTCCGAAGACCTGCCCGTTGCCCGGGTGCGACCGTTCGCGCCCGGTGACCGGTGACCTCGAGGGCGGGTCGGTACGGACACCAGGCGGGCAGGCGCGGTCGAGCGCGGCACCGCCCGGTCTCGGCACCCTCCGCGCCTCCTGCGCACCGGACCCAGGATCAAGGCTCGCGAGGAGAGTCCCCTTGACTGCGAAGTCCGTAGCCGCGGCAACCGTTCACGGATACCCCCGCCAGGGCGGGAACCGGGAACTGAAGAAGGCGATCGAGGGCTACTGGCGGGGCACCGTCACCGCCGACGCGCTGCACTCCACCGCCGCCGAACTGCGCTGCGCCAACTGGCGGCAGCTGGCCGGCGCCGGCATCACCGAAGTCCCCACCGGGGACTTCTCGTTGTACGACCACGTGCTGGACACCACGGTCGCCGTCGGCGCGGTCCCGCCCCGGCACCGGGCCGCGTACGAGGCCGACCCGCTGGACGGCTACTTCGCGATGGCGCGCGGCACCCAGCAGGTGGCGCCGCTGGAGATGACCAAGTGGTTCGACACCAACTACCACTACCTGGTGCCGGAGTTGGGCCCGGACACCGCGTTCGCCGCGCACTCCGCCAAGCAGGTCGGCGAACTGCGCGAGGCACTCGGCCAGGGCTACCGGGCCCGCCCGGTACTGCTCGGCCCGGTCACCTACCTGCTGCTCGCCAAGCCCGCGCCCGGCGTGGCCGCCGACTTCGAACCGCTCACCCTGCTGGACCGGCTGCTGCCGGTGTACGCGGAGCTGCTGGCCGACCTGCGGGCGGCCGGCGCCGGGTGGGTGCAGCTCGACGAGCCCGCGCTGGTGCAGGACCGCACCCCGGCCGAGCTGAACGCCGCCGCCCGCGCCTACCGTGAGCTGGGCGCGCTCACCGACCGCCCCAGGCTGCTGGTCGCCTCCTACTTCGACCGGCTCGGCGAGGCGCTGATCACCCTGGCCAAGGCCCCCGTCGACGGCCTGGCGCTGGACTTCACCGGCCCGGCGGCGGGCAACCTGAGCGACCTGGCGGCCGTCGGCGGCCTGCCCGGCAAGCGGCTGGTCGCGGGCGTGGTCGACGGCCGCAACGTGTGGATCAACGACCTGGAGACGTCCCTCGCCACCCTGGCGACCCTGCTCGGCCTGGCCGACACGGTGGACGTCGCCCCCTCCTGCTCGCTGCTGCACGTCCCGCTGGACACCGCCGCCGAACGCGACCTCGACCCGCAGATCGGCCGCTGGCTGGCCTTCGCCCGGCAGAAGGCCGCCGAGACCGCCCTGCTGGCCCGCGCCCTGCGCGAGGGCACCGCCGCCGTCACCGCCCAACTGGCCGCCAACCGGGCCGACCTGGCCTCCCGCGCGGCCTCCCCGATCACCCGCGACCCGGCGGTCCGGGCCCGGGCCGCCGCCGTCACCGAGGCCGACACCCGCCGCGACGCCCCGTACGCCGTCCGCGCCGCGGCGCAGAAGGCCCGGCTCGGACTGCCGCTGCTGCCCACCACCACCATCGGCTCCTTCCCGCAGACCGCCGAACTGCGCTCCGCCCGAGCCGAGTTGAACGCCGGACGGATCGACGCGGCGGACTACCGCAAGCGGATGGAGGCCGAGGTCCGCGAGGTGGTCGGCTACCAGGAGCGGGCGGGCCTGGACGTGCTGGTGCACGGCGAGCCCGAGCGCAACGACATGGTGCAGTACTTCGCCGAGCAGCTCACCGGCTACCTGGCCACCCGGCACGGCTGGGTGCAGTCCTACGGCACCCGGTACGTGCGTCCGCCGGTGCTGGCGGGCGACATCTCCCGTCCGCACCCGATGACGGTCGACTGGTACCGCTTCGCGCAGGACCTCACCGACCGCCCGGTCAAGGGCATGCTGACCGGCCCGGTCACCATGCTGGCCTGGTCGTTCGTCCGCGACGACCAGCCGCTGGCCGACACCGCCCGGCAGGTCGCCCTCGCCCTGCGCGACGAGGTGGCGGACCTGGAGGCGGCGGGCGCCGCCGTGATCCAGGTCGACGAACCCGCGCTGCGCGAGACGCTCCCGCTGCGGCGCGCCGGCTGGCCCGCGTACCTGGACTGGGCCACCGACGCGTTCCGGCTCACCACCTCCGGGGTCCGCGCCGACACCCAGGTCCACACCCACATGTGCTACGCCGAGTTCGGTGACATCCTGCGCGCCATCGAGGAGTTGGACGCGGACGTGATCTCGCTGGAGGCCGCCCGCTCGCACATGCAGGTGGCGCACGAGCTCGCCGAGGCGGGCTACCTCGCCGAGGTCGGCCCGGGCGTGTGGGACATCCACTCCCCGCGCGTCCCCTCCTCCGAGGAGGCGCTGGCACTGCTGCGGGCCGGGCTGGCCGCGATCCCCGCCGAACGCCTCTGGGTCAACCCGGACTGCGGCCTGAAGACCCGCGGCTGGACCGAGACCCGGGCCTCGATCGACAGCCTGGTCACCGCCGCCCGCACCCTGCGGGCAGAACTGGCCGACTGACGTCCCGCCCGCGACGGACGGGGCCGGAACGGCCGCGCCGACGGGCCGGAACGCCGACGGGCCGGAACGCACCTGACGTGGTGCGTTCCGGCCCGTCGGGCACGCCGCTAGGGGCGGCGGGGGCCGCCGTGGCGGCCGGCTCGGCGGTGCGGGCCGGCTTGGGCAGCAGGAGCCGCTCGGCGAGGTGGCCGAAGAGCAGGCCGAAGGACAGCCAGAGGGTGAGCTGGATGGCCAGGGCCGCGACCCGGAACTGCCAGAGCAGGGTGGCGGAGAAGTCCTCGGGGACTTCGTTGATCGCGGGCAGCAGGACGTACCCGAGACCGATCAGCACGGCGTAGCCGAGCCCGGCCACGACCGTGGCGTTCCAGTTGCCCAGCCGCGGGGCGAGCTGCTTGCCGGCCACCACGGCGGCGACGGCGAGCAGCACGCTCAGCAGCATCATCAGGAAGTACAGGGTGGTGCGCTTGCCGATGGTGTCCGGGTCGCCCACCGACGGCGGGTTGGCCGGGTACTTGAGGAACGGGACGAGGTAGACGGAGGCCAGCGCCGCGCCGGAGAGCAGCAGGGCGGTGGCCCGGGGGCCGAAGCGGCCGGTGCGGCCGAGGGCGAAGCAGTACGCGAGGGCGGCGATGCCGCCGAGCGCGATGCCGTAGACCAGGATGCCGGTGGCCAGGCCCGCGGTGGACTGGAGGGTCCGGCTGACCAGTTCCTCGCCGTGCTCGTGGCTGTGGGAGTCCTCGAAGGCGATCGCGGCGTCCACCCGGGGTTCGCCGAGCAGGTAGGCCACGATCAGGGCGAGGACGCCCGCGCCGAGCCCGGCGAGCATGCCGCGGACCAGCAGGTTTCTGACGATGTGGGAGTTCATGTGCGCAGGTGCTCGTTTCTTCTGCCGGGCGGGTCAGTGGCAGGGGAAGCCGAGCAGGTGCCGGCCGTCGTGCACCCACTCGTGCACGCTCTCGCCGGAGACGAGCGAGGTGGCGCCCTGCTCGGCGCCGACGAAGTAGAGCAGGGTGAGCAGCAGGATGCCGAAGAAGACCGCCCAGGGCGCGATCGCCTTGACGGAGAGGGGGGTGATGGCCGGCGTGGCGGCGGGCGCTATGGGGTGAGCCATGGCGGTGTGACCTCCTTGCGGGAACTCGCGTCCCGTGTCGTGTGGAGCAGGGTCGACGGAGGCGGGTCTGACTTCCCGTCGGCCGACTGGGCGGCTCCGGGTTCACAGTGGCGCGACCGTGCCGGGCTCTCACCGGACTTCCACGCACCGTCGTTGATGTGGACTTGTTCGCCGAGAAGGTACCGTTCCCGGGCGGGCCCCACCAGGGGCGCGGCACGCCATGCTACCAATGCGTGCACGAATGGTCCCCGGGAGGGAGGCGCTGTGGAGCTCCGGGTGATGTTGGTCGCACCGGCACCCGCCGGGTCGACGGCGGGCCGCCCCCGACGCCCGGGCGGTGTGCGCACGGTCGGCGCACGTCGAGTGGCGCGCGTACGGCCGGTGGGTGTCCGGCCGGTGGTCGGCATGACGGCGGGCGGCATGACGGCGGGCGGCATGACGGCGGGCGGCGCGGCGGCGGGCGGCCGGACGGTCCGGGTCGCGCTGATCGCCCCGGCGCTCGGCGCGGAGCTGCGCGAGGCGCGGTTCGGGGACGACCGCCCGCTGACGGAGGCCGAACTGGCCCCGGCCCGCGCCCTCGCCGCGCCCCGGGCCGACCGCGTGCTGTCCGCGCCCTCCCCGCGCTGCCGGCAGACCGCCGGGCGCTGGGCCTGGTTCCGGACGCCGTCGAGCCCGCGCTGGCGGACCTGGACGCGGGCGCCTGGCGCGGCCGTCCGCTCGCCGAACTCGCCGCCGCCGAACCGCGGCCGCTCGCCGCCTGGCTGTCCGACCCGGACTTCGCCCCGCCCGGCGGCGAGTCCGTCACCGCCCTGCTGGCCCGGGTCGGCCGCTGGCTGGACGCCCTGCCCGCCGACACCGGCCACCTGCTGGCCGTCGCCGAACCGGCCGTCGTCCGGGCCGCCGTGGTGCACGCCCTGGCCCTGCCGCCCGCCGCGTTCTGGCGCCTGGACGTCGCCCCCCTCACCGCCACCCACCTCAGCGGACGCGCCGCCCGCTGGAACCTGCGCTGCGGCACGGCCCTGGCCGCAGATACCTGACTGACCGTCAACTCCCTTGCTCACAGAAGCGGTGACGGCCCTCGGTCACCGTACCGGGCATTCGGCCGCACACCCTTTCCCGCCGGCCCGCACGGCCCGACCGCCCGCCTGGCGCGCCGCCACCCCCGCGCCACCCGGCGCGGCAGGTCAGGCGGTGCGCCCGGTGATCGACCCCGCGATCGCACCGGATCGGCCGGATCGGGCCGGTGCGCCTCCGACCGCCCCCGAACCGTGACCTGACCGCGCGTCAATTCCCGCTTCGGTGCCGTATTGTCGCCGTCCTCAGCCGTCCTCAGCCGGACGCGGCCGTACCCGCCGTTCCGGGCGGGGGGACGTCCGGGCGGGGGGACGTCCGGCCGTACGGGTCGGCGGGAACGACGGGAGGGACACGGGTGCGGACACGGACGAGGTCGACGGCGGTGCTTCCGACGGGGTGCGGCTGGTGACGGCCGTGGACGGCCTCCCGCCGACGGGTGCCGAACCGGGTTCGGAGCAGCGGGAGTTCGCCGAGGAGCTGCGGGCGCTCTGCCGCGGCCTGGACGCCCCGGCGGTGGACGGTGTGGCCGCCCGCTGCGGACTGGGTCCGGACGCGCTCGCCGATTTCCTCGCGGCCGTGCGGATTCCGCCGTGGGAGTTCGTCGAGGCGCTGCTCGACACCCGGGTCGCCGCCCGCGCCGACGTCCCCGCGCCGGAGTGCGCCCGGGAGCGGCTGCGCCGGTCGCGGATGGCCGCGCTGCGGGTCGCCCGGCCGATCGGCCGGGCCGTCTGCCAGCTCGAAGGTCAACTGCACGCCGCCGAACGGGAGATGCAGGAGGCGGACGAGGAGGCCGAGCAGGCCGAACGCGCGCTGTCCCGCGACCGCCGGGCCCTCCTCGGGACACCGCCCGCGCACCCCGGACACTCCGACGACCCCGGACGCGCCGCCCTCGGCGAACGCGTCGCGCTGCTCGCCGAGCGGGCCGAGCGGGCCCGCGAACAGTCCGCCCGGGCCGCGGCCCGCCACGCCCTGCTGCGCCGCCAACTCGCCCTGGTGGAACGCCAGCAGGGCACCACGGCCGCCCCGCCCGGACCCGCCGGCGGCTCCCCGACGGACGGCGGCAGCCACAGCCGCAGCGACGGGGACGGACCGCCGCCGAAGATCCTGCTGGTGGACGACCGCCGCGAGAACCTGGTCGTCCTGGAGGCCCTGCTCGGCCCGCACGGCCACCAGTTGGTCTCCGCGACCTCCGGCCCCGACGCGCTGCGCGCGCTGATGGAGCCGGACGGCTACGCCGCGATCCTGCTGGACGTGCAGATGCCCGGCATGGACGGCTACGAGACCGCCGCGCACATCCGGAGCCGGGCCCGCACCCGCGACATCCCGATCGTCTTCGTCACCGCCATCGGCAGCGGCCCCGACCACGCGATGCGCGCCTACGCCGCGGGCGGCGCCGACTTCATCCCCAAGCCGGTCGACCCCTGGGCGGTACGGGCGAAGGTCGCCTCCTTCGTCGAACTGCACCGCGCCCGCCGCACCACCGGCTGACCCCGCCGCCACCGGCCCCCTCCGGAAGGTTTCACCCGGTGCCGTTCCCCGCCCCGCGCCCCGCCCCGGGTTAGCGTGGCGCGGTGAACGACACCCAGACCGACCGCGGCGGCGCCCGGCCCGACGGCGACGGCGACGGCCCGTACGAAGGCGACGGCCACTACGACGACGACGGCATGGTGCGGGTGCGCGGCGCCCGGGTGCACAACCTGCGGGACGTGTCGGTGGCCGTCCCGCGCGGCGCGGTGGTCGCGTTCACCGGCGTGTCCGGTTCGGGCAAGTCCTCGCTGGCCTTCGGCACGCTGTTCGCCCAGGCCCAGCACCGCTACCTGGAGTCCGTCTAGCCCTACGCCCGCCGCCTGCTGCGCCAGGTCGAGGCCCCGCAGGTGGACGCGGTGACGGGCATGCCCCCGGCCGTCGCCCTGGAGCAGCGCCGCTCCGTGCCGTCCTCCCGGTCCTCGGTCGGCACCATCAGCACCATGTCCAACCTGCTGCGGATGCTGCTCTCCCGCTGCGGCGACTACCCGCCGGGCGCGCCCCGGCTGGACTCCGACGCGTTCTCGGCGAACACCCCGGCGGGCGCCTGCCCGGAGTGCCACGGGCAGGGCGTGCTGCACCGGGTGACGGCGCGTTCGCTGGTGCCCGACGACTCGCTGTCGATCCGGCAGGGCGCCGTCGCGTCCTGGCCCGGCGCCTGGCAGGGCAAGAACCTGCGCGACATCCTGGGCGCGCTCGGCCACGACCTGGACCGGCCCTGGCGCGAACTGCCGGCCGCCGACCGGGAGTGGATCCTGTTCACCGACGAGCAGCCGGTGGTCACCGTCCACCCCGAGCGCGAGCCCGGCCGCGTCCAGCGCCCCTACCGGGGCAAGTACAGCAGCGCCCGCCGCCTGGTCCTGAAGTCCTTCGCCGAGTCCCGCAGCGAGGCCGCCCGCACCAGGGCCGCCGCCTTCCTGGAGCAGTCCACCTGCCCGAACTGCCACGGCCACCGGCTGCGCCCCGAGGCGCTGGCCGTCACCTTCGCGGGCCTGCCGATCACCGGCCTGGCCGCCCTCCCGGCCGCCCGCCTCGCCGACCTGCTGCGCCCGTACGCCGCCGGGGACGGCCCCGCCGGGCTGATCACCGCCGACCTCACCGACCGCCTCACCGCCCTGTCCCGGCTCGGCCTCGGCTACCTCTCGCTCGACCGCGCCGCCCCCACCCTGTCCACCGGCGAGCTCCAACGCCTGCGCCTGGCCACCCAGTTGCGCTCCGGCCTGTTCGGCGTGGTGTACGTCCTGGACGAGCCCTCGGCGGGCCTGCACCCGGCCGACACCGAGGCGCTGCGGCGCGTCCTGGCCGAGCTGCGGGCCGCGGGCAACTCGGTGTTCGTGGTCGAGCACGACATGGCGGTGGTGCGCGGCGCGGACTGGCTGGTGGACGTCGGCCCGGCCGCGGGCTCCGGCGGCGGACGCGTCCTGTACAGCGGCCCGGTGGACGGTCTGCGCGCGGTGGCCGACTCCGCCACCCGTCGCTTCCTGTTCGACCCGCCGCCCCCGCCGCCCTCCCGCGACCGCGCCCCCTCCGGCGTGCTGCGCCTGCGCGGCGTCACCCGGCACAACCTGCGCGGCGTCGACGTGGACGTCCCGCTGGGCGTGCTGACCGCCGTCACCGGTGTCTCGGGCGCGGGCAAGTCGACGCTGCTCGCCGCGGCGGCGGCCGAAGCCGCCGGCACCCACCGCGTGGTGACCTTCGACCAGACCCCGCTGGGCCGCACCCCGCGCTCCAACCTGGCCACGTACACCGGCCTGCTGGACACCGTCCGCAAGCTGTTCGCCGCCACCGAGGAGGCGAGGGCGCGCGGCTACGGCGCGGGCCGGTTCTCCTTCAACGTGGCCGCCGGACGCTGCCCGACCTGCGAGGGCGCGGGCGCGATCGAGGTCGAGCTGCTGTTCCTGCCCACCGCGTGGAGCCCCTGCCCGGACTGCCACGGCAGCCGCTACAACCCGCGGACCCTGGAGATCGGCTACCGCGGCGCCACCATCGCCGACGTCCTGGCCCGCACCGTCGACGAGGCCGCCGCCTTCCTCGCCGACGTCCCGCCCGCCCACCGCGTCCTGACCACCCTCCAGCAGGTCGGCCTCGGCTACCTGCGGCTCGGCCAGCCCGCCCCCGAACTCTCCGGCGGCGAGGCCCAACGCGTGAAGCTCGCCGCCGAACTCCAGCACGCCCGGCGCACCCGCACCCTCTACCTGCTGGACGAACCCACCACCGGCCTGCACCCCGCCGACAGCGAGCGGCTCACCGCCCAGCTCCACCACCTGGTCGACGCGGGCGCCACCGTCCTGGTCGCCGAACACGACCTCGACCTGATCGCCGGCGCCGACCACGTCATCGACCTCGGCCCCGGCGGCGGCGACACCGGCGGCCGCGTCCTCGCCACCGGCACCCCCACCACCCTCGCCACCTCCCCCGACAGCCGCACCGCCCCGTACCTCGCGGCCCGCCTCGGCCTGCACTGACCCGCCGCTTCGACGGCCGACGGCAGGGGCCCGCGCGGTCGTCGCGCGGGCCCTTCGACTCCCCTCCCGGCCGGCTCAGTTGGCGAGGCTGAAGTCTCCGCCCACCGGGGCGGCGATCTTGTCGACGCCGGTCAGGGCGGTCAGTGCGGTGACGGGGGTACTGCTCTCGGCGGTGGTGCCGTTGCCGAGCTGGCCGGAGCCGTTGGCGCCCCAGGAGCGGACGGTGTTGTCGCCGAGCAGCACGAGGGTGTGCTCGCGGCCGCCCGCGACCAGTTGGACGCCCTTGATGCCGGGCACCGGGACGGGGGTGATGCGGTAGTCGGTGGTGCCGTCGCCGAGCTGGCCGGAGGTGTTCTGGCCCCAGGTCTTGAGCCTGTTGTCGCTGTCGGTGACGGCCAGGCTGTGGTTGCAGCCCGCGGCGATCTGCGAGACGCCGCCGAGCCAGATGCCCTGGGTGTCGACGGGCGTGTAGCGGTTGATGGTGCTGTTGTCGCCGAGCTGCCCGGTCGCGTTGTAGCCCCAGGCCCTGACGGCGTTGCCGCTGGTGGGCTTGGTGCCGCCGCTGGGCGGGCCGACCAGGGCCAGGTTGTGGTTGCAACCGGCCGCGATCTTGGTGACGCCGGTGAGTCCGCCGACCGGGGCGGGTACGTTGCGGCTGGCCGAAGTGCCGTCGCCGAGCTGCCCGTTGATGTTGTAGCCCCAGGCCCAGACGGTGCCGTCCTCGCGCAGCGCGAGGCTGTGGTGGAGTCCGGCGGCGATCGCCACCACCTTGTTGAGTCCCTCGACCGGGACCGGGACGCTGCTGTCCGTGTTGGTGCCGTTGCCGAGCTGCCCGTAGTTGTTGCGGCCCAGGCGACCACGGTCTGGTCGTCGAGCAGGGCGAGGCTGTGCCAGCCGCCGGCCGCGACGTCGCGGGCGCTGGAGAGGTTGACGACCTGTCCGGGCGCGTTGTGGCTGAACACGCTGCCGTCGCCGAGCTGCCCGGAGCCGTTGGCGCCCCAGGACTGCACGGTGCGGTCGGTGAGCAGCGCCAGCCCGTGCCCGGTGGCGGAGCCGCCCCACCGGCGGCGATCTTGACGACCTCCGCGCTGGTCAGGCCGAGCACGGTGGTGGCGGTGGTGCGGAAGTCGGTCCAGGTGCCGTCGCCGAGCTGCCCGGACCGGTTGTTGCCCCAGGCTTTGAGCCGTTTCTCCTGCGCGTGCGCGGTGCCGGCGGGCACGGCGGTCAGGCTGAGAGCGGTGAGCGCGGTGAGCGCGGCCACCCCCGCGGCGAGGGCAGGACGCAGGGCGGGGCGCGGCCGGGCGCGGCGGGCGGCGACGGCAGCGGCGGCAGCGGCAGCGGCAGCGGCAGCGGCGGACTGAGTGGACGTCATGGGGTGCCTTCCTCGGGTCCTCGATGGGGTGCGGTCAGCGCGCGAGGCTGAAGTTGCCGTTGCTCGGCGCGGAGACCAGGGAGACGCTGCCGGACTTGGCGAGCACCTGGACGGGGGTGTTGCGCTGGGTGGTGGTGCCGTCGCCGAGCTGGCCCTTGTCGTTGGCGCCCCAGGCCTGCACGGTGCCGTCGGCGAGCACGGCCAGGTTGTGCGCGGAGCCGGAGGCGATCGCCTCGACGCCGGAGACTCCGGGGACGGGCACGCTGGTGTTGCGCTGGGTGGTGGTGCCGTCGCCGATCTGCCCCTTGTCGTTGGCACCCCAGGCGCGCAGCGTGTGGTCCTGGAGCAGGGCCAGGGTGTGGGCGGCCCCGGCGGACAGCTCGGTGACGTCGGTCAGCTCCTGCACGGGCACGGGGTAGGGCTTGTTGACGACGGTGTCGTCGCCGAGCTGGCCCTTGTCGTCGGCACCCCAGGCGTACACGTGGCCGTCGGCGAGCAGCGCGAGGGCGTGGCCGGCGCCCGCGGTGATGCCCTTGACCGTGGTCAGGCCGGGGACGGTCATCGCGGTGGTGCGGGTGGCGGGGGTGGGCGCGGGGACGGGCGCGGTGGAACTGACCGGCACCGGGGTGACGCCGAGCTGGCCCTTGTCGTTGTTGCCCCAGGTCTTGACGGTGCCGTCCTTGAGCAGCGCCATGCTGAAGGTGTCCCCGGCGACGATCGCCTTGACGTCGGAGAGTCCGGCGACGGTGACGGGCAGGTTGGTGGTGACGACGGTGCCGTCGCCGAGCTGGCCCTTGTCGTTGGCACCCCACGCCTTGACGGTGCCGTCCTTGAGCAGGGCGAGGGCGTGCGAGCCGCCGGCCGCGACGGCCTCGACGCCGGTCAGTCCGGCGACCAGTCCGGGCACCGCCGCGTCCTCGGTGGCGCTGGTGGTGCCGTTGCCGAGCTGGCCCTTGTCGTTGCGGCCCCAGGCTTCGACGGTCCCGTTGCCGAGCAGCGCGAGCGCGAACCCGGTGACGGTGGTGCCGCTGGTGGTGCCGCCGGCGGCGATCCCGTTGAGTTCGGCCCCGGCCATGCCGACCACCGAGGCGGGGGTGAGCCGCTGGGTCTTGGCGGTGCCGTCGCCGAGCTGCCCGTTGGCGTTGTTGCCCCAGGCGCGCAGCCGCAGGTCGTAGGCGGACGCGGTGCCGGCCGGCAGTGCGGTGGCACACACCAGGGTCAGGCCCGCCAGCAGCGCGGGCAGGGTAGCGGCGGGCAGCTGGCGCAGCTTGCGGTGCATCGGTGGTTCCTCCGTGGACATGGGATCTGCGGGACGTGCGGGACGTGGTCCGGCGGTGTCAGGGACCGGGCCGGACGGACGTGTCGGGGGCGGCGCGCCGGACGGGCCCGCCCTGGGCGAAGCGTCCGGGCGGGGGCTGGACGGGGTGGGTCTGGTCGATCGGCCGGTGCGCGGCGTGCGTCGCGGGGCGGGCGTCCGGCGCGGTCTCCGACGCGGCGGCCGGGGGGGCGGCGAGCAGGGCGGCGAGCAGGCAGGGGGCGGTGGCCGCGAGCAGGGCGGCGGTGCGGGTCTGGGGTGTCATCGGGGCCTCGTGGTCACGGTCGGGGCGTGGCGCGGCGCGGCCCGGTGGGGCGTGCGGCGGCAACCCGACTCCGGTCGAAGTCGAAATGATGATCGGATCGCCGGGATACCTAACCCGGCACCACCGGGTTGGTGCGAACACGGACCGCTTTCCATGCCAACGGCCCATCCGCTCCTCCGACCGCCCCCCGTTCGGTCCGCCCTCGGTTGCGGTGCGTAGTCGAGCCGCCCAGCATGACCAGGGATCTTGATCGTCAGCCGCCTTGACCTGGTGTCAACCAATTTGCTCTGTAGCAGAGTTCAGGGAGGAACCCGTTGCTCCGGACTTCATCGGCCAGACTCCTGGCCATCACCCTCAGTAGCGCATCCGCCCTGGCCGCACCGGCCCCGGCGGGCGCGGAGGACGCCGAGCCGGCCGTCGTGGTCAACGGCAGCTTCGTCTCCCCGCAGGTACCGTCCGGACAGACCTGGGCGTACCTCGCCATCGACGGCTGGGACGGCCCGGGCCTGCTCTCGGTCGGCCGCGCCGACCACCCGCGGGGCTATCAGGCCGCCTTCCTGGCCTCCCCCGACTCGGCCGCCCCGCTCAGCACTCGGCTGCGCGCCGTCCGCGCGGGCGCCACGGTCACCCTCACCTGGGACGACAACCCCGACACCTGCGTGGGCAAGGGCGTCGCCCGGCGCAGCTACACGGTCTCGGTGGCGGGCGACGCCAACCGACCGGGCGCGTTCGCCACCAACGAGCCCACGGGAAGGGCGAACTGGTTCATCGGCCGGTCCTACTCCTTCACCGCGGCCGAGGACTCGCCCCGGGTCACCTTCTCCTTCGACGCCTCCAACCCCACCCCGAGCTGCCAGCCGTCGATCACCGACGTGGCCGCCCGGCAGACCGCATCGACGGCCCCGCCGAAGGGCGCCACCGACCCGTGCTCGGACGGCACGACAGGCGGCGGGACGGGTGGCGGGACGGGCGGCACCGCGGGCGGCTCGCAGTGCGCGGACGTCGGCGGTGCCGAGGAGGAGATCGCCAAGTGCCCGGCCACCGACCGCACCTGCCTGGCCTCGGTGACGGGGGACGGACAGCAGACCGAGGACGGCATCGACCAGCAGACCACCGCCGTCAAGGACTTCGGCGACATCCCGCGCGAGGAGAGCCCGGACGCCGCCGCCCAGGGCCTCTGCCCGCTGTCCAACGCCCTCACCGACGGCCTCCCGCCCTCGTCCGTGGTCGTCCCGCCGAGCCAATGGGGTCAGTGCTGATGCTCCGTCAATTCCCTTACGCCACTTGCTCGGTTCTGCTCGCCGCCGCCCTCGCGCTGACCGCACCGGCACCCGTCGCGCACGCCGCCGACACGGTCGACGCCACCGTCCGAACGGCACCTTCGCCGACCCCGTCGCGCCCGACAACGGCACCCAGGCCGGGCACACCGGCTGGTCGCCCGACCGCACCGGCGTGGTGTTCGGCAAGGGGCTGGCCCAGCACCCGCAGGGCTACCAGGCGGCCTCGCTGAACTGGAACGGCGCGCCGCTGTCCCTGCGCACCCGGCTGTGGGGCGTCAGGAAGGGCTCCACCGTCACACTCACCTGGGACGACAGCCCGAGCACGTACCGGAGTTGCACGCCGGAGCAGGTCAAGGACGGCCAGACGTACAACGTCTCGCTGATCGTCGACGGTCCGGCGCCCGACCCGCAGGTCACCACCGCGGGCAGCGACAGCGTCGGCACCGCCCGCTGGACGACGGGGCGCGCCTTCTCCTTCACCGCGACCGAGGACAACCCGATGGTGTCCTTCGACTCGGCGGAGCCCGCCGGGGTGATGTCCTGCGGCCCGCTGATCACCAACGTGGCCGCCAAGCAGACGCCCGCGCCCGTCGACCGGAAGGTCCGCAAGGAGCAGTTGCCGCCCCCGAAGGCGTACCGCGGCAACGACCCGCTGGAACCGGGCGTGGCGGTGGACGACTGCGAGGGCTCGCCGACCGCCTGCACCTTCACGGTCGACCGGCGGTACTCGTACCAGTACTACGGGCAGACCCGGATCGTCGGCGAGGTGTACCTGAACTGCACCCGCAACGCGGTCACCGACGACCGGAAGCTGGAGGTCACCGAGCCGCCGTACGACAGCCTCACCCAGTACTACGCGCTGAAGGGCGCGCCGCTGCTGCCCAGCCGCTCCGACCTGTCGCAGAGCCGGCCGAACGTGGCGGCCCAGGTCGCGGCGGGCTTCGGCGTGGCGGGCGGGAACACCGCGGCGGTGTCCACCAGCAACCCGCTGACCTGGTCGCGGACCACCAGCAAGCCGCTGGACCCGGTGATCCAGCCCGGTGAGGTGAGCTGGATCGAGGTGCAGCCGGCCCGCGAACGGGTGGTCGGCTCGTTCACCGACTCCCGCAACGGCTACCGGCTGGACGCCGCCTTCGACGTCCCGGCGACCGCGCTGCCGGACCGCTACTACCAGCGCACCGGCCCGCTCACCGAGACCGAACTCCAGCGCTGCGGCGCCAACCGGCCCACCGCCGACACCCCCGACAACACGGCCGGCCCGGACCGGCGCCTGACCCCGCCGGACGCCTCGCCGGCCGGCCGGGCCACCCGCACCGTCCCGCTCCGCCCCTGAGCGCTCCGTCCCCGAGCCGCCACCCCGTTCACCGACCCCAGGAGCAACCCGTGCCGCCCACCCGCCTGTTGGCCCTCCCGCTCGGCGCCGCCCTCGTCCTCACCGCCCCGTGGCCGGCCGGTGCGGTGGACACCGACCCGGTGGCGGTGGAGAACGCGACGTTCTCCTCCCCCACCGTGCAGTCCGGCGACTGGGCCACCGGTGTCGACGGCTGGAGCGGCCCCACCGGTGTCGCCTCCGTAGCCCGGGCCGCCCACCCGCAGGGGCTCCAGGCCGCCACCCTGGGCTGGAGCGGCAAAGCGGTCTCGCTCAGCACCCGGCTGCGCGGCGTCCGGGCCGGCGCGCGCGTCACGCTCAGCTGGGACGACAACCCGACGCCTGCGCCGCCTCCGGCTCCGGCCCGCGCTCCTACACGGTGACCGCCGCGGGCGCGGCCGACGCCCCCGGCGACTTCGCCACCAAGTCCCCTACCGGGAAGGCCGACTGGTACACCGGCCGCACGTACACCTTCACCGCCGCCGAGGACTCCCCGCGGATCACCTTCACCAACACCGCCGCCACCAGCCCCGGTTGCGGCGAGCTGATCACCAACGTCCGGGCCGCCCAGACCCCGCCGCCCGCCGCCGCCCCCACCCCCGCGACCTCCGATCCGTGCGCGGGCGACGGCGCGAGCACCCCGGCCTGCACCACCGACGCGGCCAACAAGGAGAAGATCGAGGACTGCCCGGCCACCAGCCGCCAGTGCCTGGAGGGCGTCGCGGGCAAGGGCGAGCGGGAGCACGCCGGGATCGACCAGCAGACCCAGGTCCTGGACGACTTCACCGGCACCCCGCGCGACCAGGACCCGAACGCGGCCCTCGGCCCGCTCTGCCAGGTCGCCGGCCTGCACACCGGCACCCTCGAACCGGGCGACACCGTCCTGGCCCCCGGCACCTGGTGGTACTGCTGAACGTCCCCCGCCCTCCCGCGCAACGGCGCCGGGCCCGGTGGGCCGCACGGGTGGTTCCCGTGCGGTCCACCGGGCCCGCCACTGTCGCGCGGCCGGTCAGTCGGTCCGGGCCCACTCCCGGTCGGCCGTCAGCCGGTACCGCGCCTGCGGGCGCTCACCGGCCGGGTGCGGGGCGCCCTCGTACACCCCCGGCTCGGCGCCGGGCAGGGCCCGCTGCGGGCGCAGGGTCAGGCAGTAGTCCTTGGCGTTGAAGGTCTGGGCGACCACGGTGCTGATGTTGGTGCTGGACGGACTGGTCACCAGGATGTTCTTGACCGTCGTACCGGTGCCGTCCACCGACAGCACGCCGACCGTCCGGGTCATCGCGCTGAGCATGCCGAACTGCAGCTCGTCGCCGATGCCGACGGTGAACATGACCTGGGTGCTCTCGGTGTTGGTGCGCTTCCACTCGTGCGAGTAGGCGGCCTTGAAGGCGAGTTGGAAGGCCGCGGTGGCGGTCAGCTTGAGCTGGCCGGAGCCGGTGGCGCTGCCGCTGACGGTGGTGGTGGTGCCGTTGGTGACGTCGGTGTTGGGGCCCTTGTCCGTGGGCGCGGTGGTGTCGGTGTGCGCGTTCTCGGTCTTGTCGGAGCCCGCCACCGTCCCGGACACGTCGGTGGTGTTGTCGACCGTGCCCTCGACGGTCGCCGAGCCGGAGATCTCGCCCTCCAGGTTGTCGGTGGCGCTCGACTCCAGCACCACCGTGCGGTAGACGTTGATCTTCTTGTTGGTGCAGTTGATGACGGTGTTGCCGACCGAGACCACGGCGGCGGTCCGCTCGGCGGTCAGCCCGGGGATGAACCGGAAGCTGCAGCCGTGGTCGTGCCCGCAGCCGCGCGCGACGGCGGCGGCGTCCGGCAGCGGGGTGTCGCCGTCGAAGGCACGCGCGACCGGTTCCTCGGCGGTCTGGTCGAGTCGCCGGGACTGCTGCGGTGCGGCGTCCGCCGCGGCGGCCGCCCCGGCCGTCGGTCCGCTGAGCGCCAGCAACGCGGCGGCCAGCGCCGCGCCCCGCCTCACCGCCGGCTCCAGGTGCCCTCGGCGGTACGGGTGTACACCGCGTCCGGCACCCGCCCCGGCGGTTCCGGGGCCACCTCCGCCGGGCCCGGTTTCGCCGCTGCCCGGCCCGGCGGGCGCAGCGACAGGCAGACGTCCGGGCGCGAGAAGGTCTGCGCGACGAGGGAGCTGCTGGTGGCGATGGACGGGCTGTCCACCACCACGTTCTTGATGAACCGCCCGGTGTGGTCGACCGACAGGACGCCGACCACCCGGGTGACGGAGTTGATCGCGCCGAACTGGATCTCGTCGTTGGGCGAGATGGTGAACACCACCCGGGTGGTCTCCTGGACGGTGGCCTGCCACTGTCTGGCGTAGGAGGCCTGGAAGGCGAGTTCGAAGCTTGCCTTGGCGCCCAGGTGGAGGGCGTTGGAGCCCTGAACGGTGCCGGTGACGTTCGTGGTGTCCTGGAACTTGTCCTGGGTGGTGGGGCCCTTGTCCTTGTTCGGCCCGTACTGGACGGTGCCGTTGGCCGGCTCCGCCGCCAGGCTGCCCTGTGCGGAGGCGGTCACCGTGGTGTCGATGCTGCCGGTGACCGTGGCCTTGCCCGAGATCGAACCGCTGATGTTGTCGGTGCTGCTGCTGGCCACCGTCAGGCTGCGGTCGATCTCCATGTCGTCGCCGGTGCAGTTGATCGCCGCGTTGCCGACCGAGGCGACCGCGCTGCCGAACAGCCCGACGATCCGGTCCGTCACCCGGAACGTGCAACTGCCGGGCCGGTCGCACTGTGCGGCGACCTCGGCCGGCGAGGCCAACCGGGTCTCGCCGTCGTACGCCTCGGGCTCCGGCATCGGCGGCAGCAGCGTCGGTGCGGCCGCCCCGGGGGCGTCGGCCTCGGCGGCGGTGGCGGTGACGGCGGCGGCCGGTATCGCGAACGGCGCCAGGGCGAGCGGCCCGGCCAACCCGGTGGCCAGCCCGGCCAGTACGGCCCCGGGCACCAGGGCGGCGTGCCGACCCGTCCTGCGGTCCGGTCGCGGGCATGCGGAACCAACCACGGATGCGCTCCTCACTCGTCGACGACCCCCCGTACCGAGCCGTCCGAGCGGACCCCGGGCCCGTGGACGCCCCCTCGGCCCATCCTCCGCGAGCTTCGGATCGCGGGCGAACGGTCGTCGCCGCGGGTGCGCCATTCGATGGGCCGTCACCCGGTGGGACGTCGGCGCCCGTCCGGCGCCGCCGGTTCAGCCCCGCCGCGGGGCCCGCCTCACCGGCGGGAACCAGCGCTCGGCCGCCGCCCGGGCCTGCTCGGTGAGCACGCTGTAGGGCACCGGCTCGCGGCCCGCCGCCACCACCAGCTCCTCCAGGTGGTCGCGCACCCGCCACACGCTCGCCGGATCGGCCCCGGTCACCTCCATGATCTTCTCGAACTCCCGCTCCCCGTAACCGAGTTCCGCCCGGATCGCGTCCGTCGGGACGCCGGTCAGCTCCAGGTTGGCCCGCAACTCGGCGGCGGTACGGACACGTTCCTCGTCGTTCAACGACATCGCGGACTCTCCGAAGGGTAAACGGACGGTGGTCTGCCGGACGGACGGCAGACGGTGGACGGACGGCGGCGAACCGCCGTTCGACCCCGCCCTCCGCATGCTACGGCGTACCCCGCCGCTCGGCCCGCCGTCACGCCCGCGCCCCGCACCACCGCGTCACACCCCCGGGCCGCCCGCCCGCTCGGCGGCCTCCTGCGCGGCCATCACCTCGTCGCCGTGCTCGAAGGCCCACGCGCCGAAGGCGTCGATGGCGGGCAGCAGGGTGCGTCCCAGCGCGGTGAGTTCGTAGGCCACGCCGGGACGGTCGGGGCGCGGCGGGTGGCGGGCGACCAGACCGTTGTACTGGAGGCGGCGCAGTGTCTCGGTGAGCACCTTGGAACTGATCCCGCCGATCCGTTCGCGCAGCTCGACGGGCCGGTACGGGCCCTCGCGCAGCGCCCAGAGCAGGACGGCGTTCCAGGTGTGGGAGAGCAGGTCGAAGGCGAGGCGGGCCCGGCAGTCGGCGAGCATCGGATCGGCGGTCACGTACCGAATGGTGCCCGACCGCCTCCCTAGGCTCGCATCCGAGGCCGTCACCTTCACGCGGCCGTCACACCCACGGGATCGAACGGAACGGACGGAGTCAGTCGATGCGGATCGGCATTCTGGGCACGGGCAACATGGCGGACGCACTGGGCACCCCCTGGGCACGGGCCGGGCACCGGCTCACCGTCGGCGGGCGCGACCTGGCCAGGGCCCGGCGCGCCGCCGACCGGATCGGGGCGGGGGCCCGCTCCGGCGACCTGCGCACGGCGGTGGCGGACGCCGAAGTCGTGCTGGTCGCGCTGCCGTTCGGCGCGGGTACGGAGGTCGTCCGGGAGCTGGCCGAGCCGCTCGCGGGGCGGACGCTGGTCGACTGCACCAACCCGGTCGGCCCCGGCTTCCGCCTGCTGACCGGCCACGGCCCTTCCGCCGCCGAGCAGTTGGCGTCCGCCGCGCCCCGCGCACAGGTGGTGAAGGCGTTCAACCTGTGCCACGAGGACGTCTGGCGGATGCGTCCGCCGGTCTTCGACGGCCGCCCGCTCACCGTCCCGCTGTGCGGCGACGACCCCGAGTCCCTGGCCCGGGTCTCCACCCTGATCGCGGACCTGGGCTGCACCCCGGCCCTCGCCGGCGGCCTCGACCGGGCCGGGCTGCTGGAGGCCACCGCCGCCCTCTTCATCGGCCTGTGGGTCGGCACGGGCGCGGACGTCCAGGCGATCGCGCCCCCGCTCGCCTACGCCTCCGGGCCCGCGCGCGAGTCCGACTGACCGGTCGACACCCGGCGCCCGGTGCCGGACACCCGGCACCCGGCGCCCGTCCCCCCGCCACCCGTACCGGCCGCCGCCTCGGTCGCGGTCAGAGCAGCAGGACGGCCGCCACGACCAGCCCGGCCAGCACGATCGCGCCGAGCACCGATCCGGCCACGGTCAGGCCGATCCGGGTGGAGCGGTCCATCCGGCGGGTCCAGCCGGTGCCGTCCATCACTTCGGCGACCAGGTCGGTCAACTCGCCGGAGTCGAAGCGGTATTCGGCGGCGGTGACCCCGTCCGGGCCGACCGTGCGGAACCGCCGGACCTCCTTGTGGATCACGGTGCCCCGCACGCTGCTGCGCGACGCCGACACCTCCGGCCCGCCGGGGCCGAGGCTCGCCCGCCAGCTCAGCTCGGTGAGCTGCTGCTCGCGGGTGTAGGTGCGGGCCGCCGGGTCGAAGCGCAGGGCGATCCGGTAGTCGGTGGAGATCCGGTGCTCGTACAGGAAGCCGCGCCAGTGCCGGTCCGCGAGGTCGAGTTGGAGCAGCAGCCCGTCCTCGCCGCGGGTCACGGTGTAGGGAGTGCCCCGGGTGCGGGCCGCGAACGCCTCGTAGAGGCCGTCCAACTCCCGGTCCCGGTCCCCGCCGCCCTTGGCACCGGGTCCGACCCCGGACCCGGACCCGGACTCGGACTCGAATTCGGACACTCCGGTCATCTGTCGCTCCTCTCCCACCCCGCCGGCAGGGTGCCGCAATCTACCAGGGCACTCTTCGGAGCTCCGGCCCGCCTCCCGCCCCCGGCACTCTCACACGGCGCGCAGCAGGTGGTCCGCCGGGGCGTAGTCGATCTTCCAGTCGACGTAGACCCCGGCCGTACCGTCCCGTTGGCAGCGCAGCCCCACCGTCACCCAGCGGACCGCGCCGTCGGCCGTCAGCGAGAACGCCACCGCCGCCTCGAACTCGTCTCCCCCGCACGGGCATTCGGCCACCGCCGGATCGGCCTCCTGCCACACCTCCGCGCTGTCCGCGAGGAAGACCTGCCCCTTGCAGCGCACGCACGCGCGCCCGGCGCAGCCCTCGACGTCGTCCACCCGGACGGTGAACACCCGCCCGCCGCAGTCCTCGCAGGCGCATCCGAGCAGCACCGTCGGGCCGTCCTCGACGGCTCCCCCCAGGAACGTCCTCAGCTCCTCGGAGACGCCCCCGCCGTCACCCGCCCGCTGCTGTTGCTGCGCATCCATGACCACGGCCTCATCCTGGCAGGGCCCTCCGACACCACGGAGACCGCGGCACAGCCGCCCCCCGACGCTACGACCTGCGGCGGGCCACCAACTCGCGGGCGGCGTCGGCGCAGTGCGGGAAGTCGAAGGCGAAGCCCGCCTCCAGCAGCCGTCCCGGCACCACCCGGCGGCTCTTCAGGAGCAGTTCGGTGTCGGTCCGGAGGGCGAACGCGCCGAGCTCGGCCATCCGGCGGGTGGCCGGCAGGCCCACCGGCATGCCGTTCGCACGCCGCAGCTCCCGCATCAACTCCCGTTGCGGGAGCGGGTTCGGGGCGGCCAGGTTGACCGGGCCGGTCAGTTCCCCGTGCTCGACCAGGAACCGCACGGCCCGGACGAAGTCGCGCTCGTGAATCCAGGAGACGTACTGCCGCCCGCCCGCGACCGGTCCGCCCAGGCCGAGCCGGGCCAGCCAGGACAGCACGTCGAAGACACCGCCCCGGTCCGGGCTGAAGACCATGGCGCTGCGCAGCGCGACCTTCCGGGTGGCGGGCGTTGCGGCGGCGTCCTGCGCGGCCTCCCAGTTCCGGGCGATCCGGACGCTGTACTCCCAGTAGTCCGGGACGTCCGGCTCGGCGCCGCCGATGATGCCGGTCGCCTCGTCGTTCGGGGCGTCGAAGCGGTGCGCGTACACCGTCGCCGTGCTCATCTGGAGCCAGACCCGGGGCGGGCGGGCCGCGGCGGCGATCGCCTCGCCGACCACCCGCGTCGAGTCGACCCGGGAGTCCATCATCTGCCGGAGGTTCTCCGGCGTGTAGCGGCAACTGACCGTCCGCCCGGCCAGGTTGACCACGACGTCGGCACCGTCCAGCTGCTCGGCCCAGGGGCCGAGGGTCCGGCCGTCCCAGGCCGCGTGGTGCGGGGCGGTGGGCGTCCGGGTGAGGAGCACCACCTGGTGGCCGTCGGCGCGCAGGGCGCGTTCCAGCAGTGTGCCGACCTGCCCGGTCCCGCCGGGTATCACGTACTTCACGGAGAAGAACGTACCCCGATTCTTGAACGCGTTCAATTCCCTCTCTCGGCTCTCACCTCAGCCCTCACCCCCAGCCCTCACCCGCCGCCCGCCCGGCCGCCCGACACCCCCGCCCGTCACGTGCCCTCCCGCCCTGCTGCGAGCATGGTCCCCGTCGACCCACGAGGCCGGATGCCGGAATACCGAGATGTCGAGATAGCGAGATACCGAGTTGTCGAGCCGTGAACCAGGGGGACCGCGTGGAGCCACGACAGTTGCGCTGCTTCGTCGCCGTCGCGGAGGAGTTGCACTTCGGGCGGGCCGCCGAGCGGCTGCTGCTCGGCCAGCCCGCCGTGAGCCAGCAGGTGCGGAGGCTAGAGCGGGAGTTGAAGGTCGAGCTGTTCGACCGCTCGCCGCGCCACGTGCGCCTGACCCCGGCGGGCGAGCGCTTCCTGCCCGCGGCCCGGAACGTGCTGGCGGCCGAGGACGCGGCCCGGGCCCTCGCCGCCGACCTGGCCGCACCCACCGTGCTCCGGCTCGGCACCGTCACCGGGCTCGGGGAGCGGCTCGACGACATCCTGGACGCCTACCGCCGCCAGGCCCCGGCCGTGCACGTCGAACTGCACTCCGCCCCCGTCAGGGAACGGCTGGCCCGCCTCGCGGACGGCCGGCTGGACGCCGCCTTCGTCCGCGGCGCCGTCCCGGAGCCGGACCCGGACCTGCGCTACCTCCCGCTCTGGCAGGACGAGTTGGTGATCGCCCTGCCCGCCGGGCACCCCCTCGCCGACCGGCCCGAGATCGACCTCGCCGACCTCGCCGACCTGCCCCTGCTGCTGACCGAGCGCCGCAACCACCCCACCCTGGTCGACCTGGTGACGGACGCCTGCGCCCGGGCCGGGTTCCGGCCGCTGCTCGGCCCAGCGCACAGCACCCTGCAGAACACCCTGGCCGCGATCGGCACCGGTGCCCCGCTGTGGACGGTGGTGTACGCCGCCAACGCCCTGATGACCAACACCCGTCGGATCGCCTTCCGCCCCTGCCGCACCCCGCTGGCCCTGCCGGTGTCCCTCGCCGTCCGGCGCTCCACCCCGCCGCCCCGGCTGCTCCTGACCGCCTGCCGCCGACCGTCCGCACCTGCCCCGTCCGCTCCCGTTCCCGTTCCCGCTCCCACCAGTGACGATCAGGATGCGTGATCGCTGCGAGAGCGAACCGGGTCTGGGTGCGGGCGGGCCGATCCGGTGGACTGGTGTCGGCCGGAAGGACCGGCCCGCAGGACGGACCACAGGAGCCGAAGATGCCGATCGTCACCATTCAGCAGGGCCCGCGCCAGGTCGAGCAGAAGCGCGAACTGGTCGAGCGGATCACCGCCGCCTTCGTGGAGACCCTGGAGTGCCCGGCCGAGAGCGTGCTGGTGTGGATTCAGGAGTACCCGGCCGAGAACTGGGGCAAGGCCGGCAAGCTCACCGCCGACCAGTAGCCCCCGTCCCAGGCGGGCGCCGGACCCACCACCCGCGCCCGCCCGGGACGCCCGAGGCGGTTGGCGCCCGCCACCTCACTCCCCCGGCGACCGCACCCAGGGCGCCCGCCGCAGGCCCGGCTCCGGGTGTTCGCGGCCAGTACCGGAAGACCACCCCGGCGACGACCTCCCGCCGCCGGGCGCCGACCAGCACCTCCGGCCACCCGCCGACCGCCCAGGCCACCCGCTCCGGCACCACCGGCACCGCTCCCCTCCCCTCCCCTCCCGCGCCACCGCCTTCCACAGTGGCCCGCACCAGCCGGGTGCCGCCCCGCGAACCCCCTTCCCGAGGGGATTCCCCGGCCTCTCGTCAGAGATCGCCCGCCCACGGCGGGTTGGCGCCCGGAACGGCGACCGTCCGGGCGGCGACGCGGGCGGCGAAGGCGCAGGCGCGTTCCAGGTCGGCGGAGGTGAGGGAGTCGAGCCGGCCGCCGAGGTGGCCCTGGGCGGCGAGGGAGTGCAGCAGGCCGGCGGTGAAGGCATCGCCCGCGCCGACGGTGTCGACCACCTGCGTCGCGGGCGCCGGGACCCGGACCCGCTCGCCGTCCAGCGAGGCGAGTGCGCCACGTTCGGCGAGCGTCACCACGACCAGGCGGGCGCCCGCCGCGTGCCAGCGGTCGCAGGCGTCCTCGGGGGCGGTGCCGGGCAGCAGGACGTGCAGGTCGTCCTCGCTGAGGCGCAGCAGGTCGGCCAGTTCGCACCAGCGGTCGAGCCGCCGCCGGTAGGTGTCGGGGGCGACCAGCAGCGGGCGGACGTTGGGGTCGACGGAGACGGTGGTGTGCGGGCGGGCGGCGGCGAGCAGGTCCTCGATCCGTCGGCCGCCGGGGTCGCGGACCAGGGCGAGCGAGCCGGTGTGCAGGCACACCGAGCCGTCCTGGCGGGCGGGGGCGAGTTCCTCGTCGGTCCACTGCCAGTCGGCGGTGCCCTCGGCGTGGAAGGAGTACTCGGCGCGGCCGTCGCCGTCGAGCGCGGCCACGGCCAGGGTGCTGGCTTCGGCGGCGGCGACGGTGTCGGCCAGGTCGACGCCGGAGCCGGTCAGGTGGGTGCGGAAGAGGGTGCCGAACGGGTCGGCGGAGATCCGGCCGACGAACCGGGTCGGCGTGCCGAGCCGGGCCAGGGCGACGGCGGTGTTCGCCGGGCCGCCGCCGGGCAGCACCCGCAGCGCGAGTTCGCCCGGCCGGGCCCCCTCGCGTTCGACGAAGGCGTCGGCGACGCACTCCCCGACCACGGTGATCTGCCGATCCGCCATCGAAACCAGTCTCCTCGCAGGGTGGACGCACATCCGGCGGTCCGGACTCCATCACCGCGGCCCACCGGTAGTCAACGCGCGGACCGCCTCCCGGTCACCCCGCCGGCCCGCGTCGGCCCCGCGCTCCCTCCCGTCCACCCCGGCCTCCCGTCCACCCCGGCCTCCCGTCCTCCCCGGCCTCCCGCCGCGATGTACGTTTCATCGCACCGGGGCGGACCGCCACCCTCAAGTGGGAGCGCTCCCAAGACTCTTGACGATGCCCTGTCCGGTCTGGCTTCATATGGCAAGCCCGCGAGGGCGATAGGTGGGAGCGCTCCCGATCTTCCCCCACCACGAACGTCTCGGACCACCCCACCCCCACCGGACGTCCCCACCCGCGTCCAGAGAGGAACGAGACCCATGCGCCTCCAGCTGCACCGGCGCCTGTCGCGCCGCCTGGCGGGCTGCGCCGCGGCCCTGGCCGCCGCGCTCGTCGCCACGCTCTCCGCCCCGGCGGCCCCCACCGCCCACGCCGCCACGCCCGACCCGACGACCACCATCACGACCACCGCCGCGGCCGCCGCCGGGGCCGGCTACTGGCACACCAGCGGCCGGCAGATCCTGGACGAGGCCGGGAACCCGGTGCGGATCGCGGGCATCAACTGGTTCGGCTTCGAAACCGGCAACTACGTGGTCCACGGCCTGTGGAGCCGCGACTACAAGTCGATGATCGACCAGATGAAGTCGCTCGGCTACAACACCATCCGGCTGCCGTACAGCGACGACATCTTCAAGGGCACCACCCCGGCCAGCATCAACACCGCGAGCGGGATGAACGCCGACCTGGTCGGCCTCAACTCGCTCGGCGTGATGGACAAGCTGGTCGCCTACGCGGGCAACGTCGGCATGAAGGTCATCCTGGACCGCCACCGCCCGGACTCCGGCGGGCAGTCGGCGCTCTGGTACACCTCCGCGGTGCCGGAGTCGACCTGGCTGGCGAACCTCAAGTCGATCGCCGCCCGGTACGCGAACAACTCCGCCGTGATCGGCATCGACCTGCACAACGAGCCGCACGACCCGGCCTGTTGGGGCTGCGGCGACCTCGCCACCGACTGGCGGCTAGCCGCCCAGCGCGGCGGCGAGGCCGTGCTCTCGGCCAACCCGAAGCTGCTGGTCTTCGTCGAGGGTGTGCAGACCTTCAACGGCAGCTCGTACTGGTGGGGCGGCAACCTCCAGGGCGCGGGGCAGTACCCGGTCCAACTGAGCGTCCCCAACCGGGTGGTGTACTCGGCGCACGACTACGCGACCAGCGTGGCGCAGCAGACCTGGTTCTCCGACCCGAGCTTCCCGTCGAACATGCCGGGCGTCTGGGACAAGAACTGGGGCTACCTGTTCAACCAGAACATCGCCCCGGTGTGGGTCGGCGAGTTCGGCACCACGCTCCAGTCCACCGTCGACCAGGCGTGGTTGAAGGCGCTGGTGCAGTACCTGCGTCCGACCGCGACGTCCGGCGCGGACTCCTTCCAGTGGACGTTCTGGTCGTGGAACCCCAACTCCGGTGACACCGGCGGCATCCTGAACGACGACTGGACGACGGTCAACACGGTCAAGGACGGCTACCTGGCCTCGGTCAAGGCCCCGGGCTTCGGCTCCTCCACCGGCGGCAACCCGGGCGGCGACGTCCAGGCCCCGTCCGTCCCGGGCGGGTTGACGGTCACCGGCACCACCGCGAGCAGCGTGTCGCTGTCCTGGACGGCGTCCACCGACAACACCGCGGTCACCGGCTACGACGTGTACCGCAACGGCGCGAAGGTCGCCTCGACGGCCTCGACCTCCTACACGGACAGTGGGTTGAGCGCGGCGACGGCGTACGGCTACACCGTCCGGGCGAAGGACGCGGCGGGCAACGTCTCGGCGGCCTCGGCCGCGGTGACGGCGACCACCGCGACCGGCGGCGGCGGGACGAACGCCGGGTGCGCGGCGGCGATCAGCCTGAACGACTGGGGCAGCGGCCTGACCGCGACGGTCACCGTCACCAACACCGGCAGCGCGCCCGTCACGGGCTGGAAGGTCTCCTGGGCGTGGCCCACCAGCCTCCAGATCAGCAGCAGTTGGAGCGCGAACGTGACCCGCAGCGGGCAGACCGTCACCGCGACGAACCTGTCCTACAACGGGGCGCTGGCGTCGGCGGCCTCCACCTCCTTCGGCGTCCAGGCGACCCGGACCGACGCGTCGGCCGCGGCGACCGCGACGGCGGTGTGCACCGCCACCTCCTGACCCGCCGACTTGCTTGCCCGCTCCGCTCAACACGCGTTCACCGTCGGCCGGTTCGTCCGGTCGGCGGTGAACCCGCTGGTGTGCACCCGGGTCGGGGTCCGGGTCAGGGTCGGGGTCGGGGCATCTGCCGAACGGGCCTACCCAGCAGGGTGGTTCAGCCCTCGCGACGGGCCTCCAGGAACCCGGAGCCGTCGAAACTGCCGGTGGACGGGAGTCGGCGTCCGAGCGCGGCGGCGAGATCGGCGATCGCGGTGTAGTCGGTCCGCCAGCCGTGCGCGTCCAGCCAGTCGGCGGTACCGGCTCCGAGGCCGCCGCGCCACAGGGCGGTCATCTCGCCGAGGGCGCCCTCGGCGGTGACCCGGGAGACGTCGCGGCCCTGCTCGGTCAGCAGCCGGCTGCCGGGGGCCGACAACTCGCCCACGGTGGTGAGGAGTCGGGCGGCCTGGTCGGCCTCCAGGTAGACCAGCAGCCCCTCGGCCAGCCAGCTGGTGGGCCGCCCGGGGTCGAACCCGGCGGCCAGCAGCCGGTCCGCCCAGGCGGGATCGGCCAGGTCGGCGGGCAGCGCGGTGCGGGCGCAGCTCGCCGCGGCCCCTGCTCGTCGAGGACCTCCTGCTTGAAGTCGAGGACGGCCGGCAGGTCGATCTCGAACAGCCGGGTGCCGGGCGGCCAGGCCAGCCGGTAGGCCCGGGTGTCGAGCCCGGCCGCCAGCACCACCACCTGGCCGCCGTCGGCGGCGGCGGCGAGCAGCCGGTCGTCGTAGAAGCGGGTGCGCATGATCCCCCGGGCCACCAGCCACTGGGCGAGCGGCCCGGCCGGTGCGGCGGTGGGCATCGGGGTCCCGGAGGCCGCGATGAACGCCAGCGCGTACGGGTCGGTGAACAGCGGCTCCGGTCGGCTGCTCTCGTAGGCGCGGACCCGGGCCACCGCGAGCGCGGTGCGCGAGACGGGGCTCAACTGGGCGGCGCGGGGCGTGCCGGGGTCGGAGCCCGCGGGCTCGTTCGTCGTCATGCCCGCAAACTACATCGCCACAGATGCATCTGTGAAGATGGATCTTCCGAGACGCGCCCGCACAGATGCATCTTCACGGCTGCATCCCCGCCACTGCATCGCTGCCGATACATCCGGGCAGATGCATCGGCGGGGATGCAGTGGCGCGGTAGCCTGTCCGCCATGGACGGCGTACGGCTCCTGCGACTGGGCAAACGGCTCACCGAACTGGGCCGGGCGATGGTCACCGACCACGCCTCGGCAACGCTCACCCCGGGCGAGATCGCGGTGATCTCCGACGTGTATCAGCACCCCGGCAGCTCGGTGCAGGACATCCGGGTCCGCACCGGCTTCGCCCAGAGCCACGTCTCCACCTCCGTCGCCCGCCTGCGCGAACGCGGCCTGCTGGACGCCGCCCCCGACCCCGCCGACGGACGCCGCACCCTGCTGTCCGTCTCCACCCTCGCCCGTGGCTACGTCCGCGCCCGGGCCACCCGCCCCGCCGAACCGCTCCTCGCCGAAGCACTCGCCGACCCCGCCCGGGCCCGGCGGGCCGCCGAACTGCTCGACGAACTCGCCGCCCTGCTGCTCCCCGGTCCGCCCGCACCCGCTTCGCCCGCACCCGCTTCGCCCGACGCGCCAGTGCCGCCGCCCGCCGATCAGGGCTAACGGCAGGCGTCCGGGCGGGCGGCGCCCGCCCCAGTCGGCGAGCATGGAACGGACCGATGCCCATCGGGGTCCGAGCCCAGCCCACGGAGGCCGTGAATGATCCAGATCGCCGACATCCGGGAGTGGCGCAACCACGACGTGGTCGACCAGGACGGCAAGAAGATCGGCAGCCTGGAGAACGTCTACGTCGACACCGCCACCGACGCACCCTCCTTCGCCACCGTGACGGTCGGCCTCCCGGGCCGGCACCGGCTGGTGTTCGTCCCGATCACGGACGCGGTGGCCGGCCCCGACTACCTGCGGGTGCCGTTCGGCCGCGGCGACGTGAAGAACGCGCCGTCCATCGGCACCGACGACGTGCTCACCGCCGAACAGGAGCCCGAGGTCTTCGCGCACTACCACCTCGACTACGTCACCGGCGCGGGCGGCGAACGACGCCTCGCCCGCCGCTGAACCGCGAACCGCGGACCCCGGCGGGCGACAGCACGACGACAGGTTCGGCGTCAGGCCGACACGTCAGGCCGACAGCAGCCCGGCCAGCCCGCCGTCCCAGTCGATCCGCTCGGACTCCTTGCCCAGCGGCACCGACTCGGTGGTGGCGGTGAGGAACGCGGCCAGCTCGGCACGGTCGACGGTGAGCACCACCGAGTCGCCCGCACGACCGAGCACCAGGCGCAGCAGCCCGCCGTCGATCGGCGTGAAGCGGATGTCGCCCTCCCCGACCGGCCCGCACAGCGAGGCCAGCAGCATCTCCCGGGACAGCACCCAGCTGGCCCCGGCGGCCCGCTCCCCGAAGTCGAGACGCACCGCGTACGGGTCGTCGGGCCGGTAGCGCCAGTCGGTGTCGAGGGCGACGGTGGAGCCGTCGGGGATGAGCAGGTGCAGGGTGATCTGCTCGGTCACAGGACCCATGGCGGTGCTCCCTTCCGTTTCTCGCAGACGGGCGGACAGTCGAGCGGGGACGGGCGAACGAGTGCGATACCTCTCACAGTCGTAAGTGGGCATCACGGGCGTGAGGGCCTATCGCACACACACCAGCCCGTCACAATCGTTAGTGCTTGTTGTAAGCACAATGGCCTCTCGCAGTGCCGACGTTCGAATACGGCATCAAGAGGTTCCAACAGTAAGAGGCTCTAACAGTCGTGAGCGCCCATCGCGATCACGACTACCCATTGCGGCGCGAACCCCGCCCTCAGCAGGGCAGCACGCGCCGGCCAGGCACCCGGCAGGCGCCCGGCAGCCCGGCAGACACCGGGCGCTCAGGCCGCCATGTGCTGCCGGTGGCCTTCGACGTGCGCCTTGAAGGCGGCGAGTTCGTCTATGACCCGGCGGTCGGTGAAGCCGAGGCCCTCGACCAGGTGGTCCCACAGCCCGTGGGGCTCGGTGTCGAGCTGGAGCATCAGCCGGGTGGCCTGGTCGGTGGCGCGGTGGAAGGTGACCACGCCGGAGTGTCCGGGCAGGTCGGGGCCGCCGCTCCAGGCGATCCGGTCGGGCGGCAGCACCTCGGTCGCGGTGGCACCGCGCCCGGCCCCGCCGCGCATGCACTCCGGCAGCGGCGAGTAGTCGGTCCACTCGCGGTAGACGTCGCCGATCGGCGCGTCGATCTCGATGGATTCCTCGATCCGGCCCATGGATGTTCCCTCCTCCGCCGGGGTGCGGCCGCCGGGTGCGGTCCGCGTCCGAGGGCCGCTTGCCCCACCCGTCGCCACCTATGCGCGTTCAGTAGCCATTTCGGTGTGCAATGCTCTGAAGCCACCCCGGAATCACCCCCCGGCACCACCCGGCGTATCCTTCACCGAACCTTCACACATGCGGTAGGCATGGTCGGCGATCGGCCGGGTACCCGGGGACGGACCGGCCGGAGACGAGGAAAGGACTGGCATCCCCGTGCCCACTGATGAGCTTCTCCTGACTGCCCCTGTAGAGGCCCCCTCCGACCACGCCAGGTCGGACGATCCCACCGGATCGTTCGCCCCGGCCTCGATGCCCACTCCCGTTCGCCTCCCCGGGCTCGACCCGGCGCTGCTCGCCGACCCGGCGAACACCACCCCGGCCGACGCCCGCGAGCTGACCAGGGTGCTGCTGCGCCGGCTGGCCCGCCTGGAGGAGGGCACCCGGGAGTTCAGCTACGTCCGGAACACCCTGATCGAATTGAACCTGACCCTGGTCCGGTTCGCGATCCGGCGTTTCGGCCACAGCAAGGAGCCCTACGACGACCTGATGCAGGTCGGCTCGGTCGGCCTGATCAAGGCGATCGACCGGTTCGACCCCGAGCTGGGCGTCGAGTTCACCACGTACGCGGTCCCCACCATCGTCGGTGAGATACGCCGCCACTTCCGGGACACCACCTGGTCCGTGCACGTGCCGCGCCGCCTCCAGGAGCTGCGCCTGGACCTGGCGAAGGCGCAGGACGCGCTGGCCCAGACCCTGGACCGGGAGCCGACCGTCGCCGACCTCGCCGAGTACCTCTCGATCTCCGAGGAAGACGTGATCGAGGGTCTGGCCGCCGCGAACGCGCACACCGCCGGATCGCTCGACCTGACCTCCCCGGGCGAGGGCGACGGGCAGCAGCCCGCCGAGCGCCTCGGCCAGGTGGACGGCCGGTTCGCGCTGGTGGAGAACCTCGTCGCGCTGAAGCCGCTGATCGCCCAGCTCCCCGAGCGGGACCGGCAGATCCTGGCCATGCGGTTCAGCGAGGACCTCACCCAGTCGCAGATCGGCGCCCGCCTCGGGCTGTCCCAGATGCACGTGTCCCGCCTGCTGTCCCGCACCCTGGCCCGGCTCCGCACCGGCCTCGACGCGACCAACTGACAGGCACGTCAACTCTCGTTGTTGCGGCGGCCCCCGCCGTCCGCACCGACCACACCGGGCACCCCGTCTCGACCGACACGCCCGACAGTGCGTAAGGTCGAGGCAGATCGGTCGAGAGGGAACAGGACGAGGATGCCAGCCGAGAACATGCCCGTGGCCCCCCTGGCGGTCGATGTGTGGCGTACGCCCTCCAGAGCAGCCGTGTGCGTGCTCTCCGGCGACCTGGACATCGAAACCCTGACCCCCGCTCGGGAGGCGCTCGACCTATTGGTCGCCGAGCGCCCCCCGGCGCTGGTCGTCGACCTGGGGCGGGTCGATTTCTGTGACTCGTCCGGATTGAACCTGCTGCTCCAGACCCGGATGGCGGCCGCCGACAGGGGGCTGTCCTTCCACCTGGCGGCACTCTCCGGATCGGTCCGACACCTGCTCGAACTAACCGGCGCGAAGGCGGTGTTCACTATCCATGAAAGCGTGGACGCCGCCCTCGCGGCAGACAGCTGACCGGCCCCTCCCGGGCCGCCGGCCACCTGCTGTATCCGTACCGTCGGCCGCACCGGGCATAATCCGGACGCGGCCGGGAAACCGACCCGTGAGAGCAAGCTGTGAGAGCGCCGTCGAGAACGAAGGGAACCCGCACGTGACACCGAGCCGGGGCACCCTGGACGGCGACCGTCCGGACGCGGGGGCGGCGCTGCCCCCCGGCGGGCAGCGCCGACGCCTGCGACTGGCGGGCGTTCCGCGCCCGGTGGCCCGGGCCCGGGGGTTCACTGCCGAGGCACTGGGCGACTGGTCGTGGTCCACGCCGCCCGACCCGGACCTCGCCGAGGACGTCGTCCTGCTGGTCGCCGAACTGGTCGGCAACGCGATGCTGCATGCCGGCGGCCCGCTGGAGCTGGTCCTCCACGCGACGCCCGACCGGCTGCGGATCGAGGTCAGCGACGCGTCCGAGGTCCTACCCGAGCTGCGCACCCCGCACCGTCCCGGTCTGCCCGGCGGACACGGGCTGTACATCGTGGAGCGCACCGCCGACCGCTGGGGCGCGGACCGGCACTCCCAGGGCAAGTCCATCTGGGCGGAGATCGACGCCACCCGGCTGCTCGCGTAGCCCCACCCCGGGCCCACCCGCCCGGGTCCGCACCACCCGCACCTCGTGCAGCGCACGCGTCCAGTCGTGACGCCGCGCGGAACGGAGGCGGTCCCCGTTCGTTCCGGGGACCGCCTCCGTTCCGCGTCTGTGTGTCTCCGCGCCTGTGCGTCTCTGTGGTCGCTGTGTCCGAGCGCCCGGACGTCGGAGCGCCCGCACCCCGGGACATTCTCGGGGGGCGGGCGCTCCGACGTTCGGGCGCTCAGCCGGCGTAGGCGCGGTTGCGCCGCCTGCGGCGCAGCATGCCGCGCCGTTCCTCCTCGGTGCAGCCGCCCCACACGCCGTAGCGTTCGCGGGCGGCCAGCGCGTGCAGCAGGCAGCGTTCGCGGACGGGGCAGCGGGCGCAGACGGCCTTGGCCGCGCGGTCGCGGTCGTCGTGGGCCTGGCCGCGTTCCCCGGCGGGGTGGAAGAACAGCTGGGAGTCGGCGCCGCGGCAGGCCCCGGCGAACTGCCAGTCCCACTCCTCCTCGAGGGCACCGGGCAGGCGCGAGATCACGGTCATCGGATGCTCCTTCCGTCGGACGGTCGGATCAACGGTTGGACAGATGGACGGATGAACGGATGTCCTGTCCGTCTAACCGCGATCCGCCGACCGAAGCCCCCGGGCCGGAAGCACCCGGACCGGAAGCACCCGGACCACCGCTCCCCGACCGCCGCCCCGCCCGGCCGTGCGGCTCCGCCCCCGGCTCGCCCCTGGCCGGGCCGGGGTCAGCCCTCTTCGGGCTCGGGCGGCGTGGAGACCGGGACGGCGAACTCGGGACCGTCCTCGGGAGTCTTCTCGGCCTCGTCCGGCGGCGGCGCGCCCTCGGCGGTCATCCGGGCCTCCGGAGTCTCGGTGGGCGGCCACTCGTCGGCCGGCGCGCCCTCGTGGCTCCCGTGGTGGGTGTGCTGCTGCGTCATGCTCTCTCCCGCGGGTTCGTCTCGGCCCCCCGTTCCTCCATCCTGGCCCTCGGGGCGCGCCGATGCCCGGCCCGGCGGGCACCGGTGTGTCGGGCGCGCCACGGGGTGCGGGACCGGGCCGGGCCGGTGTCGGCTGGCGGGTTCGGCGGGGACGGGGCACGGTGGATGGGAGACGTCGTGCACCGTCGTGAGAGGAGAGGCCATGTCGTCGAAGCGCCGCCGCAAGAAGAAGGCCCGCGCGAGGCGCGGAGCGAACCACGGCCGTCGGCCCCAGTGCTGACCGCCTCACGCCCCGCACCGACCGTCGCCGCCGACCACTGACGACGCCGAAGCGGCCGCCGCACCGGAACCCCAGCCCCGGTGCGGCGGCCGCTTCTCCGCGTTCTTCCGTCCTCCCCCGCGTTCTTCCGTCCTCCCCGCGTCTTCCGTGTGCCCCGGCAACCGCCGTCAGCCGCGGGCCGCGTCCGTCCGGACGACGGGGGTCCCGGTGGCCCGGGCCGTGGCGGCGGCGCGGATCGGGGACAGCCCGCAGGCCCAGACCATGACCGCGCCGAGCAGTCGGGCCGACGGGCGGTCCCAGAGCCGGCGCACGGCCCAGGGGCGGTGGATGCCGAGCGCGCGGCGGGCCCGGGCGGGCAGCAGGCCGACGGCCGCGTTGGTGAGGACCCGGACGGCCAGGCGTTCGCGCCGGGTCCGGCCGAAGGCGCGCAGCAGGGCGACGGCCTCCAGCGCCTCCGGGGTGGCCCGCAGCGCGCCGCGCACCTCGGCCAGGTAGCGGGCGAGTCCGGCGCGTGAGACGGGTACGCCGTCCGCGCCCAGGAGTTGGCCGATCTGCGCGACCTCGGCGAGGTAGTCGTCGCACTCCGGCCCGCTCAACTTCGCTCCCCCGGCGAAGACCTGGTACCCGGCCAGGAAGCAGGAGGTCTCGGCGGTGTGCACCCAGCACAGCAGGTCGGGGTCGTCGGCCCGGTACGGGCGGCCCTCGGCGTCGCGGCCGCGGACGTAGCCGTGGACGCGGCGGACGGCCGCGATCGCGGCTTCGGCGGCGGCGGAGGAGCCGAGCGTGGTGGTGGAGACGAAGCGGGCGGTGCGGTTCAGCCGTCCGACCGGATCGGTGCGGTAGTCGGAGTGTTCGGCGACGGCGCGCATCGCCACGGGGTGCAGCGACTGGAGCATCAGGGCGGCGAACCCGCCGACCAGCATCCCGGCCGGGTGCCCGTGCACCCGCCACACCACGCTGTCGGGCCCGAACAGCCCGGGGTCGCCGGGCGGCCGGTCGTAGCGCTCCAGGTGCAGGTCGGCGCCGTGCACCGTGGAGTTGATCTCGCGCAGCAGCCTGTGCCGCAGCGCCTCCACCGGCCGTCGCCATCCGCCGCCCGGGGCGATCCGCCCGGCTGTCACCCGTCCGTCCGCGACCCGCCCGTCCGTCATCCCGCACCGCCGTTCCCGGTCCGCCCGGGCCGCTCTCCGGCCCCTCGCCGCCACCCTACGTCGGGGTGGTGCGCGGGCGGGACGGTCGGGGAGGAAGCGGGTGCGGCGAGTGGGACGGGCGGAGAACGGGGCTGACAGACCGCCGGATCGCGGCTACCATCGGCGGCGATGACTACTCATGGATTGGAGGTCCCGTCCTTCCGAAGTGAGTGCTGATGCACGACACTTCCCTCCTGGACGAGGACACTCGCCACAGCTTCTGGTCGCGCGTCCGGCGTTTCGCCGTTCCCCCGGCCATGATCGAGACCGCCACCGCCCGCCGTGCGCTGGGCGATTGGGGCGGAGCCTGCGCGGCGGCCGGATGCGATCCGGGCTTCGAGCTGCGCGCCGTCTCCCGGGCGTACGGGTCCGAGCTGGCCGGACGGCTCCGGGCCGATCTGCGGCACCTGGCCCCCGACCTGCTGCGCTGGCACCTGCCGCGGGTCGCCCCGGACGGGCTGCTGCGGCCCGGGCTGACGCTGACCCTGGCCCGCTATCCGCGCGACGGGGACGCGGCGCCGCTGCACCTGGTGGCCCGGACGGCACCCGGCCACGCGGCGGCGGCCCAACGCGTCACCCTGGCGCTGTGGGACGCCGACGCCCGCCCGGCCGCACGGGCCCGACCGCGCCCCGACCCGCGCTTCCGCCTCGACCTGCACCGGCACCTCTGGGACGCCCACCGCGCCCCCGAACTCGCCGCTCGCACCGCAGCGCTGACGGAACACCAGTTCGCCTACCCGGCCTGGGAGTTCGAGGCCAGACTGGTGCGCGCGGCGGACGGACTGCCCGACGGCGCACCCGTGGCGGTACGGCTCGGCCACCGGCGGCACCTGCTGCTCGGCGCACCCACGCCACCGGACGCGCCCGCGGAGGTGCTCCGCGTCCCGCGCGGCCACCCCGTGCTGCCGGACGCCGCCACCTGGACGCCGCCCGACCTGCTGCTGCTCCGCGCGGGGCTGATCGGGCCGGACGCGCTGCACCCGCTGGTGGCCGCCGCGCTCGCCCCCGGCCGCCGGCCCGACCGGCCCGAACCGGTGGGCGAGGGCGGGACGTTGACGGTGGAGTGCCGGGGCGTGCCGCACCGGATCGCGGTGGTCGACGGGGTGCTCGTACCGCTCGACCACGCCCCGGAGCAACTGCGGCGCGAAGAGGCACTGGTGGCGTTCGGCGGGCCGCCGCTGCCCTGCCTGCGGGCGATCGACCGCGCGCACCGGCAGCCGGAGGACCTGGACGGCATCCGGCAGCGGCTGCTGCACGGCGACCGCGCCGGGGCACTCACCGCCGTGCGCCGACTGCTGGGCGCGGAGGCCGTCCTGCGCGAGGGCCCGCTCGCCGAGACGCTGGACGGCGACGTCCACCGGCGGCTGGCGGGCAGCCTGTACGCGGCCGGGTTCGAACGCGGGCACGGCCGCTTCGGGGCCGTCCCCGTCCCCGTACCCGTCGCCCCGCGCCCGCACGGCCGCCCGCACCGGCGGCATCCCCGCGTCCCGCCGAAGCCGCCGCTGCGGCCCTGGTAGGACCGTCCGCTCCGGCACTGCACGCCCGGCGGGCACGCCGCGGCCACCGCTCCGCGCCCCGGGCTCCCCTTCTCCCGTCCCTCGACCCCCAGGTGAATCACCCATGCCTTCTTCCACTGCTGCCACTTCGCCCCAACTCGCCCTCGCCGACCGGCTGCTGGGCCTCCTGAAGGAGTCCGTCACCGAGCCCCGCCAGAACCTCCAGGTCGAGGCGCTGACCCTCGCCGTCGCCGCCGACCTGCCAGTGCTGCTGTGGGGGGAGCCGGGCATCGGCAAGACCGCCGCGCTGACCCAACTCGCCACCGAACTCGACCTGCCGCTCACCACGGTGATCGCCAGCGTCCACGAGCCGTCCGACTTCTCCGGGCTGCCGGTGATCGGCGACGACCCCGCCGCGCAGGGCGTGCCGCTGGCGCCGCCGGACTGGGCGGTGCGGCTGGTCCGGCAGGGCCGCGGACTGCTGTTCCTCGACGAGTTGTCGACCGCCCCGCCGGCCGTGCAGGCCGCGCTGCTGCGCCTGGTCCTGGAGCGCCGCATCGGCGCGCTGCAACTCCCGCCGGGGGTGCGGATCGTGGCGGCGGCCAACCCGCGCGCCTCGGCCGCCGACGGCTGGGAGCTGAGCGCCCCGCTGGCCAACCGCTTCGTCCACCTGGACTGGGTGCACGACGCCGAGGTGGTGGTGCGCGGCCTCGGCGGCGTGTGGCCGCGCGCCGAGCTGCCCCGGCTCGATCCCGAACGGCTGTCCGCCGCCGTCGAGTTCGCCCGGCGCGCGGTGTGCGGGCTGCTCACCGTCCGGCCCGAGCTGACCCACCGGCTGCCCAGCGCCGAGACCAGGCGCGGCCGGGCCTGGCCGTCGCCTCGCAGCTGGGAGATGACCATGCGGCTGCTGGCGTTCGGCTCGGCGGCCGGTTCCTCCCGCGAGGTGCTGTCACTGCTGGTGCGCGGCACCGTCGGCGACGGGCCCGGACTCGAACTCCTGGCCGGCGTCGACCGGATGGACCTGCCCGCGCCCGAGGACCTGCTCGCCGACCCGGACTCCGCCGTGCTGCCCCGGCGCGGCGACCTGCGGCAGGCCGCCCTGGACGGCGTGGTGGCCGCCGTCCGCTCCCGACCGACCCGTGAACGCTGGGACGCCGCCTGGGTGTTGATGGCCCGGGCGTTGGAGAGCAGCCCGCCGGACGTGCTGGTGGTGCCGGTGACCACGCTCGCCGCGCTGCGCCAGGACGCCTGGGAGGTACCGGAGTTGATCGACCGCTTCGCGGGCGCGCTCCAGGTCTCCCGCCGGGCCGACCGCTCGGTCGCCCGGGCCTCCGCCGGCACGGGCCGCCGATGAGCGCGCCGAAGGACACGCCGATGGGCACAGCGCGGAACACGCCACGGAGCACGCCGCGAAACACGTCGCGAAACACGTCGCGGAGCGCACCGGGGAGCGCGCCCCTGCGGCTGGACACCGAGAAGCTGTTCGCGGCCCGGCTGCACGCCGTCCGGGCCCGCCCGTACCTGGCGACGGCGCTGTTCGCCCTGCACGTGGTGGAGTCGACCCGGGTGCCGACCATGGCGGTGGACCGGCACTGGCGGTGCTACGTCTCGCCGCGCTTCGTCGAGCGCACCCCGGAGGAGGAACTGGCCTCGGTCTGGGTGCACGAGGTCTCGCACCTGCTGCGCGACCACGCCCGGCGCGGCGACCGGCTGCTGCGCGCGATCGACCGCGAGGGGCCCGCCGCCCGGTTGCAGGTCAACCTGGCCGCGGACTGCGAGATCAACGACGACGCGTTCGGCGACGGCCTGGTCCGGATTCCCGGCGCGGTCTACCCGGACGACCTCCGCCTGCCCGAGGGCCGGCTGATGGAGGACTACGCGCGGCAGTTCTCCGTCAGCACCCAGTACCAGCACCTGGTGTGGCTGGAGTGCGGCAGCGGCGCGGACGGGCGGGAACGGGAGTGGGATCTCGGCCCGGACGGCGCGCACGGCCTGAGCGAGCAGGAGCGCGACCTGGTCCGCTTCCGGGTCGCCCAGGGCATCACGGCCCACCCCGGCGAGGCCCCGGCGGGCTGGCGGCGCTGGGCCGAGGAGGTGTTCCACCCGCCGCAGCCGTGGCGGCAGTTGCTCGGCGCGGCGATCCGCTCCACGATGGCTTCGGCGGGCGCCGGCGAGGACTACAGCTACGGCCGCCCGGCCCGCCGTTCGACCGGCCTGCCCAAGGTGGTGCTGCCCTCGCTGCGCCGCCGCCCGCCCCGGGTCGCGGTGGTCGTCGACACCTCCGGCTCGGTCAGCGACAGCGAGTTGGGCTCCGCGCTGCTGGAGACCGCGGCGATCCTGCGGGCGCTGGGCGGACGGCGCGACCTGGTCTCGGTGATCTCCTGCGACGCCGCCGCCCGGGTCGCCCGGCAGGCCGCCGCCGACAGCGGCTGGACCCTGATCGGCGGCGGCGGCACCGACCTGCGCAGCGGGTTCACCACCGCGCTGGGCCGGCGCCCCGCCCCCGACGTCGTGGTCGCCCTGACCGACGGCCAGACCCCCTGGCCCAGCACCCCGCCGCCCTGCCGCACCGTCGTCGGCCTGTTCCCCCGCGCCCGCCCCCGCCGCACCACCGACGACGAGGACGACCCCGACTACACCCCGGACGCCCCGCCGCACTGGGCGAAGGTGGTCACCCTCGGCTGACCCGCCCGGCCCACTCCCCGCGAAGCCCAGGGCATAGGGCCCAGGGCGCAGAGCACAAGGCGCAGAACCCGGAGCTCGGCCTCGGGGCCCGAGGGCTCAGGCCGGGCGGAAGCGCAGCGTGTCGCCGGGGCGGGCCTGCCCGGCCGCGTCGAGGTCGGCGCGGCGGACCACCGCGATGACCGGGTACCCGCCGGTGACGGGGTGGTCGGCGAGGAACAGGATGGGCCGCCCGGACGGCGGCACCTGCAGCGCGCCGGCCACCATGCCCTCGGAGGGCAGTTCACCGCCCCGGGCCCGTTCCAGCGCGGGCCGTCCAGGCGCATGCCGACCCGGTCGCTGTCGCCGGTCACGGTGTACGGCTCGCCGTACAGGGTGCGCAGCGCGGCGGCGGTGAACCAGTCGTCGCGCGGCCCGGGGATCACGTGCAGCAGGACGGGGTCGGACGGTTCGCGGCGCGGGGCGTGCTCGGCGGCGGGCCAGCCGGTGGCGGCGGTGCCGACGGGCAGCAGCCGGCCGGCCGTCAGGCGGGCGGGGCCGAGGCCCGCGAGGGTGTCGGTGGAGCGGGAGCCGAGGACGGCGGGGACGTCCAGCCCGCCGCGGACGGCGAGGTAGACGCGCAGGCCGCGCCCGGGCGTACCTAGCCGCAGCCGGGCTCCGGCGGGCACCGTGAACGGGGTGTTCCCGGCGACCGGCCGGTCGGCCGCCCAGGCCGGGCAGTCGGCCCCGGCGAGGGCGCAGGTGGCGGTCCGGCCGAACTCCAACTCGACGCCGCCCAGCGGCATTTCGAGCCCGGCCGCGTCCTCGGGGTTGCCGACCAGCCGGTTGGCGAGCCGCAGCGCGCCCCGGTCGGCGGCTCCGGACCGCCCCACCCGAGCGCTGCCAGCCCGGGGCGTCCCAGGTCCTGCACGGTCGCCCCGTACCCGGCCCGCACCACCAGCAGCAGCCCGGCCCGGCCGCCGTCGGCGTCCTGCGCCGATCCGGCGTCCCCGTTCACGGGCGGTTCCCTTCGTTCCCGGTCCCCTCGACCGCGACGAAGCGCACGGAGGTGCCGGGGAGCAGCCGGGTGGGCGGGTCGGCGGCGGTGTCCCAGAGCGGGAGGTCGGTGGTGCCGAGCAGTTGCCAACCGCCGGGCGAGGTGCGGGGGTAGACGCCGGTGTACTCGTCGGCGACGGCGACCGCGCCGGTGGGGACGCGGGTGCGGGGCTCGGCGCGACGGGGCACCCGCAGCCGCGGGTCGAGGCCGGTGAGGTACGCGAAGCCGGGGGCGAAGCCGCAGAACGCGACGCGGTACTGCCCGGCGGTGTGGCGCTCGACGACCTGCTCCTCCGTCAGGCCGGCCAGCCGGGCGACTTCGGCCAGGTCGGGGCCGTCGTAGCGGACGGGGATCAGCACGGCCCCGGCGGCCCCGGCCGGTGGCGCGTCGCGCAGCGGCAGCGCGGTGACGGCGGCGCGCAGGCGCTGCCAGTCGGTCGCGGCCGGGTCGTAGCGGACCAGGACGGTGCGAGCGGCGGGGACGAGTTCGCCGACGCCGGTGGGCGGGGCGTCGCGCAGGGCGGCGTGCAGCCGCTGGACCTGTTCGGCGTCCTCGGCCTCGACCAGGACGGCGTCGCTGCCGCACCGCAGTACCCGCACCGCACCCGTCCCGTCCGCCGCGTTGTTCCGCCTGTTCACCGGCCGTCAGTCGCCCAAGGTACCAAGCCGCGGGCTGTCGTCGGCACGTACCCGGACACCCGGCACGCCCCCCTGACGCCCGACGCGCGTCCCGGACGCCCGGCACTCGTCCCGGACACCCGGCGCGCCCGGCGCGCCCGGCGCGCCCGGCACGGGCGGTGCGCGGGAAAGGCCCGGCCGCGGCCCCCGCCCGCTCGGTGTGCGGGGGCCGCGGCCGGGGCGCCCGACGGTGGCCACGCTCCTCCGCCGGGCGCCTCCCCGGTCAGGCCGGGGTGGCTTCGCGTTTCGCTTCCCGGCGCAGCGCCCGGCGGCGCCGGGGCTGGTCGGGGAGCCAACCGAAGGCGAGGCTGCTGCCGATCAGGCCGAGCAGCAGGCCGATGAAGAAGCCGCCGAGGTTGGAGGTGATCCAACTGCCGAGGGTGGCGAGGACGGCAAGCACGGAGTAGAAGACCCGTTGGACGGGGTGGAAGATGAGGAGCAGTCCGCAGAGCACCATGAGGGTGGGGATGACGTAACCGGCCAGACCGAGCATGCCGATGCGGATGACCATGCGCATCGGGGCCTTCTCGGTGAACAGGATCTCGGCACCGGCGAGCACGATCAGCAGGCCGCCCCAGAACGGGCGGCGTCCGCGCCAGCCCGCGAAGCCGCGCGGGGCGGGTGGCACCGCGGCGGCCTCGGTGGGGGCGTGCCGTGGGTGGCGGCCGCTTCGGCGGAAGCATGGGCCGGGGCCGGAACAGGGGCGGGGGCGGTGTCGGCGGGCCGGGCGGCCGTGGTGTCGGTCGCCCGGTCCGGTGCCGGTCCGGGCTCAGCAGCCATCGCCGCTGAAGCTGAGGTGCATGTTGGGCAGACGGAAGGTGCCGGCGGTGGTGGCGTAGTTCTGCTGCCGGAAGTGGTCGACGGCCACGGTGTCGCCCTGCTGGCCGAACATTCCGGGCGGACCGGCCACGCCGCCCTTGTCGAAGGTGCTGGCGTCACGGCCGACTTCGAGGTTCTTGAACTCGGCGTCACCGCTCATCAGGTCGGAGTCGGTGGTGAGGTTCTCGGCGGTGACGGGGTGCCCTTGTCGCCGGCCGTGATCAGCAGGTTGATGCCGCCCAGGTTGACGCTCTGGCAGAGCTTGGTCAGGGACGCCTGCTTCACCACGGTCTGGATCAGGAACAGCTGGCCGCCGGTGTCGCCGGCGTTGGGGCTGTTCTCGATCATGTTGTCGAGGGTGCCGAACTGCTCGAACCCGGTGCCGTCCAGCTTGTCGGCGGTGACCTCGAAAGCCATGCCGGAGATGGCGAACTGGGTGGCCAGGACGTTCTGCGCGGTCAGGGTCACCAGGAGGCCGGCGGTGACGCAGGCCGGTACCGCCATCAGTGCGGCGCGGCGCAGTCGGACCCGGCCGCGCCCGGTCGAGGTGGCGGCGGATTGTTCTGCGGAGGGTGCCATGGAGGGCTCCTGAGGGTCGGGTGGGGGATGCGCAGCCCGGCGGCGGTGAGGGCCTGGCGTGGGTGGGTGCGATGCGCCAACTGTGGTGCGTGGCAGTGAAGTTGACGATCTTTCTCATAACCGGCGGGCTGACTGGAAGTTACCCCGGGGTACATGGCGGGTCAATACTTCGCGCACCGTCCGGGATTTCCCGAACTACAGTCAACTCATGTTATTGGTGGGGCAGTTGGAGACCAGTGACAAGCGAACTCCGCTCACCTTCCTTCCAACTTCCGCCCTTCTGCTTGACGTTGACCCGGCAGGACGCCTAGAACTTGGCGGGTACCCGGCGGTAACCCCGGCGTAACAGCCGTGCCCACCGGGTCGTTCTCGCTCCGGTCCCGGCGCACTCCCCGTACGGAGGCGCCGCGCTCCCGGTACGGCGGACCGCTCCGGCGCAACGGTGGCAGTCGTGCGCCCTCGGCCCGGTCGCTCGTGGCGTCGAGCGCCCTGTGATCCCCAGCCCAGCCCGTCCCCGCCCCGTCACGCTCCGGCACGCCCGGCACACCCCGCCACGCCCCACCCGGCACCCCTCACCCCGGCACGCCCCACCCCGGCACGCCTTGCCTCGCCACGCCCTGCCCCCTGCCGTCAGGAGTCCCCGCCATGCGCGCCAGCTCGCCCACCCCCGCCGCCTCCGCCCCCACAGCCACCGCCACGGCAACAGCCGCCCCCGGCGCGTCCCGCCGCCGGCGCCGCCGCCTACTGCCGTCCGCCGCCGCCCTGGCCGGTGCCGCGCTGCTGGCCGGTGTCACCCCGGCCTCCGCCGCCACCGCGGCCGCGCCCGGCGCGCCGTACACCGGCATGGGCAACTGTCCGCTCTCCGCGCCCGCCATGCACAACCCGGAGAACCTCCAGGTCGGCTGCCTGGTGTCGGTGACCAACGCCGGGAAATTCACCCTCGGCAGCACCGTGGTGCCGTTCAACTCGCCGATCACGCTGCAGTTCGGCTTCTACTGGGACAAGTCCGCGCCGGAGGTGTCGTTCCCGGACGGCAGCAGCGCCAACCAGTACACCGTGGTGCCGCCCACCGGCGCGCCGCTGCTCAGCGCGCCCATGGTGCAGATCAACATCCCGGGCATCCAGAACTTCCTCCCGGGCATCACCAGCGTCTTCGCCCAGGTGGAACTCGCTGGCCCCGTCACCAAGTTCACGCCGCTGGCGACCGGCGAGCCGTACCCGGTGTTCCAGCTGCCGATCAAACTGCACCTGTACAACGCGCTGTTCGGCGCGCACTGCTACATCGGCTCGGACTCCGCACCGATGCTGCTCAAGCCCACCACCGGCGCGACCGCCTCCACCCCGCCGATGACCGGCGACCCGGGCACCCTCGACTACACCCCGGACCCCAACGGGCACAACGCGCTGGTCATTTCGGAGAACAACGCCTCGCTGGTCGACAACACCTTCGCGGTGCCCGGCGCCAACGGCTGCGGCCTGCTCGGCTCGCTGAACCAGATCATCAACTGGACGATGGGCCTGCCCGCCGCACCCGGCAAGGACGCGGTGAGCTTCCAGCAGACCAACGCGTCCTTCGTCCTGGACACCGACATCGCCGACCTCACCGCCGCGCTGAGCGGCAGTGCCATGCACTGACTGTCCGTCATCCTGCTCCGCCCCCAACGGAGTTGAACGGTTCCGTCACCCGTCCCCCACGAACCCGTGCCCGTCCCGTCCCCAGCGCGGGGCCCGCACGCGCTCCGGCGACCGCGCCGGGGCAGCTCCGTCCGCTCCGCCCCACCCACCGGAAGGAACCCTCATGCGCAACCGCCTCTCCGCCGGCATCGCCGCCCTCACCGCCGCCGGCGCCCTGCTCGTCCTCCCCGCCGTCCCGGCCGGCGCGGCGGGCAGCACCCCGGTGCTGACCATCGCCGGTACCAGCACGGCCGTCGGGGTCGGCGACACCCTGGCCGCGAACCTGGTCAGCGGCACCTTCGCCACCATGTACAACCCGGGCACCACCACCGGCGTCAAGTGCTCCACCTCCACCATCGGCGGCAGCGTGGCCGTCAACCCGCTCGCCACCGGCTCCGCCACCGCCTCCGGCCCGGTCGGCACCCTGACCTTCGCCGGCTGCACCTCCAACGTCACCGGCGTCACCGGCGTGAACAGCCTGACCATGAGCAACCTGCCCTACACCCTGAGCATCTCCGACTCGGCCGGGTTCCCGGTCAGCCTGACCGGGACGATCCAGGCCGCCGTCAACCTCAAGACCCTGGCCGGCAACGCCCTGTGCACCTACTCCTCGACCGGCGGCGCGCTCAACGGCAACGCCACCAACACCCCGCCGAAGATCACCATGACCAACCAGCCGTTCACCAAGCTGTCCGGCCCGAGCATCTGCTTCGCCAGCATCAACTTCTCGGCCGCCTACGGCCCGGTCACCGACACCACCCTGGGCGGCACGGTCTTCGTCAACTGACCCCGCCGCACCGCACCACCGCCTCACCGCAGGTCCGGACGCCGCGCCCACCCCCTCGGGCGCGGCGTCCCCCCGCACGTCGTCCCGTCCTGTCGCACCGGGCCGGGCCGCGCCGCGCCGTCAGCCCGCCGCCCGTCCGGCCCGCTCGGCCCGCTCGGCGGTCCTGGCCCGCACGTGCACCCGCTCCCCCTGCGGGCCGAACAGGCTCAGGAACTCCACCGGCACCCGCCCCGCGTTGGTGAACAGGTGCGGCGTCCGGGTGTCGAACTCCGCGGCCTCGCCCGCCTTCAGCACCGCCTCGTACTCGCCCAGTTTCAGCAGCAGTTCCCCGGAGAGCACGTACAGCCACTCGTGGCCCTCGTGGGTGCGCTGCTCGCAGTTCTCCCGGCTGTCGCCGACCGGGACGACGATCTTGTACGCCTGCATGCCGCCGAGGCTGCGGGCCAGCGGCAGGTACGTCCAGCCGTGCCGGACGAACGGGCGCAGCCGCACCCGGGGGTCGCCGGTGGGCGGCGCGTCGACCAGTTCGTCCAGGGCCACGCCGTGCGCGCGGGCCAGCGGCAGCAGCAGTTCCAGGGTCGGGCGCCGCCCGCCGGACTCCAGCCGGGACAGCGTGCTGACCGAGATGCCGGTCTGCTCGCTCAGTTGCGCCAGGGTGGTGCCGTGCTGCTGCCGGATCACCCGCAGCCGGGGGCCGACGCCGGTCAGCACCGCCTCGAAGTCCTCGCCCATCACCGTGCTCCTCTCCACCCCTCCATTTGCCACCTCAGCAACATTGTTTGTCAATCCGGCGAACGCGGCGCACCATCGAGCCATGACCACGACGCACCCGCACCCGCACCCCCGCCCCGCCCGCCACCACGACGTGCTGATCGTCGGAGGCGGCGCCGCCGGACTCAGCGGCGCCCTCACCCTGGCCCGGGCCCGCCGCTCCGTCCTGGTCGTCGACGCGGGGCGTCCGCGCAACGCCCCGGCCGAGGGCATCCACGGCCTGCTCGGCCGCGAGGGCCTGCCGCCGGCCGAGCTGACCGCCCTTGGCCGGGCCGAAGTCGCCTCGTACGGAGGCGAGTTCCACGACGCCGAGGTGCTCTCCGTGGCCCGCGAGGAGGACGGCAGCTTCCGCGCCGAGCTGTCGGACGGCACCGCCGTGCACGCCCGCCGCCTGCTGCTGACCACCGGCACCACCGACCTGCTGCCCGAGCTGCCCGGCCTGGCCGAGCGCTGGGGGCGCCAGGTGGTGCACTGCCCGTACTGCCACGGCTGGGAGGTCCGCGACCGGAAGATCGCCGTGCTGGCGACCAACCCGGCGGTGGCCGTCCACCAGGCGCTGCTGTGGCGGCAGTGGAGCGGCGACGTCACCCTGCTCGCGCACACCGCCGCGCCGTCCGGCGAGCAGCCGTCCGAGGAGCGGCCGTCCGGCGAGCGAGCCTCCGACGGGCAGCCGTTCGACGAGCGGCAGCGGCGCGAGCTGGCCGCCCGCGGGGTGCGCGTGGTGCCCGGCGAGGTCGTCGCGCTGCTGCCCGAGGACGGCTCCGCCGAGCTGACCGGGGTCCGGCTGGCCGACGGCACCGTGATCGACTGCGCGGCGCTGGCCGTCGGCACCGAGATGACCGTGACCGCGCCGTTCCTGGCCGAGCTGGGTCTGGCGGTCACCGACCTGGACTTCGGGGGCGTCCGGTTCGCCACCCGGCTGGCCACCACCGACCCGACGGGCGCCACCGGCGTCCCCGGCGTCTGGGCGGCGGGCAACCTGACCGACCCGGCCGCCCAGGTCGCGATCGCCGCCGCGGACGGGCTGCGGGCGGGCGCGGCGATCAACGCCGACCTGGTCGCCGAGGAGACCCGCCTCGCCGTCGACGCGGTCGAGTTCTGGGAGAAGCGGTACGGCGAGAGCGAGCAGGTCTGGAGCGGGCGCCCGAACGCCTCGCTGACCGTGCAGGCCACCGGCCTGGAGCCCGGTCGGGCGCTGGACCTGGGCTGCGGCGAGGGCGGGGACGCGATCTGGCTGGCCGAGCGGGGCTGGCGGGTCACCGCCGTCGACATCTCGCGGGTCGCGCTGGAGCGGGCCGCCGCCCGGGCCGCCGTCGCGGGCGTCGCCGACCGGATCGACTGGCAGCGCGTCGACCTGGCGCACGCCTTCCCGTCCGGCGCGTACGACCTGGTCTCCGCGCAGTTCCTGCACTCCCCCGCCGAGTTCCCGCGCGACCGGGTGCTGCGCCGGGCCGCCGCGGCCGTCGCCCCCGGCGGCACCCTGCTGATCACCAGCCACGCCGCACCGCCCGTCCGGCACGACAACCCGCACCCCGACCTGCACCTGCCGACCCCCGAGGAGATGCTCGCCGCGCTCCAGCCGGCCCCCGGCGAGTGGACCGTCGAGCTCGCCGAGGAGCACGCCCGGCACGACCACCCCGGGCACCCCGTCACCGACCCGGACGCCCGCCCGCACCGCGATTCCACCCTCCGCCTGCGCCGCAAGGGCTGAGCCCCTCGCCCGTCCCCGCCCCGGGGCCGCCGCCGTGCCCGACCGCACCCGGCGGCCCCGCCGCACATGCCCTGAGCGCCCGGGGCACCCGCGCCGCGGACCCGCCCGGCGGGTTGGCCCGGCCGCCTGACGAACCTGACGCACCGCCAGACCTATGATCGCGGCGTGCCCGCTCTCCGCAAGGCCCTGGCCGACCACGAGGACGCGCTGCTGCGCCTGCTGTCGACCGCCTTCCGGGTCGCCGCCGTCCTGCTGCTGCCCTGGATCGTCGAACTCGCCCTGACCGTCCGGGGCCGGTTCGGGGCCCGCAACCTCTCCAACGCCTGGGTCTGGTTCGACCTGCTGGAGGCCGCCGCCCTGCTGCTGCTCGCCGCCCTGGTCCGCCGCCGCCACCGCGCCACCAGCCCGATCGCCTCCGCGACCGCCGTCCTGCTCGGCACGGACGCCTTCTTCGACCTCTGGTCCGCCCACCGCGGCGAGGCGTTCCGCACCGCCGAGGTCCTCGCCTACGCCGCCGAACTCCCCAGCGCCGCCCTGCTCGCCGCGCTCTCCTGGTACTCCCTGCGCTGGGCCGCCGACCTCCGCCCCGCGCCCGTTCCCGCCGCCGCCCGTCGCCCGGTGCCGCCCGCTGGGAACTGAGTCCCCCCTCACACCCCCACGGGAGTGGATACATGGCACGGAGTGTGGTCTAGTGGGGGTACTCAGTTCCCTCCCGCGTGAAAGGACAAGGTGGCCGTGAGCTTGAGGATCGTTGTCTGTGTGAAGTACGTGCCCGACGCGACCGGTGACCGTCGCTTCGCGGACGATGCCACCACCGACCGGGAGGGCGTGGACGGCCTCCTGTCGGAGCTGGACGAGTATGGCGTCGAGCAGGCGCTGCGGATCGCGGCGGCCAACGAGGGCGCCGAGGTGACGGTGCTGACGGTGGGCCCGGACGACGCGAAGGACGCGCTGCGCAAGGCGCTGTCGATGGGCGCGGACAAGGCCGTGCACGTCAACGACGACGACATCCACGGCACGGACGCGCTCGGCACCTCGGCGATCTTGGCGGCGGCGCTGGAGAAGACCGGCTACGACCTGGTGGTGTGCGGCATGGCCTCCACCGACGGCACGATGGGCGTGCTGCCCGCGCTGCTGGCCGAGCGCCTGGGCGTGCCGCAGGCCACGCTGCTGTCCGAGGTCGCGGTGGCCGGCGGCAGGGTGACCGGGCGCCGGGACGGCGACAGCGCCACCGAGCAGGTCGAGGCGGCGCTGCCCGCGGTGGTCTCGGTCACCGACCAGTCCGGCGAGGCCCGCTACCCCTCCTTCAAGGGCATCATGGCCGCGAAGAAGAAGCCGGTGCAGTCGCTGGACCTGGACGACCTGGGCATCGACGCCGACACCGTCGGCCTGGCCGGCGCCTGGAGCCGGGTCGAGGACGTCACCGCCCGCCCCGCCCGCACCAAGGGCGTCATCGTGACCGACGAGGGCCAGGGCGGCAAGCAGCTCGCCGCCTACCTCGCCGAGCAGAAGTTCATCTGACCGGCCGCGCCACCGCGCCCCGCCCGGCGGTCGCCCCGAGCCCGCGCCGCTCGCCCGGCGACCGCCCCGGCCGCACCCCCGCGCCGATGAACAGCGCCGCCGTGCACACCTGCACCCGGCGGCCCGTCACACCCGTTCTTCCACGCATCCCCAGGAGCAACCGACCATGACCGAGATCCTGGTCCTCGTCGACCACGTCGACGGCGCCGTGCGCAAGCCCGCCCTCGAACTGCTGACCCTCGCCCGCCGCCTGGGCACCCCCGCCGCCGTCGTCCTGGGCGCCGGGCCCGCCGCGGCCGGCATCGCCGCCAAGGCCGCCGAGTACGGCGCCGCCACCGTCTACACCGCCGACGCCGAGGAGTTCACCTCCCAGCTGGTGGTCCCCAAGGTCGACGCGCTGACCCAGATCGCCAAGGACACCGGCGCCACCGCCGTCCTGCTCACCTCCTCCGGCGAGAACAAGGAGATCGCCGCCCGCACCGCCCTGCGCCTCGGGTCGGGCCTGATCACCGACGCCGTCGACATCGAGCAGGGCCAGAGCGGCCCCGTCGCCACCCAGTCGGTGTTCGCCGCCTCCTTCCAGGTCAAGTCCACCGTCACCACCGGCGCCCCCGTCATCACCGTCAAGCCCAACAGCGCCGCCCCCGAACCCGCCCCCGCCGCCGGCACCGTCCAGGACGTCACCGTCGCCCTGAGCGGCAACGCCGCCACCGTCACCTCCCGCACCCCCCGCGTCTCCACCGGCCGCCCCGAACTCACCGAGGCCGCCATCGTCGTCTCCGGCGGCCGCGGCGTCGGCGCCGCCGACGGCTTCTCCGTCGTCGAGGACCTCGCCGACGCCCTCGGCGCCGCCGTCGGCGCCTCCCGCGCCGCCGTCGACGCCGGCTGGTACCCCCACAGCAGCCAGGTCGGCCAGACCGGCAAGCAGGTCTCCCCCCAGCTCTACGTCGCCGCCGGCATCTCCGGCGCCATCCAGCACCGCGCCGGCATGCAGACCAGCAAGACCATCGTCGCCGTCAACAAGGACCCCGAAGCCCCCATCTTCGAACTCGTCGACTACGGCGTCATCGGAGACCTCTTCACCGTCCTCCCCCAGCTCACCGACCAGGTCAAGACGGGCTGACGCCCCGTCGACCGCCCCGCCCGGCCCGAAGGGCGCGACCGCTCCGGTCGCGCCCTTCGGCGTTCCCCCGCCGCCCGCGGCGGGCCGGGCTCCGGACCCGTCCGACTATGATCGTCCGCCCACCACCGGAACGAGGGGGACCCATGCCGCGGACCGCACCGCCGACCACCGCTTTCGACGCCAACGAGCGCACCGCCTGGGCCGGGCACGGCGCCGTCTACGCCGCCTCGTTCGGCCGGCTCTGCGCCCGCCCCGTGGAACGGCTCCTCGACGCGGCGGGCGTGTCCGCCCGGGACCGGGTGCTGGACGTCGGAACGGGGCCGGGCACCGTCGCCGCGGCGGCGGTGGCCCGTGGCGCCCTGGTCACCGCCGTCGACGCCGAACCGAGCATGCTCGCACTCGTCCGCCGCGACGTCCCGCAGGCCCGGAGCGAACTCGCCACCCTCCCCGAACTCCCCTTCCCGGAAGGCGAGTTCCACGCGGTGGTGGCCAACTTCGTGCTCAACCACGTCGGTCGGCCGCTGCTCGCGCTCGCCGAACTGCGGCGGGTGCTGCGCCCGGGCGGGCGGCTCGCCCTGACCATCTGGTCGGGCAGCCCCGCCCCGGGCCAGACGCTGATCCCGCGCGCCCTGCAGGCGGCCGGCGCGGCCCGCCCGGCGCACCTCGGGCCGCTCGACCCGGCCGACGACTTCGACCGCACCCCGGACGGCCTGGCCGGGCTGCTCACCAGCGCCGGACTGCGCGAGGCCCACGGCAGCACCGTCGACTTCGATCACGCCACCACCCTGGACGAGTGGTGGAGCGGCCCGGCGGCCGGTGTCGCCACCATCGGGCTGACCCTGCTCGCCCAGCCGCCCGCCGTCCGGGAGGCGGCCCGCCGCCACTACGAGCGGCTCGCCGAGGAGTACCGGACCGACCCGGCGGCCCCGGACGCCCTGCTGCTCCCGCACCGCGCCCTGCTGGCCTCCGCCGTCCGCTGAACCGCGCCCGCCCGCCGCCTCACCACTCGCGGGGGTCGACCAGCTCCTCCAGGTCGGCCTCCGGGAAGCCGTACGCCTGGGCGAGGTGGTCGAAGTCCGCGGCGATCGCCTCGCGCGCGACCGTCTCGATCTCGCTGCCGACCTCGTGGAATTCCTCCGCCAGCAGGTTGAACTGCTCGGTCGCGGCGTGCGTCAGCTCGTACAACTCGTCGAGCCCGCGCGGCGGTCGGCCCTCGATCCGCTCGCACAGCGCGTGCAGGATGTCGCCGCCCTTGGCCACCAGGTGCGCCGGGTAGTACCCGTCCCCGCGCATCGGGCCCAGGAACTCGTACCCCGCCATCCGCTCGTTGGTGATCGCCATGCCGCCGCTCCGTCCGCTGGGGAATCCTCCCGGCCGATGATGCCCCCGGCCACTGACAGTCCCCGGCGGTCGGCGGTCAGCGACCCCGGGCCGGGTCGCGCAGCAGGTCGTCGACGCTCCGGCGCGGGGTGGCCGCACCGGGCGGGCCGTAGCCGACCCGCAGCACCACCTGGACGGTGCCGACGCCGCTGTCCGGGTCGCGCAACCGCCAGCGGGTGTCCGGGAGTTCGACGGCCTGATGGAGCACCGAGACCCGCAGCCCCCGGGTGGTCGCCACCAGCCACACCCGCTCCAGCGCCTGCCCGGCCCGCAGCCAGTCCGCCGCCGTGTCGCCCCGGGTGGCGAGGGTCGCCACCTGCGGCAGCGCCTCGAAGCGCCGCGTGTGCACGGGTCCGCGCCCGGCGAAGTCCCGTACGGGGACCCGGGCTTCGTGGTCCTGCGGCCCGAGCGCCCACTCCGGGATGCCGTCCGCGGGACCGGCAGCGGGACCGGCGGCGGCACCGCTCGCGGGAGCACGACCCGCGGGCTCCGCGCGCAGCCAGCCACCCGTCTCCGCCCGGCGGGCGGCGTCCGCGGCGATCCGGGCCTCGGCCTCCGCGGTCAGCGCCAGCACCCGGCGCGCGCCGGACTCCTCCAGCACGTCCAGCACGGCGTCCTCGTCGGCGGCGGCCTCGATCAGCTCGCCGATCACCGCCTCGGGCACGTCCCGGTTCCCGAACGGCTCGCGGCTGGAGTGCCGTTGGCCGATCGCCCCGGCCAACTCGGCCAACTCGCCCGGCTCGTGGGGCGCACCGCGCGGGCCGAAGCGCACCACCGCCACCGGCTCGTCCGGCCCGTCCGGTCCCGGCACCAGGTCCAACTCCTCGACCGGCAGCCCGAGTCGGGCGGCCGCCACCCGCAGGTTGAACAGCGCCGCCCCGACCGACAGCAGCATCGCCCGCCCGTCCGGGTCGGCCAGCGGCACCGCCCGCGCGGGGTCGGCGAACACCAGCACCCCGGGGCCGTCCGCGGTCGGCCGGAACCGCCACGGCTGCGTGTTGTGCAGCGACGGCGCGGCCCCGGCCGCGGCGACCAGTTCCCGCAGTTCGGCCGGGCTCGGCCCGCCCGGCACCCCGTCCACCGTTCCCGCCATCGGCTCGGTCATCGCGGATCACTCCTCGCCGCATCCTCGTCGGGTCGCACGCTTCCGTGTCTTGAGCCTGCGCCCGCCCCGCCCGGCCCGGTAGGGCCCAAAGGCCCGGGCCCGGCGACCTCCGCCCCTGGTGGCCGCCCCTGTCCGGCGCCCCCGTCCGCCGCCCCCTCGCACCGGCCCCGCCGCCCCGGCCGGGGTGGTGCCGACGCCGCCGCCGCTGACGTACGGTACAGATCATGGAATTCCGTCACCTGGGCCGCAGCGGCCTGATCATCAGCGAGATCGCGTACGGGAACTGGCTCACCCACGGTTCGCAGGTCGAGGAGGACACCGCGGCCGCCTGCATCCGGGCCGCCCTCGACGCGGGCATCACCACCTTCGACACCGCCGACGTCTACGCCGAGACCCGCGCCGAGTCGGTCCTCGGACGGGCCCTCAAGGGCGAGCGCCGCGAGGGGCTGGAGGTGCTCACCAAGGTGTTCTGGCCGACCGGCCCCGGCCGCAACGACCGGGGGCTGGGCCGCAAGCACGTCCTGGAGTCGATCGACGGCTCGCTGCGCCGCCTGCAGACCGACTACGTGGACGTCTACCAGGCCCACCGCTACGACCCCTCCACCCCGCTGGAGGAGACCATGGAGGCGTTCGCCGACGTGGTCCGCTCCGGCAAGGCGCTGTACATCGGCGTCTCCGAGTGGACGGCCGAGCAGATCCGGGCCGGTCACGCGCTGGCCCGCGAGCTGCGCGTCCCGCTGGTCTCCAGCCAGCCGCAGTACAGCGCGCTGTGGCGCGTCATCGAGGGTGAAGTGGTGCCCACCTGCGAGGAGTTGGGCATCGGCCAGGTGGTCTGGTCGCCGATCGCGCAGGGCGTGCTGACCGGCAAGTACCAGCCCGGGGCGGAGCCGCCGGCGGGCTCCCGGGCCACCGACGAGAAGGGCGGCGCGAACTTCGTCTCCCGCTGGCTGCGGCCCGAGGTCCTGGAGCGCGTCCAGCTGCTGCACCCGCTCGCCGCGGAGGCCGGGCTGTCGCTCGCCCAGCTCGCCGTCGCCTGGGTGCTGCAGAACCCGAACGTCTCGGCCGCGATCATCGGCGCCTCCCGCCCCGAGCAGGTCACCGAGAACGTCAAGGCCGCCGGTGTGAAGCTGGAGCCCGCGCTGCTCGCCCGGATGGACGAGATCCTGGCCCCGGTCGCCGAGTTCGACCCGGCCCGGACCGCGGAGAACGCCCCCAAGACCCGCCCCTGAGCCCCACCGGCGCGCCGGGCGCCTGAACCCGGCCGGCGCACCACGCCCGCGGGCGGCCACCGCGACACCCCGGTGGCCGCCCGCAGCCCGCTACTCCCCGCCGCCCTCCGCCGGCCCCGGAACCGCCGGTGCCGCCGCGGCCGCGGGCGCCCCCGGCACCTCCGGCATCTCGGGCACCTCCTGCTGCGCCCAGATGGTCTTGCCGTGCCGGGCGAACCTGGTCCCCCAGCGCTGCGCCAACTGCCCGATGATGAACAGCCCCCGGCCGCCCTCGTCGGTGGACTTGGCGCGCCGCAGGTGCGGGGTGCTGTCCGAGCTGTCCGACACCTCGCAGATCAGGCCCCGGTCGTTGATCAGCCGCAGCCGGATCGGCGACTTCCCGTACCGGATCGCGTTGGTCACCAGTTCGCTGACGATCAGGCCGGTGGCGAACTCCAGCTCCTCCAACCCCCAGGCGGCGAGCTGGTGTTCGGCCAGCCGCCGGGCGGTGCGCACCACCGCCGGGTCCTCCGGCAGGGTCCACACCGCGACCTTGTCCTCGGGCAGCTCCAGGGTGCGCACCAGCAGTAGCACGGCGTCCTCGCGCTGGCGCTCGGGCAGCAGCGCGTACACCGCCTGGTCGCACAGCTGCGTCAGTTCCTCCTCCCCGGCCCGGGCCAGCACCCGTTGCAGCACCGCCCGCCGGCCCTCCCCCGGCCCGACCGGCAGCGTCTCGTCCAGGCCGCCGCGCTCGGCGCTCCGCCCCGGCCCGCGCTCCGCGGCGCCGTCCGCCCGGGGCGGCGTGCGCCGCGGCGGGCCGGACATCAGCCCGTTGGTGTACAGCGCCAGGACGCTGCCGACCGGCAGTTCCGCGGCGCGCATCTCGTAGCAGCCGTCGCCGCAGCCCAGCGGCAGCCCGGGTTCGACCGGGAACGGCACCGGCACGCCGTCGGGGCCGACCACCACCGGCCCGGGGTGCCCGGCGGAGGCGGCCGTGCAGGTCCGGGCGATCGGGTCGTAGACCAGGTACAGGCAGGAGGCCAGGCCGTCCGGCAGGGTGCTCGCGCCGGCCGGCAGGCTGCCGCGCTGCTCGTCGGTCAGCACCCGGGCCGCGTCGTCCAGCCGCACCAGCAGTTCGTCGGGCGGCAGGTCCTGGACGGCCAGCGTGCGCAGCGCGGTGCGGACCTGGCCCATCAGGGCGGCGGCCTCGATGCCGGTGCCGGTGACCGAGCCGATCGCCAGGCCGACCCGGGCGGCGGACAGCGGCACCACGTCGTACCAGTCCCCGCCCGGGCCGACCACGCCCGGCAGGTAGACGTGGGCGCTGCGCACGGCGCTGAGCTCCACCGGTTCCCGGGGCAGCAGTTGGCGCTGCAGCGTGGTGGCGATCGACCGTTCCCGGGCGTAGCTGCGGGCCTTGTCGATGGCGACCGCGCCGCGCGAGGCCAGTTCGACGGCCAGTTCCAGGTCGTCCTGGTCGAAGGGTTCGGGCCGCCGGTGCCGGTACAGCGCCAGCACGCCCAGGACGGCGTCGTGCACCACCAGCGGCGCGACGATCATCGAGTGCACGCCGAGCCCGGTCAGCCGCCGCCCCCGCTCGGGGTCGGCGGCCAGCCACTCCTCCTCCCCGCCCAACCCGCGGATCAGCCGGGCCCGCCCGTCCTCCAGGGTCCGGCTGTACGGGGTCGGCGCCCCGTACGTGGACAGCGCGCCGTGCGGGACGGGGCCCGCGGAGGGTCCGGCGGGACCGGTGCCGCGCACCGAGCGGTAGGCGGCCCGGCGCAGGGGCGCGCCGGGGTCGATCGGGCCGGGGCGCAGCGGCAGTCCGCGCAGTGGTTCGTCGAGCAGGTCGACGGTGGCGGAGTCGGCGAAGCGGGGGACGGCGACCTCGGCGAGTTCCTGGGCGGAGCCGATGGCGTCGAGGGAGACGCCGAGGCGGCGGTGCGCGCTGTGCAGGATGTCGAGCCGGTCGAGGGCGCACTGCCGTTCGGTGACGTCCTCGACGGCGGCGACCAGGTAGCGGCGGCCGGTGTCGGAGACGACCCGGAACAGGGAGACGGCGCCGACCATCTCGTGTCCGGGGTCGGCGGGCATCCGGCCGCGCACCAGGTGTTCGCGGACGTAGCCGCCGTCCTGGAGGGCCTGCCGGGCGAGCACCTCCAGTTCGACGCGGTCGAAGCCGGGGGCGAACTCGGCGGGGCGGTGTCCGACGATGTCGGTGCTCGCCATGTCGCGCACGCCGCGGGCGGCGCTGTTGTAGCGGATCACCCGCAGGTCGTCGTCGAGCAGGTAGAGGCCGATCGGGGCCTGCGCGAACAGCGCGTCGAGCAGGGCCGCGTCGACGTGGTCGCCCTGGCCGCTGCCCGCCGGCCGGGGCACCGCGCCCCCGCTCGCGCCGTCCGCGCCGTCCGCCGGTCCGCTCACGTCGCCGCCCTCTCCGTCGCTGTGCCGGTCGTCCCGGTGGCCGTCCACGCCGTTCCTCCGCATCCCGTCCCGCTCGCCGTTCCCCGGCGGCTCCTCCCGCTCGCCGTTCCCCGCGGCTCCTCCTGCTCGCCGTCGCTCACCGGCCGCCCTCCCGGCCCGGGCCTCTGCTCGCGCCGTCCACCGCGCGCCCCTGCGGGTCGGGCCGGAAGGCGATCACGGCGATGTCGTCGCGGACGTCGGCGACCTGGGCGACCAGGTGGTCGCAGAAGTCGGCCAGCGGGCGGTGGCGGGCCGCGGCGGCGGTGCGGCAGAGCCGGGCGAGGCCGTCGTTCAGGTGCTCGCCGGGGACTTCGACCAGGCCGTCGGTGTAGAGGAGCAGTGTCTCGCCGGGCCCGACGGGGTGCCGGTGGGTGACCCGGGGCCGGCGCGGGTCCACGCACAGCGGGACGTCGGCGTCCTCGGCGGCCAGCAGCCGGGGCGGTCCGTCGACCGGGACGAGGACGGGCGGCGGGTGTCCGGCGTTGGCCCACTCCATCTCCCAGCCGCCGTCGGCGCCGTGCCGCACCAGCCGGGCGTGCACCGCGGTGGCGAAGCTGCCGACGCCCAACCCTCGGCGGCGGTGTCGAGTTCGCGCAGGGTGTCGGCGGGGGTGTGGGCGTGGCCGCGGGTGTAGGCGATGGAGCGCAGCATGGCGCGCAACTGGCCCATGGTGGTGGCGGCGGCGAGGTCGTGGCCGGCCACGTCGCCGATGGTGACGGCGAGCGAGCCGTCGGGCAGCGCGAAGGCGTCGTACCAGTCGCCGCCGACCTCGGCGTTGCGGCTGCCGGGCTGGTAGCGGGCGGCGACGGCGGCGCCGCCGAGCCGGGGCAGGGTGGTGAGCAGGGCGCGTTGCAGGACGACGGCGGCGTGCCGGGCGCGTTGCAGGGCGAGGGCCTGGCGCAGCGGGGCCTGGGCGCGTTGCAGGACTTCGTGCTGGAGGTCGATGTCGGCGGGTCCGGGCGGGGGCGCGCCCTCGCAGCCGGCGGTGGCGGCGAGGGCGACGACGGCGCCGTCGACGACGATGGGCAGCAGGGTGAGGCTGGTGGCGCGGGCGGCGGACAGCCAGCGGGCCGATATCTCGGGGACGGCTCCGCCGGGGACCGCGCCGTCGGTGAGGTCGAGCAGGGCGGGGGTGCGGTCGGTGACGGCTTGGCGGGCCCGGGCGCCGAGGGTGAAGGTCTGCTGGTTGAGCGGGGGCAGCGGGGGCAGTCCGGGGCGGGCGACGGAGGCGATCCGGGTGGCGACGATCTCCTCGCCGGCGGCGTCGGGTGCGGGCAGCAGGTAGACGGCGCACACGTCGGTGAGGTCGGGGACGAGGGTGGCGGCGAGGGCGGCGAAGGCGTCCTCGGCGCGTTCGGCCTCGGTGACGGCGCCGGCCCGGGCGAGCAGCCGTTCGCGCAGGCGTCCGCGCCAGTGGTCCTCGATGTCGCGGGTGGTGCCGATCCATTCGGTGCCGCTGTTCTCGTGCGGGACGGGGACGGCGCGGGAGCGGACGTGCCGGTAGCCGCCGGCGGCGCTGCGGACCCGGAAGGTGTGGTCGAAGACGTGGGGCAGGTCGCGGGCGGCGGCGGCCCAGCGGGCGGCGGTGTCGGCGCGGTCCTGGGGGTGGACGACGTCGAGCCAGCCGTCGTCGGCGGCGGCTTCCGGGAAGGGCTGGCCGGTGATCTCCTCCCAGCCGGGCATGAGTTCGCTGGCGGTGCCGTCGGCGCGGGCGACCCAGACCATCTGGGCGGCGGCGGCCATCAGCGCCTCGTAGCGCCGCAGGGCTTCCAGGCGTTCGGTGGACTGGCGTTCGGCCTCGAGGGCGGAGTGCAGTTCGGCGGTGGTGTCGATGGCGGCGGCGAGGATGCCGGGGCCGTAGCGGGTGGCGGCGGGCGAGCAGGAGTAGACGAAGTGGCGGTGGGCGGGTCCGGCGCCGGGGCAGCCGAGGGTGCGGTGGGCGGTGACCTGCCGGGCGGTGCCGTCGGCGAGGACGGCGTCCAGGGTGGCGAGGAAGCGCTCGCTGCCGGGTTCGGTGAAGGCTTCGCGGGCGGGCGCGCCGAGCGGGCGGTCGCCGAACAGCTCGCGGAAGGCGTCGTTGTAGTAGACCATCCGGTGCTCGGGGCCGGCGGTCAGGGCGATCGCGACGACGGCGCGGTCGAACACCTCGGGCGTCAGCTGCGGTTCCGGCACGCCGTGGTCCTCCTCCCGTCCGCCGCTCGGCGGGTTCGTCCGGCCCGCTCCGGGCCGTTCTCCGGGCCGTTCTCCGGGCCGTTCTCCGGGCCGTTCTCCGGGCCGGTCGGGCGTCCTCGGCCCGGCGGCCCCGGCCGGCGGGGCGGCGGGCGGGAGCCCCACCCGGCCCCGTCGGCCACCGGGTCCGGTCCCGTCGGCCATCGGTGTTCAGGCGAGCAGTTTCTGCTTCGCGGCCCGGAACTCCTCCTCGGAGATGGCGCCGCTGTCCTTCAGGTCGGCGAGCCGGGCGAGTTCGTCGACGTGCCGCGGTCCGGTGTCCTGGCCTTCCGTCCCGGCGGCCTTCCTGATGTAGTCCTGGAACTGCCCCTCGGCCTGCGCGGCGACCGCCCGGTCGCGGTGGCCCATCCCCTGGCCGCGGACGATCAGGTAGACCAGGACGCCGAGGTAGGGCAGCACGATCACGAAGATCGTCCAGGCGGCCTTGGCCCAGCCGCCCATGTCGTGGCTGCGGAAGATGTCGGTCAGCACCTTGAACATCAGGAAGAACCACAGAATCCACAGGAACAGCCACAGCATGGTCCAGAACAGGTTGAGCGCCGGGTAGTCGTCCATCGACTGGCTCCCTTCCACAGGTCCTACGAGTGGTATCACCACATTTCGGGCACCGCACGTCGGCGGCCGACCGCCGCGCAGCCCGTCGCGGACCGGGCGAGGATGTGAGCGGGTGCCGGGTCCGGCGCCGCGGGAGGCGCGGGAGGCGCGGGAGGCGCGGATGGACGGCGGGCAGGCGGTGCGCACGGAGCCGGACGGCGGCGGGGCGGCGCTGGAGCGCTTGACGGCGCTGCTGGAGCGGCTGACCCGGATGCTGCTGGCGGCGAGCGGCGAGGGCGCCTCGGAGGTCGAGCGGACGGTGGCGCGGGTCGCGGCGGGTTTCGGCGCCCGGAGCGCGATGGTGCTGGTGCCGGACGGCGCGACGCTGACCGTGTCGCTGGACGGCCGCAGTTCGACGGTCGCGGTGCGGGCCTTCCCGGACGTCGCCCGGCTCGACCGGGTCGCCGCGCTCAAGCCGTGGGCGCACCGGGCCGCCCTGGGCCGCATCCCCCTCGCGGAGGCCGAGCGGGGGCTGGCGGCGATCGACGGCGCGCCCGCCCCGTACCCGTGGTGGCTCAAGGGCCTGGGGATCGTGCTGTTCACGGTGGGTTTCGCGCCGCTGATGCAGCCGACCTGGTACGAGATCGGCAGCAGTGCGCTGCTGGGTCTGGTCACGGCGGTGCTGGCGGTGGCGGCGGGGCGGTGGCCGCGGCTGTCGCGGGTGCTGCCGCTGGTCGCGGCGGCGGTCGTGTCGGTGCTGGTGCTGGAGGTGTTCGCCCGCACCCCGGCGCACGGCGGGGCGGTGCTGCTGATGCTCCCGGCGCTGTTCTACTTCGTCCCCGGCGACCTGCTGTCGGCCGCCGCCGCCGAGCTGGCCGCCGGGTTCCTCACCACGGGCGCGGTGCGCCTGGTGTACGCGGTGTTCCTGCTGCTGCAGCTGTACCTGGGCGTGATGCTCGGCGTGTACGCGACCGGCGGGGACACCTCGGCGCTGTTCGACCTGGCGGCGCGCGCCGACCTGCCGCGCTGGGCGGTGTTCCTGTCCTGGGTGGTGTTCACCGTCGGCACGGTGCTGGCGTTCGCGGCGCCGTGGCGGCTGCTGCCGGTCCTGCTGGGCACGGTGTACCTGACGGTGGCGGTGCAGTCGGGGGCGACGAAGCTGGTCGGCGAGGTCGGCGGGACGTTCGTGGCCGCCGTGGCGCTGGGGGCGCTGGCCACGGCGGTGGCGCACCGGCCGGACCGGCCGCCGCGGCTGCTGCTGGCGCTGCCCGGGTTCTTCACCCTGACGGTCGGCTCGCTGGGCATGCGCGGCCTGACCAGCCTGGCCGGCGGCCATCCCGTGCGGGGCTTCCACGACCTGCTGTCGATGGTCACCACGGTGGTGGCGATCGCCGTCGGCCTGCTGGTCGGTTCGGTGCTCGCCCAGCGCCCGCAGCCGCTGCCCTGAGCCGCCCGGCCCGTTCCCCGGCCCCTTGCCGGTCGGTCCCGTCCGGCTACCCGGCCGCCGCGAGCCCGCGGTCCGTCCCGCTGCCGTGGTGGGGCAGGTCGAGCGCGGCCGGGTCCATCGCGGGCAGCCACTGGCCGCTCTTGCGCAGCACGGGCGTCAGCACGATCTCCGGCCGGCCGTCCTCGCCGGGCCGCACCAGGGCGTCGTAGCGGACCGGGCGGTGGGCGGCGGTGGCGGGCGTGGGCCGTTCGTCGCGGTGGGCACGGGCCTGCGCGTCGAGGGCCAGGTAGGCGTGGTGGAGGTGCGCCTCCCAGCCGGGCAGGTGGTACGGGTCGGCGGGGACGAGGTAGCGGGCGCCGCGGTCGGCCAGCAGGGCGACCAGGCGGTCGACCGCCTCGGTGCGGCGCAGGTCGGGCGGGAGCAGGTCGAGTGCTTCGGCGAGCGGGCGGGTGACGCGCAGCAGTGCCTCGTTGAAGTCGAGGCCGTGCTCGCCCTCGGCCTGGACGAGCAGGGCGCGCTGTTCGCCGGTGAGGTGGAGCCGGCAGGGGTGGGCGCCGCCCTCGGCGAGCAGGTCGGGCCGTCCGTGCCAGTGGACGGGGGTGTCGCCGAGGCGGGCCCACTGCGGCCAGTGCAGCTCGCCGCCGGGGCCCACGGTGGCGTGCCCGAGGTGGTGGTCGCCGACGGTGAGGACCTCGGTCCGGGCGCCGACCACCCGGGCGGGTTCGGGGCGGTGGACCAGCCGCCGCCCGTCCCAGTCCAGGCCGCCGGTGTGCGCGCCGACGGGCGTGGTGGCGGCGAGGGTGAGCGGGCCGTGCGGGTGGGCCTCGTGCATGTGGGAGACCGTGACGGGGACCAGGACGGCCGCGCGGAGCACGGCCTGCCGGTCGGGGAACGGCCTGGGCTGGACCGTTTCGGTGGTGGGGTGCTCCGTCATGCGCTGTGCCCTTCCCGCGCCCGCACGGCGCGCGACCCGGCGGGTACCGGCTCGTCGGCCGGCCACCCCGCGGTGTGTCCCGTCGGCCGCCCGCGCGGCCAGGGGGACAGCGTACGGGGCGGCGGGCGGTTCGGGAACGCGGGCGGCGCGGGCGGTGGTGAATCGTGACCGTCCGCAACGCCGTTGCGGTCAGCGGTCGTTGGGCGCGATCCGCCAGGCGAGCAGGACGACCAGGAAGGACGCGGCGCTGAACCCGGTGCACCACCAGGCGGTGGCCGTCTCGCCGCGCATCCAGGCGTTGGTGGCGGTGCTCAGCGCCCACAGCTGGCCGACCACGATGGTGACGGCCAGCGCCATCCGGGCGGACAGGATCGCCGAGCGCTCGGGCTGCTGGTCGGTGCCCGCGCCGGGGCCGGGGCCGGTCGCGGAGACCCGGGGGTCGGCGTAGCCGGAGGTGGACCGGATCTGCGGGTACCGTTCGCGGACGGGCCGGTTGAGCCGCGGCTCGTCGCTGCCGGGGTGGTAGCCCTCCGGGTAGTGGCCTTCGGGGACGCTCATCCCGCACCTCCACACGTTGGTTGACGCTCCGTCAGGTCGCTCCGGGCGCCGGTCATCGGCCGCTCTTGCGGTTCGCGCAGCCGGCCGCCTCGGCGAGGGCCGGGTTGCGCTCGGTCAGGCCGCGGCACAGGCCGGCCTCCTCGTCCTCGCCGGAGCGGGCGGTGCCGATCGCCCACACCGCGCCCTGGGCGTCCTCGACCACCACCACCTTGGGCAGCGGGCGGGGCGGCGGGCCGCCGGTGACCTCGCCGGTGCGGGAGTCGAACTGCCCTTCGTGGCACGGGCAGTAGAGGTCGCCGTCACTGCCGTGGTCGCGCCGCCAGAGCACGCCGCAGGCCAGGTGGGTGCAGACCGTGGAGTAGCCGACCAGGGTGCCGTCGGGCAGCCGGATCGCCATCGCCCGGTCGTCCTCGCCGGGGTAGTCGAAGCTCACCGCCTCGCCGCGCTCCAGCCGGTCGGCGACCTTCAACGGGGCGGCGGTGCCGTCCCCGTGGCGGTGCAGCACGCCGGCCGAGACGACGGCGGAGCCGACCACCAGGCCGCCGGAGACTGTGGTGACGATCCGCAGGTAGTCGCGCCGGGTGGTCAGCGAGTCGGCGCTGATCCGGTCCTTGAGCGCGGCCCGTTCGGCCCGGAGGCCGTCGGGGTCCCCGGCGCCGTAGGGGTCCGTGGAGCCGCCGGAGCCGTACGGCTCGGGGGAGTCGCCGGGGCCGGTCACGCCCTCGCTCCGTTCCCGGGCGCGGGGCGCCCGTTGACCTCGATCAGGTTGAGCATGCCGCCGGGGACGGGGGCCCGCCGCTCCCCCGGCACCACCATGGCCACGCCGGTGGAGACCACGGTGTCGCCGAACGCGAACATCGTGGAGACGTCCACACCGGGCCGCTCGGCCTGCAACTCCTCGACGGTGCCGTAGAACAGGGCGCCGGTGGGGCAGACCGTGGCGCACATCGGCGCCAGGCCGTAGGAGGTGCGGTCGTAGCAGAGGTTGCACTTCATCTGGAGCTTCGCCTCCAGGTCGATCTTGGGCACGCCGAACGGGCAGGCGTTGACGCAGTTCGCGCAGCCGATGCAGCGGGTCGGGTCGGCCTCCTGCACCACGCCGTCGGCGGTGATCAGGATCGCCTCGGCCGGGCAGACCTCGGCGCACGGCGCGACCGGGTCCTCGCAGTGCATGCACACCGTCGGCAGCGCGGCGACGGTGCGGCCCTCGTCCGGGTAGTCCAGGTGGATCATCGACTTGCCGCGGTGCGAGTCGCACTCGCGGCAGGCCGACACGCACGCCTGGCAGCCGATGCAGCGGCCCGGGTCGATGAAGATGGTGCGTCCGAGCATCTCGGTCAGCCCCTCTCGGCGGTGCCGCGGCCCTGCGGCGCGGTCGGCGGCAGCGGGTCGGTGCGGGAGACCTGGGTCTCGGGGTACGGTTCGCGGCCCGGCGGCACCGGCGGCGCGGGCACCGGGTCGATCCGCTCGGCCCGCTCGATCCGCACCGCGCACACCTTGTACTCGGGGATCTTCGAGCGCGGGTCCAGCGCGTCGACGGTCAGCACGTTCGCCGCCGTCGGGTAGGGCCAGTGGTAGGGCACGAAGACGTGGTCGGGGCGGATCGCCTCGGTCACTAGCGCGGGCAGCACCTCGCTGCCGCGCCGGGTCACCACCCGCACCGGCTCCCCGTTGCGGAACCCGTGCGAGGGGTGGATCTCCACCCACGGCCGGGGCGTCTGCTCGACCAGGCCGCCCAGGCGCCGGGTCTGGTTGCCGGACAGGAAGTGCGCCACGGTGCGCCCGGTGGTCAGCCGCATCGGGAACTCGTCGCTGAACGGGTCGGCCGGCGGGTGCCACTCCACCGCCTGGAGGTGCACCTTGCCGTCCGGGTGGTAGGTCCGGCCGTCCTCGAACAGCCGTGGCGTGCCCGGGTGTTCGAGGCTCGGGCAGGGCCAGGCGAGGCCGCCGGTGGCCTCCAGGCGCTCGTACGTGATGCCGTAGTAGTCGATCACCGTGCCGGCCGAGGCGCGGCGCAGTTCGTCGAAGACGTCCCGGGAGCCCTCGAAGGCGAACTTGCTTCCCTCGCCGAGCCGGCGGGCGATCTCGCACAGCACCCAGGTGTCGGTGCGCACGCCCGCGGGCGGCTCCTGGGCCTTGTTGTGCTTGACCACCCGGGCCTCGGCGTTGGCCATCACGCCCTCGTCCTCGGCCCAGGTGGTGACCGGGAAGACCACGTGCGCGTTGGCGGCGGTCTCGGAGAGGAAGAAGTCGAACTGGGCGTGGAACTCCAGCTGGTCGAAACCGTCCTTCACCACCGCGTAGTTGGGCAGCGAGACGAAGGGGTTGTTGCAGACGCCGATCAGGCCGCGGATCTCGCCGCGCTGCATCTGCCAGACCATCTCCATCATCGAGGTGCCGGCCTGCGGGAGTTCGGACTCCTCGATGCCCCAGATCGCGGCGATCTGCCGGCGGTGCACCGGGTCGTTGATGGAGCGGCCGCCGGGCAGCAGGTCGGACTTCTGGCCGTGCTCGCGGCCGCCCTGGCCGTTGCCCTGGCCGGTGAGGGTGCCGTAACCGGCGCCCGGGCGGCCCAGGTTGCCGGTGGCGGTGCACAGGTTGATGACGGTCAGGCAGTTCTCCACGCCCTGGGTGTGGTGCTCGATGCCGCGCGCGTGGCAGGCCATCGCCCGCTCCGCCCGCCCGAACATCCGCGCCACCTGGACGATCTGTTCCGCGGGAACGCCGCAGATCTCGGCCGCCCGGTCGGGCGGGTACGCCGCGACGGTGGCCCTGACCTCCTCCCAGCCGGTGGCGTGCTCGGCCAGGAACGCCTCGTCGGTCAGGCCCTCCGCGACGATCACGTGCAGCACGGCGTTGAAGAACGCCGCGTCCGTACCGGACTTGAGCGCGACGTGGACGTCCGCGGTGCGGGCGACGGCGGTCTCCCGGGGGTCGACCACGATCAGGGTGGCGCCCCGGTCGCGGGCCCCCCACACGTACTGGGTCAGCACCGGGAAGCACTCGCCGACGTTCGCCCCGGCGATCAGCAGGCAGTCGGTCTGCAGCATGTCGGAGAACGGGTTGCCCGCCCGGTCGATGCCGAAGGCCAGCTTGTTGGCGCCCGCCGCGCTCACCATGCACAGCCGGCCGTTGTAGTCCACGTGCCGGGTCTTCAGCGCGACCCGGGCGAACTTGCCCACCAGGTAGGTCTTCTCGGAGAACAGGCTGGCCCCGCCGAGCATCCCGAACGCGTCCCGGCCGTGCGCGGCCTGAATCCGGCGGATCTCGGCGACGGTGAAGTCCAGCGCCTCCTCCCAGCTCGCCTCCCGGAACTCCTCGTCGCGGCTGCGGCGCACCAGCGGCGCGGTCAGCCGGTCCGGGTGGTTGACCTGCTGGTAGGCGTTGATCCCCTTGGGGCACAGGCGCATCCGGTTGATGTCGTGGTTGCGCGGCTCCACCCCGAACACCTTGCCGCGCCCGTCCACCCGCAGGTACATGCCGCACTGGATGCCGCAGAAGCAGCAGTGCGTGGGGACGAGGGTCTGCTCGGTCTGGTCGGCCCGCCAGGCGGCGGCGGGCAGGCCGCCCGCGTCGCGGAAGGCGCGCGTCCCCAGCGGGGCGACGCTCGGGTCCAACGGGACGTGCTCGGTGCTCACTTGAACCCCCGCTTGACGTTCGACAGGTAGGCGTTGCCGCGCAGCACCCGCTTGCAACGGGGGCAGTACTCGGCCCACTCGTCGAAGCCCAGGCGCAGGTCGCGCATCGTGGCGCGCAGGTTGTCCACCGCCGCGACGGTGTCGATCGGCTGCCCGCAGCGCCGGCACGCCCGCAGCTCCTGGGCGTCCGAACCCCTGCGCCGCGCCGTGTACTTGAACAGCTGCATGCCGACCGCGGCCGGGCGCTGCACGATGTGGAAGAACTTGCCGAACGGCAGGTAGACCAGGGTCAGCACGACCGAGGCCATGTGCAGGATCGCCAGGAACTCGTAGCCGCCGCCGTGCAGGAACATCTCCGAGAAGGTCAGCAGCAGGCCGGTGACCGAGATGGTGATCAGCGCGAGCAGCGGTAGGAAGTCGTAGCCGAAGCGCTGGCCGGTGGTCGCGGCCCGGTCGCGCATCCGCCGCCACAGGAAGTAGCCGGCGCCGCCGATCACCATCACGGCGGCCAGGTCCAGGCCGTGGTAGAGCGCCCAGCCGAGGAAGCTGCCGGAGTCGAAGCCGAACAGCTTCACGCCCCACAGCCGCATCTCGTAGCCCGGGCCGGCCGCGCTGGCGGAGGTGAAGGTGAACCAGCCCCAGGTCAGCGGGAAGGTGATCGCCGCGGCCAGCAGGCAGCCCCAGAAGATCAGTTGGTGCGCGGCCCAGCGGGCGTGCGAGCGGGCGCCGAGGAACTTCTGGAAGCCCAGGTAGGTGGCGATCATCCGCGGCAGCGCGGCGGGCGAGCGCTTGAGGTTCTCCCAGGACAGCGCGGCCTTCCAGCCCTGCACGAACAGCCGGCGGGCGGCCGGCGCGGACACCCACACCACGTAGCGGTACACGACGCCGAAGGTCAGGAACACCGACGCCACCGCGTACGGCACCAGCGCCGAGTCGAAGTCCCGCAGGCCCCGGCTGCCCAGCACGATCGCCACCACCAGCACCACACCGGCCGCGGCGGCGACCACCGAGGCGCGCACCACCGTCGCCGAGCCGGGCGACGGCGCGACCGGCGCGACGCCGCCCGGCCCGAGATCGCCCCCGCCCGGACCGCCACCGGTCGGTCTGCCCTCCGCGGGCGGCGCTGTTCCGGCCACGCGCACTCTCCTCAGCGTTCGACGGCCCACTCGGTCTGGCCTGCTCTCCGCCGGACGCTAGCGATCAGCCCCGCCCGGGGCCCGTCGACCGCACCGCCAACGGCGCGTCGCTGCGCCGGACGGGTGAGCGGGGTGGGCGGGCGACGGGTGGGGCGAGCTGCGGGGGGGGGCGGACCGTGAGGGGTCGGGGCGTCAGTCGCTCGGGCCGAGGGCGGTGACGGTGGCGCGGACGGCGTCCGGGTGGGCGAGCAGGTCGGTGCTGTCGGCCCACTGGTCCACCGAGCCGGTGAGCGGGCGGTGGCGCAACTCCGGTTCGGTGACGGTCCGCTGGAGGGCCCGGGCGAAGCGGTCGGCGTGCAGGACCAGGTAGGGGCGGCCGTGGTAGCGGCGGCGGGACGGGTCGAGCGGCTCGGTCAGGGCGAGCGCGTTGTGCAGACGGGCCGCGGCCTCGTACGCGTCGCACAGGTGGTGTTCGCGGGCGGCCGGGTCGGGGGCGGCGAGGGCGGCCCGCAGGGCGGGTGCGAGGGCGGGGGCGGCGTCGAGGCGGGCGAAGGCGCTGCCGAGCCACTTGCCGTACGGGGCGTAGCGGCGGCTCATGAGGAAGGTGAGCCGCATCAGGTCGCGGACCAGGCGGGCGGTGGTCACGGCCGCGCCGAGCTCGTCGCCGGTCTCGGCGCAGCGGCCGACGAACGCCTCCTCCTGGGCGAGGCGCTGCCACTGGCAGGCCAGCAGGTGCCGCCACACCTGGTCGGGGTACCAGCGCAGGCGCGCGCGGGCGGCGGTCAGGGTGCCGGGGCCGTCGTGCAGGACGGCTCCGCCGGTGACCTCGGCGAGCCGCTGCTGCGGGAGGGCCAGCCAGTCGGTGGCGGACGGTCCGGCGGCGGACGGCGCGGCGCCGGCCCAGGCCGCGGCGGGCGGGCCGAGGCGGTCGGCGAGCCAGCCGGGCAGGTCGTGGACGGTGACGCGGTGGTCGACCGGCCCGTCCGCGGGTGCCAGGTGGCTGACCGGGTCGTGCGGGTCGCCGGTGCGTCGGTAGTGGGTGGACCAGCCGCGGACCTGCGCGGGGAGGCGCTCGGCGAACAGCCGGTGCAGGTCGGGGCCGTGGCGGCGGGCGTCGTCCGGGGCGAGGAAGAGTTGCAGGCGCGGGCCCCAGTCGTGATCGGCGGAGCGGGCGGTGTCGAGGCCGAGCACCTCGGAGCCGGCGCCGATCAGGGCCGCCGCGTGGCACAGGCCCGGTCGGGTCTGCGCCAGGATCGGGCGGACCGCCTCCTCGTACAGGGCCCGGGCGAGGTCGAGGCCGGGGACGAAGGGCGGGTCCGGTGGGGTGGGTGCGGTCATGCGGCCCACTGTGGCGACGGGGGACGGGCGGGTCCAGCGCTTATCGCCCGACGGGGGCCGGGCGCGCGCGGGGAGCGGGGGCGGGCGCGGCGGTCCGCTCCGGTGGCTCCGGGGCGGCGGGGCCGTCCGGCTGCTCGGGATGGCGGCGGATCGGCAGGGCGAGCAGCAGGCCGAGGGTGGTCAGGGCGTACGCGCTGCCGCCGAGGAGGGTGCCGAGGTCACGGCCGTCGGGGTGCCAGAGCCAGACCATGCCGCTGGAGAGCACGAGGTGGACCAGCCAGCAGAGGGCGAGCCGGGCCCGCCGGCGGCCCGGCCGGCGCGGGGCGGCACCCGTACCGGCGTCGGGGGCGGGGGCAGGGGCAGGGGCAGGGTCGGGGGCGGGGTCGGCGAGGACGACCAAGGCGGGCAGCATCCAGACCAGGTGGTGCACCCAGGTGATCGGGCTGACCAGGCAGCAGGCGAGGCCGGTGAGGCTGTACGCGGCGAGGGTGTCGCGGGCCGCGGCGGCGCGGTGCAGGCGGTGGGCCCAGAGCGCGAGGACGGCCAGCGCGGCGGCCGCCCACAGGGCGCGGCCGGGCAGGTGGGGGCCGAGACGGGCGATCAGCCCCTGCAGGGACTGGTTGGACATGGTGGCGAAGCCGCCGACCCGGTCGGTGTCCCAGAGCGTGGCGGTCCAGAACCGGCGGGAGACCTCCGGGGCGACCAGGAAGCCCGCGCCGGTGGCGCCGAGCGCGGTGGCGGTGGCGGTCGCGGCGGCCCGCCACTGCCGGGTGAGCAGCAGGTGGACGATGAACAGCGCCGGGGTCAGTTTGATCGCGGCGGCCAGTCCGGTGCCGACCCCGGCGAGCAACCTCAAACGGCTGCGCGAGAATTGACGGCTCGTCAATTGGCGGTCGGCGAAGACCAGGGCGACCAGCAGCAGGTTGACCTGGCCGAAGCTGAAGGTGTCGCGGACGGGGTTGGTGAGCGCGCACAGGCAGGCCGCGAGGCCGAACGCGTACCAGCGGCACCAGCCCCGGCGGCGGGCGACCGGGTCGACCAGCCAGTACAGCAGCAGGGCGGTGGCGGCGGCGGACAGCGCGACACCGACGGCGATCGCCGGGTGCCAGCCGAGCAGGCGCATCGGCAGCATGCAGACGGCGGCGAACGGCGGGTAGGTGAAGCCGTAGGGGGTGCCGGGCCGGACGTAGTCGTAGAGCTGCCCGGTGGCGGCCCAGTGGCGCACCGCGCCGTAGTACACGCCGACGTCGAACCAGCCGCGGTGGCCCGGGATGACCGCCAGGACCAGGCCGGTGGCCAGGACCGCGACGGCGAGGACCGCGATCCTGGCGGTGGTGGTGCCGCGGGTCAGCACGCCGGCTGCCTTTCCTGGAAGGTGATCTGACGCTCCGTCAGCAGGACGGCGACCGCCCCGACGCCCAGCCCTCCGGCGGCCGGCACCAACTCGGCCGGGTCCGGCCCGAAGCCGTCCGGCATGACGGCGAACGCCAGTGCCGCGCAGGTGAGTTCGGCCGCCCGACGGGCCCCGGCGGTGCGCACGGCGAACGCGGCCGGGACGATGCACCACAGGGCGTACCAGGGTCGGAAGGCCGGTCCGAGCGCGACCAGGGCCCCGAACGCGAGCGCCAGGGCCGCCGCCGGTTCGCTCCCCCGCCGCACGACCCGGGCCGCCAGCAGGCCCAGCGCCACCGCCGCCCCGGCCGCCCCGAGCAGCCGGGCCACCCCGACCGGCCCCTCCGGCGCGACTCGCAGCAGGTCGGCGGCCAGCCGGCCCAGCGCGGTGCTCGGCGACCAACTGCTCGCGGTGGCCGGGGTGGTGAGGGCGCCGACCCAGCCGTAGCCGGTGCCGGCCGCGGCGGTGACGGCGGCCGTGGTCGCGGCGGCGGCCACCAGGACCGTCACGGCGCAGCGCGGTCGGCGCCCCCGCCCGGGGGTACCGTCCGGGCGGCCGGCGATCCACCAGGCGGCCGGGAGGGCCAGCGCGGCGGGGGCCTTGACCAGGGCCGCGAGGGTGATCAGGACGGCGGCGAGGAGCGGGCGGCGGCGGGCGGCGGCGAGCAGTCCGGCGAGCATCAGGGCGAGCGGGACGGCGTCGTTGTGCGCCCCGGCGACCAGGTGCAGCAGGACCAGCGGGTTGAGCGCCCCCAGCCGCAGCGCGCCCGCCGGGTCGGTCCCGAGGGCCCGGGCCAGGGCCGGCAGCAGGGCGGTCAGCGCGACGACGGCCAGGACGGCGGACAGCCGCAGCAGCAGGGTCCCGGCGTACGGGTGGTCGGCGAGCGGGGCGGCGACCCGCGCCAGCAGCAGGAAGCCGGGGCCGTACGGCGCGGGGGTGTGCTGCCAGACCTGGGGCACCTGCTGGGCGACGGAGCCGCCGAGCACGGCGGGCCCGTCCGCGTAGACGTCGAACCCGCCCGCCAGCATGGCGCCCTGGGCGAGGTAGCTGTAGACGTCCCGGCTGAACAACGGCGGCAGGAGCAGCAGCGGGGCGGCCCACCAGCCCAGGGTGACCGTCAGCCAGCGGGTCCCGGACGGGCGGGCGGCGCGGCGGGCGGCAGCGGCACGGGTGCCGGCGGGAGGGACGTCGGCGGCGGAAGGGAGGTCGGCGGCGCGGCTGAGCAGGAGCCAGGCGGCGGTGAGGACGGCCAGGCCCGCGAAGACCAGGGTGGTGCCGGCGCCGCCGGAGGCCCGCAGGGTCGGGCCGGTGGTGGCGGCGGGTAGGGCGCCGGAGGTGAGTGCGCCGGCGGCGAGGACGAGCGAGCCCAGGAGGCCGAGCCACCGGTACCGGCTCGGGTAGGCGTTCGCGCCCGTGTTCGGCATGCCGGGAACGCTGGCAGAGCGGCGTGGCCCCGGCGGGAAGAGTCGGCGTCCGCCGGGTGGCCGGAGGGCGTCCGGCCGATGCCGTCCGCAGGCCGGGGCGGGTGCGGGGGCGCGGTGGTGCCGGAGGGGTCGAACCTGCCATTCAGCAGGTGCACATCTGGCCTCCCTCGGATGGCCACCTCAGTGCCGGGCGGGTCGGGGAGACATACGGAAGCCGCCCGCGGCCGGTACCGCCCGACCGGCGGTCCGGGTGCGAGCGCTCGTGTCGTTGCGTGTCGTCCCGTGCCGTCCGTCGCCACCCTATCGCGCCCCGAGATCCCGGAGAGTCCCGCCATGACCACCGCCCCCGCCCGCACCGGACAGGTCCACGTCCCCGTCCAGTCCTCCGCCCGGCTGTCGTCCGGCCGTCCGTCGGAGCCCCAACCGCCTTCGTACCAGCTGGTGTTCGCCCGGACCGCGGAGGACGTGGCGGCCGCGCAGCGGCTGCGCCACCGGGTGTTCGCGGACGAGCTGGGCGCGGTGCTCGACTCGTCGCTGCCCGGCCTGGACGTCGACCCGTTCGACGAGTTCTGCGACCACCTGCTGGTGCGCGAGCAGCCCACCGGCGAGGTGGTCGGCACGTACCGGCTGCTGCGGCCCGAACAGGCCCGCCGGGCGGGCCGGTTGTACTCCGACACCGAGTTCGACCTGGCCCGGCTCGGCGGGCTGCGCGAGGGCATGGTCGAGGTCGGGCGGTCCTGCATCGCCGCGGCGCACCGCGGCAACGGCGCGGTGATCAACCTGATGTGGGGCGGCATCGCCCGCTACATGACCGCCACCGGCAACGCCTGGCTGGCCGGCTGCTGCTCGATCCCGCTGGCCGACGGGGGCGCGACCGCCGCCGCGGTGTGGGACACCGTCTCGGCCAAGTACCTGGCCCCGCAGCAGTACCGGGTCACCCCGCTGCGCCCGTGGTCGGCGCAGGGCGTGGCCCGGGCCGACCGCACCCCGGTCCCGGCGCTGCTGCGCGGCTACCTGCGGCTGGGGGCCTGGGTGTGCGGCGAGCCCGCGTACGACCCGGACTTCGACGTGGCGGACCTGTACGTGCTGCTGTCGCTGGAGCGCACCGACCCGCGCTACCTGCGGCACTTCCTGGCCGCGGCGGCGGACCTGCCGCTGTCCGCGATCACCGGCGGCCCGGCGGGGGCCGTCGCCTCCGACGCCCCCGCCGCCGACTCCCCTGTCGACGATGGAACCGGGCGCGGGGCGGGGAAGGAGACGGGGAACGGCGTCGCGCGCGGAACGGCGACGGCGGCGTGAGCGCCTGGCTGCCGACCGCGCCGTGCACGCCCGGCGACTGCGTGACGGTCGCCGGGCCCCGGGCGGGGGTGGTGCGCCGGGTGCTGCGGCTGGCCGGGTGCCTGGCGGTGCTGGTCCCGGGGGTACTGGCGGCCGCGCCGGTGCGCGCGCTGGCCTGGCTGCCGGCGGAACGGCTGGTGCGCTGGTGGTCGCGGCTGCTGCTGGCCGCGCTGGGCGTGCGGGTACGGACGATCGCCGCGCCGGGGCGGCCGGCCGGCGGTTCGTTGCTGGTCTCCAACCACGTCTCGTGGCTGGACGTCCTACTGGTGGCGGCCGTCCGGCCGGGCCGGATGCTGGCCAAGACCGAGGTCGGCCGCTGGCCGGTGCTCGGCCCGCTGGCCTCCTGGGGCGGCACCATCTTCATCGACCGGGACCGGCTGCGGGCCCTGCCCGGCACCGTCGAGGAGATCGCCGCGGCGCTGCGCCGCGGCGAGCGCGTGGTGGTCTTCCCGGAGGGCAGCACCTGGTGCGGGCGCGGCGGCGGACGGTTCCGCCCGGCGCTGTTCGAGGCGGCGGTGCGGGCGGACGTGCCGGTGCAGCCGCTGACGCTGCGCTACCGGGGCGCGGACGGGCGGCCGAGCACCGTGCCGGCGTTCGTCGGCGAGGACGGGCTGCTGGCCTCGCTGTGGCGGGTGGTGTCGGTGCGGGGCCTGACTGCGGAGGTCGAGTTCCTGCCGCTGCTGCCACCCGCGCTGTTCCCGGGCCGTCGGCAGCTCGCGGCGGCGGCCCAGCGGGTGGTCGACCGGCGCCGCCACCCGGACGGGGCACCGGCCGACGCCACCGGCTGCGCGGCCTGCGTTCGCTCCGTCTCCGTCTCCGCCGCCGTCTCCCTCTCCGTCGAGCGGCCGACCGGCGTTCCGGGCACCACCGGGGCGGGGGCTGCGGGGGCGGTCGCCGTCGAGGCGGGGGCGGTCGCCGTCGAGGCGGGGGCGGTCGCCGTCGAGGCGGGGGCGGTCGCCGTCGAGGCGGAGGCGGGGGTCGCGGTGGCGGCCGGGCGGTAACCGGGCAGGTCGGGGCCGGTCCGGCGGTTCGTGCACCCGCGGCGCCCGGGCGGCGGCCGGGACGGGGCGGCGGGGTGTCTCCCGTATGATCGGGCGAGTTCAGAGAAGGCGAGGAGGTGCTCGATGCAGGTGGACGACGAGGCCGTCGGCGCGGTGCTGAACCGGCTGCGCCGGGCCCAGGGCCAGTTGACCGGTGTGATCGCGATGATCGAGGCCGGACGCGACTGCAAGGACGTGGTCACTCAACTCGCCGCCGTCTCGCGCGCATTGGACCGGGCCGGGTTCAAGATCCTGGCCAGCGGCATGCGGCAGTGCCTGGCCGAGGCCGAGGAGGGCGCCGCGCCGATGAGCGAGGCGGAACTCGAGAAGATGTTCCTGACGTTGGCCTGACCCCGGCCTGACCGGCCGGGCACCGACCGCCACGCACCGCGCCGGAGCGCGGTGCGTCGTCGTACGCCTGTCGTACACCCGTCGGCCGGCCTCCGTACCCGCACCGCACCCGGCACCCCGCACCGCACCCGGCACCCCGCACCCCGCCCGTCCGCCGGTCCGTTCGACCGCCCGGGCTCAGGCGAGGGCCAGGAAGAGCTTCTCCAACTCGGCCTCGGTCATCGGGGCGGTGCCCTCCTCTGCCTCGGCCAGGCACTGGCGCATGCCGCTGGCCACGATCTTGAACCCGGCGCGGTCCAGGGCCCTGGACACGGCGGCGAGTTGGGTCACGACGTCCTTGCAGTCGCGTCCGGCCTCGATCATCGCGATCACGCCTGCCAGTTGACCCTGGGCCCGGCGCAGCCGGTTCAGCACCGCGCCGACGGCCTCGTCGTCCACCTGCATCGGGACTCCTCCTCGTCCTCGGCGGGCGGCCGTCCGCCGCCCACCCCGGGTTCCGTGGCGCGGATCGGGCGGTGCCGGTGCACCGTGACCCGCGCCGTGACGCCCTGCTCATACCCCCGCCCGTATCAACCTCACCGGTGGACGGCGCATTCCTCTTCCGGTTCCTCCTCCGGCCCGCCGGTGAACGGACCCCGCCCGGCCGCGCCCGGGGAACGTCAGCCCGCGTCGTGCCGGGCGGCGGCCCAGGCCGCGTAGCCGCCGAGCAGGTCGGAGGTCCGCGGGTGGCCGTGGTGGCGCAGCAGGCTGGCCGCGATCGAGGAGCGGTGGCCGCCGGCGCAGTGCACGACGACGGCGCGGTCCTGCGGTATCTCGGCCAGGCGGTGCGGGAGTTCGGCGAGCGGGAGGTGGACGGAGCCGGGGACGTGCCCCTGCGCGCGCTCGCCCTCGTCGCGGACGTCGACGACCAACGGCGTTTCGGCACCGGCGAGTTCGGCGCGCAAGTCGGCGACGGTGCGGCGCGGGGCCCGGCGGGTCAGGTCGGGCGCGGCGCGGAAGGCCCGTTCGGGGTCGGCGAGGTAGCCGGCGACCCGGTCGAAGCCGATCCGGGCGAGCCGAGTGACGGTCTCCCGCTCGCGGCCCTCGGGGGCGATCACCAGCAGCGGCCAGGCCGGGTCGAGGACGGTGCCGGACTGCTCGGCGAAGCGCCCGGCGGCGGGGACGTTGACGGCCCCGGCGAGGTGTCCGGCGGCGAACGCCTGCGGGTCGCGGGCGTCGACCACGACGGCGCCGTCGGCCCGGCGGCCGAGGAACTCCCCGGCGTCCAGCGGGCCGGCGAGCGCGGCGGCGTCGAACAGCTCGCGGTCGCGGCGGTTGAGGTCGGCGTCGTAGCCGAAGTAGCCGGGGGCGGTGGGCTGTCCGGCGGTGACGATGGCCACGAACGCGTCCTCGGTCATCGGCGCGCAGGCGTAGTTGGTGGCGCGCTGCTGCCCGATGGTGGACTGCCGCTCGGTGGACAGGTTCTTGCCGCAGGCCGAACCCGCGCCGTGCGCGGGGAAGACCCGGACCTCGTCCGGCAGGGACATCAGCTTGCGCTGGACGCTGTCGTACAGCATCCGGCCGAGCCGGTCGGCGGTGACACCGGCGGAGGCCAACAGGTCGGGGCGGCCGACGTCGCCGACGAACAGCGCGTCGCCGGTGAGCACCCCGTACGGGACGGCGTCGGCGGCGCGCTCGCGGACCAGGACGCTGATCGACTCGGGGGTGTGGCCTGGCGTTTCGAGGATCTCCAGGACGACCTCGCCGAGGCCGATCCGTTCGCCGTCGGCGAGCCCGCGGATCGGGTACTCGGTCTCGGCGCGCCGCCCGTAGCCGATCCAGGCGCCGGTGCGGTGGGCGAGTTCGAGGTGGCCGGAGAGGAAGTCGGCGTGGAAGTGGGTGTTGATGACGCCCTCGACGGTGAAGCCGCGGGCCTCGGCCTCCGCGAGGTACTCGTCCACGTCCCGGCGCGGGTCGACCACCACGGCGCGGCCGGTGGTCTCGTCCGCGATCAGGTAGGAAGCCTGGGAGAGGCAGTCGAGGTAGTACTGGGCGAAGAACACGGAGTCCTCTTCTCTGCGTGGGGTGGGTCTCCTGCGCCGGGCGGATACCGCGTCCGGGTCTACGGGTTTAGATACCCATGGGGGTATCCTTGCAGGCGGTTTCCCGCCGATGGCCTGACCGGTTGATACGGGCGGGGGTATATGCTCGGGTCCAACGGTATACCCCGCCGGTATCTTCCCGAGGATGGCCCGCCGTCCGGGAACCCGTCGGAACACCCTCGCGCACCGCCTCGCCACCCCAGGAGGACAACGTGGCCCGGTCCCCCCAGCCGCCCGCGCCCGAGCAGATCGACCCCGCCGAGGCGCACCGCCTGGTCGCCGCGGGCGAGGCGCTGCTGCTCGACGTCCGCGAGCCCGTGGAGCACGCCGAGGTGCACGCGCCCGGCGCGCTCCTCGTCCCGCTCGGCGACTTTGGCGGCGATTTCGGCGATGGCGATGACAGTGGCGTCGAGGCGGTCCGGGCCGCGGGTGGTGGGCGGCTGGTGCTGGCGGTGTGTCGGTCCGGCAACCGTTCGCAGCGGGCCGCCGAACTGCTGAACGCGTGCGGGGTGCCGACGGTGAACGTGGTCGGCGGGATGCGCGCCTGGTGGGAGGCCGGACTGCCCACGCACCAGGACGGATGTCGCTGCGACGGCGTGGCATGAGCACCGTCCTGCTGGCGCTGGCCGCCGGAGCGGTGGTCGGCCTGGCGCTCGGCGGCCTCGGCGGCGGCGGCAGCATGCTGGCCGTCCCCGCGCTGATCTACCTGATCGGGCTGACCCCCGGCACCGCGACCACCGCCAGCCTGCTGATCGTCGCCACGACCTCGCTCACCGCCCTGGTCGCCCACGCCCGGGCCGGACGCGTCCGCTGGCGCGAGGGGCTGCTGTTCGGCGCGGCCGGCCTCCCGCTCGCCACCCTCGGCGGCGCACTCTCCCGCCACCTGCCCGCCCCGGCCCTGACCACCGCGTTCGCCCTGCTGGCCGGCCTGGCCGCCTGGCGGATGCTGGCGGGCGGACGACGGGCATCCGACGACGACAGCCCCGACGACGGTACCCTCCCGGAGCCTGCACGGGCGCTGCCCACAGCCCGCCGATCGGCGGCGGTCGCGGAGCTCGTGCCGGCCACCGCAGTGGCGGCAGCCCCCACGGGAGTGCGCCCCGAGCCCTTCCCGTCCTCGACGCTCTCCGAACCGACCGCCCGGGCCCCGGGCACCACTCAGGCACCCGACGGCACGGGAGCAGGGACTGCCACCGCAACGGCCGCAGCCCCCACGGGAGTGCACCTCTGGCCCTTCCCGCTCCCGCTGGTCTCCGAACCGGCAGCTCGGACCCCGGGCACCACGAGCGCGCCCGGCAGCGCCGGAGCAGGGACCGTCACCACAACAGCGGCAGCCCCCACCGGGACCAGCCCCGCGCGGTGTCCGCGTCCGGCGGGCTCCGGGCCGGCGGCGCGGGTCGCGGGCTCCGGGCCGGCGGCGCGGGTCGCGGGCCCGGCGCGGCGGGCCGCGTGCGCGGGGGCCGGGTTGGGGGCGACGACCGGACTGTTGGGGGTCGGGGGCGGGTTCCTGGCGGTGCCCGCGCTGGTGTCCTTCCTGGGCTTCCCGATGGCCGAGGCGGTCGGCACCAGCCTGCTGGTGATCACCCTCAACTCGCTGGCCGCGCTGCTGCCCCGGATCGGCGGGGCCGCCGAGGTGCCGTGGTCGACGGTCGGGCCGTTCGCCGCCGCGGCGGTCCTCGGCGCCTGGGACGGCAAGCGGCTCGCCGCGAAACTGTCCGGCCGCACGCTGCAACGGCTGTTCGCCGGTGCGCTGCTCGCCGTCGCCGCCCTGATGCTGGTGGACGCCGTGCTCTGACGCCGCGTTCCGGCACCCCGCGCCCGCCGTCCCCGTACGGCCACGCGTCTCCCGCCCCGCCCGCCTCCCCCTCCCCCTTGTCTCCCGGCCGTCCGTACGCGCCGGGCCGTCTCCTCCCGAAGGGTTCACCCGTTCCGATGACCACGCCCCTGACCGTCGACCAGCTCCAGCCCCGCCTGCACCGGTTGACCGTGATCGACGTCCGTTCGCCCGGCGAGTTCGCCGGCGGCCACATCCCCGGTGCCCACAACGTGCCGCTCGACCGGCTGGCGGAGGCCGTGCCCGCGCTGCGGGCCGCCGCCGGACGCGGTGAGCTGGCCGTCACCTGTGCGTCCGGCGCCCGCGCGCTGCACGCCTGTGAGCAGTTGGCGGCGGCCGGCGTGCCGGCACTGCTCGTCGGCGGCGGCACGGCCGCCTGGGCGGCCAACGGCGGGGCGCTGGACCGGGTGCCGGGCCGGCCGGGCCGCTGGGCGATGGACCGGCAGGTCCGGCTGGTGGCCGGTTCGCTGGTGCTGGCGGGCCTCGTCGTCGACGTCGCCGCCCCGGGGGTGCGCTGGGTGTCGGCCGCGGTCGGCGGCGGCCTGCTGTTCTCGGCCGTCAGCAACACCTGCGCGATGGGCTCGCTGCTGGGCAGGCTCCCCTACAACCGCCCGCGCGACTCCGGTGCCGAGCTGGACGCGACGCTCACCGCGCTGCGCGACGGCGGCAGGTGACGCGTCCGGACCGACGGTCCGCCGGGCCCCGCCCCACCTGTCGGCGCGGCCGCCGTCGAACGGCCGTTCAGCGTTCGGCGACGGCCGCGCCCTGGGGGCTGGACGTGGCGGTGGTGGCGGTCGGGGTGCAGGAAGCGGCGGGGGCTGCGGTGTTGTAGTGGCTGGCCAGCCAGAAGCCGGCCAGCAGGCCCGCCACGCCGAGCGTCTTGTGGCGGTTGCGCTTCCACCACGAGGGCGTGCCGGCGGCCATGAACCGCAGGTGGGTGAAGTCCGGATGTGCGCTGGGTGGTGCGTCCTTGAACATTCCCATCGCGGATGATCCTCCTCTCGCGTCGGGGAGTTCATGACCATACGCCCGGTTCCGCCCGGACCGCAGGCAATTAATCCCGATTCAGGGGCCCACGCGCGCCCCGCACGCCCCCCTTCCAGGCCCTCCCGCTCCCCCTCCCGCGCTCTCCCCGTCCTCCCCTCCCGTCCCCTCCCGTCCTCCCGGCGGGTCTCACCAGTGCGCGGGGCGGGCCAGCGCGGCGCCGACGCGGGTGGTGGAGTCGCCCTTGGCGGCGTTGAGTTGGGACTGGGTGAGGAACAGCGCCCCGGTCAGGTCGGCACCCCGCAGGTCGGCGTCGCGCAGGTCCGCGCCGATCAGGTCGGCGTCACGCAGGTCCGCACCGGACAGGTCGGCCGCGATCAGGTAGGCGCCGCGCAGGTTGGCCCCGCGCAGGTCCGCGCCGCGCAGGCGGGCCCCGATCAGGTCGGCGCCACGGTGGTTGCGCTTCTTGCCGGGCAGCGCGTTCCGGGTCAACTCACTGGCCTTGAGCAGGAGTTCGCTGGTCTCGGCCCGGATCGCGGGGACGTCGGCGGCGAGCAGTGCGGCGGCGTCCCGCCCGGTCAGCTGCTCGATCCCGTCGAGCGCCCGACGCAGTTCGGGGTGCACCGGCCGGGCTTTCGGCAGCTCCAGCGCCTCGGTCAAGTACCAGAGCAGTTCGTGGAGTTGGCGCATCACCGGGAAGGTTTCGAACACCTGCCGGGCGGTGTCCGGGTCCTCGCGCCAGCTGCGTCCGCCGAAGGTGTGCCGGGAGAGCTTCTGTCCGGCGCCGAAGCAGTCGAACACCGTGCAGCCCTGGTAGCCGCGCCCGCGCAGCTCGGTGTGGATGCCGCAGCGGTTGTCGGCCTGGAGGTTGCGGCAGGGCGTGCCCGCGTTCTTGTTCGCCGCGAAGTCCGCGGACTTGGCGAAGGGCAGGGCGACGCAGCACAGGCCGAAGCAGGCGGAGCAGTCGGCGAGCAGGTCGAGTCGACGGCCGGTCGGGGCGGGGTGCTGCTGGTCGGTCACGGTACGGGTTCTCCTGCGGCAGGGGATCGAACGGTCCATTCTCCCTGCCCGGCCGACCGTCCACCGCCACGGGCACCGCGGCCGACCGCGACGGGCACCGCAGCCACCGGGACACGCCGCGGGCCCGGACGCCGCCGAGCGCCCCCGGGCGGTCCGAATCCGCCGGCGGGACGGCCAGGAGAACGGTCGAGCCCGGCGAAAACCCCGCCCCGACGGACGCCCGCACCGTGTCGGGTTCGGATCGGGGCGGGTTCGCCGAGTAGGGTGCGGTCCCCGGGTGCGGATCACCCGGGAGGCGGGACACCGGGCTGCGCGGGACGAAGGCGCGCCGGGCCCGCCGACGGCTCCACGGGGACGTGGTGAGGGAGGGATCACGGGTGCGGCCCGAGTCGGCGGGCGACAGCTCGACGGATTCGCTGCTCACGACCGCCTCCGCGGCCCTGCGGGTGGATCGCGACGCGCTGACCGGCGCCCTGCTCGGGCAGCTGCCCGTGGCGGTGGCGGTGCTCGACGCGGAGCTGCGCTGGCGCTACCTGAACACGTCGTTCCAGCAGGTCACCGGCGTGTCGCCGACGGCCGTCCTGGGGCGGGCCGCCGACCGGCCGGACCCTGCCGTCCCGCGCGTCCTGGCCGACGGGCGACCGCGTTCGGGCACCTTCGCCGGGCGGCCCGCCGACTTCCGCCGGCTGGAGGTCGGCGGCGCGCCGACCGGAGTGCTGGTCGTCCTGCCGGGCGGCGCCGACGCCCACCGGGCCGAGCTCGAACGCGTCCGGGCCCGGTTCGCCCTGCTGGAGGCCGGTTCGGAACGGATCGGCACCACCCTGGACCCGGACACCACCTGCGCGGAACTCGCCGCGTTCGCCGTCCCCGGCTTCGCCGCCCTCGCCCTGGTCGACGTCCTGCCGCTCGACACGCCCGACAGCACCGCACCCGGCACCACCGCACCCGGCACCGTCGGCCCTGGCACCGTCGCGCCACGCCCGGACGCCGACCCGGAGCGGGGGCGGGGGCGGGACCAGGAGCGAGAACGGGAGCGGGACCGGTCGCGGCTGCGGTTGCGGCGGGCCGCCACCGCCGGCGGGCCGGACCAGGACGGCGCGCCGGCGTCCGCCCCGGTCGGTGAGGCGGTGCGGCACCGGCCCGGCTCGGTGGCCGCCCGGGCGCTCGCCGAGGGCCGTCCGGTGGCGGCCAACCTGCTGTCCGCCGAGGAGCTGGCGGCGCTGGTCCCGGACGAGGCCGCCCTGTCCGCCTGCCGGAGTGCCGGGGTGGACTGCCTGCTCGCCGTCCCGCTGACCGCCCGCGGCCGTCCGATCGGCGTGCTCACCCTGGCGCGGGCGCACGGCAGTTCGCTCGGGTTCACCGACGAGGACACCGAGCTGCTCGCCGCGATCGCCGGGCGCGCCGCGCTCACCCTCGACCACGCCCGGCGCTACGCCCGCTCGCAGGACACCGCCCTGGAACTCCAGCGGGCGCTGCTCGCCGAGCCCGGCAGCCCGCACCCCAACCTCGAACTCGCCTCCCGCTACCTGCCGTCCGGGATCGCCTCGGTGGTCGGCGGCGACTGGTACGAGACGGTGCGGCTGCCGTTCGGGCGGACGCTGCTGGCCATGGGCGACGTGATGGGGCACGGCGTGGAGGCCGCCGTCGACATGAGCAACTACCGTTCCACGCTGCGCTACGTCGCCGCGATGGACCTGCCGCCGCACCGCATCCTGCGCCAGCTCGACGCGCTGATCGCCGAGCAGGAGAACGCCCGGCCCGCGACCTGCGTGCTGGCCCTCGCCGACCCGGCCCGCGCCCGCTGGACCCTCGCCAGCGCCGGGCACCTGCCGCCCGCCCTGCTCACCCCGCACGCCACCGAGCTGATCGAGGTGCCGACCGGCCCGCCGCTGGGCACCGGCGTCGGCGGCTACGAGCAGACCGTCGTCGAGCTGCGCGCCGACCACGCCCTGCTGCTGTACACCGACGGTCTGGTCGAACGGCGCGGCGAGGACATCGACGTCTCGCTCGCCCGCCTCTCCGCGCTCCGCCTCCCCGCCGACGGCCCCCTCGACTCCCTGCTCGACGGCACCCTCGCCGCCCTGGCCCCGGACGACGCCGAGGACGACATCGCCCTGCTGGCGGCCCGGGTCCGCCACCGGCCGTCCTGACCGGCGGTCGAGTGTCACCGCCCCAACAGGCGCCAGAAGTACGAGAGTTGCTCGGCCATGTCGATCTCGGGATCGTACTGCCACTGCATCTGCAACCCGTCGACGAGCGCGAAGACCAGCACCGCGAGGCGGTCCGCGTCGATGCCCGCGGGCAGTTCCCCGGCGGCCTGGCTCGCCCGGACCGCTTCGGCGCCGCCCGCCCGGACGTCCCGGTAGCGGTCGCGGAAGTAGGCGTGGGCGGGGTGGTCGGGTTCGACGGCCTCGGCGGAGAGCCGCGAGAACAGCTGGACCAGGCCCGGGACTTCGGCGTTGTGCCGCTGGAGCGCGGCGAGCGCACCTACCAGGTCGGGCGGGAACCCGGCGTCCTCCCGGCCGCTTCCGCCGTCCTCGCCGCTTGCGCCGTCCTCGCCTCTTCCACCACCCGCGCCGCTCCCGTCGGCCCTGCCGCTCGCCCCGGTGGCCGCCCCGGTGGCCGCCCGCAGGTCGACCAGGTCGCGGCGGCGCAGGATCTCGACGAAGAGCTGTTCCTTGCTGCCGAAGTAGTGCAGCAGACCGGTCTGGCTGAGGCCGACGGCCTGGGCCAGTTCGCGCACGGTGGCGCGGCTGTAGCCGACCCGGGCGACGATCTCCAGCGCGGTGTCGAGGATCTCCTCGCGCTTGGCGATGCCCTTCGCGTAGGAGCCACGTGGTCGAGCCATGCGGACGACTCTACGCCACCGTCCGCCACGGGAAGTGACCTGGTCGCGGTGCTTGTGACACGAAAACCGAATGTCGTACTGTTTTTGTGTTCGGCAGGGTGGCCGACCGTCCCCGGCAGCGCCCGGGCCGCCGCCCCGCACCGGCGCGCCCCGCACTCCCCGAGGAGACCCCCGTGACCGCTCTCGGCCCCGCCGACTCCACCAGCCCCAGCGACCCCACCGACTCCACCGACTCGACCGACCCCGCCGACCTCGCCGCCGCGTCGGCGGGCCTCTCGCTCGCGGAGCGCGCCGCGCTCGGCAGCGGGGCGGGCTTCTGGACCACCAAGGCCGTCGGCCCCGTCCCGGCCCTCACGCTGACCGACGGCCCGCACGGCGTGCGGCTCCAGGACGACCGGGCCGGGGAGAGCGACCACCTGGGCCTCGCGGCCAGCCGCCCGGCGACCTGCTTCCCGCCCGCCGTCGGCCTCGGCCAGAGCTGGGACGCCGAACTGGTCGCCGAGGTCGGCCGGGCGCTGGGCACGGAGGGCCGGGCGCTGGGCGTGGACGTGCTGCTGGGCCCGGGTGTGAACATCAAGCGGGACCCGCGCTGCGGCCGCAACTTCGAGTACTACTCGGAGGACCCCCGACTCACCGGCACCCTCGCCACCGCCTGGGTGCGCGGCCTCCAGAGCACCGGCGTCGGCGCCTCGCTCAAGCACTTCGCCGCCAACAACACCGAGCACGACCGGATGCGCTCCAGCTCGGACGTCGCCGCCCGCCCGCTGCGCGAGGTCTACCTGCGGGCGTTCCAGCAGGTCGTCCAGCAGGCGCAGCCGTGGACGGTGATGTGCGCGTACAACCGGATCAACGGCACCTACGCGGCCGAGAACCGCTGGCTGCTCACCGAGGTGCTGCGCGGCGAGTGGGGCTTCGACGGGGCGGTGGTCAGCGACTGGGGCGCCGTCCAGGACCGGGTCGCCTCGGTGGCCGCCGGGCTCGACCTAGAGATGCCCGGCACCGGCGGCACCACTGACGCGCAGGTGGTCGCGGCCGTCGAGGCCGGCGCACTGGACGCCGACGCGGTCGCCGCGGCCGCCGCCCGGACGGTCGCGCTGGCCGCCCGGGCCCGGGCCGGACGCGCCCTGCCGGTCGGCCCGTTCGACCCGGACGCGCACCACGCGCTGGCCCGCCGGGTCGCCGCGCACTGCGTCGTGCTGCTCAAGAACGACCCCGTCGACGGTACGCCCGTGCTGCCGCTCACCGCCGGGCGTCCGCTCGCCGTGCTCGGCGCGTTCGCCACCGAGCCGCGCTACCAGGGCGGCGGCAGCTCGCACGTGAACCCGACCCGGCTCGACGTCCCGCTGGCGGAGATCCGCGCCCTGGCCGGGGCGGCCGAGGTGGTCCACGCACCGGGCTTCACCACCGACGGCACCGGCGACGCCGCCGCGCTGCGGGCCGAGGCGGTCGCGGTGGCCGCCGCCGCCGACACCGCGGTGCTCTTCCTCGGGCTGGCCGCCCACCAGGAGTCCGAGGGCTTCGACCGCGAGCACATCGAACTTCCGGCCGAGCAGCTGGAGTTGCTGGCCGAGGTGGTCCGCGTCCAGCCGCGCACGGCGGTGGTCCTCAGCCACGGCGGCGTGCTGCGACTGGCCCCCGTCACCGCCGCCCCCGCCCTGCTGGACGGCGCGCTGCTCGGCCAGGCGGCCGGCGGCGCCCTCGCCGACGTGCTGTTCGGCCGGGTCAACCCGTCCGGCCGGCTCACCGAGACCGTCCCCGTCCGGCTCCAGGACACCCCCGCCTACCTGGACTTCCCCGGCGAGCACGGCCACGTCGCGTACGGCGAGGGCCTGTTCGTCGGCTACCGCTGGTACGACGCCCGGGACATCGCGGTCACCTTCCCGTTCGGGCACGGCCTGTCCTACACCGAATTCCGCTACCACGGGCTGGAGTTGGCCGCCGACGCGGAGGGCATCCGGGCGTCCGTCACGGTCACCAACACCGGCGGGCGGGCCGGGCGTGAGGTCGTCCAGTTCTACGTCGCCAAGCCCGGCTCGGCCCTGGTCCGCCCGCCGCGGGAGCTCAAGGGCCACGCCACCATCACCCTGGAGCCCGGCGCGAGCGGGCGCGTCGAGGTCCTGCTGCCGCGCGCCGACCTGGCGTACTGGGACACCCGGGCCGGACGCTGGATCGTCGAGGGCGGCGGGTACGAGGTGCTGGCCGCCGCGTCCAGCCGCGACCCGCGGGCCACCGCCGGCGTCGAACTGGCCGGGGACGAACTGGAGTTGCCGCTGACACTGGACTCCACGCTCGGCGAGGTGATGGCCCGGCCCGGCGCGGCCGAGACGCTCGGCGCCCTGCTGCCCCTCCCCCAGGGCACCGGCGACAGCGGGGCCGATGGCGGGGCCGGCGGCGATGGCCTGGGCGTCGACCTGGCCCGGATGATGGCCTCCGTTCCCGTCCGCCGCCTGGTCAGCTTCGCCGGCGGCGCGGTCACCACGGCCGACCTGGAACGCCTGCTGGCCCACCTCCAGTCCTGACCTCGGGTCCGCCCCCCGCCCCCCGTCCCATCGGCCGCGCGGGCCGGGGCCGGGGGCCGCCCGGCCGCCGCATTCACACACCTGTGCGGAAATGGCGGCAGACGTTCGTCTGCGCGAAAGATCCCTTTGGCTGCCCGCACGTCCGGGTTGGCAACAACGTTGGCATGCGAGTCGCCATCGTCACCGAGTCCTTCCCGCCCGAGGTCAACGGCGTGGCCCACAGCGTGCTGAGGGCTGCCGAGCACCTCGTCCGGCGGGGCCACCAGCCCCTGGTGATCACCCCCGCCCCGGCCCGGGGTGCGCACTGCCCGCCGCAGTCCTTCGGCCCGGACCGGGAGCCGCTGCCGGTGGTGCGCGTCCCGTCCGTGCCGCTGCCCCGCTACCCGCAGGTGCGCATCGCCCTGCCCAGCCGCAGGCTGGCCGCCGCGCTGACCGCCCACCAGCCGGACGTGGTGCACCTGGCCAGCCCGTTCATCCTGGGTGCCCGGGCCGCCCGGCTCACCGAGCGGCTGGACCTGCCGACCGTGGCGGTGTACCAGACCGACCTGGCGGGGTACGCGCAGGCGTACCGGATGGGCCGGGGTGTCGGCTCGGCGATCGCCTGGGCGCGAATCCGCTCCGTGCACCGGGCCGCCGCCCGCACCCTGGCGCCGTCGACCCCGGCCGCGCAGGACCTGACGGCGCACGGGGTGCGCCAGGTCCGGATCTGGGCGCGCGGCGTGGACTCGGCGCGCTTCCACCCGGAGCACCGCGACGAGGCGCTGCACCGTGCGCTGGCCCCCGGCGGCGAGGTGCTGGTGGGGTACGTCGGGCGGCTCGCCCCGGAGAAGCGGGTCGACCTGCTGGCGGAGGCGGCCCGGCTGCCCGGCGTGCGGGTGGTGGTGATCGGGGACGGCCCGAGCGCGCCGGCGTTGCGGGCCGCGATGCCCGGCGCGGTGTTCCTGGGACGCCGCACGGGAGCCGAACTCGCCCGCTGCTTCGCCTCGTTGGACCTGTTCGTGCACACCGGCCCGCTGGAGACCTTCTGCCAGACCATCCAGGAGGCGATGGCCAGCGGCGTACCGGTGGTCGCCCCGGCGGTCGGCGGCCCGCTCGACCTGGTCGGCCACCGGCGCACCGGGCTGCTGGTCGCCCCGCGCGACGCGGGTGCCGTCGCCCGCGCCGTCGCCGACCTCGCCGGCTCGGCCGAACTGCGCGCCCGGTACGGCGCGGCGGGCCGGGCCGAGGTCACCGACCGGACCTGGGAGGCGGTCGGCGACCAGCTGATCCGGCACTACGAGGAGGTGCTCGCCGCGCACCGCGACCGCGTCCGGGGCCTCGACCGCGACCGCGACCGGAACGCCGTACCCGCCGCCGCCCTCGCCCCCGCTCCCGCTCCGGTGGCCGCTGTTCCCGTGGCCGAGCCGGCCGCGCAGCCGCTCCCGGGCGCCGTCCCGGCACCCCGCCGCCCCGACGGCGCCCCTGCAACCCCCACCTCCGCCCCCGCCTCCCCCGCTCCGCTCTCGGTCGAGGAGCAGCCCGCGTGAACCGTGAACCGGCCCGTCCGGACGGCGGGTTGTGCATCGTCCGGGTGGCGAACTTCGTCACCCTGGTCTCGGGCGGGCTGCGGACCGCGCTGCGTCACCTCGGGGCCGGGTACCTGGCCGCGGGCCACCGGCCCGTGCTGGTGGTGCCGGGGCCGGTCCGCACCGACGAGTGGACCGAGCAGGGGCGGGTGATCACCCTGCCCGGTCCGCGCGTCCCGGGCACCGGCGGCTACCGGGTGCTCCGTGGCAGGAAGCAACTGTCCTCGCTGCTGGAGGAGTTGGCGCCGGACCGGCTGGAGGTCTCGGACCGCACCACGCTGCGCTGGACGGGCGGGTGGGCGCGGGCGCACGGGGTGCGCTCGATGATGGTCTCGCACGAGAGCGCCACCGGGGTGCTCGGCGCGTGGGGGGCGCCGCCCGGCACCGCGCGACGGCTCGCGGATCGACTCAACTCCCGTACCGCACAGGGCTATGACACGGTGCTGTGCACCACGGCGTGGGCGGCCGAGGAGTTCGAGCGGATCGGCGCCGGGAACGTCGAGCGGGCACCGCTGGGGGTGGACCTGGAGGTGATGCGGCCCGAGTGCCACGACCCTTCGCTGCGGGCGGAGTTGGCCGATCCGCGGCAGGTGCTGCTGGTGATGTGCTCGCGGCTGTCGGGCGAGAAGCGGCCCGAGCGGGCGCTGGAGGCGCTGGCCGAGTTGCGCCGCCGGCACCGCGTCCCGGCCGTGCTCGCGGTCGCGGGGACGGGCCCGCTGCGCGGCCGGTTGGAACGCCGGGCGGCCGAACTGCGGCTGCCGGTCAGGTTCCTGGGCCACCTAGCGGCCCGCTCCGAGGTGGCGTCCCTGCTGGCCACGGCGGACGCGGTGATCGCGCCCGGCCCGGTGGAGACCTTCGGCCTGGCCGCCCTGGAGACACTGGCCTGCGGCACCCCCGTCGCAGTCAGCCGCTCCTCCGCCCTGCCCCAGGTGGTCGGCCGGGCCGGGCTCGCGGCGGCCGACACGGGAGCCGGATTCGCCCTCGCGCTACGGGAGTTGCTGGACCGTCCGGAGGCGGAACGGCGGGCCGCCGCCCGCGCCCGGGCGGAGGAGTTCAGCTGGGAGGCCGCCACCGCCGCCTTCCTCGCGGCCCACCGGGCATCCGCCACCGCCCGGTGCCCCGACCCGCCACCGGCTCCGTCCCCCGCCGCCAGCACGGCCGGGTGATGCAGCCCGCCCCCAACCACCTTCACCCGCACCAGGGTTCAGCCACCTTCCCAGCCCCACGGAGGGACGTGATGACGGTTCGATTCGCTGCGCTCGGCGACTCCCTGACCGAGGGGGTCGGCGATCCGGTACCGGGCGGGTGGCGGGGCTGGGCGGCCCTGCTCGCGCCCGCCCTGTCGCCGGACCCCGTCGAGTTCCGCAACCTGGCCAACAGCGGCGCGCTCAGCCGCGACCTGCTGGTCTCCCAGCTGCCCACGGCGCTCGCCCTGCGCCCCCGGTACGCGGCGGTGCTGATCGGCGGCAACGACACCCTGCGGTCCTCCTTCGACCTGGAGTCGACGGCCCGCCGGTTCGCCTCCGCCCTCTCCTCGCTGACCGCGATCGGGACGCTCCCGCTGACCGCCTGCCTGCCCGACCCGGGGCGGCTGCTGGGACTGCCCGCACCGCTGGCCCGGCCGCTGGCCCGGCGGATGCGGGGCGTCAACGCGGTGGTGCACGCGCTGTCCGCGCACTACGGGGCCGCGCACCTGCACCTCGCGGACCTGCCCTGGACGCGGCAGCGGGAGCTGCTGAGCGTGGACCGGCTGCACCCGAGCGCCGCCGGGCACCAGCTGATCGCCCGGGAGTTCCACGCCCTGCTGGCCGCCGCCGGCCACCCGGTCGGCACGGCGCCCGCCCACCTGCCGGTGACGGCCCCCGGTCCCGGGCCGACCTGTGGTGGATGGCCACCCGGGGCACCCGCTGGGTGGCGGCCCGCTCGACCGACCTCCTCCCCGGCCTGCTCACCCTGGCCGCCACGGAGACCCGCCACCTCCTACGGGGCTCCGCCCGCCACCTCGACCACACCGCGGCCCGCACCACCACCGCGATCATCGCCCGCCTGACCACCTCCCCGGCACCCGCACCCGCGCCCTCCCCCTCCCCCTCCCGCTCCCGCTCCCGCTCCCGCACGCCGACAGGCACCCCCGCCAGCGGCTAGGCCGCTCACCATCCCCTCGCACCAGCCGTCCGAAGGGGGTCATACGCCCCCGACGCCCCGTCGGCTCGCGCCCCGGTGTTCCGCCAACGCGCGTCTTCACCCCGTCACTTGACGGCCCTTCCGGTAAGGTCGGGAGTTCATCTGGTCCCGCGAACATGGCTTGTCATGAGCAACCTCAGTCGCCGCATCTTCCTGCTAGGCGGGCTCACCACCGCGGGTGCCGCCGCGCTCCAACTCGGCGCGACGGCCCAGTCGTCGGCCGCCGCCTCCACCCCCTTCCCCTTCACGCTCGGCGTCGCCTCCGGAGAACCGGACGACAGCAGCGTGGTGCTCTGGACCCGGCTGGCCCCCGCGCCGACCAACGCGGACGGCCAGGGCGGCATGCCCGACGCCGACGTCGCCGTCGACTGGCAGGTGTCGGCCGATCAGAACTTCACCAGCCTGATCGGCTCCGGGACGGTCACCGCCCGCTACGCCCAGGCCCATGCGGTGCACGTGCTGGCCGGCGGGCTCGCCCCGGACTCGGAGTACTACTACCGGTTCCGGGCCCAGGGGTTCATCTCCCCGGTGGGCCGGACCCGCACCGCGCCGGCACCGGGCACGCTCGGGCGGGCCTTCACGATGGCCTTCGCCTCGTGCTCCCACTACGAGCAGGGCTACTACACGGCCTACCGCCGGATGGCCGACGACCGCCCCGACCTGATCCTGCACCTGGGCGACTACATCTACGAGGGCGGCGCCACCACCACCGGCGTGCGCCGGCACCTCGGCAGCGAAATCGTCTCGCTGGCCGACTACCGCCGCCGCTACGCGCTCTACCGCACCGACCCGGACCTCCAGGCCGCGCACGCGATCGCGCCGTGGCTGGTGGTCCCGGACGACCACGAGGTGGAGAACAACTACGCCAACATGGTCCGCGCCGACAGCAGCCCCGTGCTGACGGCCGCCCAGTGGACCGCGCGGCGCACCGCCGCGTACCAGGCGTACTTCGAGAACATGCCGCTGCGGGCCGCCGCGACGCCCTCCGGCAACAGCATCCAGCTCTACCGCCGGGTCCGCTGGGGCACCCTCGCCACGTTCCACATGCTCGACACCCGCCAGTTCCGCGACGACCAGGCCTGCGGCGACGGGACGAAGGTCTGCGCCGACGCCGACCTGGCCGGCCGTTCGATCACCGGCTCGGCCCAGGAGGCGTGGCTGCTCGACGGACTCGGCCAGCGCCTGGGCACCTGGGACCTGATCGGCCAGCAGGTCTTCTTCGCCCGGAACGTGAACGCGTCCGGCGCGATGAACATGGACGCCTGGGACGGGTACCGGGCCAGCCGGGCCCGCATCCAGCAGGGCATCGTCGACCGGGCCGTGCGCAACCCGGTCGTCCTCACCGGCGACGTGCACGCGTCCTGGGGCAACGACCTCAAGGCCGACTACGCGAACCCGTCGTCGGCGACGATCGGCTCCGAGCTGGTCTGCACCTCCATCACCAGCGGCGGCGACGGCAGCGCCACCACGGCGGTCCCCAACGGGTCGCTCAACCCGCACCTGCGCTTCTACTCCAACCGGCGCGGCTACGTCCGCACCCGCATCGAGCCCCAGCAGATCACCGCCGACTTCCGGTCGGTGGCGGCGGTGACCGAGCACGGCGCGGCGGCGACCACCGCCAAGACCTTCATCATCCACGACGGACAGCCGGGGTTGGCCGATGCGTAAGCTCTCCGTACTCGGCACGGCCGCCGCCGGTCTCGCCGCGGTCCTCGCCCTGGTCGCCCCCGCCTCGGCGGCGGGGCCCTCGTCCTGGGTGACCGTGAACAGCGACGCCACCGGCGACCAGGACTCCTCCTCGATCGCGGCCGACCGCCTCGGCGACGTCGCGGTGGTCTGGGAGGACGACCGCGACACGACCGACCCGGGCGACGACGCGCACAGCGACGTATGGGTGCGGATGTACCGCGACGGCGCCTCCGCCTACGAGACGAAGCTCTCGGCCGGCGGCACGGCGGGCACCGCCTGGCGGCACCTCCAGCCCGACGTGGGACTCGACGACCGGGGCGACGCCGTCGTCGTGTGGGCGGAGGACCCGGACGGTAACGGGCTCTACAACATCGTCTACCGGGTGCTCTCCCCGACCGGCGCGGTCCTCGGCTCCGGCCGGGTCAACGCGAACGCCGACGGCCAGCAGCTCCACCCGCGCGTCGCGGTCGACCCGGACGGCGCGCCGGGCAGCACCACCGCGGTCGCGTTCTCGGTGGTCTGGGAGGACGTCCAGGGCAGCGCGGCGGCGACCGTGAAGGCGGCCGGGTTCACCGGGACCACCACCAAGGCGTACGAGGTGACGGTCAACGCCACCGGCGGCGCGCACCACAACCCCGACGTGGCGACCTCCGCCTCGGGCGACGCCGTCGTCGTCTGGGACGAGGACACCGACGGCAACGGCTACTACCAGATCGGCCTGGTGAAGCTGGCCAAGGCCAACGGGGCCGTCACGCTCAGCCGCCGCAGCGCCAACAGCGTCGCCGACGGGCAGCAGCAACGCCCGGCCGTGGCCGCCGACTTCAACGGCGACTTCGTCGTGGCCTGGGAGTCCGACCACACCGGCACCCGCGGCGTCTGGGCCCGGTCGTTCACCGCGACCGGCACCGCCGGCCCGGCCGAGGTCGAGATTTCCAGCGGCACCGGGGCCGGCAACCCCAGCGTCGGCATCGACGACCAGCGTCACGCCGTGGTCGGCTGGAGCGTCGCCGGCACCGACCCGGCGGTCCGGGCCCGGGGCCTCAACCCCGACGGCACCTTCACCGGCCGGCTGCCCTCCCAGTCCGTCAGCAAGGTCACGACCGGCCGGCAGGAGCAGGCCGCGGTGGCCTCCTCCCCGTTCGGCGCGCTCGCAGTGTCGTACACCGACGACAACGACGGCAACGACTTCGACCAGGTCCTGCTGAGCCTGGGAGCGACCAACGCCGACTGGTGACGCCCGGCCGAACACGGGCCGCCCCGGACGGACCACCTCCGCCGGGGCGGCCCGGACCCTACCGCCTCGGCACCTCTCACCCCGGCTCCTCGCGCGCCGACGCGGGGCGTCACCGGCCGCCGCGGGTCACCACAGCTCGCCCTCGCGCCAGTCGCAGACCAGGTCGGCGTCGAGGTCCAACTCCCCCTCGCCGCCCAGGAGGTAGATCCCGCCGTCCTCCTCGGCGGTGCGCTGCCGCCCGTGCGGGCCGAGGGCCCAGGTGGGACCGGGCCAGGGGCGCCAGCCGCGGGCGAGGTAGAACGGGACGCCCTCCTCGCTGGCGCCGAGGGCGCCGATCTCGTGGGCGGCCCGGACGACGCGTTCCGCCTCGTCCATCAACTTCCCGCCGATGCCGCGACGTTGGCGGTCCCGGCGAACGGCCACGCCTTCCAGGTAGCCGGTCCGCAGGATGCGGTCACCGTTCATCAGGCGGCGCTGCACCACGGCCGCGTGTCCGATCAACTCGCCGTCCTCCCAGGCGAGTACGTGCAGGCCGCCGAGGCAGTGCGTCCAGTCCTCCTCGGTCATGTCGTCCGCGCCGAAGACCTCGAACAGCAGGGCCCGGGCCGCCCGCCGGGTCTCCGGGTCGAGGTCCGCCGTGTGCACCGTCCGCACCGTCACCGTGTCCGCCACCATGGGAGCATCCTGGCAGACCGGGCGCGGCCGGAGGGCGACACCACCCGCGCCCCGGCCCCGCCCGTCCGGGCCGTTCACCCGTCCGCGCCGTAGCATCGCCTCGGAACATCCGCCAAGATCCACCGGCCGGGAGCCACCGGCCGGGATCGACCGGGCGGGGTCCACCGGAGGGGCCCGCCGGGGGTCCGCCGAGAACTGGGAGGCAGTGCGCATGGACGTCGGTTTCGTCGGTCTGGGGGGAATGGGGCGGGCGATGGCCCGTCGGCTGCTGGCGGCCGGGCACGCGGTGCGGGTGTGGAACCGCTCGCCGGAGCCGGTGGCCGAGCTGGTCGCGGACGGGGCCTCGGCCGCCGGTTCGCTCGCCGAGGCGTTCGAGGCGCAGGTGGTGGTGTCCATGCTCGCGGACGACCGGGTGGTCGAAAGCCTGTTGCTGGACGAGGAGTTGCTGTCCGGCGCCCGGGCCGTCACGCACGCCAACATGGCCACCGTCTCGCCCGCGCTGGCCCGCCGGGCCGCCGAACTGCACGCCCGGCACGGCCTCGGGTACGTCGCGGCGCCGGTGCTGGGGCGGACGGACGTCGCGGCGGCCGGGAACCTGAACATCCTCGCGGCCGGCCCGTCCGCCGAACTCGACCGGCTGGCACCGCTGTTCGAGGCGATGGGACGCCGCACCTGGCCGCTCGGGGAGGACCCGGCGGCGGCCAACGTCGCGAAGGTCGGCGCCAACTTCCTGCTGGTGTCGGCGATCGAGGCGTTCTCGGAGGCCGCCGCACTCGCCGAGGCCAACGGGCTCGACCCGGCGGCGCTGCTCGACGTGCTCACCAACTCCCTCTTCCCCGGCCCGGTGTACGCCGGCTACGGGTCGATGATCACCCGGCAGACCTTCGAGCCTGCCGGGTTCCGCCTCGCCCTCGGCCTCAAGGACGTGAACCTCGCCCTGGACGCCGGAGCCGCCTCCGGAGTCCCGCTCCCGCTGGCCTCGCTGCTGCGCGACTCACTGCTCCAGGCGGTCGCCCACGGCCACGGCGAACAGGACCTCGCCGCGGTCTCCACCACCTCCCGCACCCGCGCCGGAATCTGACCGCCCGGCGGCCGGGAAGACCCCCCGGCCGCCCGCTCCCTCCACCGCGGGGCGGTCGAACCCACCCCACCACCCACTTTTCGTCGTATTGACGACAAGCGGCGGTCCCGGTTATCGTCATCTGGACGAGAAGAAAGGACCGCGACTCCCATGGCCGACATCACGCGCCGCTTCGGCTTCCGCCACCTGCGCTCCACCCCCACCAGCCACATCCGCCACCTGCGCGGCGGCCAGCTCGCCCACGAGGGCACCGGGCTGGCCTTCTGGTTCCGGCCGCTGACCGCCGCGATATCCGAAGTTCCGGCCGATGACCGCGAGTTGGCGATGATGTTCCACGCCCGCACCTCGGACTTCCAGGACCTCGCGGTGCAGGCCACCGTCACCTACCGGATCAGCGACCCGACCACCGCCGCCACCCGCCTCGACTTCGGCATCGACCCGGACACCGGCAGCTGGCGGGCCGAACCGCTCGCCCAGCTCGGCGCCCTGCTGACCGAGACCGCCCAGCAGCACGCGCTCCAGCTGATCGCCCGGACCCCGCTCGCCGACACCCTGGTCGACGGCGTGACGGCCGTCCGCGAGCGGATCTCCGCCGGCCTGGCCGCCGAACCCCGGCTGGCCGAGATCGGGGTGACGGTGCTCGCGGTGCGCGTCACCGCCGTCCGGCCGGAGGCCGAGATGGAGCGGGCGCTGCGCACCCCGGCCCGCGAGCAGGTCCAGCAGGAGGCCGACCGGGCGACGTACGAGCGGCGCGCCGTCGCGGTCGAGCGGGAGCGCACCATCGCCGAGAACGAACTCGCCAGCCGGATCGAACTGGCCCGCCGCGAGGAGGAGTTGGTCGAGCAGCAGGGCGCCAACGCGCGGCGCGAGGCGGAGCAGAAGGCCGCCGCGGACGCGGTCCGGACGAGCGCGGACGCGGCCCGCCGGACCAGGATGGCGGTCGCGGAGGCCGAGGCGGCCGGCACCCTGGCCGCGCAACAGGCCGAGGCGGCACGGACGTTGGGCGAGGCGAAGGCCGCCGCGGAGGCCGCCTGGCTGGCCGCGCACCAGCAGGCCGGCCCCGAGGTCCTCCAGGCGCTCGCGCTGTTCCGGCTGGCCGAGCACCTGCCGCGGATCGACAGCATCACCCTCACCCCGGACCTCCTGACCGGCCTGCTCAGCCGCCTGTCGGTGCCGGGCGGCAGCGCCGCCGCCCCGGAGGGAACGGAGCGGTGAGCCTCTCCCCGCGCGTGGTGCTGGTCCACCGGCGCACCGAGTACGAGGAACTGATCGCCCGGCACGGCACCCGCGGCCAGGCCGAGTTCTTCCTCGCCCGGCGCGGCCGCTCGCTGGCCGAGGCCGAGCAGCGGCACCACCGCTCCCGCGGCGCGCTCGCCGAGGTGTCGGCGGCGGTGCCGCTGGACTGGCGGCAGGCCCGGGTGGAGCGCGCCGACCTGGACCGCTTCCTGTTCGGCCCGGAGGACGTGGTCGTGGTGGTCGGCCAGGACGGGCTGGTGGCGAACACCGCCAAGTACCTGGCCGGCCAGCCGGTGATCGGCATCGACGCCGAGCCGGGCCGCAACCCGGGCGTCCTGGTCCGGCACCGCGCCGACCGGGCCGGCGCCCTGCTGCGGGCGGCCGTCCTGCCGGGCGCGGAGCGGCGGCTGGAGCTGCGCACGATGGTGCAGGCGGTCGCGGACGACACCCAGCGGCTGCTCGCGCTGAACGAGGTCTACCTCGGCCAGCCGGGCCACCAGACCGCCCGCTACCGGCTGGCGGCGCCGGGCGGCGAAGCCGAGTCGCAGGCGTCCTCGGGGTGCTGGTCGGCACCGGCACCGGCGCCACCGGCTGGTGCCGCTCGGCCTGGCTGGAGCGCTCCAGCCGCCTGGACCTGCCCGGGCCGACCGCGCCCCGGCTGTCCTGGTTCGTCCGCGAGGCGTGGCCGTCTCCGGTGACCGGCACCTCCCGCGTCGAGGGGCTGCTGGACGCCGACCAGCAGCTCACCCTGACCGTCGAGTCGGAACTCCTGGTCGCGTTCGGCGACGGCATCGAGTCGGACGCCCTGCACCTCACCTGGGGCCAGACCGTCCAGGTCGGCCCGGCCGCGCAACGCCTCCACCTGCTCGTCTGACCGCCCCCGCCGCCGCCCGCGCCACCGCCCCCGCCACCCGCGCCACCGTACCGCCGCGCGACCGCCCCGCTACCGTCCGCCCGCACCCGCCGAGCCCGCACCCACCAGCTCGCGACCGTCCGCCCGGGACCCGCCTAGGATGGAACGATGCCGACGGAAGAAGGCCAGGCCATGACCCAGCGATTCGCACTCACGTTCCCCGGGGAGACCGGCGGCCACGCCGAACAGGACGTGGTGGTGGTCGAGGCGACGGGCGGCCGCGGCCCGGGCGGCCACCCGGTGTACGCGGACCCCTCCGGCATCGTGCAGGCCGAGATCAGCGACCAGGGCGAGGTCCGCATGCTGGCCACCGGCGGCCACCAGGACCCGCGCACCCCCCTCCACGCCGAACCCCTGCCCTGAGCCCCGACCCGCCCCCGGCCCCGCCCGGGTCCGACTACCAGCGCGGGTGCACCTGGGCCCGCAGCCGCCGGTCGTACAGGTCGCGGACGGCCTCCAGGGTCCGCGGCGGCAGCGGCGGCAGCGCCATCGCCTCCGCGTTGCCCCGGGCCTGCTCGGGGTTGCGGGCGCCGGGGATGACGGTGGTGACGCCGGGCTGCTGGACGATCCAGCGCAGCGCGGTCTGCGCGGAGCTGGCGCCGGGCGGGGCGAGCCGGGCGAACTCGTCGGCGGCCTCCACCCCGGTCTCGAAGTCGATGCCGGAGAAGGTCTCGCCCTGGTCGAACGCCGAGCCGTCCCGGTTGTAGGTGCGGTGGTCGTCCGCGCCGAACAGGATGTCCTTGGTGTACTTGCCGGACAGCAGGCCGGAGGCCAGCGGCACCCGGGCGATGATGCCGACGCCCGCCTTCCCGGCGGCGGGCAGCACCTCGTCCAGCGGCTTGAGCCGGAACGGGTTGAGGATGATCTGCACGCTGGCGACGCCGGGCCGGGCGATCGCGGTCAGCGCCTCCCGGCAGGTCTCCACGCTGACGCCGTACGCGGCGGTGCGGCCCTCCTCGACCAGGGTGTCGAGCGCGTCGAACACCTCGTCGCTGGAGTAGACGGCGCTGGGCGGGCAGTGCAGCTGCACCAGATCGAGCCGCTCGACGCCCAGGTTGCGGCGCGAACGGTCGGTCCATTCGCGGAAGTTGGCGAGGTTGTAGTTCTCCGGGAGCTGCGGCAGCCGACGGCCGAGCTTGGTGGCGACGGTCAGGCCGTCACCACCGTCCCCGCTCCGGCGGCTCTTCAGGAAACGGCCGATCAACTGCTCGCTGCGGCCGTCGCCGTAGACGTCCGCGGTGTCGAAGAACGTCACCCCGGCGTCCGCCGCGGCGTTCAGCACCGCGAGCGCGTCGTCCTCCAGCACCACGCCCCAGTCCGCGCCGAGCTGCCACGTTCCGAGACCGATCACCGAGACCGGACGGCCGGTCCTGCCAAGTACACGCTGTTCCATGGGCCGAGCCTGCCACAACCCCGCGCACCGCCGGAACGCCGACACTCCCCGCGACGGCGTCAGCGTCGGGACCGGCCCGGACGGCGCGGGCCGCCCCGCTGCCCGGAGGCGTCGGAGCGGCCCGCCCGCGGCGAGGGGGACGTCAGACGTTGACCCCGTAGTCGAGCGCGATGCCGCGCAGGCCGGAGGCGTAACCCTGGCCGATCGCGCGGAACTTCCACTCGCTGCCGTAGCGGTAGAGCTCGCCGAAGACCATCGCGGTCTCGGTGGACGCGTCCTCGGACAGGTCGTAGCGGGCGACCTCGCTGCCGTCGGCCTCGTTGACGATCCGGATGAACGCGTTGCGGACCTGGCCGAAGCTCTGGTGCCGGTTCTCCGCGTCGTAGATCGACACCGGGAAGACCACCTTGGCGACCTGCGGCGGGACAGCCGCCAGGTCGACCTTGACCTGCTCGTCGTCGCCGTCGCCGCCACCGGTCAGGTTGTCGCCGCTGTGCTCGACCGAGCCCTCGGGGCTGCGCAGGTTGTTGTAGAAGACGAAGTGCTGGTCGCTGAGCACCCGGCCGGCCTCGTTGCACAGCAGCGCGCTGGCGTCCAGGTCGAAGTCGGCGCCCGTGGTGGCCCGGACGTCCCAGCCCAGGCCGACGATGACGTTGGTGAGCCCCGGGGCCTCCTTCGTCAGCGAGACGTTTCCGCCCTTGGCGAGCGAGACTCCCATGTGTGCCCTCCTGTGGTTTCCCCGTACCGGGCCCGGCAGTTCGGCCGGTTCGGCGCGGCGGCCGTCGCCGGGCCCCTCGATCGGGCCCGGGCCCGAGTTGAATCTACAGCACTGTAGATCGGTACGGAATCCGCCTCCGCCCGACGCCCCCGTCCGTTCCCCTTCCCCCGGGGAGGCCGCTTCACCCCGCCGCGCCGGGCCCGCTTCCGCCGCGCGTCCGGCGCACCGGGCATACCCTGGCCGAGGAGGTTCCACGATGAGCGACGACACGACGATCCCCGGCATCGACCCCAGCGTCCCGCCGAGCGGCGACGGCTGCGCGGAGTGCCTGGCCGGCGACGGCCAGGGCTGGTGGTTCCACCTGCGCAGGTGCGCCGCCTGCGGGCACATCGGGTGCTGCGACTCCTCCCCGTCCCAGCACGCCAGCACGCACGCCAGGTCGGCCGGCCACCCGTTCCTCACCAGTTTCGAGCCCGGCGAGGACTGGTTCTGGAACACCGAGACCGAGCAGTTCTACGAGGGCCCGCCCCTGGCCGGCCCCTCCGCCCACCCGGTCACCCAGCCCGCCCCGGGCCCGGCCGGCCACGTCCCGATCGACTGGCAGCAGCGCCTGCGCTGACCCCCCGCCGCCCGGCCGCCCCACCCGGTACGGTCGTTGCCGAACGGCGCGCGGACGGCCCCGGCCGGCCGCGCGGTCGGCAGCGGAGCGATCGGCGGTGGGGCGTGGACGAGCGGCAGCAGGGGACGCGGCGGGGGACGGCGGCCCCGGGAGAGCCGGGGGCTCAGTGGGAGACGGTGCGGCGGCTGGCCGACTGGCTGGCCGAGGGCAGCACCCAACCCCCGGAGATGCAGCGGGTGTTGCAGTGCCTCAAGCTCAGTGAGGAGGCCGGTGAGGTGGCCGAGGCGGTGATCGGCGCCCTCGGCCAGAACCCGCGCAAGGGCTTCTCGCACACCTGGGACGACGTCGCGGACGAGCTGTGCGACGTGATGATCACCGCCATGGTCGCCCTGGTCCGGGTCCACCCGGACCCGCCCGCCGCGTTCGAGGCGCACCTCGCCAAGGTCGCCCGCCGGGTCCTGCCGCAGCTCCCGGAGCCGCCCGGCCGGTGACCCCGCGGCCGGCCCCGTAGCGAGCGGGCCCCGGGTTCAGTGCCGGCCGCCGACCGCGAACAGCAGGATCACGAACCCGGCGAACAGGTGGGTGCCGGCGATGTAGATCAGCGCCCGGATCAGCATCTGCCTGCGGCGCGAGGTCTCCTCGCGCACCGCGGCACCGCCCGCCGCCGCCTTCCCGCCCACGGGTCGCCGCCCACGACCGTCCTCCTGTCCGCGCCGTCCGGCCCGGCTTCGACCGCCCGGACCCCTTGCAGGGTACCGGCCGGGGTCCCGTGGCGGAGATCACGCTCCGCCACGGGTCACCTACGGTGGCGTAGGTCACTTCACAAGGTGAACCATCTCCTGCATGGCCGACTACCAGGAGATCCTTGACCTCAGTTCCTACGCGGCCCTCGGTGACAGTTTCACCGAGGGCCTCAACGATCCCGGCCCCGACGGCCAGTTCGCCGGCTGGGCCGACCGCCTGGCCGGGATGCTGGCCGCCCGCCGGACCGAGCCCGGCTTCCGGTACGCCAACCTGGCCGTCCGCGGCCGGCTGCTGGACCAGATCGTCGCCGAACAGGTCCCGAAGGTCCGCCTGCTCCGGCCCGACCTGGTGACGCTGTGCGCGGGCGGCAACGACATCCTGCGCCCGGGCAGCGACCCGGACCTGATCGCCGAGCACTTCGAGGCGGCCGTCCTGGAGCTGCGCGAGAACGCCGGAACCGTCCTGATCTGCACCGGCTTCGACACCCGCAACGTCCCGGTGCTGCGCCACCTGCGCGGCAAGATCGCCACCTACAACGCGCACCTGCGGGCGATCGCCGACCGCAACGGCCTCGCGGTCGCCGACCTGTGGTCGCTGCGGGCCGTGCACGACCGGCGGGCCTGGTCCGAGGACCGGCTGCACCTCTCGCCGGAGGGCCACCAGCGGGTGGCGCTGCTGGCGGCGCGCGCGCTCGGCCTGCCGGTGGACGCGGACCCGGAGGCCGCCTGGCCGCCCGCGCCCGCCCTCACGGCCGCCGACCAGCGCCGGGAGAACCTGCAGTGGGCCCGCACCTTCCTGTTGCCGTGGGTGGGCCGCCGCCTGCGCGGCGAGTCCTCCGGCGACCACGTGGAGGCCAAGCGCCCGGAGCTGCTCCCGCTCTGAGCCCGCCCGCGGCCCTGTCGACCCGGGCCGCCCGGCCGTGGCCGCACCGGCCCGCGCCGGGTCGCACTGCGGAGCCCAGTCGCACTGCGGAGCCCCTGGCCGGGACAGCACTGCGGGCCGCCTCCACCCCCATGTGGACGCGGCCCGCAGACCCCAGGTGAGACCCCTGCCTCGCCTTATTCGACGACCAGCTCCACCGGAATGTTCCCCGCGGTGGCCCTGGAGTACGGGCAGACCTGGTGGGCCTGCTTGACCAGCAGCTCACCGGTCTCGCCGGCCAGCGACTCCGGCAGCTCGACCCGCAGGACGACGGAGAGGCCGAAGCCGCTGTCGTCCTTGCCGATGGTGACCTCGGCGGTCACCGACACGTCCGAGACGTCCACCTTCTGCTGCCGCGAGACCACGCCGAGCGCGCTGGCGAAGCAGGCCGCGTAGCCCGCGGCGAACAGCTGCTCGGGGTTGGTGCCCTCGCCGTCACCGCCGAGCGCGGGCGGCGGGGAGAGCTTGAGGTCGAGCCGGCCGTCCGAGCTGACGGCGCGGCCCTCACGGCCGTTCGCGGTGGCGGCTGCGGTGTAGAGCGCGTTCATGGCGACTGTCTCCTTCGTCTTCTTCGTCTGCTTCGTCTTCGTCCTGCTGCTTCGTGCTGCCGTTTCGTCTTCCGGCCCGTCCTGCTGCCCACAACTACAGCACACAATTCAATTGCGCACAACTGAATCGGCCGCTTGCTACCCTGGAGCCATGACCCGGCACGGTGAGACCTCCCCCCTCCCCCGCGGCGAGGAGACGGACCTGCTCCTGCTCGACCAGCAGATCTGCTTCTCGCTGAACGCCGCCTCCCGCGCGTTCGGCGGCGTCTACCGCACCGCGCTCAAGGACCTCGGGCTCACCTACCCGCAGTACCTGGTGATGCTGGTGCTCTGGGAGCACGGGTCGCTGCCGGTCAAGCAGCTCGGCGAGCGCCTGCGCCTGGACTCCGGCACCCTCTCCCCGCTGCTCAAGCGTCTGGAGGCGGCCGGCCTGGTGGCCCGCGAGCGCAGCCCCGAGGACGAGCGCTCGGTGATCGTCACCCCCACCCCGGCCGGGCTCGCCCTGCGCGAGGGCGCGCGGGCCGTCCCGCGCCGCATCCTGGCCGCCGCCGGCCTCCCCCTGGACGAGCTGCGCAGCCTGCGCGAACTGCTCACCCGCGTCACCGCCAACCTGGACGCCGCCCAGGACTGACGCCGCCCGAGCCCCCCGGGGCCCGCGCGCCGCTACGACTCGTAGCGCTCGACCTCGTCGGCGCTGCGCACGCTCGCCCCGTCGGGGTCCTCGCCCGCGCGGACCCGGGCGCGGCGCTGGCGGAGCAGGTCCCAGCACTGGTCGAGCTGCTCCTCGATGTCCTTGAGCTCGCGGTGCTCGGTGGACTGGTCGATCCGGCCCGCGGCGAGGGCCGCGCGCAGGCCACGCTCGGCCTCGACCATCTCGCTGATCCGCTCCAGGATGCGGCGGTCGGTGCCGCCTTCGGTGCGCTGCTGGTCCATCGGTGGGCCTCCTCGCGGTCGTCTGCCACCCACTCTAGGAAGGGGTGGGGGCTGCCGCGAGCCGGGCGGCGCGGGCGTGTTGCCCCGATCGAGGGAGCGCAATTGACAGGGCGTCAGGCGGGCGACAGGATCACTTGTTGAAAACGACTTCCACTACCACCAGACCGGAAGGTCCGATCCGCCATGTCGCTGGACGTCTCCCCCTCCCTCCTCGCCCTGGCCGAGCGCGACGAGGTCGCCGACGCCGACTTCCTCGCCACCGTCCGCACCTCGCTGCCCTACGCCTACCGCCTGGTCAACGACCTGACGGCCGAACTCGCCACCGGCGGGGCCGAGTTCGCCGACAACACGGTGGCCCCGAGCGAGGCCGAGCGGGCCCAGCTGCTGCGCGCGCTGGCCAGCGACTCGATCCGCGGCGCGCTGGAGCGGCACTTCGCGGTGAAGCTGGCCTTCCAGAACTGCCACCGCCTGGCGGCCTTCCACCCGCACGCCGAACACACCGACGCCTACCGGGAGTTCACCTCGCCCCGGGCCCAGCTGCTGAACCAGTCGCCGGAGCTGCGCGACTGCTGAGCCCGCACCCGTCAGCCACCGGCGGGCGGCGGAACGGCGGGCGGCCGGGCCGGCCGGGCGCGACGTGGTGTCGCACCCGCCCGACCCGGCCCGCGGATCGAATCCCCTGCCCCTACCCGCCGGCGCTCACCCGCCGACCGCCTCCCGCTTCACCACGGAGAGCTGCGCGTCCGCGAGTTCCGCGTCGGCGAGTTCCGCGCCCGCGAGCTGCGCGCCCGCGAGTTCCGGCTCCAGGCGCTGCGCCGCCGCGGCCTCCACCGGCGCCGGCGCGTTCGCGGCGGCGGCCCGGCGGGCCGGGACGAGCAGCGCGGCCAGGGCGGCGGCCAGGCAGAACGCCGCGAGCAGCGCGAAGCCGTGGGTGTAGCCGCTCTCGGCGGGGCGGCCGTCGGCCTGGAGGTGGCCGGTGACCAGGCCGGTCATCAGGGCGGCGCCCATCGAGCCGCCGATGGTGCGGATGTTGGCGTTCATGCCGGTGGCGGCGCCGGTCTGGGCGGCGGGGACGGCCTGCACGATGAGGTTGCTCATCGAGGCGAAGGCGAGTCCGATGCCGAGGCCGAAGACGCCCGCGGCGATCGCGACGTCGGCGGGGCTGCCGTGCCGGGCGGCGAGCAGCGCGCAGGCGACCGCGCCGAGCACGGCGCCGGTGACCAGCTGGGCCTTGGCCGGGAAGCGTCCGGCCAGCCGTCCGCCGAGCACGCCGGCCACGAACATGGCGGCGACCATCGGCAGCATGAGCAGTCCGGCGCCGGTGACGCTGGAGCCGAAGCCGTAGCCCGCGCTGGTGGGCATCTGGACGAAGCCGGGCAGGAAGGCCCAGACCGCGTACATGCCGCCGCCGAACAGCAGGGCCGCGGTGTTGGTGGTCCACACGGCGGGCAGCCGCATCACCCGCAGGTCGATCAGCGGGTTGCGGGAGCGGGACTCGTTGAACGCCCAGGCCGCGAACAGCACGACGGCGACGGCGAGCAGGCCGAGCACCTTGGCCGATCCCCAGCCCCACTGGGAGGCCTGGCTGACCGGCAGCAGCAGGGCGACCAGCCAGCCGGAGAGCAGCACCGAGGAGAACCAGTCGACGCTGCCCTCGCTGCGGTGCGGCGACTCGGGGACGTAGCGGTGCGCGAGCACGATGGTGCCGGCCACCACGATGACGGGCAGCCAGAACAGCCAGCGGTAGTCGAGGGCGCCGACGATCGGCCCGGCCAGGACCATGCCCAGGCCGCTGCCGACGGCGATCACCGCGGACATGTTGCTGATGCCGCCGGAGACCCGGCCGGGCGGGAACTCGTCGCGGATGATGCCGAAGGAGAGCGGGAACAGCGCGCCGGCGATGCCCTGGATCACCCGGGCGACGATCAGCACGGTGATGTTGGGCGCGAGGGCGGCGACCAGGCAGCCGAGCAGCAGCGCGACCAGCGCGGCGACCAGGGTGCGCTTCTTGCCGACCAGGTCGCCGACCCGGCCGAGGATCGGGGTGAAGACGGAGGCGGAGAGCAGGTAGGCCGTCATGATCCAGGTGACGGTGGACTGCGTGGTGTGCATCTCCTCCTGGACGATCGGGAGGGCGGGCGTGATCAGCGACTGGAGCAGCGCGTACACGCCGGCGCCGACGGCGAGCACGCCGAAGGTCAGGCGGGGGGAGTGGCGGTTCATCGAACCCTCTCGGGACTCGGGGCGGGCGCGCGGGAAGCGGGGTGCGCGCCACGGCGGGGCAGCGGGCGCCGGGCGGACGCGGTTCGAACGGCGCGCGGGCGCCGTCGGACCGTGGCGGCCGGGCGTGGATCGGACCGGGCGGTACGGACGGTGGCCGTCCGCGCACCCCGCGTCGTCGGGCGGGTGGCGGATACGGCGAAAGGGCCGGTCCGCCGGTGCGCGGCGGGCCGAAGTTCGGGCCCCGGTGCTAAAGTCGAGGCATGCCTCCAGATTAGCGGAGGCGCGCCTCCGGTTCAATCCGGTTCCGCGATTTCCCCGAACGCCCCCGAACGACTCCCGAACAGCCCCCGGTCATCCGGCCGCCCGCACCCCCGTCCCCCGCCCGTCCGGATGTGTCGAGAACGAGGTCCCCGTGCCGGATCAGATCGTGGTGAGCGAGTTCCTCGCCGCCCAGCGCCCGCGCCGCGCGGACGCCGCCCGCAACTTCGACGCCCTCCTGGTCGCCGCCCGCGAAGCCTTCGCCGAGCACGGCGCCGAAGCCTCGCTGGAGGACATCGCCCGGCGGGCCGGCGTCGGCATCGGCACCCTCTACCGCAACTTCCCCACCCGCCGGCACCTGTTCGAGGCGGTGTACGCCGCCGAGGTCGACGACCTCGGCCGGGTCGCCGGCCAGGTCGCCGATCTGCCGCCGTGGGAGGCGCTGAACGCCTGGCTGCGCCGGTTCGTCGACTACGCGACCACCAAGCGGGCGATCCGCGAGGCGCTGGCGGGCGAGGAGTCGGACATCTTCCAGGCCTGCCTGCAGTCCATGTACGCCGGGGGCACCCCGCTGCTGGAGCGCGCCCAGCGGGCCGGCGAGGCCCGCACCGACCTTGGCATCGAGGACCTGCTGCGGATGGTCTCCGGCATCACCTCGGTGGCGTTCCCGGAGGAGGGCCGGCGCGACCACGTCCTCGCCATCGCGCTGGACGGGGTGCGCGCCCGCCGCTGACGCCCCCGGCTCAGCGGCCCAGCGGGTGTGCCGGGTCGCGGCCGACCAGGCCCAGCAGGCGGGTCGCGGCGTCCGCGTCCGGCGGCACGGGCACCGGGTCGGCGAACAGCCCGGAGGCGGTCAACGAGTCGGCCTGCCGGGCGAGTTCGGCGAGCGCGAACTCGGCGGCGGCCGGGTCGACGGTGGCGTCGGCCCCGATGCCCTGGGCGAGGTCCCAGGCGTGCACGATCGCGTCCACCGTCATCTCCCGGGCGTACCCGGCGGCCCGCCGCTCGCCGTACGAGAGGTGCACGGTGCGCTCCAGCGCGCCCGGCGCGGCGAACGCGGCCCGGGCCGCGTCGGCGGCGGCCGCCCAGGCGGCGACCGGGTCGTCGCCGAGCACGTCGCCGTCGAAGCGGTCGCCGACCTCGGCGACGGTGGCCCCCGCCAGCAGCTCGGGCGCCCAGAGCTGCTCGGAGGCCAGGTGGTTCACCAACTGCCGCACCGTCCAGTCGGTGCACGGGGTGGGCGCCCGCCAGCCGTCGGCGGGGACGGCGCGGACCAGGGCGCCGAAGTGCTCCAGCGCTCGGGCGTGCAGCGCGAGCAGGTCCGGTCCTTCGAGGTGGGCTGCCATGGGGTACACGCTCGCCCGCCCGGCCCCGGGCGGGCAAGCCGACACCCCGGGCGGCCGGTTACTCGACCGGGGCCTTCTCGCGCAGCAGCTTGACGAACGCCCGCATCCAGGTCGGGTGGTCCGGCCAGGCCCGGGCGGAGACCACGTTGCCGTCCACCACCGCGTCGCCGTCCACGAAGTCCGCGCCGCCCGCGGCCACGTCCGGCTCCAGCGCCGGGTACGCGGCGGTGCGGCGCCCGGCCAGCGCGCCGGTCCGCAGCGGGATCAGCGGGCCGTGGCAGACCTGCGCCAGCGGCTTGTCCTCCTCGAAGAACGCGGCGACGATCCGCTGCACCTCCGGGTCGTTGCGCAGGTACTCGGGCGCCCGGCCGCCGGGCAGCACCAGCGCCACGTACTGCGCGGGGTCGACGTCCGCGAAGGCCAGGTCGGCGGGCCAGGTGTAGCCGGCCTTCTCGGTGTACGTGTCGTAGCCCGGCACGAAGTCGTGCACCACGAACTGCAGGGTCTTCTTGGTCGGCGCGGCGATGTCGACCTGGTAGCCCTCCTCCAGCAGCCGCTGGTACGGGTAGAACACCTCCAGCGACTCCGCCGCGTCACCGGTGATGATCAGGATCTTCGCTGCCATCCGGGGATTCCGTCCCTTCTTCGCACCTGGCACCGCCCCGCCCCGACGGGACCGGGCGCTGCCCACCCTGCCCGCTGACGCGACGTCAATCAAGGGGCGCGCGCGACGCGGCGCGGCGCCCGGGCGTGCGCTCCCCCGGGCGCCGCAGTGGGCCGCCCGGCCGGGGGTACTCCGGGGGCGACCCGCCCGGGGGGCGCCTAGCGTGCTGGCAAGGTCCGCCCGTTTCCCGGGATCCGTCGACAGGGAGGCCGTCATGCAGCACTCGCACCTCGTGGACTCCGCCACCGTCGCCAACCTGCGCGACCTCGGCGGCATCACCCTGCCCGGCGGCGCCCGGGTCCGCCCCGGGCTGGCGCTGCGCTCCGGCCAGTTGGACCGGCTCGATCCGGCGGGCGACCCGATGGTCGACGCGCTGGGCGTGCGCACCGTCATCGACCTGCGCACCGCCGCCGAACGCGCCGCCTTCCCCGACCGGGTGCCCGGCGGGGCGCACCTGCTGGTCGCGGACGTGCTCGCCGACCAGGCGGGCGGCGGCGCGGTGTCGGCGCTCGCGGCCACGCTCGCGGCGGCGCTCGTCGATCCGGCCGGTGCGAACCGGGCGCTCGGCGGCGGCCGGGCCGCGAGCGCGCTGCGCGCGGACTACCGGGCGTTCGTCACCTCGGCCTCCGCCCGGCAGGCGTACAAGCAGCTGATCACCGCGCTCGCCCACCGGGGCGGCGGCCCGGTGCTCTTCCACTGCACCGCGGGCAAGGACCGCACCGGCTGGGGCGCCACCCTCGTCCTGCTGCTGCTCGGCGCGGACGAGCAGACCGTCCGCACCGAGTACCTGTCCGTCGACCCGGCGGTGCGCGCGCACTACGCCCCGCTGGTGGAGCGCTTCCTCGCGGCGGGCGGCGACCCGGAGGTCGCGGACGCGGTGTTCTCCGTCCGCGCCGAATACCTGGCCGCCGCGCTCGACACCCTCACCGAGCACTGGGGCGACGCCGAGAGCTACGCCCGGGCCGGGCTCGGGCTCAAGGACGACACCCTGGACGGCCTGCGCGAACGGCTGATCGAGACCGCCTGAGCCCCGTCCGGCTTGTCCGGCCCGACCGGTCCGCTCGGTCCGCTCGGGTCCGGGTCGGCTCGGGTCAGCCCGCGGCTCCGGCCGCGCCGACGCACGCCTCGTTGCCCTCCGGGTCGGCCAGCACCCAGTGGCCGGGCGCGTGCTCGTCGGTCACCAGCCGGCCGCCGGCCGCGATCGCCGCGGCGATCCGCTCCTCGGCGCGGTCGTGCGGCACCCAGACGTCCACGTGCACCCGGTTGCGCTGCGGGCGGGGCCCGTCCATCTGCTGGAAGTAGAACGGCGCACCGCGACGGGCCGGGTCGAGCAGGTCCTCCGGGCTGCCGGAGCGGTCCCGATAGCCGAGCAGCGCCCGCCAGAACGCGACCACGGCGGGCACGTCCAGCGCGTCGACCGTGACCTGCACGGTCTGCACCCCGTCCGGTTCGGCGACCGCGCCAAGCTCCCGCGCGACCCCGGACACCAGCCGGGCCAGCTCGACGTGCCGCTCGGTCAGGCCGTAGTACTCCGCGCCCGCCTCGATCAGCCGGGCCGTCACGCCCTCCGGCCGCAGGTCCACGTCCGCCTCGCCGACCCCCGCCAGCGCCTCCCCGATCGCCCCGACCAGCCGCGCCCCCGCCCCGAACGACCCCGTCCGGAAGAACGCGCACGCCCCCTCCCCCAGCACCCGCCAGTCCTCGGTCCCACCCGCCGCGTGGAACGCCGACGGCCTGATCCTCACCACTTCGTGCACGTCAGTCATCCGCGCAGCGTACCGACCCGCACTGACACCCCTCAGCACCCCCAGCCCCGGAGCCACCCCGCCGCAGGCCCCCACGCCCACGCCCACGCCCACGCCAGCAGGTGATCCACCGACCAGGCCGTGATCACCCGCTCCGCATCCAACCCCAACACCACCGCCCGCTCGCAACCGACGATCTGGTGGTCGAGCTGGCTCACCCCCTCCTCCCCCACCCCCAGCCCGCCGCAGACGTGCCTCCCTACCGCGCCCCCGCCCACGCCAGCAAGTGATCCACCGACCAAGCCGTGATCACCCGCTCCGCGTCCAACCCCATCGCCACCGCCCGCTCGCAGCCGTCGATCTGGTGGTCGAGCTGGCCGGGCGCGTGGGCGTCGGTGTCGATGGCGAACAGGCAGCCGAGGTCGGCGGCCAGGGTGAGCAGGTCGTCGGGCGGGTCCTGGCGGTCGGGGCGGCAGTTGATCTCGACGGCGGTGTCGTGTTCGCGGCAGGCGGTGAAGACGGCCTCGGCGTCGAACTCGGACGGCGGGCGGGGCTGTTCGCCGAGCCGCCGCCCGGTGCAGTGGCCCAGGACGTCGACCAGCGGGTTGCGGACGGCGGCGAGCATCCGGTGCGTCATCGCGTCGCGTTCCATCCGCGGTTCGGAGTGGACGGAGGCGACCACCACGTCGAGCCGGCCGAGCAGTTCCTCGTCCTGGTCGAGCGAGCCGTCGGCGAGGATGTCGCACTCGATGCCGGTGAGCAGCCGGAACGGGGCGAGCCGGCCGTTGAGGTCCTCGATTAGGTCGAGCTGTTCGCGCAGGCGCTCCGCGCTGAGGCCGTGGGCGACGGTCAGGTGGGGCGAGTGGTCGGTGAGGACGGCCCAGTGGTGGCCGAGGGCGCGGGCGGTGCGGGCCATCAGGTCGATCGGGACGGTGCCGTCGGACCAGTCGGAGTGCAGGTGGCAGTCGCCCTGGAGCTTCTCGCGCAGCCGGAGCGCGGCGGGCGACGGGGCGGGTCCGGCGGCGGCGCGGGCCTCGGTCTCCAGCAGGTACCGGGGGGTGCGGCCGGCCGTGGCGTCGGCGATCACCCGGGCGGCGACGGGGTCGACGCCCGGGAGGCGTTCGGCGTCGGCGGCGGAGATCGGTTCGGGGGGCAGCGCGGCGGCGGCCCCGACGGCGGAGCGGAACGCCGCGGCCCGGTGCGGGGAGGGGAGTTCGCGCTCCAGCAGGAAGGCGATGCGTTCCAGGGCGGTGACCGGGTCCATGCGGCCAGTCTGCGCGGGGCCGGGCGGGGCCGCACCCGGGCGGAAGACGGGCGGGAGACGGGCCGGAGACGGGCGGGCGGGCCGTCGCTGATCTGCCCCGACCCCTTGTTGACAGTCTGTCTCATTGGTTTACTCCTCCTGGAGCCCCCACCGCCCCGACCCTCCGGAGCCCGCCCGTGTCCGAGACCACCGCCCCGCCCCAGACCCCCGCCCGGCAGCGCAACGCCGACCGCGAACTCAACGCCGCCCGCCTGCTGCGCGCCTCCGCCAAGCACTCCTACGACCCGCTCACCGAGATCGACTGGAGCGCCCCCGTCGACCCGGACCACTACGCCCTGCCCGCGCACCGCGTCGCGCTCCACGGCACCCCGCTGTGGGAACGGCTGGACGAGCGGCGGCGGGCGCAGCTGAGCGTGCACCAGTTCGCGTCCACCACGGCCGCCGGGATCTGGTTCGAACTGGTGCTGATGGAGGGCCTGATCCGGCACGTCTACGCGGGCGACCTGACCACCCGGCACGCCCAGTACGCGCTGACCGAGGTCGCCGACGAGTGCCGGCACTCGACCATGTTCGCCCGCTACATCACCGCGACCGGCTACCCGTCGGCCCGGCCGACCCGGCGCGCGGACCGGCTGGGGAAGCTGCACTTCCTGCTCAACGACACCACCATGACCTTCGCCGGGGCGATCTTCGTCGAGGAGTTCACGGACGCGATGCAGCGCGAGATGATCCGCGACGAGTCGCTGCAGCCGCTGGCCCGGTCGGTGGCCCGAATCCACGTGGTGGAGGAGGCCCGGCACATCGGCTACGCCAAGCCGGAGCTGGAGCGCCGCTGGGCGGCGATGACCCCGGCCCGGCGGGCGGTGTTCCGGCGGGCGCTGGCGCTGCTGGCCCGGCAGGCGGTGGCCGAGCTGGTCCACCCTCGGGTGTACGCGCTGGCCGGGCTCGACCCGGTCGAAGCCCGCCGGGCCGCCGCGGCCAACCCACACTGGCGGCAGGCCCGGATCGACTGGGCGCGCAAGGCGATGGAGTTCTTCACCGACCTGGGCATCGTCACCCCGGCCACCGCCCGTCCCTGGCAGCGCGGCGCACTGCTGCCCTGATCCCCTCTCCGCGCCCCGCCGTCCCCGACCGCCTGCGCGCCGCTCCCCCGGCCGCCGCCCCTCCTGCCGGAGACTCGGACCGTGAGCGACGACACCCTGAGCGACAACGGAATCCGCCTCGGCACGGGCCGCGGCCGGTGGGTGGTGGCGGCGACGGCGCTGGGCTCCGGCATGGCGATGCTGGACGGCACGGTGGTGAACGTCGCGCTGCCGCGGATCGGCGAGGAGCTGGGGGCGGGCCTGTCCGCGCTCCAGTGGACGGTCAACGCGTACATGCTGACGCTGGCGGCGCTGATCCTGCTCGGCGGCTCGCTGGGCGACCGGTACGGGCGGCGGCGGGTGTTCCTGCTGGGGGTGTGCTGGTTCGCGCTCGCCTCGGCCGGGTGCGCGGCCGCGCCGAACGTCGAACTGCTGGTGCTGGCACGGGCGTTGCAGGGTGTGGGCGGGGCGCTGCTGACGCCCGGTTCGCTGGCGATGCTGCAGGCGGTGTTCGCCGAGGAGGACCGGGCGGGCGCGGTGGGGGCCTGGTCCGGCCTGGGCGGGGTCGCGGCGGCGGTCGGGCCGTTCCTGGGCGGCTGGCTGGTGGACGGCCCGGGCTGGCGGTGGATCTTCCTGCTGAACCTGCCGCTGGCGGCGGTGGTGGTCGCGGTGACGGCCCGGCACGTCCCGGAGAGCCGGGACCCGGACGCGAGCGGGCGCTTCGACGTGCCGGGCGCGCTGCTCGCGGCGCTCGCGCTGGCCGGGATCACGTACGCGCTGACCGAGGCCGGCGCGGGGCCGACCCCGGCCGCGCTGGCCTCGGGGCTGGCGGGGCTGGCGCTGGCGGCGGCGTTCGTGCTGGTCGAGCACCGCTCGCCGAACCCGATGCTGCCGCTGTCGCTGTTCCGCTCGCGGCTGTTCACCTCGGTCAACCTGGTCACCCTGTGCGTGTACGGGGCGTTCAGCGGGGTGTTCCTGCTGCTGACGGTGCAGTTGCAGATCGTCGCCGGGTTCACGCCGCTGCTGTCGGGGGTGGCGCTGGTGCCGATCACCGTACTGATGCTGCTGTTCTCCGGCCGGGCGGGACGGCTGGGCCGGGCGGTGGGGCCGCGGCTGCCGCTGACGGTGGGGCCGCTGGTGGTGGCCGCGGGGGTGCTGCTGATGCTGCGGATCGGGCCCGGCGCGAGCTACTGGCTGGACGTGCTGCCCGCGGTCACCGTGCAGGGCGCCGGGATGACGCTGCTGGTCGCGCCGCTGACCGCGACCGTCCTGGCGGCCGTGGACGTGCGCCGGGCCGGCATCGCCTCCGGCGTCAACAACGCCGCCGCCCGCGCGGCGGGCCTGTTCGCGGTCGCCGCGATCCCCCCGCTGGCGGGCCTGAGCGGCGACGCCTATCGCGTCCCGGCCGAGGTGGACGACGCCTTCCGCACCGCCATGCTGATCTGCGCCGGCCTGCTGACCGCCGGCGCCGTGCTGGCCTTCGCCACCGTCCGCTCCGACGCGCTGGCCCCGCCGCACCCGGTCGCCGAGCCCGACTGCGACTGGTACTGCGCCCCGACCACGCCCCCGATCCACCCGGACGGCGAGGGACGGCGGGCGGTCTAGTCGCCGGGCTGCCCGGCGGGCTGCCCGGTCGGCGGCCGGTCCGGGGCGGGGCGGGCGGGGCGGGTGAGCAGGCGGGTGACGGCGCGGTCGGCCGGTTCGGTGCCCAGCAGGGCGAGGGCGCCGAGCGGGAGGAAGAAGGCCAGGAAGAGCAGCAGCGGGAGGACCCCGGTGGCGGTGCCGGCCAGCAGCCGGGCCAGGGCGCCGGAGAGCAGCAGGTCGGCCGCGCCGCACAGGCCGACGTAGGCGACGCTGATCCCGGCCCTGGGGGCGGCGCCGCCGGTGGGGGCGCCGGCCGACCGTTTGGTGGCTCGCATGGCTGGCTCTCCGGGTGTGCTGGGCACCGCCGCCGTCGGCGTCCTCACCGTCCCCGCAGTGACGGACACCTCCGGTGTACCCCGCCCGGCCGCCGTCCGACCCCGACTTCGCTCCGATTCCCTCCCCCGGGCGGCGCGGCGGCCCCCGGGAACCGGGCGCGGCCCGCCCCGGAGCTGTTCCGGGACGGGCCGCGTGGTGGCTGACGGTACGTCAGAGGATGTCGCCGGGAGCGTACTTGGCGGCCTCCGGGTGGGCGGCGGCCACCTCCTCGACGCGCCGGACCAGCTCGCCGACCTGGGCGGCGGCGGCGCCGGTGAAGGAGAGCCGGTCGGCCAGCAGGGCCTCCAGCGCGGCGTGGTCCAGCGGGATGCGCTCGTCGGCGGCCAGGGCGGGCACCAGGGTGTTCTCGCGGGCGCCCTCGCGCATGGCGAGCGCGGCGGCCACCGCGTGCTCCTTGATGACCTCGTGCGCGGTCTCCCGGCCGACGCCGGCCCGCACCGCGCCCATCAGGACCTTGGTGGTGGCCAGGAACGGCAGGTAGCGGTCCAGCTCGGCCTCGATCACGGCGGGGAAGGCGCCGAACTCGTCGAGGACGGTCAGGAAGGTCTCCAGCAGGCCGTCGAAGGCGAAGAACGCGTCCGGCAGCGCGACCCGGCGCACCACGGAGCAGGAGACGTCGCCCTCGTTCCACTGGTCGCCGCCGAGCTCGGCGGTCATCGAGGCGTAGCCGCGCAGGATGACGGCCAGGCCGTTGACGCGCTCGCAGGAGCGGGTGTTCATCTTGTGCGGCATCGCCGAGGAGCCGACCTGGCCGGCCTTGAAGCCCTCGGTGACCAGCTCGTGGCCGGCCATCAGGCGGATGGTCTTGGCCAGGCTGGAGGGGCCGGCGGCGAGCTGGACGAGCGCGGAGACCACGTCGTAGTCGAGCGAGCGCGGGTAGACCTGGCCGACCGAGGTGAGCACGTTCTCGAAGCCGAGGTGCCCGGCGACCCGGCGCTCCAGCTCGGCGAGCTTGTGGGCGTCGCCGCCGAGCAGGTCGAGCATGTCCTGCGCGGTGCCGACCGGGCCCTTGATGCCGCGCAGCGGGTAGCGGGCGATCAGTTCCTCGAGGCGGACGAAGGCGACCAGGACCTCGTCGGCGGCGGTCGCGAAGCGCTTGCCGAGGGTGGTGGCCTGGGCGGCGACGTTGTGCGAGCGGCCGGCCATGACCAGTTCGCCGTACTGGGCGGCGAGGCGGCCCAGGCGGACCAGCACGGCGACCGTGCGGTCGCGGACGTGCTCCAGCGACTGGCGGATCTGGAGCTGCTCGACGTTCTCGGTGAGGTCGCGCGAGGTCATGCCCTTGTGGATCTGCTCGTGCCCGGCGAGTTCGGAGAACTCCTCGATCCGGGCCTTCACGTCGTGCCGGGTGACCTTCTCGCGGGCGGCGATGGACGCCAGGTCGACCTGGTCAACCACCCGCTCGTAGTCGGCGATCGCGGTGGCCGGCACCTCGATGCCGAGGTCCTGCTGCGCCTTGAGGACGGCCAGCCACAGGTGGCGCTCCAGGACCACCTTGTGCTCGGGGGACCACAGCTGGGCCAGGGTCGCCGAGGCGTACCGGGAGGCCAGGACATTGGGGATCTTGGGCTTCGCGCTCACGTTTCGCAAGCCTAACAGTCGAGGTCAGGCGAGCACGCAGCGCGTCCGGAAACCGGGATGAGCGCGGCGGGGTCGGCGGGTTAGGGTCCGGGCATGACCAAGCGCACCTTTCGGATCACGGTCCGCGGCTCCTTCGACGCCCTGACCGACGAGCAGCGGGCCGGGTTGCAGGCCCGGGCGGCGGAACACGACGTGCTCCGCGCGGAGTTCACCGAGGAGGGGCACCTGACGTACGACCTGTCGGCGCGGCCGTTCTTCACCTTCCGGTTCCTGGAGTACGGGGAGGCGGAGGAGGACGTGGTGGCGGCGTCGGTGCGGGCCGAGACGGCGGCGGAGCTGTGGCTGACCGACCGCGGGTACGGCTACAAGAACCTGAAGTCGCAGGCGCAGGACATGGCGCTGGCGACGCTGGGCGCGCGGCAGAAGCAGGAGGCCCGGAAGAAGGGCTGACCCGGGCGCCCTGGACTCAGAACAGGGCGTCCTGTTCGGCGGCGGGGCGGGCCCTGGTGAGCAGGGTCAGCCCCGCGCAGCCGGGGCCGTCGGGTTCGGCGTGCAGCGTCCAGCCGGTGAGCAGGCGGGTGTCGAGCAGCAGCGGGAGGCCGTCGGGGCGGTCGAGGAAGAGGTGGCCGCCGATCGGGCGGCGCAGCCGGCCGGCCAGCCGGGCGCCGTCGGCGAGCGAGGTGACCTGCTGGTAGCGGTCGGGGGCGCCGTCGGTGAGGCCGAAGAGCTCGACCTGGTCGGTGACGGGGTGGTCGGGCAGCGGTTCCAGCTGTTCGTGCCCCTGCTCGGCCAGCAGCCGGTGGGCGCGGGTGCGGGCGGCGGTGAGCGCGGCCCGCCGCTCGGCGGGGGCGGGCAGCTGCCACCAGGCCGGGTACTTGGCGGCGGCGGGGACCCGCTCGCGGGCCAACCGGGCGTGGGCGAGGGCGAGTTCGGCCCGGCGGACGGCGGGCAGCGGGCCGCGGGCGATGAACGTCCAGGTGAGGGCGGCCTGTTCGAGCAGGCGGACGGTGCCGCGCTCCTCGGCGGTGAGGCCGACCTTGAGCAGGCCGGGGGCGAACCAGGCGAGGTAGAGGCGGTAGTCGCGGCCGTCGTCGAGGATGCGGTCCCGGGCGAGCTGGAGGCCGCGGTCGGCGTTCTGGCAGCTCGGGCACTGGCTGGTGGTGCCCTCGGGCTGGACGGTGGCGCGGTGCGGGCAGGGGCGGTGGCCGCGCTCGGTGTGCGCGCCGGTGCAGCGGCGGGGGCCGGAGATCCGCCAGGCGACGGCCAGGCCGTCGGTGAGCGGGCGGTCGTGGCGCTGCCGGCCGTCGCTGGCGGTGAGGAGGGGCGCGCCGTCCTGCCAGCGCAGCCCGGTGGCGGTCCATCCGTTCGCCTGGTGCATGCGGTGAGCGTACGGCACGCCACCGACGGTCACTGCGGCGGCGGGGTGCAGGGGCGCAGCAGCAGCGGCAGGACCTGGTCGCAGAGCCCGGAGAGGGCGGTGCGCTGGTCGGGGTCGAGGCTGTCGAAGGCGGCGCGGGCGCGGGTCATGTCGTCGCGGATCCGGTCGAGGACCTCGCGGCCCTGGTCGGTGATGGTGACGATCTTGACCCGGCGGTCGGCGGCGGCGGCCTCGCGGCGGGCGTAGCCGAGCGTTTCGAGGCGGTCGACGATGCCGGTGACGTTGGAGGCGTCGCAGCCGAGGCGGCCGGCCAGGGCGCGCATCGGGACGGGTTCGAGGACCGCCTTGAGCGCCTTGGCCTGGGAGGAGTTGAGGCCGTGGCGGGCCGCGGCGGCGGCGTAGTCCTGGAAGTAGGCGGTGCCGACGGCCGCGATCTGTTCCATCAGCTCGGTGGTGGAGGGTGCGGTGCCGGTGCCTGTGGTGCTGCCCATGGCGGTCAGGGTACGCCCATTCGTTTCAGTGACTCCAGTATTGAGTCTGGCAAGTGGTTTGCGGATTCGACGGACGGTGTGTGCGCGTCCGTCGCGACGGGTCCGCTCAGAGCACCAGACGGTCGAACAGGTGGTGCAGTTCCGCGTCCGGGTCGGCGGTCAGCCCGGTGTGCACCGGGCCGGGCTGGACCACGGCGCTGCGCGGGGCGGTCAGCCAGCGGAAGCGCTGCCCGGCGCTGTCCCGGGCGGCCGGGCCGGCCGCCTCGCCGCCCGCGCAGACCGCCTCGATGCCGCGCAGCGCGCGCCGCACGCCGGCCGCGTCGGCCAGCGCGTCCAGGGCGAGCAGCCGGCCCTGGTCGAGGTGGGTGCGGGCGCCCAGGTACTCGGCGTGGCGGCAGTACAGCAGCACGCCGATGTTGACGCACTCGCCGCGCTCGACCCGGGGGACGGCCCGGATCAGGGCGTACTCGTAGTCGTGGACGGGGTGGCCGGGCACGGGCAGGTCGGTCATCGGGCCGCCACCTCCGGGAGCCAGTCGCGGGGCCCGGCCAGGCGGGCGGTGAGCTGGGCGGTGTACGCGGCGCGGACGTCCGCGGGGCCGGTGAAGCCGGGCTCGTCGGCCAGCCAGACGTCCGGGACGGCGGCGACCGCCGCGGGCAGCGCCCCGGCGGCGAGGGCGGCGAGGTCGGCGTCGACCCGCGGCAGGCGGCCGGCGGCGTGCCGCAGCGCGTGGTCGGAGGCGTCGTAGGGCTTGCGGCGCCACTTCTCGGCGCCCGGCCAGCTGTGGTGGAAGACCAGGCTGGCGCCGTGGTCGATCAGCCGCAGCCCGCCGGCCGCGACCAGCAGGTTGGGGTTGCGCCAGGAGCGGTCGACGTTGCCGATCAGGGCGTCGAACCAGAGCACCCGGGCGGCGGTGTCCTCGTCCACCTCGAAGCAGAGCGGGTCGAAGTTCAGCGCCCCCGGGACGTACGCCATGCCGAGGTTGGTGCCGCCGCTGGCCCGCATCTGGTCCTGGATCTGCACCTCGGGCTCGCTGCGGGCCAGCACCGGGTCCAGGTCCACCAGGGCCAGTTCGGGCACCGGCAGGCCGAGCCGGCGGCCCAGCTCGCCGGCCAGCACCTCGGCCACCAGCGCCTTGCGGCCCTGGGCCGCGCCGACCCACTTCAGGACGTACAGGCGGCGGTCGTCGGCCTCGATCAGGCCGGGCATCGAACCGCCTTCGCGCAGCGGCGTCGCGTAGCGGACGGCCGTCACCTCGGAGAGCATCCGGACAGCCTAGCGGCCCGGGGCGGTGGCATGGCTCGGCGGCGGCCGGGCAGGCGTCGGGCGGGCGTTGGAGATGCACCCGCCGTTACCCCGTGCGAGTGTGGCCAACAGTCGTCCTTGCCACTCACGGACCTGCACACAGTAGGGGATGAAGATGGAACGACCTCGGATCCTGATCGTCGGCGGCGGCTTCGCCGGACTCGAGTGCGCGCGCCGCCTGGAGCGCAAGCTCGCCCCCTCCGAGGCGGAGATCTCCCTGGTCACGCCGTTCTCGTACCAGCTGTACCTGCCGCTGCTGCCGCACGTCGCGGCCGGGGTGCTGACCCCGCAGTCGGTGGCGATCTCGCTGCGGCGCTCGCTGCGGCGCACCCACATCGTGCCGGGCGGGGCGATCGGCATCGATCCGCGCTCGAAGGTCGCCGTGGTCCGCAAGATCACCGACGAGGTGGTCGCGGAGAAGTACGACTACCTGGTGCTCGCGCCGGGCAGCGTCACCCGGACCTTCGACATCCCCGGCCTGCCGGACTACGCGCGCGGCATGAAGACGCTCGCCGAGGCCACCTACATCCGCGACCACGTGATCGCCCAGCTCGACCTGGCGTCCGCGTCGATGGACGAGAACGAGCGGGCCTCCCGGCTCCAGTTCGTGGTGGTCGGCGGCGGGTACGCGGGCACCGAGACGGCGGCCTGCCTGCAGCGGCTGACCACCGCGGCGGCCAAGCGCTACCCGCGGCTGGACCCGCAGCTGATCAAGTGGCACCTGATCGACATCGCGCCGCGGCTGATGCCCGAGCTGGGCGACAAGCTGGGCGTCACCGCGATGGAGATCCTGCGCGCGCGCGGCGTGGACGTGTCGCTGGGCGTGTCGATCGCCGAGGTCGGCCCGGAGACGGTGAAGTTCACCGACGGGCGGACCCTGCCGTGCCGGACCCTGATCTGGACGGCCGGCGTGGCCGCCTCCCCGCTGGTGGGCACGCTGGACGCGGAGACGGTGCGCGGGCGGCTGGCGGTGACGGCGGAGATGCGGGTGCCGCAGTTCGAGGGCGTCTTCGCGCTCGGCGACGCGGCGGCGGTGCCGGACCTGGCCAAGGGCGACGGGGCGGTGTGCCCGCCGACCGCGCAGCACTCGGCCCGGCAGGGCAAGAAGGTCGCCGACAACCTGGTGGCGGCGTTGCGCAACCAGCCGCTGCAGCCGTATTTCCACAAGGACCTGGGCCTGGTGGTCGACCTGGGCGGCAAGGACGCGGTGTCCAAGCCGCTGGGGATCGAGCTGCACGGCGCGCCCGCGCAGGCGGTGGCCCGCGGCTACCACGTGATGGCGATGCGCACCAACGCGGCGAAGTACCGCACGGCGGCCAACTGGCTGCTGAACGCCACCGCGGGCGACGACTTCGTCCGGACCGGCTTCCTGGCCCGCCAGCCCGCCCGACTGCGCGACTTCGAGTACACCGACGCGTACCTGTCCCGCGACGAGGTCCGCGAGCACGCGCAGTCGCTGCTGGCCAAGGGCTGAGCCCTGGGCGCTGAGCGTTGAGCGCCCGCCGCACGGCGGAAGGCCCCGCCCGGTTCCTCCGGGGCGGGGCCTTCGCGCTGCTCAGCCCTGGCGGGCCTTGAAGCGCGGGTCCCTCCGGTTGATCACGAAGGTGCGCCCGCGCCGGCGGACCACCTGGGCGCCGGGCTTGGCCTTCAGGGAGCGGAGCGAGTTTCGGATGCGCATGGCCGGTCCTTCCTGCTGGTCGTTCCCCCCGCGCCCTGCAACCGGGCCGGGCCGCCCGCTATTCCTCGCGTCCATGACAGCCGGGGCGGCGGTGCTCAGGTGAGCCGGGAGCCGGCCGCCGGGGCGGACAGGGTGGTGGCGAGGTCGGCGGCGAGGGTGGTGGATTCGGCGGGGGTGAGGGTGGAGACGGTGATCCGGAGGCCGGGCGGGGAGGCGAGGCGGAAGCGGGAGCCGGGGGCGGTGACCCAGCCGCGGTGGAGCAGGGCGGCGGTGGCGGCGGTCTCGTCGGGGACGGGGACCCAGACGTTGAGGCCGCTGGCGCCGTGGGCGCGGATGCCGTGGGCGGCGAGGGCGGCGAGCAGGGCGTCGCGGCGGGCGCGGTAGACCGGGGCGGGGGCGGGCGGGTCGCGGCGCAGTGCGAGGACGGCGCGCTGGAGCAGGTGGCTGACCCAGCCCGCGTCCAGGCGCTGGCGGCCCAGGACCCGGGCGATGGTGTCGGCGTCGCCGGTGCAGACCGCGACCCGCAGGTCGGGGGCGAGCGCCTTGGCGGCGGAGCGCACCAGCGTCCAGTGCGCGACGGTGCCGGCGGCCAGTGACTGGAAGGGCTGGTCGACCATGCCGTGACCGTGGTCGTCCTCGATCAGGACGGTGGCGGGGCGGGCGGCCAGGACGGCGCGCAGCGCGGCGGCGCGGGCCGGGGTGAGGGCGGCGCCGGTGGGGTTCTGGGCCCGGCTGGTGACGATCAGGGCGCGGGCGCCGTGGTCGAGCGCGGCGGCGGCGGGGCCGGGCAGCGGGCCCTCGTCGTCGACCGGGACGGGGACGGGGCGCAGGCCGAGCGCGGGCAGCAGGTCGAGCAGGCTGCCCCAGCCCGGGTCCTCGACGGCGACGGTGTCGCCGGGGCGCAGGTGGGCGGCGAGGACCCGCGAGATGGTGTCCAACGCGCCGGAGCAGACCGCGAGTTCGCCGTCGGGGACGCCGTCGGCGCGGAACTCGGCGCGGAACCCGGCGAGCAGCCCGGGCTCGGCGACCGGCTGCCCGTACAGGACGGCGGGCCCGGCGGCCGCGGCGGCCAGCGCGGGGCCGAGCGGGGGCAGCAGGGCCGGGTCGGGGTTGCCGGCCGACAGGTCGCGGGCACCGGGCGGGACGGGCAGCCGGGCCTGGTCCCGGGGGGCGGTGACCGGGCGGGGGCGGACCCGGCTGCCGCGCCGCCCGGCGGTCTCGATGACGCCGCGTTCGCGCAGCAGGCGGTAGGCGGCGGCCACCGTGTTGGGGTTCACGCCGAGCTCGACGGCCAGGTCGCGCAGCGGGGGCAGGGCGGCACCCGGGGCCAACTCCCCCGCCGCGACCGCGCGTTCGACGTCGGCGGCAATCTCGCTGGCTCGCCGACCGGTGATCCGATACTCTCCTAGCACAAAGTAGATTATGCACTAGTGCAGAGGAGTTGTCATGTCGGACAGCCCCGGCGGGTCGTACACCCGCGACGGCCTCACCACCCCGACCCGCTCCAAGGAGCGCGCCGCCTGGGACGAGCAGGCGGTGCACGCGATCCTGGACGCCGGGTACCTGTGCCACCTCGGCTTCGTCCGGGACGGCGCGCCGGTCGTGCTGCCCACGCTGTACGCCCGGGTCGGCCGCCGGCTGTACGTGCACGGCTCGACCGGCAGCCGCCCGCTGCGCGGGGCCAAGGGCGAGGAGGGCCTGCCGGTGTGCGTGACGGTGACGCACCTGGACGGGCTGGTGCTGGCCAAGTCGGCCTTCCACCACTCCGTCAACTACCGCTCGGTGGTCGCGCACGGCACCGCCCACCAGGTCACCGACCCCGCCGAGCTGCGGCTGGCGCTGGACGCGATCGTCGAGCAGGTGGTGGCGGGCCGCGCGGCCGACTGCCGGCCGGCCAACGCCAAGGAGCTGGCCGCCACCGCGGTGATCCGGCTGGAGCTGGACCGGGTCTCGGCCAAGACCCGCACCGGCGGCGTCAACGACGAACCCGAGGACCTCGCCCTGCCGTACTGGGCGGGCGTGGTGCCGGTCACCCCCGCCCACGGCGCGCCGCTGCCCGCCCCGCACACGGAGGTCGAACTCCCGCCGTACCTGCGGGAGTCGGCGTGCTGATCCGGGGCTGGGACCGGGGCTCGGAGCAGGAGTGGCGCCAGTGGCTGGCCGCCGGGCGGGACTTCGGCACCCTGGCGGCCAACGGCCCCGACGGCCCGGTCCTCGTCCCCACGCACTTCCTGCTGGACGCGGACGCGGGCGAGGTGCTGCTGCACCTGGCCGCCGCCAACCCGCTGCTCGCCGCGGTGCGCGCCGACCCGCGCGTCACGCTGGCCGTCACCGACGACTACGCCTTCGCCCCCGGCCGCTGGCGCGGCGAGCCGTACACGCCGACCAGCTACTACGCGTCCGTCCAGTTCTCCTGCACCGCCGAGCTGGTGGAGGACGTCGCCGGCAAGGCCGCGATCCTCAACCGGCAGCTGGCGCACTTCCAGCCCGAGCGGCCCGGCGACCGGGTCGGGCCCGGCGGCGCGCAGTGGGCGCTGCTGACCGGCGTGCGGGGGCTGCGGCTGACGGTGCGCCGGGTGCGGGCGAAGTTCAAGTACGACGACAAGAAGCCGGTCGAGCTCCAGGCCGAGGTCGCCGAGCGGCTGGCCGAGCGCCACGCGGCCACCGGGAACCCGCAGGACGCCGGGGCGCGGACGCAGCTGCTGCGGCGGATGGCGGTACGGACGGCCGGTCCCGACCGTTCGCCGGACTGACGGATCGTCCGTTCCGGGCGTGTCGAACGCGTACCGCGGGGTAGCCGCTGATCGAATTACCTCCGGATATTTCCGCCCGAAACGGGCGGAACGGGATGTAGGGAGAGAACACTGGCTACCCACTCCGCCGCCAGGGACGAACACCTCGGCCATGTGGTGTTCATCTCCGCAGCCGCCGCGATGGGCGGGTTCCTGTTCGGCTACGACAGCGCGGTGATCAACGGTGCGGTCACCGGCATCCAGAAGCACTTCGGCGTCGGCAACGGCGAGACCGCGTTCGTGGTCGCCATCGCCCTGCTCGGCTCGGCGGCCGGCGCGGTGGTCGCCGGCTGGCTGGCCGACCACTACGGCCGGGTGCGCACCATGCTGCTGGCCGCCGTCCTGTTCGCGATCAGCGGCGTCGGCTCGATGTTCCCGCCCAGCATCGAGGTGCTCGGCGTGTGGCGCGTGCTCGGCGGCATCGCCATCGGCATCGCCTCGGTGATCGCCCCCACCTACATCGCCGAGGTCGCGCCGACCGCCTACCGGGGCCGGCTGGCCTCCTTCCAGCAGATGGCCATCGTGCTCGGCATCACCGTCTCGCAGCTCGCCAACTGGGGGCTCAACCAGGCCGCCGACGGCGAGTCCACCAACCACCTGGCGGGCATCCAGGCGTGGCAGTGGATGCTCGGCGTCGAGGCCGTGCCCGCGATCGTCTACGGGCTGATGGCGCTGTCCATCCCCGAGTCGCCGCGCTACCTGATCGCCAACAACCGGGAGGCGCAGGCCCGCAAGGTGCTGGCCGAGGTCGAGGGCTCCGGCGTCGACCTGGACGCCCGGATGGCGGAGATCCGCCAGGTGCTCGACACCGAGAACAAGCCGCGCCTGAAGGACCTGCTGGGCGGGCGGTTCGGACTGCTGCCGATCGTCTGGATCGGCATCGGCGCCTCGGTGTTCCAGCAGTTCGTCGGCATCAACGTGATCTTCTACTACTCGTCGTTCCTGTGGCAGTCGGTCGGCATCGACGAGTCCAACTCGCTGCTGATCTCGCTCTCCACCTCGATCGTCAACGTGGTCGGCACCGTGGTCGCGATGCTGCTGGTCGACCGGATCGGCCGCAAGCCGCTGGCGCTGGCCGGCTCCGCGGGCATGGCCGTCGCCCTCGCGGTCGCCGCCTGGGCGTTCTCCTTCCGGCACGGCACCGGCGACAGCGCGACCCTGGACGACGCGTACGCCACCACCGCGCTGGTCGCCGCGCACGTCTTCGTGTTCTGCTTCGCCTTCTCCTGGGGCGTGGTGGTCTGGGTACTGCTCGGCGAGATGTTCCCCAACCGGATCAGGGCGCTCGCCCTGTCGGTGGCCGCCTCCGCGCAGTGGATCGCCAACTGGGCGATCACCGTCAGCTTCCCCAACCTCTCCGACTGGAACCTGTCGGCGACGTACGTCATCTACGCCTGCTTCGCGCTGCTCTCCATCCCGTTCGTGGCCTTCTTCATCAAGGAGACCAAGGGCAAAGCACTGGAGGAGATGGGCTGAACGGAACCGGTCGACCTGCCGGCAGGACGACCGACGGCGGGTGGCGGAGACGGCCGCCGCCACCCGCCGGGCTTAGAGTGCCGGTCGCACCCCCCGCTGCCCGCCGCGAGCTGCCGCCCGCGGCCGTCCCGACGGAGAGGCCATGGGCGCCGCCCGCCAGAACACCAGCTTCCCCGGCCCCGGAAGCACCCTGCACGGCTACCTCGCCCCACCGCCCGCCGGCACCGGCCCCGGCGTCCTGGTCGTCCAGGAGTGGTGGGGCCTCACCCGGCACATCGCCGAACTCACCGACCGCCTCGCCGCGGCCGGCTTCGTCGCCCTCGCCCCCGACCTGTACGGCGGCACCGTCACCCACGACCGGGCCGAGGCCGCGAGGATGAGACGCGAACTCCCGGTGGAACGGGCCGCCGAAGAACTCTCCGCCGCGGTCGACCACCTGCTCGACCACCCGGCGACGGTCGGCGACGCGATCGGCGTCGTCGGCCTCTGCATGGGCGGCGCCCTGGCCCTGCACCTCGCCACCCGGGAGGGCGACCGGATCGCCGCGGTCGTCCCCTTCTACGGCCTCCCGGACGAGGACCACCCCTACACCGGCCTCACCGCGCACGTCCTCGGCCACTACGGCGAACGGGACGCCTCGCTGCCCACCGAGACCGTCGACGAGGCCGCGATCCGCATCGGCGAGGCGACCGGACGCCGCCCCGAGATCCACTTCTACCCGGCCGGCCACGCCTTCCTCAACGACGAGAAGACCCCCAGCACGTACGACCCGCTCCAGGCCGAGATCGCCTGGCGCCGCACCGTCAGCTTCCTCTGGGGCCACCTGGGCTGACACCGCCTCCGGCGGGGGGGCCGGTTGGGAGGGGAGAGAAACGGCCCGAGATCGCCCGGCACCGCACCGATCAACCTCCTCCGGAGACAGCCGGGCCGAGGCCGCCTCCGGCGGGGGGCCCGGGCGGGAGGGAAGGGACAACAGCCCCAGACCGCCCGGCACCGCACCGATTAACCTCCTCCGGAGACAGCCGGGCCGAGGCCGCCCGGGGCCGCCGCGTGCGGCTCCGGTTGGGCGGGCGGTTGGGCGGCCGGTTGGGCGGGTGGGTTTCGCCGGTGGGAAAAGCGCTGGACAGCGGGGGTGCGGCGGGGTCATCGTCGGGCGGTGGGTTTCCTCGATCCGGCCTGGGCGGGCCGCAATTACCGCGTTCAGAGCGCTGCGGCGGTGGTGAGCGGGCTCGGCAACGCCGCGGCGCCGATCGCCACCGCGTTCGCCGTGCTGCACTCCGGGGCCGGATGGGGCAGTGCCGAGGTGGGGTACGTGACGGCGGCCCGGACGGTGCCGTTGGTGGTGCTGCTGCTGGTGGGCGGGGCGGTCGCGGACCGGTTGCCGCGGCATCTGGTGATGGTCGGGGCGAACGTGTTCAACGCCGGTTCGCAGGCGGTGCTGGCGGCGCTGGTGCTGCTCGGGCAGCCGGGTCTGTGGGCACTGATGGTGCTCTCGGCGGCGGGCGGGGCCGGGCAGGCGTTCTACGCGCCGGCCGCGGAGGGCGTGATCCTGCGGGCGGTGCCGGCGGAGCACGCCGCGAAGGCGTTCTCGGTGTTCAAGATGGCGGTGAACGGCGCGTCGATCGCCGGTGCGGCGCTCGGCGGCGTGCTGGTCGCGGCGGTCGGCCCCGGCTGGGTGCTGGCGGGCGACGCGGCGTGCTTCGCCGTCGCGGCGGCGCTGCGGGCCGGCCTGGAGCAGGTGGCCGCCGACCGGGGGCCGGGCGGGCCCGGGCTGGTGCACGAACTTCGGGTCGGCTGGCGGGAGTTCCGCGCCCGGCGGTGGCTGTGGGCGGTCGTGGTGCAGTTCGGGGTGACGAACGCCTGCGTGCTCGCGGTGGAGGCGGTGTACGGGCCGGTGGTGGCCGAGGACCGGATGGGCGGCGCCGGGGCGTGGGGGGCGGCGATGGCGGCGCTGAGCGTCGGCATGCTGGCGGCGGGTCCGCTGATGACGCGGTGGCAGCCGCGCCGGCTGCTGCTGGTGGGCAACGGCGGGGTGTTCCTGTTCGGGCTGCCGCCGCTGGCGCTGGCGCTGGGGTGGCCGCTGGTGCCGGTGGCGGCGGCGATGTTCCTGGCGGGGGCGGGCACCACGGTGTTCATCGTGGGCTGGATGGTGACGTTGCAGCAGGAGGTGCCGGAGGAGCTGCTGTCCCGGATGTCGGCGTACGACGCGTTCGGCTCGTTCGCGCTGCTGCCGCTGGGCAGCGCGCTGGCCGGTCCGGCCGCGGCGGCGTTCGGCCTGTCCGGGGCGCTGTGGGGGTGCGCGCTGGTCTGCGCGACGCTGGCCGGGCTGGTGCTGCTGGTGCCGGAGGTGCGGCGGTTGGAGCGGGCGGTCGCCGGGCCGGCGTCCCGCGCGCCGGAACCGGAACCCGTCACTTCCGGGTGACAGCCGCTGACAGCTTGCAACCTCCCGGGGTCGCGCTTCGTCCGACCAGGTAACTGGCCGCGACCCCGGGGAGACCGCCGCATGGGCAAGCCACTGTTGTACCTGGACGTCGACGGGGTGCTGAACCCGGTGTTCCCGTCCCCCGACGACGACTTCGACGCCCACACCCTGCTGGGCTACTCCGTCCTGCTGTCACCTCGCCACGGCGACTGGCTGCGCGAACTGGCCGACCGCTACGAGCTCGTCTGGGCCACCACCTGGGAGAACGCACCGACCTTGCACCTTGTTCCCGACCTGCGGAAACAGGCTGAGGTGCAAGGGGCCACGACCTATTCGTGGCCGCTTACTGCCCCCGCCAAAGCGCTACGGGAAGGGCCCCCGCCCTATGGCTGCGGGGGCAGACACAGGACGGGGGCCAGCCCGCCGCAAGGGGGTGAGCGGCGAGGGTGCGGTGCGGTCGCGGACGCGGCGGTCAGCTCGCCGAGCTGAAGACGCTCGGGCCCGAGAAGTCCGCTGCCAAGGCGTCCATGATCAGCTCGTCGCAGACCGCGCCGTGCCAGTACCCGGCCTGGCGCATAGCACCGACGTGCTGAAAGCCCGCCGTCTCGTAGACGCGGACGGCCGCCTTGTTGGGGGCCAGTACCTTGAGCCAGACGGACCGCAGGTTGGAGACGTGGAACCCGAAGTCCAGCGTCAGGCGGGTCGCCGAGGTGGCGAGGCCCTTGCCCCGCGCGTCGGGCGCGATGACGAGGATGTACTCAGCGGCGCGGGTGTAGGTGTCGGGCTGGAGGGTGGTCATGCCGGCGGGCACGGGGTTCTCGGGGTCGGTGAGGTCGTAGACCGTGAACCTGATGTTCCGGCCGGCGAGCTGCTGCTGAAGGCCCTGGGCGCGACTCGGCAGTGATTCGGGGACCGGACGGCCGAAGCCGATCAGCGAGGACGGGTCTTCCTCCCAGCGCCAGTACTCCTCAGCCAAGTCGGACCGGAGGGGGCCGAGTCCGCAGGTGCCGTCGGACAGCCAGATCAAGCTTTCAGGTGACATGGAACGCTCCGGGGATGCTAAGAATCGCTGTGTACAAGCCAACTGACGCAGGTTCGGCGACGGGTGTCCCGTCAAGGGTCTCGATCCAGGCGTGCAACCGTATCGGGTCGGGCGCGACGCCGTGACGCCAAACCGCGGCCTTGCCCGTGAGGTGAAGCAGCAGCATCGCGGCGGCCGACTCCTCAAGGCAGTTGGTCCGGCCCGGCGAGTACCAGCCCGCGCTACGCGAGGCGTGAACGGCCTGCTCGGCTTCGCTGGCGGTTGCCGGCCTTCTCCGCCCCGTCGTGCTGGCGGAGTGCACCAGCTTCAGGACGCGCCCCATCGCCTCCTGCTTAGGCCCTGCGGCCTTCACGGCGTGGACCGCCGCGAGGGCAGCGGCAGCCGCCAGCAACCGAGTACGCGGAACCGGCGGCAGCGGACTCAGACCGGCCCGGAACTCATCGCCGCCCCAACTCGACTTCGGGGCCCTTGCCTCACGGGCAGCCCGCCAGGGACGAGGCCGGTCGGACTCCACCAGCAACCCACCGTCCAAGAGCGAGGTCAGCAGCCTCTCCGGAAGATGCTGGCCGCTGCCGAACCTCGCTGCCTGGCGGAGAGCCGCGCCGGCCGAGGCGGGGAGCGTACTCACCTGGCCGTTGCGGTAGTTCACCAGGACGACAGCGTGCCCGAAGTCGACAGCGCGAACGTGCCCCGGCATGGTCACGAACCGGACCGAGTTAGCCACGGTCCACCCCCTCTTGCACCGCAACCCACTGCGGGTCCGGCTCGCGGTCCAGGGACAGAAGCCAAGCTTCGACGGCGAGCATGCGATCCAGAATCCCCATCGGCACGGGCATACCCATGGCGGCCTGCTTCAGCACGCGGCGAAGGGCCTGGGGCTCGACCAGGCCGAGCGCGGCGAGGAACCCGTCCGCCAGTCCGAGCAGATCATCCAGGTTCTCCCGCCGACCGGTGTAGAAGTCCGCGTTGAACGAGCCCTTCGTGTTCCTCGCTGCCAGCGCGGACGGCAGCAGGTCACCCATCGCCCGCACCAGTCGCGGCTTGTAGGCGTACACGGGCGGCCGGGCTTCGATGGGGGCGCGCACCACGCTGTTGACCACGCTGGCGTCCAGGAACGGGTTCCGAAGCTGGATACCGATGTCTTCGGCCAGCGCGGCATCCGCCTGCGCCGTCCGGGCCACCTCGCGCACTTCGTCTATGACAGCGCGCGGCCCGGCGTCGAGCCCGATGAGAGGGTCTGGAGCGGCGGCCACCCGCTCAATCTCACCCCGTACGAGTGGAAGGGCCTCAACACCGGCCCACGCCGGGAGCTGTACGGCCGGGAACCAGCGGATAGTGCCGGCCGCCGGAGACGGGTCCTGGCCGATCTGCTCGGCGAGTGCGGACAGTGCGTCGGCTCGGGAGATCCGGGCCGAGATGACCGCCTGCCGGAGGATGTCCAGGAGTGGCAGATGCCGGAGGCGGGCCCAGCCCGCGGCCTGGTCGAGAGCGGCCCGGATCTGCCGGTGTCGGGCCAGATCCGCGATGTGGACCGGCGGCTGTGCGCAGACGCTATCTCCGCCGTCGCCAGTCAGGTGAAGCCGGGTGTCGAACCGCTCGGCCATCCATTCCAACTGCCGGAGCAGCCCGGCCCAGGCCATGGTGGACGGTGCAGGCTCATCAGCGGCCGGCACCTGGGTGATCCCGGTGTAGGGCAGGTGTTCACGTTGCGCAGTTAGAAGGTGGTGCTCGATCCTGCCCGGCATCGAGTCCGCCACGAGACGGGCGAACCGGAGGTCGGCCCCCGACTCGTCCCCTTCGGGGTGAACCGTCACGGCGTGCACGCACACGTCGTCGGGTGCCTGGCGGGCAGCGAGGAGCGTGACGGACGAGGAGTCCAGCCCGCCCGACAGGTCGGTGCTGAACGGAGCGTCGCCCAGGCCCAGGCCCACGGCCTTCTCCAGCTCGGACCGAAGGCGCCCGGCCAGGTCGCGGTCGGGGGACGGCTGCGGAAGCCAGAGGTTCGTGATCTGGGGTGCGGCACCCGGAGCAAGGCGGATGCGAGCGCCCGGGGGCAGTTGCTCAACCTCCGAGAAGTACGACCGACCCGCAACGAGAGCGGGGACCATCGGCGTGAACACCGCAGTCACGAGCCTTCGTGCATCGACCGGGGCTCGCGTGAGTCCGGCGAGGAGCCGCGCCGACGACGACCAAGCCCACCCCGAGCCGAACCGGGTGAGGTAGACCGGCTGCGCTGCGGCAGGGTCGGTGAAGATCAAGGTCTCCTGCTCGGTTTCGGTCACCACCGCGTAGGCTCCCGGCCACCGCCAAGCCAGATCGGCCGGCAGCGGTCCTGCGACCAACGCCTTCAACTCCGCGGGCCGCGCACCACTCAGCCCCAGGACGAATAGTCGGCGGGGCGGACCACCCTCCGCCACGTGGAGCTGGGTGACAGACATACCGTCCCTCCACACGGTCGACTGCGGATGCAGCCGTGTCGCCCCCAACGGGAGCGGTGTGCCCATCGCGGAGCTGGCGAAGCCCCCGAAGCCCATGTTGGTCTCCCCTCCGGGATCATTGGCAGAACGCGGAGCGGTGCGGCCCCGAAGGGCCGCACCGCAGTTACAGCGAGAGGATCAGCCGGTGTACGAGTACACGTGCCGCTTGCCCTCGCCGCCGTCGGCCTGGCCGCCCATGGTGAGGGCCGCCGCGTCGCCGATCACGGTCACGTCGTCGTCCTCGTCGGCCGCGATGATGGACTCGTTCGGGTTCATTTCTCGGTTCCTTCCTGCTGGGTGGTGCAATGACCCATCCGAGGGGATTCCCGGTGGGGCCCGGCCTGGTGGACGTGTCCGTCCGAACCAGGCTGGGAGCTGTGGAGTCAACGCCGGAGGCGGTGCTGACCATGGGTCTCCGTGCACAGACATTCGCCCCGGGGGTGGAGACCGAGCCCCCAGCGCTTGCACAGCCGGTCCGCGCTCACCGGACCGGACTGGTCCAGCCGCTCGGCCGAGGTGGTCATGTCAGGGCATCTGCTCGCTGCAAGGCATCCCGAAAGGCCCGCATCTTCTCGGCCGAGGCTCCGAGGTCGGCCCAGGTCCCTTGCCGCTCCTCGATCTCTTCGGGCTTCAACTTCCGGTGAAGCCACTCGCCGGGGCTCCTACGGGCGAGGGGCGCCAACGGAGACTCAGCGTCGGCCGGGCTGGGCTCGGCCGGCCCCGGTTCGGCCAGCGGTTGAAGCTCCCGAATCTGCCGCTCGATGTCCGCCAACATCGCCGCGTCGAACCGCAGCTCCAGGACCGGCGGAGGACGCCCCCCAGTGGGGTCCGGAATGATGCCGCTGATCGTCAGCCGGATGGGAAGCTCAGGCCGGCCGAGCTGCTGCAACTGCTCGGGGGACAAAGCCTCGACGTAGATCCGACTGCCCTGCCGGAGGTCCGTGCTGTCCTTCGGCACAGGCTGTATCGACGTGATTCCCGTCGCCGGACCCATCTTCCTCTTCCCCCTTGAGTGTGACGCAGACGATCTTGGTGCCCTGGCCGATGTCCCGATCGGTGTGCCACTTCGCCGCCAGGGCCTCGATCAGCTCGAAGCCCCGGCCTCCGAGGTCGTCCGGGCCAGCGGCGCGGGGCCGGGGCAGCTCCAGGGAACCGTCCTGTACCTCGATCCACACCGGCCGGCCTTCCAGGGCCACGAACGTGACCCTGAACGGCGTCCCGACGTGGCGGACCACGTTCGTGGCCAGCTCGCTGGCGAGGACCACCGGAATGTCCGGGTCGATACCGATCTCGACACAGCACTTCCCGATGAGCCTGCGGACCGCCCGAACCACGGTGGGGACCGGTTCGAACACTTCCGATCGAATCAAGACGACGTGCGGACTCACATGAACGTGAGCAGTCAGTCCTTGCACAGCTCCTCCACAGATGGGCCGGAGGGAGCCGTGCGCCAACGCGGACGCACTACACTCCGCAGATGGCTCGTAGCGGTTGGTGCAGAACTGAGTCTCCTCGTACGAGCGGCTCGTACGCAAGCCCCTTGTGAGGGTCCGTCAAACTTCACCCGTACGAGGCGTAGTCGGCTGGCCCGCGCGCTACTCTCAGTCCAGAACAATTGCTGCTGGACTTGGACAGGGAGGAACGGAGCGTGACGAAGGCGCAAGCGTCCCGCGCCATGGCGAGCGTGGGACGGCGGCTGCGGACCCTTCGTATGGACGTGCGTCCGCGCCCCACGCAGGCCGCAGTGGGCGCAGCTCTCGGCAAGTCACAGGACCTCGTCTCGCTGATGGAGAAGGGTGGCCAGCTCCCCACCGATCAGCAACTGATGACGATGTTGGACCTGTACGGCGTAGATGAGTCCATCCGGCTCGACCTGCTGGCCGAGATCAGGGAAGCCAGGGCCTCTCAAGCGGCCTGGTGGGACGAGTATCTGGCCGACCTGCCGCGCAGCCTCGTTCGACTGATCGAGCTTGAGGACCCGGCGAGCAAGGTCAGCATTGCCACCGGCGCACTGATCCCTTGGCCGTTCCAGATCCACCAGTACATGCAGGCTGTAGACGAGTTCCACGAGCGCGAGAACGGCGTCGAGAAGACTGCCGTCCAGCACACGGTCCGCCGTCGTCGTCAGGACATCTTCTTCAGGCCCGGTCGGCCGGCCGTTCTGGATGCCCTCTGCTCGGAGGCTGCAATCCGGGCGCAGGTCGGCGGCCCGGCGGTCATGAGGTCGCAACTTGACCACATCGCCGAAGCTATGCAGCGGCCGAACATCACGTTGCGGATCATTCCGTTCTCGGCTGGCGCTGCGGCGGCTACCCAGCTCAACCTGAACGTCATCGACTACCCGACCCCGGGCGACCCGGGTGTGGCCACCATGGACACCGGAACCGGCGTGGCGATCCTGGAGGACCCGAAGGAGGTTCGGGCCCGTCGGCGAAGGTTTGACTACCTAGCTGGGAGGGCGTTGACTCCGCATGATTCGGTCGAACTGATCAAGACGCTTAGCAAGGATCTGTGATGGAGAAGCAAGAGCTGTACGACGTCACGCCCCCGGTGGAGGAGCGGATTAAGTCCCCCCTGAGCGAGGGCAACGGCGCATGCGCCACCTTTGCACCCATCCGGAACAGCGATGGCGACGTGATCGGCGTGTACCAGGGGGACAGCCAGAACCCTGACCTCCTCGGGTGCGGTACACCCTCCCGAGTTCCACGCCATGGCTGACGGTATCGACGCGATCCGAAAGGCCCTGGGGCTGTAGCAGCCCCCGGCCGCCCCGAGCACCCTCGCCTTCTCTCGGAGGCGGGGGTGCTTTGCCTTGCGGGCCGCCGTGGTCGGTTGCCCACGGCGGCCCGGGGTGGGGCCTGGTGCCAGCGGCCGGCAACCACGGTGGGGCGCGGACCGGCGGGCACGGTGGAGTCCGGTTCGGTGGAGGCCGCGGGGGTGGGGCCTGGCGTCCGCTCGCCGATCTCGACGCCGTCGGCGAGGAGCTGCCGCACGGCGGCGTCGACCTGGTGGCGGTAGCGGTGGCGGGAGACGTGGTGGCCGTTCTCCCGGATCTCGTACGAGTCGTGGGCGAAGTCGGTGGTGTTGAGGGTGACGACGAGGCGGCGGTCGTGGCCCGAGCCGGTGACGGTCCAGCGGCCGGCACCCTCCGCGGACCACGTCAGGTCGATGTCCGCTCCGGTGCGGGCCCGCTCGGCGCGCTCGCGCTCGGCCCACGCGTCGGCGCGGCGCTGGCGCTCGGCGGCCAGCTCGTCCTGGTACCGCTGCTCGGCCTGCTCGCGGAGCCGGACGAGTTCGGCGCGGGTCTCGGCGTGCTCGCGCTGGAGCTGGGCCCAGAGCTGGCGGGCGGCCTCCTGGCGTCGCCGGTCCTCCTGGCCGCCGGGGAGCGGGGGGAGGGCCTGGGGTTCGTGGCGGGCGGGCCACGGTTCGGCGAGGTCCGCGCGGTGGTGCTGCCAGGCCGCGAGCATGGCGCGGCCGTCGGCGGTGGCCCACACTTCGCCGCGCTCGTCCTGTCGGAGGAACCCGGCGGCGAGCACCAGCTCGACCACGCGGCGGCGAACCCGGCGGCCCTTCGCGTCGAGCCGGGCCCCGGCCGGCACCAGGCGGTAGCCGGTGCCGTCCCACCACACCCCACCGTCGGGGTCCTCCCGGGTCGCCGCCGAGACGAGGGCGTACACCCGCGTCGTCCACCCGCACTTCTCCCGGACCTCGCGGTTGCGCTCGGCGGTGACGTACCGGCGGATCTCGGCTTCGTGCTCATCGGCGTGCAGCCGGGCCGCGAACTGCGCGTCGTCGCGGTGGCTGTGCTCGTCGCCGACCTGGGCCGGGCGCCCGGCGTAGCGGTCACCGCAGGACAGACACCACACCTTCCCGCCTTCGCCCCGGTAGCCGCCGGGGCCGACGCCGACGGGGCAGGCGTCGCGCAGGCCCCAGTCCAGGGCGGTTCCGCCGCCGGGTATCCAGGGGGCGCGGGCGGGGGTGGTCACTGGTGTCTCCTGCGTTGTGCGGGGTCGCCCGGGTGGTCACTCTGGGCGATGGGTGGGGTACACAGCGTAGGGGTCTATGTCATTATGTCTTTTTTTATTGACATTCTAAAAAGAACATAGACATAGCCTCTAAGGGTGGGCTCGAACCAAATCGGGGTCCGACACCCGGCATTGCGACACAGGCCCCACCCCGGGGAGGGGGTGGGGCCTGTGCCCAGGGCGGTCACGGCCGACGCGCGTCCTGGGCCTCGGTGGCGTCCTGGGCCTGCCCGAGGTCGCGCACGATGGCGTCGAGCCGGGAGCGGCTGACACCGAACTCGGAGGCGGGGGCGATCCCGGAGTCCACCAGGCCGAGCAGGCTGTGCAGGTAGTCCGCGAGGACCCCGATCTGCTCGGCGGTCATGGTGGCGTGGGCGGTGCGGCCCTTCCCGCGCTTGACGTAGGTGGCGGTCTCGAAGAGGGCGGCGGCCACGGCCTCTTCACCCTTGCTCTGGAAGGCGTCCCGGTCGGACAGGGCGGCGACGAGGGCGGCGGGCAGGCGGACGGTGGTGGTGCTGGGCATCGGGGTTCCTCGGGGGTGGTGCGGGTGGGCGGGGAGGGGGTGGGGCCTGGTTCCGGCGGGCGGTCAGTCGGTGCCCATCGAGTCCAGCCACTCCCCGGCGTCCATGCCGTCCAGGGTCGGCCAGCCGTCCTGGAAGCGGACGTCCCCGGGCTCCAGCGCCAGGTCGAGCATCTGCCCGACGTGGAGGACTTCCCGGACGACGAGACCCCGGTAGGCGGCCTCCGCTCGGGCCTGGGCCTCGGCCCCGAAGTACTGGCGGGGGCGGTCTCCGGTGAGCATTCGGCCGGCCGCACCGAGGGGCTGGCGCTCGACGGTCCACGTGCCCTTCGCGTCGGGGGCGGCGGTGAACCGCACGCGCATCGGGGGCCGGTCGTTGGTCTTCGGGTAGGTGAGGGTGTAGCGGGTGGCGGTGGCGGTGGGCACGGGGGTCTCCTCGGTGGCGGGGGCGGGGTCTGGGGTCACAGCTGGACGAGCGGCGCGCAGGCCGGGCAGAGCGGGTCACCGTTGAGCGCCCAGTCCGAGGTGAGCGGGGTGTCCGGGGCGCACAGCGCCCGGCGCTCGGCGTCGTCCACCAGGGCGACGTGGGGCGGTGCCGGGCGCGGCGTAGCCGAAGGTGTGCGAGCGGGGCAGGTCCATGACCCGCAGCGGCTCGGGGATGACGTGCACGGGGTGTTCCTTCGACGTGGAGGGGGTGGGGCCTGGTGCCAGCGGCCGGTCAGCCGTGCTCGGTGGCGAGGTGCCGCCGACGGGTCTCGTCCACGTAGGTCTTCACGGTGCTGCGGGTGGTCCACCCGCACGTGCACTTCGCGGTGGAGTAGGTCCGACCGGTGCACCCGTCGGTGAGCGGCTTGCCGCTGCTGGTGTGCTTGTGGCTCGGCGGGCACTTCGAGCCGTCGGCGTGGTGGTCGGTGCGGGGTGCCCGGGGCTTGGCCGCGGGGGTGGCGTTCTTCGGCCGGCGGCCGGGGGTTCCCATCGGGACGAGACCGAGTCGGGGTGCCTCCTTCTGCTCGGCGTCCCACTGCGCGGGGGTGAGGGCGTCGCCGACGACCACGGGCTCGGCGTGGGCGTACCAGGTCTCCCAGTCGGCGGTGACGATGCGCTCGGCCTCGCGCTGGGCGTCCTCGGGGGTGGCGGCGAGCACGGGGACGACGTGCACGGTGATCAGGTCGACGGGAACGATGTACTCCGGCATGCTGCTGCTCTCCTGGACTGCTCGGGGTGGGGCCTGGGGTCTGGCCGGGCCTCGGCACGGTCCGGACGGTGGTCCGGGCCGCACCGGGGCGGGTCAGGCCGCCAGTTCGGTGCTGTTGACGAGCAGGCCGGGCAGGCAGTCCTGGAGCAGCGCGGGAACCATCCGGATGTGGTCGCCTTCACGGGCCCAGTCCGAGCCGGCCGAGCCGGTGCGGTAGATGGCGAACGCCTCGCCGCCGTCGGCCGGGACGACCGTGCGGGCGGTGAGCCCGGCCCAGCCGAGTCCGGCCTGCTGCGGGTTCACCTCGCTGGCGACGCCGTACCTCACACGGCCATCGGCCTCGGTCCAGCGCTGCCAGCCCCGGCCCTTGCTGCGGACCTTGCTGGGCTGCGGGACGCGCCGGGGGTCGGCCCCGATCCTCACGGCCCGGCCGGGGCCGCTGGCGGTGGGCAGGTCCAGGGCGAGCTGCACGGCCTTGGTGTGCTTGTTCTGTGCGCCGCGTCCGGCCGGGGTGGTGACGGTGACGGTCTCGGCGGGGCCGTCCTCGCGGGGCAGGCGGAGCGTGGTCGTCAGGGTGGTGCTGTTCACGGCGCTGTTCCTTCGGTGGTGCGGGAGGGGGTGGGGCCTGGTGCCAGCCGGGGGCGGGGCCTGGTGCCTACGCGGCCAGCTCGGCGGCGGGCGCGGCGGCGGGCAGTGAGGCGGTGAGGGCGCGCAGCACGGCCTCTGCCATGTCGGCGGTGAGGTGCGAGCACGTGATCTCGATCCCGCTGAATTCGGCCCGGCTGACCTTGACCTCGGCGTGTGGCGACCGGAAGGACGTCCCGGGGCCCTGGTTCCACCGCAGGGTGCGGACGTTGTCCTGCCCGTTGCGTCGGGTCGCCTCCCCCGGCGGCCGGCCGGTGGTCAGGGGCACGCGCTTCAACCGCCGGGCGATGGTGTCGACCTCGTGCACGCCGGTCAGGTGCCGGTGCTGGCGGGCGCTCATCTCCGCGACCGCCGCGTCCAGGACGGGCAGCAGCCGCCGCTGCACGTCGCGGGCGACCTGGGCCCCGGTCTTGGCGCGGGTGACGGTGATGTCCCGGTCTCGATGTCGTGCCGGTAGTAGTAGGTGGTGCTGTCGGGCAGGACGCCGTGCAGGTTCCACCGGCCGGAGCGCAGCCGTTCCTGCTGGATCAGGATGCGGGCCCCGTCCTCGGCGCGGACGAGTTCGGCGCAGGGGTGCCAGTCGGGTATCCGGCGGGGGTCGACGGTCCACTCGTCGGGCCCGAGGGCCTGGACGGTTCCTTCGGCGAGCGCCAGCAGCTCGGCGCGCAGGGGGGCGAGGTTGTCACGGAGGGCGGTCACGGTGGCGCTGTTCCTTCGGGGTGGAGGGGGTGGGGCCTGGTGTCAGCGGCGCGCGGTCACGCGGCGGCCGGGAGCGCGTCCAGCGGCTCGGGGTCGTAGACCTGCATCTCGTTGGAGTGGCTGTAGCCGTCCTCGCGGGCGTCGCTCTCGAAGAGGTCGACGGCGGCGGCCTCGGCGGCCTCGTAGTCGTCGGCCTCCACCACGAAGCGGTACGACACGGTCTCGTCAATGTGCACGGCGAAGCGGGGCATGGGGTGGTTCTCCTGCGGGTGGTCTGGGGGTGGGGCCGGGTGTCGGCCGGTCGGCGTCCCGGCGGGCGCCCGGGGGCGGGGCCTGGTGTCAGCGGCTCAGGCGGCCGAGCAGGCGGACCAGGTCGGCCCGGAGGCCCGCGAGTTCTTCGCGCAGTGCGGTGTTCGCGGCGGTGACGGCCGCGACGCTGGCGCGCAGCTCGTCCAGCTCGGCGGGGTCCAGGTCGAAGGCGTCCGGGTCGCTCACGCCGTGACGCCGACGGGGTGGGCCTGGTGTACTCGGCGCGGGCGGTGTGTCCGGCCTTGCTGAGCCGCCACGCGCCCGGGATGGTGCCGGGGGTGAGGTACCCGGCTTCGGCGAGTCGGGCGCTGGCGGTGCCGTCCGGGTCGGCGATGTCGGCCATGATCCGGTCACCGTCGAGCCAGCGGGACAGGAGCGCGAAGTCCTCGGCGCTGATCAGCGGGCGGTCCCCGGGGTGTACTCCAGCTCGGCGACGAACGCTTCCAGCTCAGCGGTCAGGGTGAGCAGCAGTGCCCGGCTGGCGTGGGCCCGCTCGTTGTCCATCTCGTCCACGTCGCCCATGTACTTGTCGTGGGCGGGCTGGTCGGGGAAGTCGCGGTTGTCGTACGTCGGGATCTCGGCGAACGCGTCCTCCCAGTTCTGTTCGTGGCGGTAGACGCGGGCGGCGAGGGCTTCGAGACGGGCGACGGTGGCGTTCACGGTGGCGCTGTTCCTTCGGGAGTCGGGAGGGGGTGGGGCCTGTGCCCAGGGCGGGGGCTGGCGTCAGCAGGCGTGGGCGGTGAGCGTGTTGTCCGCCGCGCAGATCAGTTCGCCGAGCTGCTGGCCGAACTGGTCGGGGGCGGGGGCCTCACAGGTGCTGCACGCGGTCTCGGCGTACTCGATATCCAGGCCGAGGACCGAGAGGGCCGGGGGCAAGGTGCCGTGCGGGTGGACGACCCGCAGGAACACGGGGGCGGTGATCACGAGGGTTCCGCCGCACGGGCAGTGCAGGAGCGGGGCGGGGGTCGGGGTGGTCATGGCGCTGTTCCTTCGGGAGGGGGGTGGGGCCTGTTGCCAGAGCGGCCACGGCGGGGGCCGGAGAACGTCCGGCCGCCACCGAAGCGGCTCAGACCTCCAGGCCCTTGAGGGCGGCGTCCCACGGCTCCATGGCGTCGGTCACCATCCGGGCCACGTGGTCCCCGGCATCCCGGCCGCACTCCTTGCAACTGACGGTGGCTGACTCGATGCCGACCCCGTAGACGTAGACCCCGGGGGTGCCGTCGGGGCGGCGGTAGATCTCGAACCACAAGGGGGCTGCGGACTCCAGCACCCCGCCGCAGTCCTCACAGCCGTACTCGTCGGTGCTGGCGGTCACGTCGTGGTCGGGCAGGTCGGCGACGATCGCGGCGAACTGCTCGGCGGTCTCGGCGGGGGTAGGGTTCGGGGTGTTCTCGGGCATGGCTGTGCCTCCGGCTGGCGGTTGGGGGGGTGAGGGGGTGGGGCCTGGTGTCTGTGCACCCTTGGCGGGGGCCCGACGGGCGGGCCGGGCCGCCACCAGGGGCGCACAGCTCAGAGCGACCGGAAGACGTAGTTGCCCGCTGTGTGGGTGTAGTCGCACTCCCACGCGATCATGTCCAGCACGGGCCGCCATCCCCGGCAACTCTCCATCGCGGCGCGGTACTCGGCGTCCGTCTCCATGAGCTGGTCATGGGCGAAGTCCTCCAGGTCGTCCCACTCGCCGCAGTACGCGTCTTCGAAGGTGTCGACGGCGTACTCGGCATTGCCGACGTGGGCGGCGTAGGCGGTCAGGGCTTCCAGCTCGGCGAACAGTCCGGCGTCCTCGGCAAGCTCGGTCAGGTACTCGGCGGTGCGGCTCACGGTGGGTCTCTCTCGGGTCGGTGCGGGTGCGGGGCGGGGGCGGTCAGACGCTGTCGGGGGCGTCGAACAGTTCGCTGATCAGGAGGTCCAGCGGCTCGCCCTGCTCGCGCATGTCGTGGAACGCGTCGAACATCGCGTGCACGTCGTCCGGGTGGTCCATGCCGAGCTTGGCCAGGTTGGGCCAGTAGCCGGACAGGCGGATCATGTCGGTGCGGGTCATGGCGGTGCTTCCGTTCTGTGGTGCGGGAGTTGAGAAGGTGGAGGGGGTGGGGCCTGGTGCCTACGCGGCCCGGCCGTACACGGCGCGGTACCCGGCGCGGGAGCCCCGCACGATGGCGCGGACGTCCTCTCGGTACGCGGCCCCCTGCTGGGTGGCGTAGCCGTCCAGGTAGGGCTGGAGAACGGCCGTCAGCGGCTCGCCGTGGCCGTACACGGTGTACGCCCGCCACGGTTCGGCCCCGGGGATCGGCACGGTGGTTACCGTGGCCGGGCGCGACTCCTCCAACGCACAGTCACGGCAGAGGAGTTCACCGCACCGGGTGGTCATGGGGGTGAGCCACTTGTCACAGTCGGAGCACGCGACGTACCCGAGGGTTTCCAAGGCGTCTTCGATCATGGCCATGGTGATGTCACCGGGTGTCGGGCAGTCGAGTTCCCCGAGCACGTCATCCGCGCCGACGTCGTCCGGCAGGGTGACGGGCGATCCTTCGATCTCGGCGAGCATCGCGGCGTGCTCCCGCGTGCCGTGGTCGTCCTCGTCCAACAGGGGGTATCCGGCCAGGCTGTCCGCGATCCGGCGGGCGGCGTCGCTGGCCAGGAACGAATCGGCGTCGTAGGCGATCCCCTCGCCCAGGGTGTCCCACAGCGTCCCGCACTCCCCGGCGGCGTCCGCCATGATCCGGCACGCGGCCTGCCAGTTGGACTGTGCGCGGAGCGCTTCCGATTCGTGCTGGTGCCACCCCTCCCCGTCCTCCAACAGGGCTCCCGTGCCGTCCATGACCACGCCCACCCGGGCCCATCCGTGGGCGTCCGCTTCGGACTCCATGCGGGTCACGAAGTCGTACCGGTGGACGTGCTGGCCGGTGGCGGTGAGGAGTTCGTCAGTCAGGGTCGCGCTCATGATCGTTCCTTGCGTGGTGCGGGTGGTCAGCGGGTGGTGGAGAGCCAGTCGCAGGCGTACGCGCTGCCCTGGTCGCAGGCGTCGCGCATGGCGTCGGACCACCCGTCGTTGAAGGCGGTCACCTGCGCGGCGGTGTCGGGCGCGGGCGGTTCGTTGAAGGTGTGGCCGGTGACCCACCCGCCCAGCGCGGCGGCGGTCAGGACGAGCACGGCGAGGATGCGGCGGCGGTTCATCGCGGGGGTTCTCCGGGGGTGAGTCGGGCGGGTCAACGACCGGCGCGGTTGCGGCGGTTGCGGCGGCGGCCGGTGATCTCGGCGCGGTCGCGGTCGTAGGCGTTGACCGGGGCGGGGGCGACAGGGGCCGCAGGGGGCTCGGACGGGCCCTGTACGGCCCGCTTGACCAGTCCGGGCACCTGCCGGACCCCGTGGGCGAGAAGGGCCGTCAGGATGCCCGCCGCGACCCCGCCACCCCAGTTGTGCGTCTGCCACGGCGACCCGGCCAGCAGCATGGCCAGCCCCAGGGCGGCGGGGATTCGGTGGTTACGCATCGTGATCTCGTTTCGGTCGGTCCGTCGCTTGCAGGACCAACACTGCACCACACCACCAGCGAAAGTCGAACGGAGAATGCGTGACCTGCATCACATAGATGAGACACGCTCGTTCTCGCCAAGGTGGAAGACGTGCGCGCACGCGAAGCGACGCCAATTCCGTTGCGGGACAAGGGATTTGGCGTGGTCTTGGCGGTGGTTCGGCGGTCGTGACGGGGCACCCCGGGGGGTGCCTCCCGCGCGCGTTCCTTTACTGCCCGGAGCGTCATAGCAGCCGAGATCCGATACGAACGCCGGCCGATCCCTTCTTCCGGATCATTAACGCAGTGTGACCAGCAGTGATGAACTCAGTGCCACGCACTGATTGCGGAGAGTGAGGCCGCGGGCGTCGGCCGTGTTAACCGGGCGGCCTTAATACAGGTGGAGGCAGCTACCGCGCGCGTGCGCGCTCCCGATGCTGCGGCACGCCGGCCTGCCTCCTCTCGTAGCCCCGCCAGGGCAACGCTCCCCGACCGGCCCTCTCTCCCCGGTCGAGGTCGAGCACCTGGCGGGGCCCTGCGCTCAAGGAGGTTGCCGTGCCCGCGAGTTCGCGCCGGACGACCCCGCTCCCCCCGCACTGGGCCCGCCTTCGCCGCGCGGTGATGGCCCGCGACTCGTGGCGCTGCCAGCACGTCCGGTACGACACGGGCGAGCTGTGCGGCGAGCCCGCGCGCCACTGCGACCACATCGTCCCGCCTCCGAGGGCGGCCCCGACGACCCCGCCAACTTGCGCGCGCTGTGCGACTGGCACGTCCTGCGCAAGGACGCGGCCGACGCCGGCCGAGCCCGCCGCCGGGCCGCCGCGGACCGCTGGCAGCCCGCCCGAAACCGCCGACGCCACCCCGGGGAGGTCCGTTGAACATCGACCCGACCGAGAAGAACCCGGCGGTGATCCGCGCCGCGCTGGTCGAGCTGTACGAGACGGAACTCGACCTTGAGCCGACCGACCTCGCGCTGATCGACGTCGCCGCGCCGATGCTTGCCCGCGCGGCCCAGCTCGACGCCGTGGTGAAGCGCGAGGGCCAGATGATCGAGGGCGGGAACCGGAAGGACATGATGGTTCTCCATCCCGGCATCGCGCAGGCCCAGCTCAACCGCACGCAGGCCGCCGGCCACCTCGCCAAGATCCGCGGTGAGGGCGACGGCCCGAAGCGGGGCCACAACGCCCGCGACGCCGTGGGCGCCCGCTGGGGAAACCGAGTCTGAGAGGAGCCCGCCGTGGCACGCCGCAAGACCCGGGCCGCTGGCCCCTCGGACGAGTCCCTGCGCATCGCCCGGACGATCACCTACTACCAGACGTGCCTGGACGCCGCCGTGCCGCACGAAACGGCCCGGGAGCTGTGGGCCCACGACATGACCACACCCTTCGAGGCCGGTGTGCACGTCTCCGCCGCGATGGCCCGCGCCCTGGAGCTGCGCGCCCGCCAGGAGGCAGCCCAGCCGTAGGAGGTGGCCGTCCTGACCATCACCTACGAGCCGGTGCGCACGATCCCGGACACCGTCCCGCACCCGCACCGCACCCTCGCGGGCGAGCTGCTGCGCTGGTCGGCGCACGCCTTCCGGCCTGACTGGAAGTACACCCCGAGCAGTGCCGCATCCTGGCCCGCTGGTACGAGCTGCGCGACGACGCCGTACCGGAGGACCCGAACGACCCCGAGACCTGGGGCAGGGCCTTCCGCTGGGAGTCCGGCACCCTGCGCCGCCTGAAGGGGTGGGGCAAGGACCCCGCCATGGCCTCGGTCTGCGCGCTGGAGTTCGTCGGCCCGTGCCGCCTGGTCGGCTTCCGCGCCGACGGGTCGCCGATCGGCGGGCCGCCCCAGGAGGCGTGGGTGCAGATCTTCGCCACGGCGGCCGGCCAGAACGTCAACACCATGTCGGCGTTCTCCACGATCTTCAGCCAGGCCGCCATCGACCGGTACGCGATCAAGCTCGGCCAGGAGGTCTGCTACGCGATCCAGGCCGACACCGACGGCCGCCAGTGCCGACTGGAGGCGAAGGCCAGTTCCTTCCGCGCTGCGGAGGGCGGGCGCCCATCGTTTTCACTGCTCAACGAGACGTGGCACTGGGTGGCCGCCACGGGAGGCCCCCGCCTGGCAGCCACCATCCGACCCAACGCGACCAAGGTCGGCGGGCGGACGATGGAGATCACCAATGCCCCGGTCATCGGGGAGGAAAGCGTCGCCGAGTCGACGTGGTACGCCTTCCAGAAGCAGCGCGACGGGATCAACCGCGACGCCGGTATCTACTACGACAGCGTGGAGTCCCCTCCCGGGGTCGACCTAGCCGACGAGGACCAGCTGCGCGCCGCGATCCTGTGCGCCCGGGGCGACTCGGTGTGGATCAACCCCGGCCGGGTGATGAAAGACATCTGGTCTGCCAGCACCACCGAGGACGAGAGCCGCCGGAAGTACCTCAACCAGCTCTCCAGCCACGATGACGCCCTGGTCGACCGCGACACCTGGGACCTGGCCAGGGTCGAGGCCGCGGACGGCATCCGCCCCGGCGAGCGCATCGTGCTCGCCTTCGACGGCGGCAAGACCGACGACTCAACCGGCCTTCTCGCCATGCGAGTTCGGGACAAGATGGTCCAGAAGCTCGCGCTGTGGGAGAAGCCCGACGGCCCGGCCGGCAAGGGCTGGGAGGTCGACGGCACCGAGGTCAACGACATGGTGGCCCACGTCTTCAAGCGGTACACCGTCGTCGGCTTCTTCGCCGACGTCGCCGGGTGGGAGTCGTACGTCGCCGACTGGTCGGAGAAGTACGGCAAGCACCTGCTGATCAAGGCCAGTGGGAAGTCGTCGGTCGGGTTCGACATGCGCGCCAACCAACGCGAGATCACCACCGAGCACATGGCGATGGTCGGGGCGATCGAGACGGTGGCCCTGCCGCACGTGCGCGACTACTCGCTGACCCGCCACGCCCTCAACGCACGCAAGAGGCCCAACCAGTACGGCATTTCGTTCGGCAAGGAGAGCCGCGAGTCGAAGCTGAAGATCGACCTCTACGCGTGCATGGTCCTCGCCTGGATCGCCCACCGCCGCCTCACCGAGAGCGGCAAGCTCAAGCCCCAGAAGGCCCCCGGCCAGCTACAGACCCGAGGAGGGTTCTGATGTCCCTCCCCGTCGTCGTCAAGCGCGCCCGGCACGCGAAGGACCTGATCGACCGCGACTTCGACCGGCTCAACCTGGTCGACCGCTACGCCCGCGGCCTGCACCGTGCGCCATGGATGCCTGCCAAGGCCAACAGCGAGTTCAAGGACTTGGTCAAGAGGAGCATCGTCAACGTCTCCGTCCTCGCGGTGGAGGCCCCGCTGAACGCCCTGCGCGTGCAGGGCTTCCGCAAGCCGGGATCGGGCGAGAACGCCTACGAGTGGGCGTTCTGGCAGAAGAACAGGTTGGACGAGCGGCAGAACGCGATCCACCGTGCTGCGCTGACCTCCGGGGCCGCGTACGCCGTCGTCACCCCGGACCCGCGCAAGGGCCGCAAGGAGCCCGCGATCCGGGCCTACGACGCGATCAGCACGGTGGCCGTCTACGCCGACCCGGCGTGGGACGAGTTCCCCGTGTACGCGCTGCACGTGCCCGAGCAGCAGCCCGACGAGGACCGCACGCTCGCCTACCTGTGGGACGACGTGGCCCGCCACACCGTCGACCTGGACGCCGAACCGGACTCCGCGGTGCTCACCTCCGAGCCGCACGGCATGAACGTCTGCCCCGTCGTCCGGTTCTCGCCGTCGGTAGACCTCCGGGGCCGCACCCGGGGCCTGGTCGAGCCGCTGATCACCTCGCAGGACCGCCTCAACCAGCAGACCTTGAGCCTGCTGCTCAACGAGCACTGGGGCGCGCACGCGATCCGCTTCGCCACCGGCCTCGCGCCGGCCGAGCGCCTGGACCCCGAGACCGGCGACCCGATCCGCGACCCGGAGACGGGCGAGCCGGTGTACGACGTCCCCTCGCTGGACCCGTCCACCCTGCTGATGGCGCCCAACAGCGACGCCCGCTTCGGACAGCTCCCCGCGATGCCGACCGGCGATCTGCTGGCCTCCCGCCGCCAGAGCATCGAAGAGATCATGGGCCTGTCGGACGTGCCTCCGCACTACCTCGCCGGGTCGAACCTGGTGAACCTCTCGGCGGACGCCCTGGCCGCCGCCGAGACCTCGTTCAAGCGGTTCCTGTCCACCCTCCAGGACTCGCTGGGCGAGTCGTGGGAGAGCGTGTTCCGGCTGTGCGCCGTCGCGGCCGGCCGGGGCGAGATCGAGCAGGACGAGAGTCAGGTCGAGTGGGCCGAGAAGGCAACCCGCAGCCTGGCCCAGGCCGCCGACGCGATGGTGAAGCTGATGCAGGCCGGAGTGCCGCTCAGCGTCGCTCTCCGCAAGATCCCCGGCTTCTCGCAGGCCGACATAGACGAGGCAGTGAAGGCCGCCGAGGAAGCCGCCCGCAAGGCCGAGGCTGCCGAAGCCGAGGCCCTGAAGCAGCAGAAGGAGGCGGCGAACCGTGGCGTGGACTCCGAGAACCGCCGAGATCCTGCGGGCGGTGGCCGCGTACCAGCTCGCGCAGGAAGCGCTGGCCGCTGAGTTCTCCGCCCGCTGGGCCGAGGCCCTGGCCGCCGTCGAGGCCCGAGAAGTCGCCGCTTCGCTGACCGAGCTGGAGGCCGCCTACGTCGCGGCGATCCGCGAATCCGCGGCGGCCTCCTACGCGCTCTCGGTCGCCTTCTACCGGCTGGTGCGCGCGCTGGAGACCGGCCGCGTGATCGGCGGCCCCGGCTACCGGCCGAACTCCTCGCTCGGCTCCCTGTGGGCCGACTTCAACCGTGCCACGGGCAAGCGGACCGGCTCCGGACCGTCAACGCCTCTGCCCGTGGACACCCGCAACCCCTTCCCCGCCGAAGACCTCGCGCGCCAGGCCCGCAGGGCTGAGGAAACGTTCCGCCACCAGGTCGCCGACCGGGCGGAACGCCATGAGCGCGAGCGCCCGGCCCGGGAGGGCTCGGCCGCGCTGGACGACCCGGAGCTGCTGGCCTGGGAGCGCGAGTTCCTGGAGTCGCTGAGGACCGGCGGCTCCGGGGCGGGCGGGATGCTCGTCCAGGACGGCGGCCGGGACGCGATCCACACCGCCCTTCAGGACGACCCGGGGGCGATCGGCTACTACCGCGCCACCGACAGCTCGCCCTGCTACTTCTGCGCGCTGATGGCCTCCCGGGGCGCGGTCTACAAGTCCCGGTCGACGGCGGCGTTCGGCGCTCACCCGCACTGCCACTGCCAGGCCGTCCCGATCTTCTCCCGTCGCTACCAACTCCCCACCGCCAACGACCGGTTCGCCCGGATGTGGCGCACCTTCGGGGGCGGGTCGCTGGCCGACTGGCGCACCTACTACAGCACGACCACGAAGACCTAGGAGAGAGAGCTTGACCGAGCAGACCCCGACCCCGGCCGAGGCGATCCCCGGCGGCGTGGTGAACCCGGCCACCCCGCCCGCGCCCGAGCCTGAGCAGCCCGAGGCCCCCGCCGCAGAGAGCAGCGAGCAGAGCCCGGCCGCCCCGGTGCCGGCCGAGCCGGACTACAAGGCCCTGTACGAGAAGATGCAGGCCGACCTGGACGCCACCCGCGAGCGCTCCACCGAGGCCGGTGTCGAGGCGGACGAGCTGCGCGCCCAGGTGGCCCAGCTCCAGGAGCAGGGGCTTCGGGACCGGATCGCCGCCGAGTACGCCCTGCCGCCGGTCCTCGCCGCCCTGGTCCAGGGCGGCGACGAGGCCGCAGTGCGCAAGCACGCCGAGGCCCTGGCCGCCGTCGCCGCACCGAAGCCCTTGCTGGGCGCGGGCGGTCTGACCCCGCACGCCGAGCCCGACCCGTACAAGGGCCTGGCCGAGAAGCTGCGCCAGCGCCGCTACGGCATCTGACCCGCCCCTTCCCCGCCCGCACCGCATGAGGCCGTCCCGCCCCGGGGCGGCCTTCCGTCACCCCGAGGAACAGCGCCATCTCTGTAAACCCCGCACGTGCCAACGCCTTCCAGAACCCGGACAAGCTGGTGGCCCAGGCGGTCGCCAACCTGAAGGACTCCGTGGTCCTGGCGGGTATGTTCGACCGCCGCGCCGCGTCCGAGTTCGTCAACGCCACCGGCCAGGTCATCAACATCCGCCGCCCCGCCCGCCTGAAGGGCGCGGAGGAGGCCATCGACGCCAAGCGCAAGTTCAACGACACCGCGACCTGGATTCAGTCGGAGAACCTGAACGAGGGCCTGCTGACCGTCAAGCTGGACACCCACGCCTACTCCGCGGTGGACCTGAGCGACGCCGAGCTGTCGCTCGACCTCCTCTCCTTCGGTGAGCAGGTCATGGTGCCGCAGGTCGACTCGATCACCGAGCGCCTGGAGAACAAGGTCGCGTCCGCGATGACCGAGTTCCCCGAGGTCGCCACCACCGCGAAGATCCCGGTCGACCTCAGCAAGGTCACCAGCGACGAGGCGGCCGGCCAGATGATCCGCAAGGCCCTGGCCCGCCTGCGCGTCCAGCTCAACAAGGAGAACGTGCCGTCCGAGGGCCGCACCGTCGTGCTCGGCTCCGAGGCCGCGTTCTACCTGCTGAACTCCCCGAACGTCCTGTCCGCGTCCGAGCACGCCGACGGCGGCGCGGCCCTGAAGGAGAGCACCCTCGGGCGCATCCACGGCTTCAAGGTCGTGGAGACCACCAACGGCGTCCTCAACCCGCTGGCCGTCTACGCCTTCCACCGCTCCGCGATCCAGCTCGTCTCCGGCGCACCGTCCGTCCCGGAGTCCGCGAAGGGCGGCCGGCAGTCCGCCGACGGCTTCTCCCTGCGCTGGATCAAGGACTACAACTCCGGTGCGGCGATGGAGCGTTCGTTCCTCTCCTCGTACTGGGGCGCCAGCCTGGTCACCGACCTGAAGAAGGGCGAGACCGACTGGTCGAAGCCCGCCAACATCGTCAAGGTGCGAGGCGTGAAGGTCACCTTCACCGGCGAGCCGAAGCCCGCCGCCGCGTGAGCACCGCCGGGCTGACGGTCGACGCGCTGTTCGCCCGGCTCGGCAGGCCCGCTCCCGAGCCCGGTACGCCGGACTGGGCGCGGGCCTCCGCCGCGATCGAAGACGCGTTCTGGGTGATCGCCGCCCAGGGTCACCGGGCCTGGTCGCCCGAGCGGCACCCCCCGGTGATCCGCACCCTGGCCCTGGCCGTCGCGGACCGGCGCTTCCGCAATCCGGAGTCCTACGTCCAGGAGCAGGCCGGAGAGGTGTCCTACCGCATGGCGGACGGCTCCCCGGTCGGCCTGGCCCTCACCCGGGGCGAGGTCGCCCTGATCGAGCGGGTGGCCGGCCGCTCCGGTCTGCGCTCGGTGCAGGCCCGCCGCGAGGTCGCCTCGCGCGGCCTGCGCACCGGCTACCCGTTCCCCGATCCGGTGGACTCCTGGGGGCCGGTGTGAGCCTGCTGGATCGCGGCCGGACCCGGGTGACCGTCCACACCGTCCGGTACGTCGATGACGGCTACGGCGACCGTCGGCCGGCACCCGGGCCGAGCACCACCTACTCCGCGTGGGTCGCCCCCGTCGGCGACGCCGCAGGCTGGCGGGCCCCGGTCGGCGCTCAGGTCGGCTGGTCGCCGCCCGTGCGCCGCAAGGTCGTCTTCCCGCCGGACGTCGTGATCGACAAGTGGTCCAGCCTCGCCTTCGAGGACGACGGCGACCCCGGCACGCACTGGGCCGTGGTCGATGCCCCCCGCTCCCACCACGGCGCTTCCGACCGGATGCGCTTCGTCACCGTGATCGTGGAAGGGGGTGGCCAGAGTGGCGGAACTCCGTCCTGACCTGGACGCCGTCGTGGCCGCGCTGCCCGGCGTGATGGGCGCCCTCAAGCTGGAGGCCGAGGAACGCGCCGCGCGCGTCGTGGCCAAGGCCAGCCTGCACGTCGACACGGGCGAGTTCATCGCCGGTATCAAGGTGCGCCGCCACGCCAAGGGGTACGCGATCGTCAACTTGGACCCGCTGGCCGCCCACAAGAACTGGGGCGGCTGGAACGAGCGGGCCGGACGCCCAGTGGACGGCATCCACGCGATGGAGGCCGCCCTGTGGTGACCCGCGAGCCCTACCTGATGCCCGACTCCGAACGCCTCGTCCTGGACGCCCTGCGCACCGTCCTGCCGGAGCACCGCTGCGCGGTCTACCTGCCCACCGACTGGCAGCTAGCGCTGCGCAAGAGCGGCGGCCTGGTCATCACACGCCGGGTCGGCGGCGTGATGAAGGACAAGCGCTACGTGGACGAGGGCATGTTCGTCGTCCAGACCTACGCCACCAGCCGCGCCGACGCCTCCCTGCTCGCCCGCCGCGCCCGCGCCGGCCTGGTCCGCCTGACCTTCGAGCAGTTCGGCAACGCCGAGGGCTATCTCAGCCGGTTCCGCGAGGCCACGGGCCCGTTCGCCACCACCGACCCGATGACCGAGGCCCAGACCGAGTTCTACCGGTTCTCGGGCAACTACATGATCACTACGAGGCCCCGCTGAGGGCCGGAACGGAAGCAGCTTGGCTGACGACCCCTCGGTCCTGGTACCGGGCACCGGATACATCTACGTCGCCCCGCCCGGCACCGCGCTGCCGGACCTGAAGGCCGGGTTCGACCCGAAGGACTCGACCAAGTGGGGCCCCCAGGGCCTGACTTGGAAGTCCATCGGGAACACGAGCCTGGACAACGGGATCGAGATGAGTGTCGACGGCGACGAGCCCGAGGTGCTGGGGAGCTGGCAGAACAAGAGCCTGCGCACCACCGACCCGAGCAAGACGTACGCCGTGACGATCAACCTCAGCGACTTCACCGCGGAGTCCTACAAGCTGTACTACGGCACCGACAAGGGCCTGGACAGCAAGGGGCTGTTCTCGATCCCGACCAGCCCGACCGCGCAGAACCGCGCGCTGATGATCGCGGCGGTGGACGGCACGAAGTGCGTCGCCTGGCACTACCCGAAGACCAGCATCATCGGCGCGGACTCGGTGACCATGGACCCGGCCGCGCTCGGCGAGATGCCGGTGAAGGCCACCGTCGTGGCCCTCAACCAGAGCACGCCGCTCGGCTCCGTCACCCCCGTGTTCGACCTGGACGCCGGCCTGCCCGCCGGAACCTGATCCACCCCCACCCCCAGCTAGGAGAGATCCACCCTGAGCACCACCCTGGCGTTCGCCGACCTCGCCGCCGAGGCCGACCGCAAGCACACCGGCAAGGGCCTGCCCTTCATCGCCAAGAACGGCAAGAAGGTCAGGTTGCGCCGGATCGAGGCCCTTCCCGGCGGTGACCTGAAGACCGCGCTGTCCCTGCTGGACCTGGTGCAGTCGAAGAAGGTGTCCAACGAGAACCGGATCGCCTCCATGTCCGCGCTGCTGGTCGCGGTCGCCTCCGACAAGAAGGCGATGCGCGAGTCCGTGGACGCCCTGCCGCTGGAGCAGACCATGACCGTGGTCGAGCGGTGGATGGAGCAGGCCGCGCCGGGGGAAGCCGCAGCCTGATCAGGCTGCTGGACGAGCACGGCGCGCAGATCACCGCCGACCTGCGCCGCTACTGCGGGGTGGACGTCCTGGACTGGGTCCGGGGCCGCCACTCCGCCCGCTACGTCCTCGCCCTGATCGGGACGCTCCCCGACGACTCCGCCACAGTGGCCGCCCTGCGTGGTGGCCGTGAGGCGCTGGGCTGGTCGGCCGGGACGTACGTCCTGGCGGACCTGGTGGACGCCGTCCAGGCGCTCACCCACGTCCAGGTCGCCAAGGCGTCGAAGAACCCCCGCTCCGTCGCCGCGCCGAAGCCGTACCCGCGTCCGTACGCCAAGCGCACCGGCCGGCCGACCGGCACCAACCCCTTCGCCGCCGCGCTCCAGCGCGAGGTCGGGGAGGGTGGGGGCCCGGCCGTCGCCGAGACGTCAGCCCCCCTTGCAGAAACGTTCCGCCTTCCGGCGGCCGTGCTCGCGCGCTCCGCCGCGCCTGAGCGGCCCGCGCCGGTCCGACTCACGTAGGAGGTGAGCCGATGGCCGGTCCCGGCGGCAAAGAAGCCGGGCGCGTCCACGTACGCGTCCTGCCCGACACCAGCGACTTCCGCCAGCGCCTGAAGGCGTACCTGGAGATGCTGGAGAAGTACACCAAGCTCTCCGTCAAGCTCGACCTTGACACCACCGGGGTCTCCGCCCGGCTGCGGGAGCTGACCCAGGACCGCACCACCCGGGTCAACGTCGTCGCCGACACAGGCGAGGCCGCTGCCCGGATCGCCGCGCTCACCCGCGAGCGAACGGTCCGCATCCGGGCCGACGTCGACGCCGACACCGGCTCGGCCGAGGCCCGGGTCCGGGCGTTCACCGGCCGCCGCTGGCGGCTGGGCATCAATGTCCACCTGGCCAGGGGCGGCTTCGACCGGGTCAAGGCTGGCCTTCGGTCGATCGGCTCGGGGGCCGCGGACGTCGCCCGCAACTTCGGCCGGCTGTTCACGCTCTCGATCGAGCAGACGGCCTCCGCTCTCCAGGGCATCGGCTCGGGCATCAGCTCGGCCGCCCAGGGGGCGCTGGGCATGGCGGGCGGCTTCGCCCAGGCCGGTGCCGCAGCGCTGCCGCTGCTGGTCGCGGTCACCGCCATCGCCTCGTGGGTGACGGTCGTCGCCTCCGGGCTGGTCGCCGTCATCGCCCTGGCGGCGCTGCCGGTCCTGCCGATCGGCCTCGCGGCCATCGCTGCGGCGGGCGACATGAAGGCCCTCGGCAAGAAGGCCGAGGAGGCGATGCAGGCCGCCAGCGAGGCGCTGAAGCCTGCAACTGCCGCCATCCGCAACGAGTTTGGCGGCGCGGTCAAGGACGTCACGGCCTGGTTCAAGCAGGCCGAGCCCGTGATCAAGGGCTTCTTCGACGCCGGGGCACAGTTCGTACGCCCCATGGTGAAGTCGATCACCGACTTCACGGACGTCCTGTTCCCGAAGCTCACGGCGGCGATGACCTCGCCGGGGATGAAGGCGTTCACCGAGCAACTGCCGGTGGCGCTCGTCGCCATCGGAGCCGCCTTCGGCGACTTCTTCATCACCCTGTCCAACGGGGGCGACCGGCTCAAGCTGATCTTGCTCCCGCTGGTCGGCGTCCTGGACGCCGTCCTCCAGGGGATGGCCGACTTGGCGGTCCAGTTCTCGCCCGAGATCGCCGCCAGCATCAGCTGGTTCGCGGACACCCTGCGCCAGTTCTTCGGAGTCTTCAAGGACAACGCGCAGGCCACGGCGATGCTGATGCGTACCGTCGACCTCGGGCTGCGCGCCCTGGTGCTCATGTTCGGTGTCACGATGGCCAGTTGGGACATGCTGGCCTCCGGAGCCGTCGCAGCCTGGCACGCCGTCCAGGCTGCCTGGGACGGACTGACGTCGGCCACGGCGTCCGCCTGGGGGTCGGTGTCCTCCTGGACGTCCTCCACCTGGTCGTCCGTGAAGTCCCGGGTCTCCGACTCGGCCAGCTCGGCGGCTTCCACCGCTTCGTCCGCCTGGCGAAACGTTTCCTCTTGGACGTCCTCAACGTGGGCCGATGTCTCGTCCTGGACGGCGTCTTCCTGGCGGTCCGTCAGCTCCAGCGTGTCGTCGGCGGTCTCGTCCACCGGCTCGGCCGTGGCCGCAGGCTGGCGGAACGTCCAGTCCTGGACCTCGTCGGCGTGGAACTCCTGTACCAGCGCGGTCAGTTCGGCCTGGTCGGACATGACCGGGGCCGTCTCGAATGGCGTCGGCAACGTCGTCTCGTACGTCGCCTCGCTGCCCGGGAAGATCTTGAGCGCGATCGGCGACCTGGGCTCGCTGCTCTACGACAAGGGCAAGAGCGCGATCCAGGGCCTGGTCAACGGCATGAAGTCGATCAGCGTCGGCAACGTCGTCTCCGGCATCGTCGGCTCGCTCAACCCGTTCAAGGCGTCCGCTCCCGCCTCGCAGGCCGCCGCGCCGCGCTCGCTGATGGCCGCGCCGATGGCGCTGGCCGCAGTGCCGGCCGCCGCGTACGCGAGCCCGCTGGAGCAGGCCCTTCGCCCGGTCGCCTCCGGGCTGCGCTCGCTGGACAGCTACGGCTACGGCCAGCGCGCCGCCGCCGCTCTGCGCCAGCCCGACGCCGCATCCAAGGGTGCCGGCCGGGAGCGCTACGGCACGGCCATCACCGTCAACGCCCGCACCAACGCGGACCCCCACGAGATCGGCAAGGCCATCGCGTGGGAGCTGAAGACCTCCGGGAGGTAACTGCGTGGGGCTCTCCCCACCCTTCGTCTCGGATGTCACCGCCCACACCGCCCGCGTCTTCTTCACGAAGACGGCGGGCGCGTGGACGGACATCGAGACCACCAACATCAAGACGGGCAAAGCCCACTACGACGGCGAAGATCCCGACTGGCCGGGCACCGCCCTGGTCGGCGACCGGGGACCGCTGGCGGACGACCCGCCGCTGGAGCCGGACACCGAGTACCGGGTCCGCTACCACTCCACCGGGCCGGGCCTGGACCTCTGGTCGGAGCCGGTCACCTTCCGAACCCTGCCCGACCTCCCGCCCCCGGCCGTGCCGGACATCGGCCCCCAGCCCAGCGCCCGCAACCCCTACACCGGCCAGCCCTGGACGGCGCGGTGGGGCGGGCTGCTGCTGGGTGAGGACTCCTCCGTCGTCCTGGAGGAGGTGGCCGGCCTGCTCGACGGGCCGGACGTCCGCAGCTCGGACGCCGAGCTGCTTCAGCGCGACGGCCTCACCCCGGGCACCGACTACATGGGCGCCCGCACCGTCACCCTGACGATGCTCGCCCTGGACGACCACGAACTCCCGGACCTGCTGGCCGCGTTCGCCTCCGGCGGTCCCGAGCGGGAGTTCGCGTTCGCGTTCCCCGGGGTGGCCGGCGGCCGGTCCCGGATCATGGCCCGGGTCCGCAAGCGCGCCGTGACCATCGACCGCGACTTCCACGCGGGCCGCCGTCGTGTGACGGTCGAGCTGCTGGCCACCGACCCCCGCCTGTACAGCGCCGACGAGGCGCGGGCGAAGGTCGCGGTGGCCGTGCCCCGGGGCGGGCGGCCGATCTTCCCGCTCGTCTTCCCCTTCGACATGGGCGACGGGCCCGCCAGCCGCGCGACCCCGGACATCACGAACACCGGCTCGGTGGACACCTGGCCGACGATCCGGATCACTCCGGCCACCGGCGAGATCCGCGACCCGTCGCTGACCCTCGTCCACGGCGGCGACCGCAAGCGCTTCAGCACCCGCGGCCTGCGGGTCGGCCGGGGTGACGCCCTGGTGATCGACATGGGCCGCCGCCGGATCACCCTCAACGGCGCGAGCCGCTTCGGGCAGGTCGATCCGGGCTCCACCTGGTTCGCGCTGCCGCCGGGCGGCAGCACCGTGCAACTCGACGTATTGGAAGGCCCCGACGGGGTCACGGCGGACGTCTCTTGGCGCTCCGCCTGGATGTAAGGACCCCACTAGCTTTGGCAGTTGAACTCCGCGCCCCGCTGTTCGTCCAGCAGGGCCGTTACGACGCGCTGGATCTGCGCACGATGATCGGCGGAACCCGGGGTGCCCACGTGGGTGTCGCCGGGCCCACGGCCCTCCTGGTCGAGAAGGTCGACAACCCCACCCCGCGCGTGAGCGTGGCGGCCGGGTCGGTGTGGCTGCCGGACGACGTGGCCGTGTCCCACAAGGGGGCCGTGCACTTCGCCAACCTGGACGCCTCCATTCAGCTCCAGTGCTCCACCCCGAAGGCGGGCGAGGCCGCGCGCCAGGACCTCGTCGTGGCCTTCGCCGACCCCGACACCGCCCCGGCCGGACCCCTGCTGATGGACATCCGCACCACCGCGGACCAGTACATGCAGCCGGTCACCTACGCCACCGACGGCACCCCGTACGCCGCTGCGGCGGCCACCGGCACGCAGGTCACCCGGGAGGGCGCGAAGGGCTGGTCGATCGCCGTGCTGGCGGAGTCGACCCCGGGCGCGAAGGACTGGCCGGTGCCGTCCAACTGCGTGCGCCTGGCCGTCGTCTCCATCGCTCAGACCGGCATCACCGGCATTGAGGACCAGCGGTTCGTCGTCGCCGGGCAGCTCGACACCACCCCGCTGCGCCACCTGCGCACCGCCGGGGCCCAGGGTGTTGCCACGGCCGCCGCCGGGGCTCCGGCCGGCAGTCTGGTCTACGACTCGGTCACCACCGCGCTGCACAAGGTCACCGGACCGAACACCACCGCCCCGGTCCTGCCGGGCGCGGTGCGCCTGGACGCCTCCTACCAGGCAGGCGACGGCGCGTGGGGCAACGAGGGCTGGCACCAGTTCACCGCCCCCGCCGCCGCGTACCCGCGCCTGGTGACGGTCAGCTTCGAAGCGTCCTACAAGGGCGAGTTCGGCGAGGGCTGGATCACCCCGCTCGTCACCGGCCACGGGGAGCGCCGCCGGGCCGGACGCCCGCAGTACATCCGCGCCGGGGACTCCCGCGACGTGCGCGGCCACGGCACCATCAAGGTCCCGGCCGGCACCCCGCTGAGCGTGTCCACCTGCGTCTCCCCGGACAACACCCAGAGCAACAACATCCGCTTCGTCGCCGCGTGGACCTCCTACGCCGAGGCCGTCACCACCGTGGCGGCCTGATGAGCGAGGACAACGGCTACCGCGTGATCCTCTCGGAGTTCAAGGGCGGCAGGCTGCTGGCCGAGCTGCCCGTCTCCGGCCTGTCCTACCGCTCGATCCTCAACGCCCCCGGCTCCGCGAGCTTCACCGTGCCGCTGGCCGCCGAACCGCTGGCGGGCCTGGACTGGTCGCTGATCTCCCCGTGGCGGATCATCGCCCACGTCCAGCGCGGCAGCCGCGTCCTGTGGGGCGGCCCCCTGCTGACCTGGTCGGTGGACCTGGCCGCCGAGGAGATGACGCTCGACTGCACGGGCCTGTGGGAGTACTACCGCCGCAACATCATCAATCTCGGATACAGCACCGGAACGACCCCGCGCGAGCAGACCACCATCGCCCGCGAGCTGATCCAGACCTTCGCCGACAACCCGTCCCCGGTCGCCCCCGGCCAGCCCGGCTACTGGGGCAGCAACGGGCCCGGCGCGCTGGTCTTCGACCCGGACCTGGACACGGTCAAGCGTGAGCGCACGTACCCGTGGTTCGAGTGGAAGTCCGTCGGTGAGGCCGTCGAGCAACTGGCCGGGGTGATCAAGGGCTTCGACTTCCGCATTGACCACGACTGGGACGTGGACGCCCGCGTGATCCGCAACAGGATGCGCTTCCTGTACCCGGCCGGAGGCCAGGACACCGGGATCGTGCTGGAGCACGGGACGAACTGCACCGTCACCTCCGTCACCAGCGACGGCGACCGGATGTGCACCGAGACCGGCGTCAACGGCGCGGGCGAAGGCTGGAGCCAGCTCAAGAGCTGGTGGTACAACGGCCAGTTGGAGACCGAGGACGGCCGCCGCATCCCGCGCCTGGCCGCCGTCGAGACCAACAACTCCGTGGTGCGCGTCGAGACCCTGACCGCCCAGGCCGAGCGCATGACCGCCGTCGGCGCGTTCCCGATCGTCGTCCCCGAGGTCACCCTGCACCCGGGCGGCGAGTACTCCGCCGCCGAGCTGCGCGTCGGCCACAAGGTCCGCGTCCGCGCCCGCACCGCGAACTGGCCCGGCATCGACGCCCAGTACGTCATCCAGGAGATCGCCACCAAGGTCACCAGCAGCGGCGAGGAGACCACCCTCTCCCTGGTGCCCATCTCGATCTTCGAGCGCGTGGACGACTGGGTGAAGGGAGAGCTGGTGATGGCCGCGTGACCGTCTACGGGCGCCCCACCCTCGCCGACGAGTTCCAGACCATCGGCACCCGGCTGTCCGCGATGGAACGCACCGCGTCCGCCCTGGGCGCGGTGCTGCCGATGACCCCTTACCGCCAGGGCCTGGACGTCGCCACCACGTGGCGGGCCGCCGCCACCATCCCGACGGCCGGCATAGCCCATCCCGTCGTCCGCCTGGACTGCCGCGTCTCCTCCAAGCAGGGCGCGAACGTCTGGCTGCGCCTGTTCGACGTGGACAAGGCCCGTGCGGTCACCGCGGAGTGGAAGTACACCGGGGGCGCACTCAACAACGGCTGGGTCCGCCTGGACTGGGTTTTGCCCCGAGGCGGAGGCCAGCCCGGCGAGTGGCAGCGCCTCCTGCTCCAGACCAAGACCGACGTCGAGGGCGGGGGCACCGTCGACCCCGGCGTGGCCCTCGCCCTCCCGTTCAACCAAGCCCCCGGCGCGACCGAGGCCGGCACCTGGACCCCCGTGCCGATCCCGCCCGGCTACGCCTGACCCACAGCTGCAACCCGCGCAGCGGCCCCGCCCGAACTCCGGTGCGGGGCTTCCTCGTTGAAAGGACCGCCCATCTCCCGCGAAGCAGTGATCACCGAGGCCCTGACGTGGGCCGACCAGAACTACCGGGGCGGCCGGAGCCCGAGCGGCAAGTACTACGACACCGTGTTCGGGAAGTGGTACGCCCCGGGCTTCAACCACGAACCCTTCTGCGACATGTTCGTTAGCTGGTGCGCCGACAAGGGTGGGGAGGCCGCGGCCGTCGGCCGCTTCGCCTACTGCCCCAGCCACGTCCAGGCGTTCCGGAACCGGGGCCAGTGGTTCGGCCGCGACGCCGCCTTCAAGCGCGGCGACATCATCTTCTTCACCTGGGACGGCGGCCCCACCGCCGACCACGTCGGCATCGTCCTGGAGGACTCCGCCCCCGGCCAGAGCGTGAAGACCGTCGAGGGCAACACCGCGAAGGGCGACGGCGCGGGCCAGGGCTCCGGCGGCTACGTCGCCCGCAAGGTCCGCCCGCGCTCCGTCGTGCTCGGCGTCGGCCGCCCCGCCTACTCCACCAGCGGCGGCACCAGCACCCCGACCGGCCAGGCCGTCACCATCGACGGCAAGGCGTACGGCCCCGGTGCCCGGGGCGAGCACATCACCGTGATGGGCCGCGCCCTCGTCCGGGCGGGCTGCTCCCGTTACACCGAGGGCCCCGGCCCGGTGTGGGGCAGCGCGGACACCGAGTCGTTCCGCGCCTGGCAGCTCAAGCTCGGCGACTCGGGCGCGGACGCCGACGGCATCCCCGGCCCGAAGCAGCTCGCCCGTCTGCTCAGCCAGTTCGGCGAGGCCCCCGCGCCCCGGCCGCCGGCCACCCGGACGTTCACCGTGCGCCGGGGCATGACCCTGGGCGGCATCGCCGTGGCGCTGGGCACCTCGGTTGCCGGGCTGCTCTCCCTGAACCCTCAGATCGACAACCCGGACCGGATCACCGAGGGCCAGCAGATCACCGTCCCCGCCGCGTCGCCGACGGCCGCACCGGCAACCGCCGCACCGGAGCCGAGCGCGAGCCCGGCCCCCGTCGAGCCCGCTCCGGCCGAGACCCCGCAGCCGGTCCCGAGCCCGGACCCGCTGCCCGCCCCGGCCCCGGGCGCGGCCACCCACACGGTCGCTGCGGGCGACACCCTGTCCGCCATCGCCGCCCGCTTCGGCGTCGGCCTGGACGCGGTGGTCAACGCGAACCCGCAGATCAGCGACCCGGACCGCATCGAGGTCGGGCAGGTCGTCAGCCTGCCGACCGCCCCGGCCGGAGCCGCCGCGCCGCCGGTCCACACCGTCGTGCCCGGCGACACCCTGTGGGACATCGCCGCCAGCCGCCGCGTCACCCTGGAGGCCCTGGTCTCCGCCAACTCCGCCACCGTGGCGAACCCGGACCTGATCTTCCCCGGCCAGTCCATCGTCGTCCCCGACGGTTCCGCCCCGGCCCCGCGCCCGGCGACCCCGAAGGCTCCGGAACCCGCTGCGGCCCCGGAGCCCGCCGCACCCGCGCAGGCCCCGGCCGAGCCCGTCCCGGCACCGCCGGTCGAGGAGCCGACGCCTGCACCGAGCACCAGCTACTCGAACGACCTGCCCGGGTGGATCGAGGAGGCTCGGGACATCCTGCGGGCGAACGGCGACCTCGTCCCGTCCGCTGCCGCGATCGAGCACCGGGCGATGGTCGAGTCCAGCGGCAACCCCCTCGCCGAGAACCACTGGGACAGCAACGAGGCGTTGTACGGCGGGACTTACGGCCTGCTCCAGACCATCCGGCCGACGTTCGACGCCTACTCGCTGCCCGGCCACCGCAACATCCTCGCCCCCGTTGACTCGATCATCGCCGGGGTCCGCTACGCGAACGCGGTCTACGGAAGTTTCGAGTCGATCGCCTGGAACGAAGGAGGCTACTGATGCCCGACACGAACGAGCCCCTGGGCGTCGTGATCGGCCCGAGGGAGATCTATGACCAACTGGTGGGCGTGCGGGAGGACGTCCGCTCACTTGCCCAGAGCAGCGACGCGGTGGACCAGACGCTGAAGGACCACGAAGACCGTGTCCGCCAACTGGAGGTCTGGCGCTACGGCGTCGTGGCCTCCGGCCTCGCGGGCGGCACCGCCCTGGCCGACCTCGTCATACGCCTGAAGGGCTGAGCACCATGGAAGACCTGAAGACCTGGCTCACCGACAACCCGGTGAAGACCCGCGCGGCCGTCGTCGCGCTGCTGACCGTGCTCGGGACCGTCGTGCCGAAGCTCGCCGGGATCGAGACCAACGAGGCCGTCATCGGCCTGCTGCTGACCGCCGCCACGATGGCCGCCGGCCACTCCGCGGGTAAGCGCGTCGTCACCCACGCGACCGACGAGGCCCGCACCGAGGCCGCCCGCGCCGAAGCGCTCGCCGAGTGCTGCGCGTGCCCGCACCAGGCCCCCGTCGAAGTCGGCGAGGACGGCATGAAGATCAAGCGGTGACCCCCCGGGCCCCGGCTCGTCCTCGGACGGGTCGGGGCCCTTTCCTCGTTCCCGGGACGGGCGTGGTGGAATGGACGCCGGGCATCGTTGGTTGCACAACGGTCGTCCCGTCCGAGTCGAGAGGAACCCATGCCCCCGAAGAAGTCCGCCGCGCCCGCCTGGCAGGAGGTTCCCGGCGCGCAGGAGATCATGGACCGAGCGCTGCCGCTGCTGGGTGCTGCGCGAGCACGGGAGTACGAGGCTCTTGCGGCCGTCGTGTTCGAGACCGCCCTGCTGTTCACCAACAGCGAGGGGCGGCCGGACCTCAGCCGCAGCAGCCACAACGCAAAGCGGTGGATGTCAGACCTTCTCGACGCCGGAGGATTCAAGCCCGTCCCCGGGGACTCCAAGGAGCGGCGGGAGAAGCTGGCAGCGGACCGGCAGGCCGTCTTGCAGGGCGTCCGGACAGCTATGTCCAAGATCCGCGTCGACTACATCCGGAGCATGGACACCGACTCTGCCGAGCGGAACCACCGCTTCCCAGGGCTGCCGGACTCCGACGCCATCTTCGCGTACTACAAGATCATTCCGAAGGCTCAGAGCGAGCTGCGGCTTGAGGACTACCACCGCCGCACGTCCCTCCAGCGGCTCGGCGCACTCCTGGCCGACGACGCGCCGACCATCGCGCCGGCCGACGCTCCGGACGTGGTCCACGCGCTCCACCGGCTTGCCACCGCGCTGGCGCCCGCCCTGCTGGACGGCGTGGACGCGAAGGAGAAGGACCAGCTCCGCCGGGAACTCGCCGAGACCCGGGCCGCGCTGCTCGCGTTGGAGGAGTCCCTGAGCTGACCCGTTCCCCAGGCCCCGCCTTCCCCACCCCGGGGAGGGCGGGGCCTTTTCGCGTTTCCGGTCGGGTGTTAACCGGGCTGGCTCAACGGAGACGGAGAAGACCACCGGGTACGAAGGAGCGAACCGGGATGAAGAACATCGCACTGATCGGCAGGGCCAGATCCGGCAAGGACACGGCGGCCGACCTGCTGCGGGAGTACGGGTTCGCCCGGCTCGCCCTGGCCGACCCGCTGAAGGCGATGGCGTACGACGTCGACCCGGTGGTGGGCACCGAGCTGCTGGGCGTGAACGCCCCGGCCCCGGTGCACCTGGCCGAGGCGGTGGACCGCTACGGCTGGGAGGAGGTCAAGGACAGGTTCCCTGCCGCGCGCCGGTTCCTTCAGCGGCTCGGCACCGAGGGCGTCCGCCGCCACGTCGACCCGGACTTCTGGATCACCCGCTGTCTGCTCGCCGCCGCCGCGATCGGCCGGCCGGTCGTGGTGACGGACGTGCGCTTCGACAACGAGGTGCAGGCCCTACGCGCGGCCGGGTTCGAGGTGTGGTTCATCGACCGGGGAGCCCCGGACGGCGACCACCCGAGCGAACAGCTCGGCCCCGAGCACGCCGACCACGTGGTCCCGAACACCGGCTCGCTCTCCGACTTCCACGCCCGAATCCGCGAAGCCCTGGAGGCCCCCGCATGACCCTGCGCGACCGCTTCGACGCGATCGACCGCACCGCCGCCGCGATCGAGAACGTGCTGTTCATCTACACGCCCGTCCCGGACCCGCTGGCCGAGGACGAGCGGGAGGCCGACGAGCAGGCCGCGAACGCCCGCGTCGAGGCGGAGGTGCCCGGCTACTCGGACACCCTGCCCTCGCTGCTCGCCGCTGCCTGACCCCGCACTCCGCGGTGGCCCGTCCCGACCCCGGGGACGGGCCTTTTCCATGCCCTGAAACAGAGAAGAGAGCCCATGTCCGAAGGCGTCCGCACGATCCACCAGAAGGGTTCCCGCTACTACGTCCACCCCGTCAGCGGCGACCTCGCCCCGTCGGTGACCAGCATTTTGTCGATGGAGGCCAAGCCCTTCCTTCAGGACTGGTCGGCCGGCATGGCGGCCGAGGCCGCCGTCACCGACCTGGAGGTCGTCCAGCGCATCGCCGCCCGCGACCGCCAGGCCGCCGTGGACTTCCTGAAGTACGCGGCGAAGAGGTACACCAAGGTCCGCGCCGACGTCGGCAGCTTGGTCCACGACTTCTTCGAGCTGCGGCTGCGCGGTGAGGAGGTGCCGTACCCGCACCACGACGTCGAGCCGTACGTGCCGCACATCGAGGCATGGCTCGACCGCTACCAGCCCGAGCTGCTGCACGCGGAAGACGTCGCGTGGTCGCGGGAGCACGAGTACGCGGGGTCGTTCGACTTCCTCGTCCGCATCAACGGCAAGACCATCCTGGGCGACCTCAAGACCAGCAAGAGCGTGTACACCTCGGTCGCCGCGCAGCTCGCGGCCTACTCCCACGCGGACGACCTGATCACCGTGGACCGCAAGATCCAGCCGTTCCCGACGGTGGACGCCGGGGCGGTACTGCACATCACCCCGCACAAGGCGGAGTTCCGCCCGGTGAAGATCGACCGCGAGGTGTTCGAGCGCTTCCTGACCCTGCGCCGCCGCTTCACCGACGACCGGGCCTCGGACGCCGGGATCATCGGCCGCGTCGCCTGGTCCAACGAGACCGGCCGCCAGACCGGCACCGCCCGCCGCGCCGCCTGACCTGGGCTTGTTAACCACCCCGGCCTAAACACCTCGGGCCGCCCTACCGGTGGCCCGCCCCTCTACAGAACGGATCAACTTGAGCGACGCTCTCGACAACATCTTCAACTCCGACCCGGAGCTGGCCGAGCGCGCGGAGCGCGCCGAAGCCAACGCCCGTCCGGACGTCGCCGGGACCTTCCGGGCCTACGAGCCCGACCCGGCCGGTGGCTTCCCCCGGGCCCTGCACAAGTGGCGGGTCACCAGCGCGGTGCCGGCCACCGCGGACGCGGTGGCGGAGCTGCTGGGCGGCACGCCTCACGAGCTGGACACCGAGGCCGAGGACGCCATCGCGGTGGACACCGACACCGACCGCGTCGAGGTCGTCATCGACGGCCCCGAGGCGATCCAGTTCGACATGAAGCACTGGGTCAACGGCAAGCTCGCCCACCACTGCGACACCCGGGCCTTCCTGTCCCCGCCGGAGGACGTGGGCGTGCCGTGCCGCTGCCCGCGCACCATCGCCGAGCTGCGGGCACGGGCGAAGGACGAGCGGGGGCCGAAGCCGGACATCCGCATCAATTTCCGGCTCGCCCACGACCCGAGCCTGGGCGTCTTCCGCTACAAGACGTCGGGCTGGACGCTGATCAGCGAGCTGCCCGCGCTGAAGAACTCGCTGGCCAAGGTCGGCGGCCCGGCCCTGGTCAACCTGATCAACGAGCGGGTGCAGTACGAGAGCAAGGGCCGCGAGGTGGACTACCAGAAGCTCACCGCGAAGGTGCTCAAGTCCTACGAGGCTGCGATCACCGACACCCCGGCTTCGGCCGTCGAGGAGGAGCCGCCGTTCTAACCGGCGCTCCACCCCCAGCACCACCAGCGGGACCGGCTTCTTCGGAGGCCGGTCCCGCTCCCGTTTCCCTGGAGAGAGAACCCCGTGCACACCCCGACCACCGCCGAGCCGATCCCGGCCCGCCTCGTCAACCCGCTGGCCGCCACCGACCGCGCGCAGGAGATCATGCGCTCGGCGTTCCGCGAGCCGCCCCGGCCGCCGTCGGCCGGCACCCGCAACAGCCAGGCCAAATTGACCGAACGCAAGGTCTACGCCATCCGCCGCGCTGCCGACCTGGGCGCCAGCCTGTCCGCGCTCGCGGGTGCCTTCAACATCTCGGAGCGGGCCTGCCGCCACATCGCCCGCCGGACCTCCTGGGCCCACCTGCCGGAGAGGGGCTGAGCGGTGGCCGACTACTCCACCCCGCTGTGGCTCGTCCCTCCCGAGCAGCGGCGAGCCTTCCTGCACGCCCGAGCACGTGCCCTCGCCGCCGACGGCGTATCCCCGCGCCGCCTGCTGCGGGCCTCGGACGCCGCCCACGTCGCGGACTTCCGCGAGGCCCGGCCCCCGGAGGAGACGTGACCTACCTGGTGGGGGCGGGGACCGCCCCGCCGCTCGGCGACCTTCGGGCCGCCGGGCCCGGGGACCTGGTCCTCTTCCTCCACGACGCCCGCCAGCGCCCGGACTTCGCCCGCTGCTGGGAGGCCGCGGGCGTCGCGGTGTTCCGGGGCGCGGCGCTGACGGTGGTGATGGCCTAGTGGCCAACCGCGCGAAGGCCAAGGGGACGGCGTGGGAGTCCGCGGTGGCCGACTACCTGAACGAACAGCTCGGCCTCTACCGGGAGTTCTGGAAGGACGGCGACCGCTCGGTGCGCTGGAAGGACCCCACCGACCCGGACAACGTCCGCCGCCAGGTCCAGGAGGGCGTGGCCGACATCGGCGACCTCGGGGTCCGCCCGTTCGCCGGGGAGTGCAAGGCCGAGAAGCAGTTCGACCTGGCCGCCTACGTGCGCCAGGCCGAGGCCGAGGCGAAGAACGCCGGCCAGCCCTTCGGGGTCGCGTACGTGAAGCGGCCCCGGGCGAAGACCGAGGACGGCTACGCCGTGACCTCCATCCGCACGCACGCCGCGATCGTCCGCGCTCTGCGGGAGGCCGGTTACTAACAAAAGAGGAGAGGTGAGGGCCGTGCGCATGTCGGCGATCCTGGACCGCCTGGAGGAGTGGCGGGACTACCAGCCCGGCGAATGGGTCGCCCGCTGCCCGGCCCACGACGACGGCAAGCCGTCGCTGTGGCTGAACCTGAAGACGTCCGGCATGGTGGGCCTGGCCTGCCGCGCCGGGTGCGCCTTCGAGGACATCGTCGCCGGGATGGACCTGACGCCCCGGCACCTGTTCAACGTGGACGCCGAGGGCCTGGCCGCCGTCGCCGAGGCCCGGCCGGAGCCCGTTTCGCCGTTCCTGACGGCGGCGCTGCGGGTGTGGCTGGACTCCCTGCCGACCGGTGAGACCGACGCGGGCCCGGCTGTCAGCTACGTGCAGAAACGTTTCGGCTTGCCGGTCGCCGAGCAGGACCGGCTGGGCCTGCGCTGGTGGCCCGGCCCGCAGCCGTGCCCCGAGTGGGTGCCCGGCCCCTTCGTCCGGTATCCCCGCCTCGTCGTGCCGATGGCCGACTTCGCGGGAGTGGCCAGGGGCGCCCAGGGCCGGGACCTCTCGGGGCGCTGCCCGGTGCGGTGGATCTCGCTCGCCAACCCGACCGGCTTCGAGTGGCAGCGGTACGGGGTGTTCCCCGGCCCGGACCCGGATGCGCCGTGGATCGTCGCCGAGGGGCTGTCGGACCCGCTGGCGATCGTCGCCGACGGCTACAACGCCGTGGGCGTGCGCGGGGCCGCGCTGCTCAACAAGGACGCGGCCACCCTGGACGCCCTGGCCGCCGGGCTGGAGGGCAAGGACGTCCGGGTCTGCGGCGATTCCGACCGCGCCGGGCACGCCTTCGCCCGCACCATCCTCACCGCCCTCCACCAACGGGAGGTGCCCGCCCGCCAGTTGACGCTTCCTGCGGGCTTCAAGGACTACGCAGTATGGAGAGAGACCCGATGACGGCGTACGCCATCGACAGCCTGACCACCCCCTACCAGCCGGACCGGCCGTCGCTGACGCTGCCGCCGGCCGAGGCGGTGGCCGCCTACCGCGAGGCGGCGTCCCGGTACGGGGCGAGCGACATCGTCAACGCTCACGCGCTGGTGCAGTTCATGAAGGGCGGCATCAAGTACGCCGATGGTGTGGGTTTCCACGTCTGGAGCGGGACGCACTGGGTTCGTGACGAGGTGCTGGTGCGCCAGGCCGCCCACGACCTCGGGGCGGCGATGGTCGAGACGCTGGCGCGGGAGAAGGCGATCATCCGCGAAGCCCTGGCGCTGAAGCTGGCCGGGGACGCGCTGGAGGCGGAGTACGAGAAGCAGGTCGCGGCCCTGCCCCTGGCCAAGGCGTCGAAGGGGTTCACGATGGCCCGGCGCATTGACGACCTGATCCGCGAGCTGGCCTCGGTGCGCGGGGTGAACTGCTCGGTGGACGACTTCGACCACCAGCCTCACCTGCTCAGCTTCGCCAACGGCACGGTGGACCTGAAGACCGGCGTCCTCCGCCCGCACGACCCCTCCGACATGCTGACCAAGTCGCTGCCGTGGACCTACAAGCCCGAGGCGAAGGCACCTCGTTGGCTGCGCTTCCTGGACGAGGTGTTCCCCACCGAGCCCACGATGCCCGCCTACATCCACCGCCTGTGCGGGTACGGCATCACCGGGTCGACCGCGGAGCAGGCGTTCGCCGTGCTGGTCGGTGTCGGCGCGAACGGCAAGTCGGTGTTCCTGGACACCCTGTCGTACGTCTTCGACGCGCTGTCCGAGACCACCCGCTTCGAGACGTTCGAAGACCGGGGCAGCTCGATCCCCGCCGACCTGGCCGCGCTGCGCGGGGCCCGGATGGTGATGGCCAGCGAGGGCGAGGCCGGGAAGCCGATGAGCGAGTCCGTGCTGAAGCGCGCCACCGGTTCGGACCGGCTGACCGCGCGGTTCATGCGAGAGAACTTCTTCACCTACCAGCCCACTTTCCTGCTCTGGCTGGCCTCCAACCACACGCCCAGCTTCCGCAGCCAGGACGAGGGCCTGTGGAGGCGGGTCAAGCTGATCAAGTTCGACCGGTACTTCAAGCCCGAGGAGCGGGACCACGGCATTTTCGCCGAGCTGCGCAAGGAGGCCGAGGGCATAGCCGCCTGGGCGGTGGCCGGCGCGGTCGAGTGGTACGCGGGCGGCCTCCAGGAGCCGGACTGCATCAAGACCGCGACCACCGCCTTCAAGGAGAACAGTGATGCCTTGGCGGAGTTCCTGACGGACGTCCTGATGAAGGTCGACAGCGACAAGAGCCACGTCCCCTCGCAGGAGGCGTACACCGCGTACCGCGACTGGTGCGAGGCCCAGGGCGAGAAGGCGTGGACCCGCAGGGGCTTCATCAGCGCGCTGGACGAGCGCGGCATCCGCCAGCACCGCATGACCCGGGGCCGGGTGCTACTCGGTGTGCGCTTCGCGGCCGAGCTGGTGCCCGCCGGGCCGGGAGTCTTCGACATGAGCAACGACTAGGAAGAGAGCACATGCGGGTACACCCGTACCGGCTGGCCGGAGAGCCAGTCGAGATCAAGGTCGCCGTGAACGGTGACGACCTGCGGGAGTTCCGCACCTGGTGGACCGCCCACGCGAACGCGGGCACTCTGCTGGGCTTCGACACCGAGACCACCGGCCTGGCGTGGACGGACCGAATACGCCTGGCGCAGTTCGCCGACACCCGCACCGCGTACGTCATCCCCGTCGAACTCGGCGGTCCCTTCCGGGCGGCTGCGATCGAGGCCCTGGCCACGCTGCCGAACATGGTGGCTCACAACCTCGCCTTCGACGCGCTGAAGGTCGACAACGAGCTGGGCATCCCGCTCGAAGACCTCTACCCCCGGGCGCAGGACTCCCGGGTGGCCGCCCACCTGCTCGACAGCCGCCACGACTACGAGGGCGGCGTCGGCCTGTCGCTCAAACCGCTGTCCGCGTGGTACATCGACCCGGCCGCGCCCGACACGCAGGGCGACCTGACGAAGGTGTTCAACGGGCTCGGGCTCACCAAGGACAACGGCTGGGCACGGATCAGCCTCTCGCACGACGTCTACGAGCTGTACGCCGGTCTCGACGCCCTGCTCGTCGCCCGGCTGCTGCCCAAGTTGCTGGACCGGTTCAAGGCCGAGGGCCTGCGCTCGGCGCTGCTGCCGTACGAACACCGCCTCGCGCTGGTCTGCGCGAAGCTCCAGCGCAAGGGCATGCTGATCGACCCCGAGTACACCGAGGGACTGATCGGACGGCTCGACCGGGAGAAGGAACGGTTCTCCGCCGTGGCCGAGCGCTTCGGGGTCTCCTCGGTGAACAGCCCCGACCAGGTGGCCGGCGCGCTGGCGGGGATGGGCGAACGCCTCACGGAGAAGACCGACAGCGGCGCGCTGTCGGTCGCCAAATCCGTGCTGCTGCCGATGGCCGACCTTGACCAGGACTGGCAGCGGCTCGGCATGCGCGAGCCCAACGTGCTGGCGGACGCCGTGCTGCGGGCGAAGCGCGCGGGGAAGTGGTCGACCAGCTACGCCGAGGCGATGCTGAACAACCGCGACCACTTCGACCGCATCCACCCCAAGATCAATCCATTGGGGGCGCAGACCGGCCGAGCCTCGCACTCCGACCCCGCGATGGCCCAGCTCCCCTCACACGGGTGGGAGGTGCGCCGCTGCGTGGTTGCCGAGCCGGGGCACGCGTACTTCAGCGTCGACCAGCAGGCCGTCGAGCTTCGGGTGCTGGCCGCCCTCTCGGGCGAGTCCAGGATGACCCGGGCCATCGCCGAAGGCCACGACCTCCACGGGTACGCCGCGACCCTGATGTTCGGCGCGGACTACACGAAGGCCCAGCGCACCCTGGCCAAGATTGCCGGGCTCGGGACCGCCTACCAGGGCGGTGCCGCGACGCTGGCCAAGCAGACCGGTCAGGAGGTCGCGGTCATGCGGGACACCCTCCAGCGGTACGGCCGGGCGTTCCCCGGGATCAAGCGGTGGGCGCGGAAAATGCAGCGGATCGCCCTGGCGGAGCGCTGCACGATGACCACGGTCACCGGCCGGCGGCTCCACCTGGACCGGGACAAGCTGTACAAGTCCGTCGCCTACGCCTGCCAGTCCACCGCCCGCGACACCATGGGGCAGGCGTTGATCAAGATGGACGATCAGGGCTTGGTGCCCTACCTCACCATGTGGGTGCACGACGAGGTGGTGGGCACCGCCCCGAAGAAGGAGGCCGCGGACGTCGCCCGCGCCTGCGCCGAGGCCATGAAGATGACGCTGCTGGGCGTCCCGCTGGACACCGACCCGGAGGTCTACGGCCCGAGCTGGGCCGACGGCTACGGCCTGCCGGAGGAGTGGGCCTATGCGGCGTGACCCGGAGAGCGAGTTCACGCAGTTCTGCGAGGTGTGCGACGACGAGAAGCCCCTCGCGCAGTTCGGGAAGCGCAAGCGCGCCCCCAGCGGGCGGGCCAACGTCTGCCGGGCCTGCGTGAAGGCCGCGAACAACAAGGCCAACCGCGACCCTGCGGTCATCCGCAAGCGGCGCGACGCCCGACTGCGCCGGGTGTACGGGATCACACTGAGCGACTACGAACGAATGGGTCGCAGTCAGCGGTGGCGGTGCGCGATCTGCGGCCGGAAGGCCCTGGTCGGTGACCGCCTGGTGGTCGACCACGACCACGACAAACCCCACGGACAGGCCGTCAGAAGGCTGCTGTGCCGGGGGGAGAACAGCGCCCTGGGGCACTTCGGGGACTCCTCCGCTCGACTCGACGCCGGAGCAGCATATCTACGCGAACATGGCAAGTGAGACATACATCACATTACCTGCTCTTTGCCAATGAATGCCCAGGTGACAGCTACATTCGGGTCGAAAGGCCCTATTCATCACATCTCCACAATTTGAGCACACATCGGGCACCTGCCTATGCTCCGAGCCGCCAACGCCGTGCCGGAGGATGCGCGGCCCATAACTGGGAGTAACAATGCAGCGGGGTGGATGGGCCCTCACCGGCGGTGCGCGCCGTCACCTGCGCCGTATCGCCCGCGCCCGCCGGGAGGTCGCGCGGACCATCAGCCCCCGCGTGGCCGAGGCCGTTCGCTGCGCCATGGGCGTCACCGACGGGAGCGGCCTGAGCCTCAAGGAACTGGCCGAGGAGGCGGTCGGGCGCGACCAGGCGCGGCAGACGCTACGGGCTTTAGCCCTTCTGCACGCCGGTCAGACCCGGCGGCCACCGTCCAGCCGGGCCCGCGCTCTGCGGGCCCTGCACATGCGCCTGGCCCGCTGCATGGCTCTGTTCTCCCGCTGCCTGACCCTCTCCGACCCGTCGGCATCCCGCCGAAGCGGTCCGGGAGTCACCGCGGCCTGACCTGACACCAGGCCGCCGCCCGCCCCTGCCTTCGGCTGACCCGAACCGGCAGGGGCTCTTTCATGCCCCGACGCGGCCGTGCGCCCGCCGGGGCTTCTTCATGCCCTGACGCGGCCCGAGTGCCGGCCGGTGGCTTCGCCATGCCCTCCTGCGGTCCGCCGCGCGCTGATACCGCACGCCCATCTCTCTGTTCTGTACATGCCAAGGAACCACCATGCCTTCGTCCTGCATCACGCCCGCCCTGATCTCCCTCGCCCAGACCCCCAAGCCCCTGACCGCCCTGACCGGCATGGGCAAGCTCGACCGGGGCCGCGTCGCCACCGAGGAGATCCTGAGCGAGCTGGAGGGCATCGCCCGGTCCGTCTCCCGCAAGCGCGCCCAGCAGATGGAGGGCGACAGCAACCAGGCCGCCCAGGACATCGCCCAGGAGATGCGGCTGTCCTTCTGGCGCGCGATCCACTCCTGGGACATCGCCGCCCCCAACACCGCGCAGTTCACCACCTACGCGTTCCAGCGCGCCAAGATGGACGGCCGCGCGGCGGCCACCCGCGAGATCGCCCCGCCGCACCCCGCGACGCCGCAGGCGCGTTCATGGGCGCCCTCAAACGCTCCAACGGCGACGTGGAAGCCGCCAAGGACGAGCTGGTGAACCACCCGGACGCCGGCCGCCGCTTCACCCCCGAGCGGGCCGACCTGGTGGCCGCCGCGTTCGTACGCCCCCTGCCGATCTCCGCCGCCGAGATCGCACTCGAAGCCCTCCCCTCCCAGAACCCGGACCACCTGGTGGAGAACACCACCCTCGGCTCCACCCCGCGCGCCGCCCGCCTGCACCTGAAGGTCACGGGCGGCCGGCCGGTCGTCGGCGCGGCCACCACCGAGGGCTGGTGCACCACCCTCCAGCCCTCCCTGGCACACAACCCCGTCGAGATCTCCCGCGACGCCGTGCGCTGCAAGGGCGTGAAGGTCACCGGGGCCAAGCGCGGCAAGCACGCCAGCGGCGCGATCATCGACCGCGACGCCGAGGCCGAGTCCTCCGCCCGGTTCGCCGCCGCCGCCGAGGTGAAGGCCGCGGAGCTGCTGGCCGCCATGTCCCCGACGGAGGCCGCCATCGCGCGGCTCGCCTTCGGGTTCGACGGCGAGCCCCCGATGCTCACCGACGCCGGGAAGCTCGACGCGACCGGCATAGCCGAGGCCCTGGGCAAGACGCCGGGCACCGTGAAGGCCACGTGGTCCAGGGCCCTGAAGAAGCTGCGGGCCGCCGCGTGAGCCGGGCTGTTAACCGCCCCGGCCCAATCCCTCCGAACACCCACGGAAGGAACGCGCGATGAAGACCCTGGTCGGAACCTACGACCTGCCTGACGGCGCACGCCTGCGCGTCCTCGCCCACCCCGGCGACAGCGACGCCTACGGCCTGGAGATCACCAGCGACGGCGGCACCGTCCGCTACGACGCCGGGCACTCCGCCCGCGAAGTCAGGGCCTTCCTGGGCCTGTTCACCTGAGCCCCGAGAGAGAGAACCCCATGATCGAGACCACCGAGCACAGGGCCACCCTGACCGTCCGCCACGGCTCCGTCGTCGGCGTGCGCAACGAACGGATGCACGGCGTCCTCGCCCTGTCCGTCGGGGCCGAGACCGGCCGCCCCGCCAGGCTCGACGCCGACCAGTGCCGCGAGCTGTCCGCCTACCTCGCCCGCCAGGCCAGCGTCCTGGAGCGCGAGGCCAAGGCCGAACGCGTCTCCGCCCCCAAGCCGACGGCGGCCGGCGGCCTGTACGACCGGCAGCCCGCGCCGCCCCTGTTCGGCATCGACTCGCACTGGGAGAAGCGGTGACCCGCACCGAGGCGCTGGCCCTCGCCCAGCAGACCGTCACCCAGATGGCCACCAACCAGCGCGGCTACCAGGACCAGCCGCTCGAAGCCCGCGTCAGCGCCGTCCTGCGCATCGCCAACTACCTGACCCCGGCCACCGGAGAGAGCACCGATGACGACCGCACCTGAGCAGCACACCGTCCACCTGGACGAGCACCGTTTCCCCTGCAAGTACGACGGCCCCCGCGACTACGCCCGCACCCACGTGGACGGCGAGGGCGACATCGGCCTCCTGGTGCACTGTGGTCAGACCGCCGCCTCCATCTACCTGAACCCCGAGGTCGCCGAATCCCTGGGCAACACCCTCGTCCAGGCCGCCGCCCAGTCCCGCGCCACCGCGCTGGAGATCGAGCGCGTGCGCCAGGAGGAGGCCGAGGCCGCCCGACGCCTCGGTGAACTGGAGGCCGCCCGCCAGGCCGAGGAAGCGCGCCAGGCCGGACAGCCCTACCTCACGGCCGGAGGCTCCACCTCGCCCTCCGCCCTCCCGCAGCCGGTCCTGGCCGACCAGCTCACCGCCCCGCAGCCGATCGTCACCGACTACCCGCCCGCCCCGCCGGCCTACCCCGCCCCGCAGCCGCCGACGTTCGCCGACGTGATGCTGCCGCAGCCCGGCACCGCCGAGCGCGAGCGCGCGTTCCTGCGCGCCTCCGAACTGCTCGGCCCGGACTCCGGCGTCGCCTCCCGGATCGCCATGGCGAACTACCTCCTGAAGGGGGCGGCGTGACCCTGCCCGTGGTCCACGCCGTCGTCCACCAGGCCGCCCGCGCCTACGAGGCCCGGACCCCGGCGGGCGAGCGCGTGATCGTGATCGAGACCGAGCACCGCGCGCCCGGCCAGATCACCCGCTCGGTCGTCCCCCTCCCGGAGCACGTGGCGCTGGACCTCTCCAGTGCCATCGAAAGCACCGGATGGTGAGCCTCCGGATGGTTTGATAGGACAATGCGCGAGCCCGAATGCTGGGTGATCGCCGAGGTGGTTCTCAGTGTGCTCCAAGCCGACCGGCGAAACGGCGAGTATCTGCTGACCCAGTACGTCAGCACCGCCGAAGCCCGAGCCCTGCTGAACGCCCCGCGCGTCCCCGCCGAGGCGGTACCCCTCCTGGCCGACATCGGCCGCACCCGCAGGCTGGCGCTGGCCATCCTTCAGACCCTCGTCCCCTGACACACCAAGGCCCCCGGCCGGCACTGCTCGCACAGTGCTGACCGGGGGCCCGTTTTGCGTTTCAGGACTCCGCCGTCCCGCCCTCCTCGCCCGTCGTCTCCTTCTTCTTCGGCGGCTTCCACCCCCGCGGCTTCTTCCACACGATGTGCAGCCGGTCCGCCTTCAGCCGAGCCCCCAGGTAAGGGGCCTTCTTCAAATACACCCGGTCGATCGCCAGCCGGAGCAGCTGACCCTGGTAGTGCGAGTCCCCGGACTCCCACAGCTCCAGACAGCGCGCGGGGTCGCGCAGGACCGCGATGTCCGCCATCGGCTTGGCCACCGCCTCCCACGCCTCCCGCGCACTCTCCACGTCCTCCGTCGCAGCCCGGCGCAGCTTGATGAACGTCTCCTCGCCGTCGCGGCCGGAGTACGCGCCGCCCGCGTTGAGCCGGTCCAGCCTGGACACGGCTTCCTCCGCCAACTTGATCTGGCCCCGCGCCTCGCTCTCCTTCTGGCTCTCCTCCGGGTTCGCCAGCGCCACCCAGCCCTCCGCGACGGCCAGCATCACCGGGTCCAGCGGGCTGGCGGTGGTCACCTTCTTGCGCCACTCCTCCCCGAGGACGCGTTCCACCGAGGCCCGCATCCCGCTCACCGGGTCGGGACAGGTCGTCAAGCCGAGGTTGAGCGGGCCGCAGCGGAACGAGGCCCCGTGGATCGTCGTGTTGTGGTGCGTCTTCGGGTCGCGGCCCCCGCCGTCGCAATACATCAGCCCGGAGGCCGGCGAGCGTTCGATCGGCTTCGACTGTTCCTCCACCGTCGGCAGGTTCTTGCGCCGGTCGATCTTCGCCGCGATCTTGCGGTGCTTGTCCCATACCTCCTGCGGGATGGTCGCCACCCCTTGGCGAACACCCGCACCGGCTTGCCCCGCGCATTCAGGTAGAGCTGGTGGTGCCCGTTGGTCACCGTCACCTGCCACCCCAGGTAGACCGGGTTCCGCAGGATCTTCCCCACCGTGTTCGCCCGGAACGGGCCCCCGCGCGTCGCCCGGAAGCCGTCGGCGGTCAGGCCCAGCGCGATCCTCCTGTTCGACTTGCCCTCCGCGGCCTCCCGGTGAATCCGCTCGATTACCGGCCACATCTTGCTGTGCTTGAGCTTGCGCTTCTTCGTGACCTTTAGCCCGAGCGGGGGCATCGTCAGCCACTTGCCCTCTTCGCGCTGCGTGGCCTTCGTGCCCCTGACCTTCTCCGACAGGACCCGGCTGTACTCGCGGGCATCCTCCGCCTTGCCGACGATGCGCGAGCGGTCCTCGGGAATGTCGGTGTCCAGCCGGTCCAGGTCGAACACGAGCCGCTTGCCCGGGACGTCCAGGATCTTCAGCACGTCGCCCGCACCCTGACGGGAGTACCGCGAGGAGTCGTACACCCACAGGCAGTCCGAGTCACCTTCGAGCAGCGCGTGAACCGCCGCTTCGAACTCAGGCCGCTTCACGCCCTTCTTGTAGGCCGAAAGGTTCTCGCGGAAGATCCGCCGAATCACATACCCGTTCCGCTTCGCCCACGCCCGGCCCCGTACCTCCTGGGCCTTCAGCGACAGGATCTCCTGGACAGCCGTACCCCTCACGACCTGCGACTTCCTAAGAAGCAGGTCGACGTATCGCACCGGTCCGGCGGGCTTGCGAGCCATGGGTCCACTCTCCAGTCAGCGGCACGGGCCTGCATCCTGAAGGTGCAAGGGCGACCCGTCCTCCTGGGAGGAGCGGGCCAACGAGCACATCGCCCCGCTGCTCGGGCTGCCCGAGCTGCCGGTGGTGGTGTTCAGCGGGTACGTGCCGCAGCCCGGCGACCCCCGGGTGCCGCTGATGGAGCTGTTCTCGGCCGCCAAGTGGGCGCCGATCCTGCGGCACGCGCAGGGCCGCCCGTTCGCCTGGGTGGACGACTGCATCCCGCCTCGGCTGGTGCGGCGCAGCGTGCTGCGGGCGGACCGGCTGCTGCTGCCGGTCGACCCGGCGCAGGGCTTGCAGCGCGAGCACGTGGAGCGGCTGCTGCGGCGCCCGCCCTCGCGGGCCTGGCCGAACCCGTGGGCCTGCTGAGGCCCGGACGCCGGAACACCCGGACGCCGGAGCACCGGAAAACGTCGGCGCGGTTCAGCCCCGGGGCGGTTCCGGACGGTCGGCGGCCGGGGTGTCGGCGGCCTTGGCGTCGGCGGCCGGGGTGTCGGTGGCCGGGGTGTCATCGGCGATCTCGACCCAGACCCGCTCCCAGCGGGCGTTGTCGCTGTGGCCGAAGCGGTCGCCGAGGCTGAGGACGCGCAGCACGGCCAGGGTCTGGGTGCGGTCGGGGTGCTCGCCGACCCCGACGGAGAGCCGGGTGGCGCCGGTGCGGGTGCGGTCGACCACCGGCGGGCGGCCGGTGAGCTTGTGCAGGGCGTCCGCCACCCGGCTCACCCGATCGCCGTGCCGGCTCGATTGTCCGTCCATCTGCCGCTCCCCCGTTCCGCGTAGCCGTGCTCGTCGGAACCACCCTACCGCCGCGCGGTGACGGTGCGTCAGGTATCGGGTCATGGAGCGTAGCGGCGGGGGACGGACCGGTCAGGGCAGCCAGCTGACGTGGCCGGCCAGCAGGGCGTAGCCGACGAAGGCGGTGGTGTCGATCAGGGCGTGCGCGGCGACCAGCGGGCCGACCCGCTGCCAGCGGCGGTAGAGCAGGCAGAAGACCACGCCCATCACCATGTTGCCGACCAGGCCGCCGACGCCCTGGTAGAGGTGGTAGGAACCGCGCAGCACCGAGCTGGCGGCGATCGCCGCGGGCCAGCCCCAGCCGAGTTGGTGCAGTCGGCGCAGCAGGTAGCCGACCACCACGACCTCCTCCAGGATGGCGTTCTGCCAGGCGGAGGCGACCAGGACCGGGATTCGCCACCAGACGTCGGGCAGGCCGGAGGGGGCGACGGTGAGGTTGAACCCGGCGGCCTGGGCGCCGAGGTAGAGGGCCAGGCCGGAACCGCCGATGCAGGCCGCGACCACCGCGCCGCGGCCGAGGTCGGAGAGCTTGCGGGTCAGGTCGAAGCCGAGGACGCGCAGCGCGGCGCCCTCGCGGACCAGCAGGTAGCCGACCAGGACGACGGGCATCAGGCCGCGGGCGACGTAGTAGAGCTGCCAGGCCAGGTCGAGCCAGGGGCGGCCGGGGGCGCGGGAGGCGTTGAGGGTGGCGACCTGGCTGCCGAGCGCGGCGGGTTCGGTGAGCGAGCCGACGAAGCTGATCAGCGAGCTGATGCCGCTGGCGCCGAGGGAGAGGCCGAGGACGATCAGCAGTTCGGCGGCGAGCAGCCGGCGCGAGGGGGTCTGGGGCGTGGTGGCGGGCTCGGCCGAGGCGGTGGTCACGGTTCTCCCGGGGGCGGACGATCGGCCCGGGGCGTGCTGCCGCCCCGGGCAGATCATCCTTTCACAGGAAGATGAGGCTCCCGTGAAACATCGCCGCGAGGGCCGGGGCGGCCGCGGGAGCTCCGGCCGGGGTCAGGCGACCGGCCAGGTGTGCACCGGTTCGCCGGTGCGCATGCACTCGATGTAGCGGCGGGTCATCGCGGCGATCGCCTCGTTCGGGCCGAGGCCGTGGTGCTCGCGAAGCCGGTGGACGGTGGCGGCCTGCCAGGCGGCGCCGTTGGTGCGGCGCAGGCAGCGCTGCTCGATGATGCCGAGGTAGCGGTCCCGGTCGCGGGGCTCGATGCCCCACTCGTCCAGGCCCTGGTGGGCGAGCGGCAGCAGTTCGTTCAGCACCAGGTCGGTGGCCGGGAGTTCGACCCCGCCGCGGGCGCCGCGGCCGCTGCGGGGCCACCACTGGACGGCGTCGATGCCGTGCCGGGCGCCGTTCTGGAAGTTCTGGTCGGCCCGTTCGAAGGGGAGCCTGGTCCAGATCGGGCGGGGCTGTTCGGCCAGCGCCCGGACCAGGCCGTAGTAGAAGGCGGCGTTGGCCAGGGTGTCGACGACGGTCGGGCCGGCGGGGAGGCAGCGGTTCTCCACCCGCAGGTGGGCGACGCCGTCGGAGACGTCGTACACGGGACGGTTCCAGCGGTAGACGGTGCCGTTGTGCAGCCGCATCTCGCCGAGCCGGGGCACGCCGCCGGAGGCCAGCACCTTGACCGGGTCCTCGTCGTCGCAGATCGGCAGCAGGGCCGGGAAGTACCGCAGGTTCTCGGCGAACAGGTCGAGCGCGGAGTCGACCCAGCGCTCCCCGAACCAGGTGATGGGGCGCACGCCCTGCGCCTTGAGCTCGGCCGAACGGGTGTCGCACGCCTGCTGGAACAGCACCGGTCGGGTCTCGCGCCACAGCTCGCGGCCGAACAGGAACGGGGAGTTGGCGCCGAGCGCGAGCTGCGCGCCGCAGATCGCCTGGGCCGCGTTCCACACCGAGGCGAACCGGGCGGGGGTGACCTGGAGGTGGAGCTGTAGCGAGGTGGCGGCGGCCTCGGCGACCATCGACACCGAGTCGACGGCCAGGCGCTCCACCCCGTCGATGTCGAGCGCGATGTCCTCGCCGCGGGCGGCCATGATCTGGTCGCTGAGCAGGCTGTAGCGGTTGTTGCGGCTCATCGCGTCCAGCCCGGCGTGTTCGAGGCCGAGGGTCGGCAGGATGCCGACCATCACGATCCGGGCGCCCGCGTCGGCGGCCCGGCGGTCGGCGTAGCGCAGGCCGGTGTCGAGCTCCTCGCGCAGGTCCTCGAACACGTGGCCGCCCAGGCGGCGCGGGGCGACGTTGACCTCGATGTTGAACCGGCCCAGCTCGGTCTGGAAGTCGTCGGAGGAGATCGCCTCCAGCACCCGCTCGTTGCCGAGCACCGGGAGCCCCCGTTCGTCGGCCAGGTTCAGCTCGATCTCCAGGCCCATCATCGCCTTCGGCCGGTCGAACCGCTCCTCCCTGAGCATCCGCCCCAGCACGTCCAGGCAGGACTGGAGCTTGCGGCGGTACAGCTGCCGGTCGGCCAGCTCCGCCCGGGTCGCCACGACCTTCTCGCCCACGGGTGCCTTCTCTCCCCTCGGTCGACAGTGCCTGAGCATCATGCCCAGGTCGAAGATCGATAGCCCACGATGCGAACACCCGCGCGAGACAGTGATCCTGACGTTCCGTCAGCGATTCCCCGACTTGAACCGGGCAACTGAACGTGATATGAAGGTCACCCTGCGCACCTGTTCGAATGGAATTCGCACGCCGCTCAGGCCCGGTCCAGGCCGTCCGAGTCGCCCCCGATGTCGAGGGATCTCGTCGACGACCCGCCCACCCACTCGGCGCCCCACGCACAACCGGACACGGCCAGACCTCCCTCATGTCGGTGCCGTGCCGGTATGCCGCAACGGCACGCCGATCTCGCACGGAGAGGCGACTCAGCCATGACCCTGCACCTGCCCCAGCCCCCGGCCGGCGCACTGCGCGCCGCGCTCTCCGCCCTCGCCCCCGCGGAAGCGGCGGCGCCACCCTCGCCGCCGTGGCACCGCGCGGCTCCGGCCGCCTCCGCCCGCTGCTCGCCCTGCCCGTCCACACCCTGCACGGGCCCGCGCCCCGGCTGGCCGGGGCCGACCGCACGGGCTGGCGCTTCCTGCTCAGCGCGAGCACCGCCGACGACGCGGCATCCGCGCCGTGCGGGCACGGCGGCTGCACGGCCGGCGGTGCCGACCGCGGGACGGAGCGCGGGACGGAGCGCGGGACGGAGCGCGGGACGGAGCGCGGGACGCTGGCCGTCGGGGAGTTCACCGAGGACGGGCTGGAGGAGGTGGTGGCCGCCGCCGAGGTGGTCGACGGCGCGGACGGCCCGGTCTTCTCCCACCTGAGCGCCGGCCCGTTCCTCGACTCCACCGTGCGGGCGCTGAGCCAGGCCTGGCAGCTCACCCACGGCACGCCCGTGCGGTACGAGCCCCGGTTGCTGCCGCTGCCCGAGCACTACGCCTCGGCGCTGTGGCTGCACGGCGGCCAGCCCGGGGAGGACCTGCTGATCCCGCTGGCCCCGGCCCCGCTCGGGGTGGCCGCGCACCAGGCGCTGCCCGCCGCCGAGTTGCTGGCCCGGCTGGAGCGCTCGCCCGCGGCCCGGCCGGCCGCACTGATCGGTTGATCGCACCGGTCACATCGACTGCGTTGATCGCGTTGATCGCGTCGATCGGGTTGACCGCGCCGCCGGAGTCGGTGGGCCCGGCGGCCGGTTGACAACTCCCCGGAAGCGGACCCGCACCACCCGGACGGGCCATGCCGCACTGATCCGATCGGATCGGTCCGGCATGGCCCGTTCGTGCATGGATCGGGTCGTCACCCACCCGCTCGGGTGATCTCGCGGGTTCTTCTGTGGCGCATGTCACCAAATGGCTGCGCGAGCGCCCGCGGAGCCGGACACTGGTGTCGGTCGGGTCGCGGACCAGTCGTCCTACCCGGCTGACGCCGTTTCACACCTGAACCGGCCCAGATTTTCAGCGAAGCGAGGTACAAGGATGTGCCAGCACCGAACCGAGTGTCCGCCCGCCGATTCGGCGGACCGGGAGGCGGCCGTTCCGGTCGCCCGCCACCCCGAGCAGGGCTGGAGCCTGCTCTGCAACGGGGTGCTGCTGTTCGACGACACCGGCGAGCTGCTGCCGGACGGCCGGGTGATCGCCCCGCGCCGGAGCCTGCTGATCGCCGCCTGAACCTCCGCGTTCTCCCTGCCCTTGCCCCTCCCCGCGCTCTCCCTCTCGCTCGAATCCCGCCCGGTGCCCGTCCGGAGTCCGCACCCCTCCGGACGGGCACCGCTGCGTCAGGAGCCGCCGTGCGGGCGGTCGGTGGGCGTCGCGGGGTCGTACCAGAAGCCGGCCATCGGGGAGCGCGGCGTCCAGCCGAGGCTGGTGTAGAGGGCGCGGCCTCGGTGGTGCCGACCAGCACGGCGGTGCGCGCGCCGGCCGCGTGCGCCTCGTTCTGCAGGGTGCGCATCAGGAGCGAGCCGAGGCCGCGGCGGCGGTGCTCGGGGCGGTCTCGATCTGGTCGGCGACGGCGAGCAGCGGGGCGTCGACCCGGCCGCCGAGCGGGGTGGCGGGGGCCAGGCCGACCTGGCCGCGGGCGGCGAAGGCGCCGTCGGCGGTGCGGATCAGGGCGCGGACGGTGCCGCCGCGGCTCCAGGTGGTGATCCGGTAGCCGGCCGGGACGGCGGGCCGCTCGGGGCGCAGGTGAACGGTCATCAGGTGGCCGGGGGCGTCCTGGTGCCAGCCGGGGCCGATCCAGGGCAGGACCCGCTCCTCCTCGGCGAACAGCTTGAGCCACGTCCAGGGGGCGGCGGCCTCGCCGAGCTTGCGGACGTCCGCCTCGGCGGGGGCGGGCAGCACGTGGCGCCGCACGTGGCGGGCCTGGCCGACGTCGATGCTCCAGCCCCAGGGCTCGGGGGCGGGGTCGGCGGCGCCGCGGGAGACCGTCCAGCCGCTGACCCAGGCCCGGACGAGTTCGGGGAGGGTGGCGTCCTCGGACATGCTGCACTCCAGATTTGGTAAGGGTTGATATCGGCTAGCGAAGCTTACATCGGGCAGGGCGGGCCGGTCATCCGGTTATCCGCGACAGCGCCGCCAAGATGTCTGTACAGGTTGTGCCTCGGGCGTCATCCGCGCGTCACCCGCCGCACCGGTCCAGTCCACCTGTGCCGCCTACCAATGGTCACGGCCGGGAGCAACGGAGCCCGGCACCGTGTACGAGGAGCCCCGATGAGTCCCGAACTGTCGCGCCCGAGCACCGCGCTGTCGCGCCGCACCCTGCTGGGCGGCGCCGCCGCCGCGGCCGTGCTGTCCGCGCTGCCGCTGAGCGTCCGTCAGGCGCTGGCCGCCCCCGCCCGACCCGGCAGGCTGGAGGACATCCAGCACGTGGTCGTCCTGATGCAGGAGAACCGGGCGTTCGACCACTACTTCGGCACCCTGCCCGGCGTGCGCGGCTTCGGGGACCGCGCCGCGGTGCGCGGCGTCAACGGCCGCTCGGTGTTCCACCAGCCCGACCCGTCCCGGCCCGAGGGCTACCTGCTGCCGTACCCGATGAACGCCGCCCACACCAGCGCCTACCAGCAGGGCGCGCCGGCCTTCGGCTACGTCGACTCGATGAACGCCTGGAACGACGGCCTGGCCGACGGCTCGGTCACCCGGCGCTCCTCGGGCTGGCTCGGCCAGGGCTACTACGAGTCGGCCGACATGCCCTTCTACCACGCGCTGGCCTCGGTGTTCACCACCTGCGACGCGTACTACGCCTCGGTGCAGTGCAACACCAACACCAACCGCGAGCACCTGATGACCGGCACCAGCGGCGGCACCGTCCGCGACACGCCGGTGACCGACAACTCCGAGCCCGCCGCGGGCTTCGAGTGGACCACCTACGCGGAGCGGCTGGAGCGGGCCGGGGTCAGCTGGCGCACCTACCAGGCGCTGGACAACTTCGACGACAACGCGCTCGCCTGGTTCACCAGCTTCATCCAGGCGAAGCCGGGCTCGGCGCTGTACGAGCGCGGGCTGCGGGCGGTCGGCGACCCGGCGAAGAAGGGCGACCCGTTCGCGATGGGCGACGCGCTGGTCGAGGCGTTCGCGAACGACGTGCGCGACGACCGGCTGCCGCAGGTCTCCTGGCTGGTCGCGCCCGCCGCGCTGTCCGAGCACGCCAACTACGCGCCGCCGAACGGCGAGCACCTCACCGCCCGGCTGCTGGCGGCGCTGGCCGCCAACCCGGAGGTGTGGGCGAAGACCGTGTTCATCCTCAACTACGACGAGCACGGCGGTTTCTTCGACCACCAGCTGCCGCCCGTCCCGCCGCTGGCCGCCGGGCGCGGCGCGTCGACCGTCCCGGTGGACGGCGAGGTGGTGGTGCGGGTCGGCAAGGGCGGCTCGACGTACCACCGGGTGGTCGGGCAGGACGGCCGCTACCGGGTGCGGAACGCGGACGGCTCGCTGGGCTGGTCGGCGACGCTGCCCGCCGGGGAGACCCTGGTGTCCGGGCCGTACCCGATGGGCCTGGGCGTGCGGGTGCCGATGGTGGTGGTCTCGCCGTGGACCCGCGGCGGCGTGGTCGACTCCACGGTGTACGACCACACCTCGGTGATCCGGCTGCTGGAGCGGCGCTTCGGCGTCGCCGAGCCGAACATCTCGCCCTGGCGGCGGGCCGTCACCGGCGACCTCACCGACGTCTTCGACTTCTCCGGGCAGGACCCGGCCTGGCCCGAGCTGCCCGACACCTCCGGCAACCGGCAGAAGGTCACCGACACCGGCAAGCTGCCCGCCCCGACCGTCCCGAAGCCGCAGGCGGCCCCGCAGCAGCAGCGCGGCACCCGCACCGCCCGGCCCGTCCCGTACCACCTCCAGGTCAAGGCCCGGGTCCGCAAGGGCGTGCTCACCCTCGACCTGGCCAACCCCGGCCGGCAGGGCGCCGTGATCGCCGCCTACCCCGAGCCCGGCAGCGCGCCGCGGCACTACACGGTGGGCGTCAAGGGCAAGCTCTCCGACACCTGGCAGCTCGGCCCCGACGGCTACGACCTGCGCCTGCACGGCCCGAACGGCGCGCTGTGGCACCTGCGCGGCGACGTGACGGGCTCGTACGAGACCTCGGTCTCCGAGGACGGCGGCGGCGGGTGGCAGCTGGCCGTGGAAGTCGCCAACCGGACGCCGGTGAGCCGGGTGATGACCATCGGCGACCTGGCGTACGGCGGCGGGCAGCGCGAGGTGCGGCTCGGCTCGGGCGAGTCCGCGGTGGTCAACCTGCCGGTGGGCAAGGAGGGTTGGTACGACGTCGTGGTCACCGCCCGGGACGACGCCCGCTACCGGTTCCGGCGCGCCGGACGGCTGCCGCACCAGGCCGTCGGGTCCACCGACCCGGCGATGGGCCTGGCCGACCCGCTGCTGCTCGACGTCGCGCTGGGCTCCGCGTCCGCGACCGTCGACGAGGCGGTCCTGCTGCCGGGCCGACCCGCCCGGTTGAAGGCCCGGCTCACCGCGACCGCCGACCTGACCGCTCTGGAGCTCGCCCCGCTGCTGCCCGCCGGGTGGCCGGCCCCGACCGTGGTCACCGCGCCGCCCGCCGCGCTGGCCGCGGGCGCGAGCGCCGACGCGGAGTGGGAGGTCCGGGTGCCCGCGGCGCCCGCCGCCACCTCCCGGCTGCTGGTCACCGCGCGCGGCACGGCCGCCGACCGGTACGCCGTCGCCGACGGCGAGGTGGCGGCGCGCACCGCCCCGTCGATGGCCGGGTACCTGCTCGGCGAGGACTTCGAGTCGCTGGCCCCCGCCCTCGTCCCGGTCTCCGGCGTGCTCGGCTGGACGGCCCAGGCCCCCGCCGGCTGGTCGGTGGTCAACGCGCCCGGCATGCCGCAGGGCACCGCCCGCCTCCAGGGCTGGACCTTCCACACCAAGCGCGCTTGGTCCACCCCCGCCGGGCAGGACCGCGGCAACTTCACCCGCGGCCTGGGCGTCCTCGCCGTCGCCGACCCCGACGACTGGGACGACACCGGCTCCCCCTCGGCCAAGGGCAGGTTCGACTCCACCCTGGTCTCCCCCGCCGTCCCCGTCCCGCCCGGCACCGACTCGCTGTACCTCGCCTTCGACTCGCACTACCGCCAGGAGGCCCCGCAGAAGGCGTCCGTGACGGCGGTGTTCGACACCGGCGAGGAGGCCCGGCTGCTCTTCTACAGCAGCGACGCCACCGGCAACGACAACGCCGGCCAGGACGCCGAGAACGCCTTCGTCACCCGCCGGTTCGCCGTCCCCGCCGGGGCCCGGACGGTCACCCTGAAGTTCCGGATGTACGACGCGGGCAACAACTGGTACTGGGCGGTCGACCACGTCCGCCTGGACGTCCGCCCGATCACCGGCTGACGCCCCCGGACGCCGTCCCGCCCCGCCGCCACGATCGGCGGCGGGGCGGGGCAGGACAGGAGGGGCGGGGTCAGAGGATCTGGATGGACTTCACCCGGGGCGGGTGGTTGGGGAAGGTGATGTCGTGCCAGCGCGTGATCTTCACCGAGTCGCCGTTGGCGTCGTAGTAGATGAGGTCGTTGTTGCCCGTGGAGATCCGGTCGACCCACCAGTTGCCGAAGTCCGTGCGGCCGGCGTTGGCGTAGCAGTCGACGCTCTGCTTGCCGTCGAGGTGGGACCAGATCTTGAGGTAGTTCTCGCCGCCCTTGCACTCGATGTGGTTGATGGCGTATGCCTCGCCGCTCGGTACGACGACGGTGAGGGCGGTGGCTGCGGCGAACGCGAGGGCCGCCGAGAAGGCGGTCCGCTTGGTCCTAGAGAACACGGGGTCTCCTTCGGTGCGGGGCCCGCTGACGAGGCGTCAGCGGGACCGGGAGACCTCAACGTACCGAGGGGCGACATGCCCCCGAACGCACCACTCCGAACACGAACCAAGGTTGTGCGACTTCACTCGTTCGTGTTCGCAACGTAGAACGGCGACCGGTCGGGACTGCGGGCCAGGAAGGCGAGTTGGAGGCCCCGGTCGAGGCGGAGGCGGAGGGCCGGGTCGGCGGCCAGCGCCGGGCCGAGGCGGGCGGCGAGGGCCTGGACGGCGGCGGGGTCGGCGGCCGGGTCGGCCAGGACCAGGGCCAGGGTCGCGTCGGCGTCGGCGGCCGAGGCGAGGTGGGCGGCGGTGACGGCGGGTTCGGCCGCGAGCAGGGTGCGCAGGGCCTGCTGCACCTCGGGGTCGCGGTGCGGCGGGAGGTAGCGGCGGTTCTCCGCGACGGCGCGCAGGCGGGCACCGGACAGCTGGTAGGCGACCGGGCCGGCCGGGTCGATCAGCAGGGTGTCGGCGCGCTCGGCGAAGGCCACCATCGCGGCCTGCGGGGCGACCGTCGGGGCCGGGCGGGCGTCCGGGCGCCAGGCGGCCATGGTGGCCAGCGAGGTGAAGGCGGGCAGGGCGCGGCGGCCGTCGGGGGCCTCCACGACGGGGACGGCCATGTCGCTGGTCTTCTCGTGCCGGTGTCCGTCAGCACCCACCTCGACCTCGCCGAGCAGTGCCACGATGGGCACCATCAACCGGCTCGGTGTGAGGGCGGCGAGCAGGTCGGGCTCGGTGGCCGGGTCCTGCTGCCAGGCGGCGAGGGCCGCGGCGAGGGCGGGATCGGCGGTGCCGTCGTCCTCGGCGAACCCGGGGTTGGGGATGTTCTTGCGCTCCACCCCGTGAGGGTATGCCACGTTTACCTCGGGGCGGATCGCGGAGACGGGTCCGACGGCGGTGCGGACGGACGGGCAGTCCTGGCTGGTGCAGGCGGTGCGGGCGGAGGAGGTGGCCGGTGGAGCGGCGTGGGCGGTTGGCGGTGGCGGCCGTGGTGCCCGGGACGGGCGCGGCGGCGGTGCGCGGCGGCGGGCTGTTCGTGACGGCGAGCACGGTGAAGGTCGACCTGGTCGCCGCGCTGCTGCTGCGGCACGGCGGGGAGGGCCGACTGACCGACGGACAGCGGGAATTGGCAGAGCTGTCGATCGTCCGCAGCGACAACGCGGCGGCGAGCGAGCTGTACCTGCTGGTGGGCGGGGCCGACGGGCTGGACGCGGCGTACCGGGCGCTCGGCCTGGTGGAGACTGTCGCCGGGCGGGACGGGTACTGGGGGCTGACCCGGACGAGCGCCGGTGACCGGGTGCGGCTGCTGCGGCAGGTCTTCGGAGCGCCGGTGGCGGCGGGTCCGGGGGCGGCGGCGGGGGCGCTGCCCGGGCGGGAGTGGCTGGCCGCGCTGATGGGGCGGGTGGTGGCCGAGCAGGCGTGGGGCGTCTCGGCGACGGTCGGGGACGGGGGCGGGGGCGGAGTCCGGTTGAAGAACGGTTGGCTGCCGCGCAGCGCCACCGGGCGGTGGGTGGTCAACAGCACCGGCGCGGTGGGGGCCGGGACGCTGGTGGCGGTGCTCTCCGACGGCTGGCGGGAGAAGGCGGAGGGCGTGGCGGCGGTGGAGGCGGCGGCGCGCTGGGCGGTGACCTCGGTGACTGCGGCGGCTCCGGCGGTGGCGGTGGCGGCAACGGCAACGGCGCTGACGGCAACGGCCGGGCGGGGGCCGGGCGGACGCGACACCGGGGATTGGGGGCCCGGTGGATCTACCGCCCAGTAGGGGGATGTGGCAGTCTGCGCCCATGGCACTCGTTGAAACCGCCGCGACCAGCGGCACCGTCTCCGACCGGGCCCGCTACGACCGGGCGACGGCGCACCTGGACGCGCCGCTGGCCATCGTCGACCTGGCGGCGTTCGACGCGAACGCCGCGGACCTGGTGCGGCGGGCGGGCGGGAAGCCGATCCGGGTGGCGTCGAAGTCGGTGCGGTGCCGGGCGCTGCTGGAGCGGGTGCTCGGGACGGACGGCTTCGCGGGGGTGATGAGCTTCACCCTGGCGGAGACGCTGTGGCTGGTGGAGTCCGGGTTCACCGACGTGCTGCTGGCGTACCCGTCGGCGGACCGGGCCGGGTTCGGACGGCTGACCGCGGACCCGGAGCTGGCGCGGCAGGTCAGCGTGGTGGTGGACGACGAGGCGCAGTTGGACCTGATCGACGCGGCCCGGGAGGGCTCGGCGACGGTGCGGGTCTGCCTGGAGCTGGACACCTCGCTGCAACTGCTGGGCGGCCGGCTCCGGGTGGGCGCGCGGCGCTCGCCGCTGCGGACGCCCGAGCAGCTCGGCCGGTTCGCCGAACTGGTGGGCCGCCGCCGGGGTTCGAGGTGGTCGGGCTGATGGCGTACGAGGGCCACGTGGCGGGCGTCGGGGACGCGGTGCCGGGGCGTCCGCTGCGGTCGGCGGCGGTGCGGCTGATGCAGGCGAAGGCCCGGTCGGAACTGGCGGTGCGGCGCGCCGAGGTGGTCCGACGGGTGCGCGAGGTCGCCGAGTTGGAGTTCGTGAACGGCGGCGGCACGGGCAGCGTGGAGTCGACGGTCGCGGAGCGCGCGGTGACCGAGGTGGCGGCCGGTTCGGGCCTGTTCGTGCCCCGGCTGTTCGACAACTACCGCGCCTTCCACGGGCGCCCGGCGGCGCTGTTCGCGCAGCCGGTGGTGCGGCGCCCCGGGGTGGGCGTGGTGACGGTGCTGGGCGGCGGCTATCCGGCGTCCGGCCCGGCGGGCGCGGACCGCTCCCCCGTCCCGTACCTGCCGGCCGGTCTGCGCTACGACCCGCAGGAGGGCGCGGGCGAGGTGCAGACACCGCTGCTGGGCTCGGCCGCGGACGACCTGCTGATCGGCGACCGGGTCTGGTTCCGGCACGCGAAGGCGGGCGAACTGTGCGAGCGCTTCCCGCAGTTGCACCTGATCGAGGGCGACACGATCACCGACACCGTGCCGACCTACCGGGGCGAGGGCCACACCTTCCTCTGACCTCCGGCGGCGAGTTTGGCCTCGGAGCTCCGGCGGGTCGTCACGGACGCTCCCTTCCGGGTCCGGGTGCGCAGCCGGCGCTCCGCACGGGTCGTACGGGTCGCACGGAGGCGGTGGGACTTCAAGCGCGGTCGAGGTCAAACACCCGTTCCCGCTGCTCCGGGCCGACGGGGACCGCCCCGAGGACCGTCCGGAGAAACTTCCGGAGGTTTTTCCGCCGGTCGTGTCGAGAACCCGTCGGCGGCTCCGTCCCAGGGGTGAAGGCGGCCACAATGGGCCGCACCAGTACCTAGGAGTGAGACCGATGGCCAAGTACCTGATGCTGAAGCACTACCGCGGCGCGCCGGCCCCCGAGGGCTTCGTCCCGATGGACCGGTGGACGCCCGAGGAGGTCACCGCCCACATCCAGTACATGCGCGACTTCGCGGCGAAGCTGGAGCAGAGCGGCGAGTTCGTGGACGCCCAGGCGCTCGCGCCCGAGGGGACGTGGGTGCAGTACGGCGGCGAGGGCCGGCCGCCGGTCACCGACGGGCCGTTCGCCGAGACCAAGGACCTGATCGCCGGGTGGATGGTGATCGACGTGGACAGCTACGAGCGGGCGCTGGAGCTGGCCGCGGAGCTGTCGGCGGCGCCGGGCGCGGGCGGCGAGCCCATCCACGAGTGGCTGGAGCTGCGCCCGTTCATGTCCGAGCCGCCGACCGTCACGGAGTGACCCCGGTGTCCTGGCCGCCGAACCGGCCGGACCGGCCGAACCAGTGGGACCGGCCGGCCCCGCCGATGGACGAGGCGCTGCTGCGCGTCCTCACCCCGAGGTGCTGGCCGTGCTGGTCCGTCGCGGGGCGGACTTCGCGGCGGCCGAGGACGCCGTCCAGGAGTCCCTGGTGGAGGCCGTCCGGCGCTGGCCGGACGAGCCCCCGCGGGACCCGAAGGGCTGGCTGGTCACCGTCGCGTGGCGGCGCTTCCTGGACGCGGCCCGGGCCGACACCGCGCGCCGCCGCCGCGAGGACCTGGTGGACGAGCAGCCCGGGCCCGGCCCGGTGCCGGACACCGACGACTCGCTGCGGCTGTACTTCCTGTGCGCGCACCCGTCGCTGAGCGCGTCCTCGGCGGTGGCGCTGACGCTGCGCGCGGTCGGCGGGCTCACCACCCGGCAGATCGCCGCGGCGTACCTGGTGCCGGAGGCCACCATGGCGCAGCGGATCTCCCGGGCCAAGCGCACCGTCTCGGGCGTGCGGCTGGACCGGCCGGGGGACGTGGCGACGGTGCTGCGGGTGCTCTACCTGGTCTTCAACGAGGGCTACTCGGGGGACGTCGACCTCGCCGCGGAGGCGATCCGGCTGACCAGGCAGCTGGCGGCCCGGATCGACCACCCGGAGGTGTCCGGCCTGCTGGCGCTGATGCTGCTGCACCACGCCCGCCGGGCCGGGCGGACCGCGCCGGACGGCAGCCTGGTGCCGCTGGCCGAGCAGGACCGCACCCGCTGGGACACCGCCGCGATCGCCGAGGGCGTCGCGGTCCTCCAGGCGGCGCTAGCCCGCGACCGGCTCGGCGAGTTCCAGGCTCAGGCGGCGATCGCCGCCCTGCACGCGGACGCGCCGACCGCCGCCGAGACGGACTGGGTGCAGATCGTCGAGTGGTACGACGAGCTGGCCGCGCTGACGGACAGCCCCGTGGTGCGGCTGAACCGGGCCGTCGCGGTCGGCGAGGCGGACGGCCCCCGCGCGGGCCTGGCCGCGCTCGCCGCGCTGGACGACGCGCTGCCCCGGCACACCGCCGCCCGCGCGTACCTGCACGAACGGGCCGGCGACCTGCCGACCGCCGCCGAGCTGTACGCCCGGGCCGCCCGCGCGGCCGGCACGCAGGCCGAGCGGGACCACCTGATACGGCAGGCCGCCCGGCTCAACACCCTGCTGCACGAAGGGATTTGATCCGCCCCACGGTGCGGCAGCGGTACGGCCGCGGCCCGGCGCGCCGTTCCCCCGGACGGGAGGGAGCGGCACGCCGGGCCGCGGCCGGCGGAGGGTGCGGCGGTCAGGTGGTGGTGCCGCCACCGCCGCCCTGGAGGGAGCCGGGGTCGACCTTGGTGATGCCCTGCAGGATGCTGTCCATCTGGTCCAGGCCGGGCGCCTTGTCGGCGATGTCGAAGCCGAAGTGGACGGCGGTCAGCGCCTTGCCGTCGGCGGTCGGGAAGACCACCGTCTCCACGTAGCCCGGGTTGCCCTTCGCCGCGTCGACCTGCCAGCGCACCAGGTAGCCGGAGCGGCCGGCCACCGTGACCGCCTCGTTCTTCAGCTCCTTGTGGCCGTTCAGGTCGCCGTAGGCCTCCTTCGCGGCGGCGGCGATGTCCTGCTGCGCGGCCTGCTTGGCGTCGGTGCCGCTGATCTTGCCGGTGGACACCCCGCCCAGCGAGCAGTTGTCCGAGCCGTCGACGCAGGTGTAGCTGCCGGTGGAGATGCCGGCGTAGCCCTCCGTGCTGGTGCCGCCGGTCCAGCCGCTCGGGATGGGCAGCGAGATCCCGTTGACCATGTCGATGGCGGCCTTGGCGTTCGCCCCGCTCCCGTTGCCATTGCCCTGGCCGTTGCCCTGACCATTGCCCTGGCCGTTTCCACCGGTGCCGCCGGTGCCGCCGTTCCCGTTGCCGCCCTGGCCGTTGCCGCCGCCGAAGCCGAAACCGAACGGGTCGCTGGGGTTGGCCTTCCCGTTGCCGTTCCCGTTGCTGTTCCCGCCGGTGCCACCGTTGCCGCCGTTCCCGCCGTAGCGGTGCCCGTCCGAGCTGGAGGCGGCCGTGGACTTGGTGCCGTCCCGGTGGCCGTCCATCGCCAGGTAGGTGACGCCGGAGCCGATCGCGAGGCCGAGCACGGCGGCGACCGAGGCGGCCACCAGGACCGGCTTGGACGGCTTGCGGCGGGGCGGCGGGGCGGCCGCCGCGAACTGCCCGGCGTACGGGGGCAGCGGGGGGTAGTGCACGGCCTGCCCGGAGGCGTCCAGCACGGTGCCCTCCAGGACGGCGGTGTCCTCGGGGCCGACCGCGCCGGTGCCGGCGTCCGGGCCCGGGGCGGGCGCGGTGTCGGCGGGGGCCGGGCGGGTCTCGGCGGTCCAACCCTTGCCGTCCCACCAGCGCTGGGGGCGGGGGTCGCTGTCGGTGTCGACGGGGTCCGGGTACCACCCGGCCGGAATCTGCTGCTCGCTCACGGTAGAGACCCTAGGCGGCTGCGGATAAGCGGGAAATCAGCGCGGGGCCGCAAACGGGTGTCCGGCGATGAGATTCCGGTGAGAATCGTCCGCTCGCGCCTCTTTGGGGCTCCCCGGAGTGGTTCCGGCCGCGGCGGCGGAGGGCCGGGGCGGCCGCCGGGGGCGTGAGCTGTGCTCCACGCGCCTGAAGGGGCGCGTGCGGGTGGTGGGTCGCCCGGCGGGGGGCGCGCACGGGCGGCAGAATGCGCGCCATGACTTCTCGCCCCGTGATCGGCATCAGCACCTTCCTCACCGACGCCGCCTGGGGGCGGTGGGAGACCATCCGCTCCGCGCTGCTCCCCGCGCGCTACCCCGAGCTGGTGCGCGAGGCCGGCGGGATCGCCCTGATGCTGCCGCCGGACGCCCCGGAGCACGCCGCGGCCGTGGTCTCCCGGCTGGACGGCCTGGTGATCGCGGGCGGCGAGGACGTCGACCCGGCCCTGTACGGCGAACGCCCCCACCCGATGACGGTGGCCTGCGCCCCCGAGCGCGACCTGTGGGAGGCCGCGCTGATCCGCGCTGCGCTCGCCGCCGGCACCCCGCTACTGGGCATCTGCCGGGGCATGCAGCTGCTGAACGTGGTGTGCGGCGGCTCGCTGATCCAGCACCTGCCGGACGTGGTCGGCGAGGAGCTGAGTCACGTCGGCGCGCCCGGCGAGTACGGGCGGCACCCGGTCCGGCCGGTCCCCGGCACGCTGCTCGCGGACCTGCTGCCGGAGGAGTCGCTCTCCGTCCCGACCTTCCACCACCAGGCGGTGGCCCGGCTCGGCGAGGGCCTGACCGTCAGCGCGTACGCCGAGGACGGCACCGTCGAGGCGGTCGAGGGCGCGGGCTTCACGGTCGGCGTCCAGTGGCACCCCGAACAGGGCGAGGACCTGCGGGTGGCCCGCGCCCTGGTGCACGCGACCCGGCTGGCCCCGTTCACCGCCCCGGCCGAACCGGTCGTCGTCCCGGCCGTGCCGGTCGTCGTCCCGGTCGGACCGGTCGTCCCGGGGACCGCTGCCTCCCCCAGCCGCTGAGACGCCCGCCCCGGGTCCGGGGGCCCGCCCGAGCTCAGGGCAGCGCGGCCCCGGTCACGGCGGCGAGCACGCCGAGGCCGGCCGCGCCGAGCAGGCAGGGCACCACGCCCCGGCGCAGCACCAGCAGCCAGAGCGCGGCGAGGACCAGCACCGCGTACTGCCAGGGGCGGCCGAGGGCCAGGGCGAGCGGGAGGGCGGAGCCGGCGATCGCGCCGATGACGGCGGGGCCGGCGCCGGTGAGGAAGTCCTGGACGGCGGTGTCGGCGCGCAGCCGGTCGAAGTGCGCCGCACCGAACAGCACGAACAGGAAGGACGGCGCGAAGGCCACCGCCGCGGCGAGCAGCCCGCCCGGGACGCCCGCGGCGGCATAGCCGACCACCGAGACGGTCTGCACCACCGGGCCGGGGGTGAGCTGGCCGAGCGCGACGGCGTTCAGGAACTGGCCGTCGGTCATCCAGTGGTAGCGCTCGACGGCGTCCTGCTGCATCAGCGGGATGATCACGAAGCCGCCGCCGTAGGACAGCGCCCCGACCTTGAGCGCGACCCAGGCCAGCGCGCCCGGGCCGCCGGTCGCGGCGAGGCCGGGCACCAGCAGCGGCAGCGCGGCGCGCGGGGACCGCTGCGGGCTCCCGGGCGCGCGCGGCGGGTCCGCGTCCGGTCGGCCCAGTGCGGCGTCCCCCGTTGGGCTGGTTCCCTCCGCACCTGTGCACCCGCGTCCGCACCCGCGTCCGCACTCGCGCCCGCGCTCGCGCCCGCGCTCGCGCCGGTGCTCGCGTCGACGGAAGGCGATCTCGGCGGCGCCGGTGGCCAGCAGGACCAGCACCAGCCACGGCCCGGTGAGGATCGCGGCGGCGGTGCCGAGCAGCAGGTAGACGGTCCAGCGGACCCGGGCCGGGCCGGGGCCGGAGCGCGCCAGGCTGGCCGGGACGAGGGTGGTGGCGGCCTGCACGGCGACGGCGGCGACCGCCCCGCCCGCGCCCGCGGCAGCGCCGAGCACCCAGCGCGGCGGGTCGCCCGCCAGGAACAGCCCGGACAGCAGCAGGATCAGCGCCAGCCCGGGCAGGATGAACGCCGCGCCGCCGACCAGCGCCCCGGCGGTGCCGCGCAGCCGCCAGGCCGTGAGGATCGCCAGCTGGGTGGAGGCTGGGCCGGGCAGCAGGTTGGTGGCGGCGATGCCGTCCTCGAACTCGCTCGCGGCGATCCAGCCGCGCCGCTCCACGCAGAGCCGGCGCAGCAGCAGGATGTGCGCGGGCGGGCCGCCGAAGCCCAGGACACCGATCCGGCCCCACTCGCGGGCGATCACCGTGAGCGGCACCCGTTCCACCGCGTCCCCCGCCACCACGTCCACTCCCCCGCCTGCCCGGCCGTCCGAGCGTCCGAGCGTCCGACCACCGCGCGAGCTGCGCGGATGCGCCGCGCACCTTACCCGGCCCGGGTGGCGTACCGGAGAACGACAACGGTCACCAGTGCAGCCTTTGGATCTTCCTCCGATCTGGGGTTCACTTCCGGTGCGGACACCAGAGCGGAGGGACCCCGATGGCCGAGCACGAGCACGACCACGGCAGTGACCACCAGCACGACCACGGGCACGGATCGCACGCCGGGCACGGCCACGCCGTGGCGGCGGACGCGGACCGCAGGTGGCTGTGGAGCGCGCTGGTCCTGCTGGTGGCGTTCATGGCGGGCGAGGTGGTGGTGGGCTTCGCCGCCCGTTCGCTGGCGCTGATCTCGGACGCGGCGCACATGCTGACCGACGCCGCCTCGATCGGGCTGGCCCTGGTGGCGATGCGGCTGGCGGCGCGTCCGGCGCGCGGCGGTTACACGTACGGGTTGAAGCGGGCCGAGATCCTCTCCGCGCAGGCGAACGGGGTGACGCTGCTGGTGCTGTCGGCCTGGCTGGGCTACGAGGCGGTGACCCGGCTGGTCTCGCCGCCGGAGGTGCAGGGGTCGCTGGTGCTGGTGACGGCGCTGGTGGGCGTGGTGGTGAACGTCGCGGCGACCTGGTGCCTGTCGAAGGCGAACCGGTCCTCGCTGAACGTGGAGGGCGCCTTCCAGCACGTGCTGACCGACCTGTACGCGTTCGTCGCGACGGCGGTGGCGGGCGCGGTGGTGCTGTTCACCAGGTTCGTCCGGGCGGACGCGATCGCCTCGCTGGTGGTGGTGGCGCTGATGCTGCGGGCCGGGACCGGGCTGGTGCGGGACTCGGCGCGGATCTTCCTGGAGGCCGCGCCGGCCGGGATCGACCCGGACGAGGTGGCGGACCGGCTGGTGGCCGCGCCGCAGGTGGAGGAGGTCCACGACCTGCACATCTGGGAGATCACCTCCAACCAGCCCGCGCTGTCGGCGCACATCCTGGTCGCCCCGGGCGGCGACTGCCACGCGGTGCGGCGCGGACTCCAGCGCCGGCTGCGCGAGGAGTACCGGATCACCCACGCCACCCTCCAGGTCGACCACCTCGGCGAGGACGACCGGGACGGGCTGCTCCAGATCGCCCCGAACAGCGCGGCCGCGGCCGCCGAGGAGGAGGCCCGCGAGCACTGCGCGGACGCGCACGGCCCGGTGCACCGGGCGGGCCCGCACCCGCACTGACGGCGGATCAGCCCCGGGCTGTCGGGGGGATGCGGCATGATCGGGGGGTGACCGCACCGACCGCACCGAGTGTCCCGACCGCGCCCCGGCTGATGCTGCTGGACACCGCGAGCCTCTACTTCCGCGCCTACTTCGGCGTCCCGGATTCGCTCCGCTCCCCGCAGGGCGAGCCGGTGAACGCGGTGCGCGGCCTGCTCGACTTCATCTCCCGCCTGGTCCACGACCACGGCCCGGACCAGCTGGTCGCCTGCATGGACGCCGACTGGCGCCCGCAGTGGCGGGTCGACCTGATCCCGACCTACAAGACCCACCGGGTCGCCGAGGCCGCCCAGGACGGCGCGGAGGAGGTCCCGGACACGCTGGCCCCCAGGTCCCGGTGATCGAACAGGTGCTGGACGCACTCGGCATCGCCCGCGTGGGCGCGCCCGACTACGAGGCCGACGACGTGATCGGCACCCTGGCGACCCGCGCCACCGGCCCGGTGCAGATCGTCACCGGCGACCGGGAGACTGCAGATTACCAACCCGCGCGCGTCCTGATCGTCACAGGCGACAGAGACCTCTTCCAGCTCGTCGACGACGCGCGCGGTGTCCAGGTCATCTACCCGGTCAAGGGCGTCGGCAACGCCGAGGTCATCACCGAGGCCGCCCTCCTCGACAAGTACGGCGTCACCGGCCCCGAGTACGCCGACATGGCCGCCCTGCGCGGCGACCCCAGCGACGGCCTCCCCGGCGTCAAGGGCATCGGCGAGAAGACCGCCACCCAACTCATCCGCGAGTACGGCGACCTCGCCGGCATCCGCGCCGCCGCCGCCGACCCCCTCTCCAAGCTCACCCCAGCCCGCCGCAAGAACATCCTGGAAGCCGCCCCCTACCTCGACGTCGCCCCCACCGTCGTCCGCGTCGCCACCGACATCCCCCTCCCCGCCTTCGACCCCACCCTCCCCCGCGAACCCCTCGACCCCATGGCCCTCGAGCACCTCGCCACCCGCTGGAACCTCGGCACCTCCCTCACCAGACTGTTGGAGGTCCTGGCCACTCACTGAGGCTGTGCGCGACCGGCCTTCCCAGGAGGTGAGACCGGCCGCTGTCTGACGCCCCTCGACCACGCAGTGATAATTCGGAAGCCGGTCGTCGCCAAGATTCGCCGGCGACCGGGAAGTCGAGACTGTGGCAAGGCGGGAGCGCAGCAAGGATGACCACGAAGAAGCCCTGGGGGGCACTGGAGGAGTACAGCTCCGCCAACGCCCTGGTGCGAAACATCGAGCGGTCGGTCAAGAAGATAACTGAGAGTTACCGGAGTGCCCACCCCCAAGGGGCAGCACCCTCGAGTTCGGACCTCGAATCATGGCAGGAGAGCCTCTTCGAGTTGGCGACGTTTCTGGTCGACGCCGGACTCGGACAGACGTCACTCTTCGTCGAGTACCGCGTGGACCCCGGAATGAATCCGATCGATGTCGTTATCGCAGGACGGCATCCCAGCGGAAACCTCAGCTTCGCAGCCATTGAGCTGAAGCAGTGGGGCTCGATCCATCGGCCGAACCTGGCGACCCCCAAAGGTCTCTGCGGCGCCTGCCAGGACCCGGAGGCCAATCGCCTCTGCGGGGACTGCGCTACGGGAATGGTGTTCGCACCGTTCTATGGAAAGCACAAAAAGCATCCTGCAGTGCAGGTCCACGACAACCTGATCGCGCTGCGGAGGCATCACAGCATGTTCGACAATCGGTATATAAACATCGTCGGTGCATCATACCTCCACAACCTCAAGGATGAGGATTCCCAGTGGATTAGCCAGGTGGCTCCGCATCCGGAGATCCCTACCTTCACCGCCCGGCAGCCCGATGATCTCCAAAAGTTCCTGGCCGCCAATTTCGCACCGGGTCTCGGCACCGAGGCCGCCCAGGCTCTCCTCAAGGGACGTCGCTCGACGGCGCTACTGACCGATGATGCGGGCTCCATCATCAACGGCTACTCGCAGTTCAGTCTGTTGGAGAACCAGTTGCGCGCTGTCAATGACATCATGGGCGCCGTGCGGGGCGGCCCCTCGGCTGGTGCGAAACGCGTCTTCGTCATCAGCGGCCGCGCTGGAACCGGGAAATCTCTGGTGGCCCTCGATGTACTCGGCCGCGCACTACGGGGTGGCCACCAAGCGCGATTTGTGTCTGGAGGAATCGCATCGCGCGACAATTTCAAGCGGGCAACCAGAGGGCACGGTCGCATGTTCCCGACGATCAACCAGATCGCAGACTCCGTCACGGCAGACGAACTCGATCTCATCGTCTGCGACGAAGCGCATCGACTCACCCATCGCCCCATGCAAGGCTCGCGCAAGGAACGGCCCGGAGAGACCACCGTGGCGGCAATCGTCAACCGCGCCAAGGTGCCCGTCTTCTTCATCGACGGGGATCAACGGATTTTCCCGAAGGAGGTGTGGTCACCTGACGTTCTCCGGACCGAGATCCAGTCGCTGGGCGCCGAAGTCGTCCCCATCACTCTAGACCGGGTCTTGCGCGCAGTTGGCAGTGCCACCTACGACAGGTGGATCCAACAGTTCCTCGCGGGCGCACCAATCCCTTGGGATGCTGGAGACGACCACGACCCAGAGCCGTTCAAGCTCTCCTACGCCGAGAATGCGACCGCCATGGAGGACTTCCTCAAGGAGAAGAATGCGTCCGGAGCAAGCGCCCGCATCAGCGCCGGAATGTGCTGGAAGTGGGACGACCGATCCGGAACCGTGCCAGAGGTGGCGCCAGACGAGACCTGGGCCCGCCCTTGGAACGCTGGGGATGGCCGCGTTCCGCCAGGCGTGCCGAAGCGAAAGTTCTGGGCTACCGGCGAAGGCGGCTTCAATCAGGTTGGCTGCATACACACAGCCCAAGGCCTGGAGTACGAGTGGGGTGGCGTCATCATTGGCCCAGACCTTTCCTGGGACAACGGAAAGTGGGAAGTCCACCGCGCGCACGTACGCAGCAAGGCTCGGCAGATCAAGCAGGACGCCGATCTTCTGCGCTCGGTCCGCAATGCTTATGGAGTGCTACTGTCGCGCTCCATACGCGGCACCGTGATCTACTCCGTCGATCCATCCACCAGGAAACTCCTAGCGGATCTCGGCGTGCCTAAGATATGACCCGAAGGTGTTCCGTGAAGCATAGAAGCGGAAAACCTTCCGACGAGTTCGCCGCAAGGCCATCTCCCTCTTGCACGAAGGACACTCCGCTCTTGCATCTGGGGCATTCCGGCCCCGCCCCATGGATCGCCCTACCATCGCGCACCATCAGGACTGCCGCGCGCTACGGAGCGCGGCAGTCCGAAGGGTTCGGCGTGACCATGGCCCGGTCCGCATCCCGCCACTTGACTTGAGACTCAGCTCCCAGGCTTCCCAGGGCTACCGCATATCGATGGCAGAGGGATCAGCCGCCCCTTGCTCGAATGGATGTCACACGGCCCTGGCGGTGGTGCCAGGGCCGGCCGGTTTCACAGCGCCTCGGTGACAGCTTCGAAGTGACTCAGAGCAGTCTTCAGCTTCTCCGTGATCTCGGCAGCAATGACTCCTGGTGACCGGTTGTCCGGGACGGGCGGTTCCAACGGCGGGCACACGAGGTCGAGGTTGGTGTCCTCACGCTTCATGAGTTCGTCGTAGGTGAACGGCCTGAACCGGTGGTCGGCACTTTCCTGCCGCGAGCTGCGGTCGCCCGTGCAAAGTGCCCGAACGATCTCGGCAGAGCCTTCAGCGTCCAGGTGGCTCTCACCACCAGTCGGTGAGGACCCCGTGCGCAGGTCGTAGACCCACAGCGTGCCTCCCGGTCCCCTACGCCCGGTGGGATGCCTGTCGAAGAAGAGGATGCTGGTGCGGACGCCGCGGGCGGTGGGGAAGACACCGGCAGGGAGCCGGATCAGGGTGTGGACGTCAAAGGTCTGCAGGAGCAGGCGTCGTACGTCCCGTGCGGCTCCCGTAGCGAACAGCACGCCGTCCGGCACGATCACTCCTGCCCGCCCTCCTGGCACGAGGATCGACATGATGTGCTGGAGGTAGTTGAGTGCTTTGCTGCTCGTCCGGACCGGAAGGTCGACGCGCGACTCGACCGCGGACTTCTCCTCACCCTTCATCGTGCCGAAGGGCGGGTTGGCGATCACGACCGTCGCCCGTGGCATCGCTGGGAGGCCGAAGGGGCTCTCATTCGTGACGCCCGGGCAGTCGGCATGCTTGGTGATGCCGTGCAGCAACAGGTTGGCGCCGGCAAGGTTGGTGAGGGCGGACTCGTTCCCTCTGATGCTGATGCGCCCGCCTGCGGACGGGGTTCGGTGCCGGGATTGTGCTCAAGGATGTACCGGTATGCCGCAGTGAGGAAGCTGCCAGCCTTGCACGCCGGGTCGGTGATGATGTCGTCCGGGCCCGGTCGCACCGTGGCGACCACGAGGTCGACGAGGGCACGCGGCGTGTAGTAGTCGGGGTTGCTGCCTCGCAGGTGCTGAAGGGCGCGTTCCAGGAGGTCGGACAGGACTTCGCCCTCGTCGTCGGCTGACACGCTGCCAACGTCCTGGGCGAGGCCCTCGTCCAGGACAGCGATGAGCTCCCGCAGCACGACCGGGTCGTCGATACTCTGGTGTGCATCGACGAACACGGCACCCAGCGCCGTCTCAGGGGCTGCGCCCAGATCGTGCAGCAACTGCCGATAGGTGCCGTAGGCGTCGGCGCTGGTAGTGAGATCAGTCCATGCCCCAGCTAGCGCAGCCAACGCGATCGGACCCGCAGCAGTCGCCTCTGCCGCTCTCCTGGTGAGTCGGCGGTGGGCCTGCCGGAACAACAACAGGTGCGCCACGGTCTGCAGGTGGGCACTGTCGAGACGGAAGTCCCCATCGTTGACCTGCTGCCAGCGACCCCACAAGCGGTCCGCCAGCGAGGGCGCCGCGTCCACCGCATCCAGGGGCAGGTTCTCGGGCACAGGACGGTCTCCCATCAGAAGTCGAACTCCTGCTGCTCGTATCCGGCATCGACTGACACGCCGAGCGCGTGGCCGACCACTGGCCTGAGCTGGGGAACACCCGGCGTGCTCATGGTGCAGAGCTGCCCGTCGCCGTCTGCTGCCGTCCCGCCCGGGGCGAGGCGACCCGAGAACGCCCGGGCGAGAACGGACAGACGAAGCGCGGCAGCTGCCCGGCTCGCGTCATCGAGCAGCGCACCGACCGCATCCACATGGTCCTTCCAGCGGTCGGCAGCCAGAACCAGTTCCGCCTGGGCAGCAGCACCTGGGACGCGCACACGCACGGCCCGGATGTCGTCCAACCTCAGTGTCCGGCTACCCGTGGTCGACGTAGCAAGCGGACGGAGCGGACGCAAGGTGCTGGGGGCGTTCCAGACCAGCTCGAGGTATCTCGGGTCGATGCCGTGGGGCCTGATGCGGGCCAGGTGGTTCTGGATGAGGATGTCGGGCAGCTGTCCGTGCCAGAGGGCGGCCTGGCCCAGACGGTCCGGGCTGCCGTTCTGGCGTACGATCAGGAGGTCGTCCTTCTGCAGAAGGTGGTGCTGGAGGAAGGACACTCTTTCCTTGGGGATGGTGAGGTGCTTGACCTTGTCGAGGTCGATGGTTTCGGGCGCGATGTTGGCGACACGCAGGTAGGTGTGGCGGACACCATCCTCTGCTGTTCGGGGCGCCTGGACTCCGCCGATGACGGAGGCGACCTCGTGGATGCGGTAGTGCGAAGCCCTTTCCGGTGGCCGGTTGTCGAGAGTCCCGTCAGCCACGGCGTCAAGGACGCTGTCCCACAACACGCGCAGGTCGCTCCGGGCGGCTGCTTGTGCCGCCTCACCTGCGTTGATGTCCGCCAGCATGCCTTCAACGACGGCGCTGGTGCGCTGCTGCACCGGCAGCGGCGGAACGGGCACGCTCCACGCTCGCACTGTTCCAGTGTCGAGATGCTTGAGGCTCGTGGTCCCCTTCAACCGCCCCGCGAACGCACCGCGGAGCGCGTCGTAGTACAGGACTCGGTGAAGGTAACCGGGATGCACACCCCGGCCTGGACGCACGCGGATGAGACTGCCGCTCAGGCAGCAGTCCTCCACCTCGCCGCTCCACAACGCGGGACGCCCCACCAGATGGGACTCCCCGACTTCCCGGTCACCACGATGTCACCTGGCGCCAACCGGTGCCGGGTCGCCTGATGACGCGTCAACCCCGTCTCCGCGAGCATCCGCAGATCCAAACCAGCCCAGCTGACATTCGCCGACGTCAGCTGGGCATGGAGTGCGATGCCGGGACCGGGGGAACGGACAGTGCCACTGCCGGCCTGCACCTGGGCGATTTGGCCGATCCGCAGGTGGGACCAACCCGGTGGGAGGTCCAGGGGAGCGGGCATGCCCGACCTCGTTTCCGGTAGTCGCTTCGCCGTCCACCCCAGGCGGGCAGGATCGTGGGACACCTGTGGCACGGCCACGGGGGACACGGGCGATTGCGTGCCCAACCGACCATTATGAGGCACCGGACCGACAAGCCACCCCTTGCCCCACAGCACCGAGCAGCAACCGGCCTCGCCACCTGTGTCGGCACCTTTCCGAAGCCTGGCGGGACGTCAGGAGACTGGCAGAAAAGGCGAGATGAGGTTTCAGGGGTGGTAAGAGCTCGATTCGATCTGACGGGCACCCTTGATCAGGGGCTCCGGCCCCGGAAGGATGTGAACTGTCCCGCCAGCGCTGGCGGCGACGGGGCTGTCGGCCTGCAGCAGGCTGACGAGCAGGAACCACAGCCATGGCAGCCCCTAGGTCACGTCGCTTCCGTTCTGCACCGCCGGCTTCCTCGCGGGCAAGGCGAGTCGCCTGCCTGGAAGAGTCGGCAGTAGGTCTATAACCGGCGACCGGGAGACTGCAGATTACCAACCCCCGCGGGTCCTGATCGTGACAGGTGACAGAGACCTCTTCCAGCTGGTGGACGACGCCCGCGGCATCCAGGTCATCTACCCGATCAAGGGCGTCGGCAACGCCGAGGTCATCAACGAGGCCTTCCTGCGCGAGAAGTACGGCGTCACCGGCGCCGAGTACGCCGACATGGCCGCCCTGCGCGGCGACCCGAGCGACGGCCTCCCCGGTGTCAAGGGGATCGGCGAGAAGACCGCCACCCAACTCATCCGCGAGTACGGCGACCTGGCCGGCATCCGCGCCGCCGCCGACCCCCTTCTCCAAGCTCACCCCGGCCCGCCGCAAGAACATCCTCGAAGGCGCCGCCTACCTCGACGTCGCCCCCACCATCGTCCGCGTCGCCACCGACGCCCCCCTCTCGGAGTTCGACCCCGTCATTCCCTGCGAACCCCTCGACCCCATGGCGCTGGAAGAGCTCTCCGCCCGCTGGGGCCTCGGCACCTCTCTCACCCGCCTCCTCGACACCCTCACGGCCACCCGCTGACGACGAAGCCCGACAGCGCCCTTTGCGAGCTGAGGGCGCCCACCCCTTCCACAGACGACTGAAGCAATTGGGCACAACGGGTTCGAGCTGTACTACGATCTCTAAATCGGGGTTGTTGACCCCCCGCGGAAAACTAGCACTGCAAAGCCCCTGAACTACGAAACCGTCTCTCAAGGGCTTTAGGCGATTCTCGTCCGTCCTCGTCCTCATGTGCACCCGTTGTGCACCGGGAGCCGGCGTACGCAGAGGAGAAGTTCGATGCCTCGGCTCTCCAGCGACAAGCTGGCGTCCTGACCCACCAGATCAACGCGGCGCGCGGTCTCGCACACGATCTGAGCCCTCTCGGTCAGGTCCGCAGCAACGCCGCGCTCCGCGCTCTGTGCGAGCAAGCGGCAGCACTACCGGCCTGCTCGAAGCAGTGGGCACGGCTCCTTGGGGAGGAAGTCCCTCTGAACGGTCGGGACGCTCCGGCTTAGCGGAGGCGCGGTCCCTGCTGGTCCTGCTGGACTTGCTGCGGGCGCGGTTGGAGCGGCTGCCGCTGCTCGACCGGGCGCTGGACCGGGTTTGGACATTGCGCTGATCGACGGGCTCGATGCGTCGGTTTGGCACGGGCCTGGCGGTGCGGGTGGGCTGTCCGCCGTGTTGCTGGAGCTGTTCGCGGTGGGCCTGGCGCTCGGCTTGGCGGCCAGCTCGGGCGAGCGTCGGCCGGCGGCGTTCCTCTGCCTGCTGCTCGGGCCGGGTGACCTCGGCCGTGAGCCGGCGACGTTCCGCGAGCACCGGGCGGACGTGTTCGGCGACGCGGAACAGTCCGCCAACCGTCCACCCAAGTTCCAACGTGAACGCTGTTCGTCTGTGATGCGGCCTAGAATCGCGGGGACGCAGGGGGCAGGACGGGGAGTGGTGTGAAAGACGAGCGGTGGACAACCGTCACCGAGTCGCAGTTCGAGCATGAGCGGCGCGGCCTGGAGGCGATCCGGCGGGCCCTCCGGGATCAGGACGGGGAGCCCTGGCGTGCCTGGTCGAACTTCACCTTCACCGCGAACAGCGGCCATGTCCGCGAGGTGGACCTCTTCATGGTCGCCCCTGCCGGCGTCTTCCTGATCGAGTTGAAGGACTGGCACGGCTCGGTCGCGGGCGGTGGTCGCGACTGGATCCAGACCACCCCGGGCGGTACGAACCGACGTCACTCCAATCCGCTGCACCTGTCCAACCAGAAGGCCAAGGAGCTGGCCGGTCTCGTCCAGTCGACCGTCGGTGCGCGCCCGCGCATCTGGGTCGGTGAAGCGGTCTGCTTCACCGACGACAGGCTCCGTCTGAACCTGCCCGCCGCAGACCTGAACGGCGTGTTCACGGTCAGGCAGTTGGCCGAGATGCTGGCCACGCCGCCCGGTGACGCCCGTTACGCGGTCACCGCCGAGATTTCCCGGAAGGTCGCGCAAGGACTGCAGAGCCTGGGGATCGCGCCGATCCGGCGGCAGGAGGAGGTCGGGGGGTACCTGCTCGACTCCACCTCCTTCGACTCCGGCCGGACCTGGGCCGACTACAGGGGTGAGCACACCCAGCTCCACGACATCGCCCGGGTGAGGGTGTTCCTCAGCGAGCGCGGCGCCTCGAACGCCGAGCGTGCCTCGGTGGAGAAGGCCGCCGCGCGTGAAGCTGCGGTGCTGAACCGGTTCCGGCACCCCGGCGCGGTGTCGGTGAAGAACTACCTGCCGTCCGGGCACCCGGCGGGCCCAGCGATCCTCTTCGACTACCACCCGCACACGATGCGCCTGGACGACTATCTCGTCAGCCACGGCCAGGAGCTCGATCTCCAGGCCCGTCTGGCCCTGGTTCGGCAGCTCGCGGAGACGATCCGCTCCGCGCATTCGCGCCGTATCTACCACCGTGCCCTGTCCGCCCACTGCGTGCACGTCATTCCGCGCAACCGTGGGGCGCGCGGGCATGAGCTCACCGAGGCCGAGCAGTGGGCCAGGCCCCGCCTGGAGATTGCGGACTGGCAGATCGCGGCCGGCGGGCCCGGGGCCGGTGCTTCCCGTGGCAGTGCTTCGGGTGGCGGGCGTCGTCTGTCGCAGATGATGTCGCCGACCTCGCTGTCCGCGCTGCACATCGCCGACCAGGCGGACCCCTACCTCGCGCCGGAGCTGACGGCAGCGAAGGCTGATCCAGTGCGCCTGGACGTTTATGGCCTGGGTGTACTCACCTATCTACTGGTCACGGGAAGGCCCCGGGGGCGAGCCAGGCAGAGGTGCTGCGCCGGCTGGAAAGCGGGGAGACGCTGCGGCCCAGTGCGCTGGTCGACGGCCTGGACCCGGACATTGACGACCTGGTGGAGGCGGCGACAGCATTCGATCCGGTCCGTCGGCTTGCCGCGCTCGACGACTTCATGGAGATGCTGGAGTTCGTCGAGTCGTCGTTCGCGGCCGTGGCGTCCACTGGGACGAATGCGGATGGCGGTGGGGGTGACGGTGACGAGCCCGGCCCTGCTCCAGAGCCCGAGCCGGAGAGCGATCCCCTGGAGTGTGTCGCGGGTGATGTGCTCGCGGGGCGCTGGGAGGTCGAGCGGCGGCTCGGCACCGGATCGACCGCGCGGGCCTTCCTCGTACGTGACCTGGCCGCCGAGCCGCGCCGTAACGGCTCGCGGCCACCGGTCGTGCTGAAGGTGGCGCTGAGCGAGGCCAAGCATCCGGTCCTGGAGCGGGAGGCGGAGGTTCTCGGCCGGATCCACCAGGACTCGCGGATCATCGGGCTCGCCATCCCCGAGCCACTGACGATCGGCGGCCGCCGGGTCCTCGCCCTTGAGTACGTGGGTGACGCACGCGAGCAGCGCGGTGAGGAGCCAGGGCGCTCTGAGCGGCCGCAGCGCCGTGAGGACACCGTCGCACGACAGCTGCGGGAGGTCGGCCGCCTCGGCATGGACCAACTGGAGGCGTACGGGCAGTACCTCTTCGGTGCTGTCGAGCACTTGGAGGCCGAGGGGATCTGGCACCGTGACCTGAAGCCGGACAACATCGCGATCCGCATCCGGCCGAACGGCACCCGCCAGCTCGTCCTGATCGACTTCTCCCTGGCCGGCTATCCGGCGAAGGAGATCGAGGCAGGAACGGAGGGCTACCTCGACCCGTTTCTCGGCACGTTCCAGCGCGGCGCGTACGACGCGCACGCCGAGCGGTACGCGCTCGCCGTGACCCTGCACGAGATGGCCTCGCGCGAACTGCCGCAGTGGGGCGACGGCTCGGTCACCGCGCGGCAGACGGTCGCGGAGGAGTGGCCGTACCCGAAGATCGCGGCGGATGCGTTCGAGACGCCGGTGCACGACGGCCTGGTGGCGTTCTTCCGTAAGGCGCTCGCGCGGGACGTCAAGGACCGTTTCCCGGATCTGGTCCCGATGGAGCGGGCCTGGAAGCAGATCTTCATCGAGGCGCAGAAGGCGACGGCGCCGTCCACGGGGCACGGTTCCGGTGCGGAGCGGGATGCAGGGGCCAGCGCCGGGGATGAGACTCGGCCAGGTGATGAGAGCGAGGCCGCGCTCCAGATCCGTGAGGAGCAGGCCGCGCGGGCGACGCTGAGCACGCATCTGTCGGTGGCGGGCCTGAGCCCGGCCGCGCTCTCCCAGTTGTATGCGATGGGCCTGAGCACGGTCGGCGATGTCGTCACCTACAAGGCACGCAAGTTCCTCACCGCACCCGGCATGGGTTCGCGTACGCGTGAGGAGATCCAGGGCCGTCAGAAAGAGTGGAACTCGCGGCTGCGGCAGTCGGTCGCGCCGACCAGCACCGAGGCGCGCAGGGAGGCGGAGCGGGAGCTCACCGACCTCGAGGAGTCTCTCGCGCAGGCGGCCGGAGGCGAGACGGCCGCAGAGGTGTACGCGCGGCTGAGCCTGGACGCGCTCGCGGCCCGGTTGGTGCCCAAGCCCGCGACGGGGCGCGGGGGTTCCAACGAGACGACCCGCGAGGGCATCCGACTGCTGCTCGGCATGCCTGACGAGCAAGGCCGGTACCCCTCGGGTCCGGTGTGGGCGCGGCAGGCGGACGTGGCGAAGGCCCTTAAGGTCACCGCGGGCCGAATCCCGCAGATCGTGAAGAAGGCCCGGGAACGCTGGCACGAGGACGCGGCCCTGGGGGTCCTGCGCGAGCAGGTGGTCGAGATCCTCTCCGAGCGCGGCCGGATGGCGTCCGTCGTCGAGATCGCCGACGCGCTCATCGCCCGGCGCGGCACCGAAGTCGCCGACCGGCGCGGCCGTCGGGCGCTCGCGCTGGCGCTGCTGCGGGCGCTGGTGGAGCGGGAGCAGTTCTACGACGCCGAGAAGCACCAGCAGCCGCCGCTGCTGCACTACTTCCACGCACCGGCGCCACGCGGCACGGAGCCCGTGCTCGGCCTGCTTGTCATCGACGTGCGGGAGGGCACGGACAGCCCGGACACACCGACCAAGCCCGCACTGCAGGAGTACGCGGTGAAGCTCGGCGCGAAGGCGGACCGGCTCGCCGGCCTGGAGACATTGCCGACCGCCGCGACCGTGCTGACCGAGCTGGGCTCCGTCGCACCGCCGCCGGGTGTGCTCGGCTGGAACGAACAACGGATCGCCGAGATCGCCGTCGCCGCGTCCACGCGGGCCGCGCTCACACCGCGTCTGGAGATCTATCCGCGGGATCTGGATCTGGTACGCGCCCTGCGCATCACCCAGGCCGGCATGGTCGCCGTCCAGCCGGAGCTGGAGGAAGTGCGCCAGCCGGGCCTGCGCGTGGAGGACGTGCACAAGCTGGTCCACACCCGCTTCCCCGGTCTCGGCGCCGACCCCCTCGTCACGGCCGAACTCCCCACCGGGGCAGAGTTGGTGACGGCACTGCGCAAGGCCGGTTTCGACCTGAAGCTGGAGACCCGCTACGACCGTGTGCTGCGGCTGCTGCCCAACCGCCCTGCGGGCGCCGGGGCCAGCGGCAGCCAGGTGACGACGTACGGGAGTTCGCGGACGGGGACCATCCGATCCGGGGCTACGTCGTCCGCGAGCCGGCAAGGCGCTGCCCGGTACGACGCCGACCAGGCTGTACGGGCCGCGGCCACCGCCGAGCAACGGCTGACGCATGATGCGGGCAAGGACGGTCTGCGTGTGCTCACCGTGCCGTCGCGCGGTGCGCACACGGCAGCACGGCTCCTGACGCAGGAGCCGTACGGGGCAGAGGCGGTGTCGCTGACCGGGCTGTTCCTCGACGAGCTGCACGCGATGGTCGACGGGCGGCCCCAGCCGACCTGGCAGACGGTCCTCGAGGCGGACGCTGCCGCGCCCGGTTCGCGGGGCCGGCAGAACCTCGGCGTGGTCGCCAGGCGGGCGTGGCACCAGTTGGAGCCGAAGCTCGCGGCCCGACTCGAGCGGGTCCCGGGGGCTGGCGGGGGGCCGCTGTTGCTCACCGAGGCCGCAGTGCTGGCCCGTTACGACGCGCTGGACGTCCTGGACCGGCTCGCCGAGCTGGCACGGGAGGGGCGGCGTCCGCTGTGGCTGCTCGTCGCCCAGTCCGACCCGTCGGACACGCCACGCCTCGCAGGGAAGGCCGTTCCGTACCAGGCGGCGCTCGGCGAGTGGATCCACGTGCCGGAGGCGTGGGTGACGGCGCGTTCCGATGCCTGACAATTGACCACAGACGCCCCCCATACCGCCCACCTCACGCATCATCCGAACGGGAGCCCATCCGTGATCGAGCGCAAGCCCCTCCTCGCCGACCTGCAGCAGCAGGTCAAGGCGGCCGAAACCGACCTGGACTCCCAGGTCAAGGCCGTACCCGAGGTGGGCGCACGGCTACGCGGGGAGTACGAGCAGGCGCGCAAGGCGGACCGGACGGCCGCCACGTGGAACGCGTGGCTCGGCGAGCGGGTCACGCAGGTCGCCGTCGCGTGGGTACTCGGCACGGTCTTCGTCCGCTTCAGCGAGGACAACGGCCTGATCGCCGAGCCGTATATCACCGCACCGACGGTGGCCGGACGCGACGTCGCGCAGGCGCGGTACGAGGAGTACGTCGACCAGGACGCCGACCCGACCTACCGCGGCTGGCTGGAGACCGCTTTCGCCGAACTGGGCGCGGGCCCGGCCGGGCGGCTGCTGTTCGACCGGCGCCACAACCCGCTGTTCCAGATCCCGCTCTCGCACGAAGGCGCGGGCGCGCTGCTGGAGTTCTGGCGGCGCGAGAACGGCGAGAACGGAACGCTGGTCCACGACTTCACCGACCCGCTGGAGGAGGGCGGCGACGGCACGAAGGGCTGGGACACCCGGTTCCTGGGCGACCTGTATCAGGACCTGAGCGAGGCGGCTCGGAAGACGTACGCGCTGCTGCAGACCCCGGAGTTCGTCGAGGAGTTCATCCTCGACCGGACGATGAAGCCGGCGGTGCGGGAGTTCGGGTTCGAGGGCCTGAAGATGATCGACCCGACGTGCGGGTCAGGCCACTTCGTGCTCGGCGCGTTCCGGCGGCTGGTGCGGCTGTGGGCGGACGAGCGGCCGGCCGTGGGCTCGTATGAGCGGGTGCGGGCGGCGCTGGAGTCCGTACACGGCGTGGACCTCAACCCGTTCGCGATCGCCATCGCCCGGTTCCGACTGCTGCTCGCGGCGATGGCGGCGGGCGAGATGCGGACCTTCGCGGAGGCATCGGCATACGAGTGGCCGATGGGGCTCGCGGTGGGCGACTCGCTGCTGCCGACGGAGTTCCGGCAGGAGGGGCTCTTCGAGGTTGCGGGGGCGGCGGTGGAAAGGGCTGAGGACCCGTACTTCGCGCTGAGCACGGAGGACGTCTTCGAGTACCCAGAGATTCTGCGGAAGGGCCGCTACCACGTGGTGGTGGGGAACCCGCCGTACATTACGGTCAAGGACAAGACACTCAACAAGGTGTACCGGGAGCTATACAAAGACGTCTGTTCCGGCAAGTACGCACTGTCGGTGCCCTTTGCGAAGCGGTTCTTCGAGCTCGCAGTACGGGGCGACGACCCGAGGAGCGGGCGCGGGTATGGCATGGTCGGCCAGATTACGGCGAACTCCTTCATGAAGCGGGAGTTCGGCACGAAGCTGATCGAGGGCTTCTTCCGGGACAAGATCGAACTCACGGAGGTTATTGACACGTCGGGGGCCTATATTCCCGGCCATGGCACTCCCACGGTCATCCTCATCGGCCGCCCCGGGAAGGCGCCAACCGCCAGGTGACGATCCGCACGGTACGGAGCATTCAGGGCGATCCTTCAGCGCCGGAGAATGCTAACGAAGGGCTCGTCTGGCGCGCGATCACCGGCCAGATTGACCGTCCGGGAAGTACGGGACAGTGGATCTCAGTCGGCGATTTGGAGCGCGGCCGTTACTTCGGCAAGCAGCCGTGGGTGCTGGCGGACGGTGGACGCGAGATCCTGGATCAGGTTGGAAACCGAGCACAGGGCACAGTAGCCAATCAAACCCTTCGGATTGGCTTCTACGGCGTTATGGGGTCCGACGACGCCATGACCGCGCCCCGCGATGTCTTCACTCGCCACCAAGCAGAGACCAGCAGCATCCGCCCACTCTCAATCGGCGACGAGATCCGCGATTTCTCCTTCAGAAATGGGGACGATGCGTTCCATCCCTACGGAAAGAACAAAAAGCTGATCCAGCTCCAGGATATTCCCCATATCTCCCGTTGGATTTGGCCATATCGCACCGAGCTGGGGAATCGCGCAACTTTTTCCGGCAAAACTTACTTCGCCGAAGATCGTCCGTGGTGGGAGTGGCACCAGATCCCCCGGGATAGCGACGCCCATGGCTGGGCGATCGTTTTCGCATTCGTCGCCACACACAATCACTTCGTGCTGGATCGAGATGGAAAGGTGTTCAACAGGTCTGCCCCTGTAATCAAGCTGCGGGAGGGGGCGACGGAGGAGGAGCATCTAGCGCTGCTTGGGGTGCTAAACAGTTCCACTGCCGGGTTCTGGCTCAAGATGGTAAGCCACAATAAGGGTTACACCGTGGACACGCAAGGAGCACGCCAGTCCACAATCCCCTTCGAGGACTTCTACGAATTCACTGGCACGAAGCTCCAAGAGTTCCCCCTTCCCACAGCCTTCCCCACCCCCATCGCCACCGCCCTCGACGCCCTCGCCCAGGAGCTGTCCGCCGCCTCCCCCTCTGCCCTCGCCGCCCGCGAGACGCCGACCTCCGCCGCCCTGCGCGAGGCCCGTGCCCGCTACGACGCGATCCGTGCCCGCATGATCACACTCCAGGAGGAGTTGGACTGGCAGGTGTACGGGCTCTACCAGCTGCATGCCGACGAGCTGCGCATCCCCGAGGCCGACACCGACCCCGAGAGCACCTCCGTCCCGCCCCTCGCTCTCGGTGAGCGCGCGTTCGAGATCGTGCTCGCCCGCCGCATTGCGGCCGGCGAAGCCAGCGACGAGTGGTTCAAGCGGCACGGGTCGACGCCCATCACCGCCATCCCCGAGCACTGGCCCGCCCCTACCGTACCCTCGTCCAGAAGCGCATCGACGCCATCGAGGCGAACCGCGCCCTGAACATGATCGAGCGGCCCGAGTACAAGCGCCGCTGGGCCACCGACGGGTGGGACGCCATGCAGGACAAGGCGCTCAAGGCGTGGCTACTCGACCGGGTCGAGGATCGGCGGCACTGGTTCGACCAGGAGGGGAACCCGGCCCTGGTCTCCCTCGCACGTCTCACCGAAGACCTCAGCACAGACGCCGAGTTCGTGTCCGTCGCCGAAATCTACGCGCCGCGCCAGGACTTCGCGAAGACGGTGCGCGAGCTGCTCAGCGAGGAGCACGTGCCGTTCGTCTCGGCCCTGCGCTACAAGCCGTCCGGGCTGAAGAAGCGCGCCGACTGGGAGCACGTCTGGGATCTCCAGCGCCAGGAGGACGCGGCCGAGGACGAACCCGCCAAGCGCAAGGTCCGCGAGCGCACACCCGTGCCGCCGAAGTACACCTCCGCCGACTTCCTCAAGCCCTCCTACTGGCGGGCCCGCGGCAAGCTCGACGTACCCAAGGAGCGGTTCGTCTCGTACGGGTCGGCGAATGTCCAGCAGCCCGCGCTCTACGGCTGGGCGGGCTGGAACCAGCTTGAGCAGGCGCTCGCGCTCGCCTCGTACCTCCAGGACGCCGGTACTGGGATCGAGGGCGCGGACCTCGTCCCGTACCTGGCGGGGCTGCTCGAACTGCAGCCGTGGCTCGACCAGTGGTTCGGCGAGTACGACCCGGACTACGGGGCCGCTCCCGCCGCCGAGATCCTCGGGTTCCGGCATCTCAAGCAGGGTGAACTCGGGCTCACGGACGCGGACTTGAAGGGCTGGAAGCCTGCCGCCGCCACCCGCGGCGGGCGCACGGCGACCGCGAAGTCCCCGAAGACCGTAAAGACCCCGAAGTCGGACAGCTGAGCCGGGACCGGAGAGGCAAGAGAGTCACACCATGGCGTTCATGAAAAAGGGCAAGCCCCACGCCGAGGACCGGCCGCTGCTGCGCGAGTTGATCGACATCAAGACGACGGTGTCGACGTCCGACTACGTGCTGCGGCTGAGCGAGGCCGTCACCCCCGAGGGCGCGGTGGCGGCGCTGCGCGACTACGTCGTCACGGACCGGCTGAAGAAGAACTTCGACGACGCACTGGGCTACATCAAGGCTGCGTTGGACGGCCACTCGTCCAAGGCCGTCTATCTGCACGGTTCGTTCGGTTCCGGTAAGTCGCACTTCATGGCGGTGTTGTACGCGCTGCTGTCCGGGCATCAGGCGGTCCGCTCCCGCGAGGAGTTCGACGCCGTCCGCGCCAAGCACGCGTGGCTGGACGAGGACGGACGCAAGTTCCTGCTGGTGCCGTACCACATGCTGTCGGCGAAGTCCCTCGAACAGCGCGTGCTCGGCCGCTACGTCGACCACGTCCACAAACTGCACCCCGCCGCTCCGCTGCCGCAGGTCTACCGCACCGACGGTCTCTTCGAGGACTTCGCCCAGCAGCGCCGGTTCAATGGCGACGCGAAGGTCATCGAGCAGCTGTCCCAGGCCGCCGCGCCCGACTCCTCACCCGCCGCCACGCCCTCCGGCGGCGCTGGCGCCGCCGACAACGACGGCTGGGGCGACCTCGTCCCGGCCGGGGACTCCTCGTTCCGGTGGACGTCCGAGTTGCTCGACACCGCAGTGTCCGCGCCCGAGGAGCACGAGAACACCAAGCAGCTCGACCTCAAGACCCCCACCACCCCGCAGGAGCTGCGCGCCCGACTGGTGCAGGACCTCTCGCAGACGCTCTTCCCGGCTTTCGCCCGCAACTCCTCCGAGGACGCGGAAGCGTTCGTCTCTCTCGACCGAGGGCTCGGGATCATCGCCGAGCACGCCAAGTCGCTCGGGTACGACGGCCTGATCCTCTTCATGGACGAGCTGATCCTGTGGCTGGCCGGTCTGATCTCCGATCAGAAGGCGATGTCCCGCGAAGCCGACAAGATCACCAACCTGGTGGAAGGCGCCGACGAGCGGCGCGCGATCCCGATCGTGTCGTTCATCGCGCGCCAGCGCGACCTGCGGGAACTCGTGGGCGAGGAGCTCTCGGGCGCGGCCGAGGTGGCCGTACAGGAGGGTTTGAAGCTGAGCATCGGCCGCTTCGACAAGATCACGCTGGAGGACCGCAACCTCCCCCAGATCGCCCAGGCCCGGCTCCTCAAGCCCCTCACTCCCCAGGCCGAGGCGCAGATCGACACCGCCTTCGACGAGGCGAAGCGGCTCAGCCCGGACGTGTGGCAGACGCTGCTCGGGGACGACAAGTCCACGACCGGCGCCGACGAGGAGTCGTTCCGGCGGACGTATCCCTTCTCCCCTGCCTTCATGGACACCCTCGTCCACATCTCGGGTGCGCTGCAACGCTCCCGTACCGGCCTGAAGCTGATGGGGCAGCTGCTCTCCGACCACCGCGACGACTGGCGGCTCGGGCAGCTCGTCCCGCTCGGCGACCTGTACCCGGCGCTCGTCGGCGGCGGCGACCAGGCGTTCACAGGTGAGGAGGAGGTGCACTTCAAGGCGGCCGACAAGCTGTACCAGGAGAAGCTCCGACCGTTCCTGCTGCGCGCGCACAACCTCGACGAGGACACCGTCGCCACCTACCGACGCGACCCGAAGTCCCTCACCGACCCACAACTGGCGTCCCGATGCCGGGACTTCACCGGCGACGCGCGCCTGATGCACACCCTGCTGCTGTCCGCGCTCGCGCCGACCGTACCGGCGCTCGCCGATCTGACGCTGAAGCGGCTCCACGCGCTCAACTACGGCTCGATCATCACGATGATCCCGGGCACCGAGGTGTCGCGGCTGTTCACGAAGGTCAACGAGTGGGCAGCCGCCATTCCGGAGATCAAGCGGACCGGCACGGACGCCAGTCCCGCCGTACGGCTCGAACTCACCGGCATCGACCTGGAGGCGGTTCTCGCCAACGCCCGGGTCCACAACAACCAGGGCGCCCGCAAGGCCAGGATGCAGGCCCTGCTGAAGGAAGCCCTGGCCATCACTCGGGGCCCGGACGGACTGGGCGGGTACGACCTGCTCAACCTGGTGTGGAAGGGCACCCAGCGGCACGTAGAGGTGGTGTTCGGCAACGTCGCGGACGTCGACTCGCTCAACGAGCTGGACCTCGCCCCTGCCGGCGACGACGTCTGGCGCCTCGTCGTCGACCTGCCGTACGACGAAGGCGAGTTCACGCCGGTCGACGACGTGCAGCGCCTGCGCAAGATCCGCGAGAAGACCGGCGGCACGGTGCGCACCCTGGCGTGGCTGCCCAGCCACCTCACCCGCGCCGCGCGCGACGACTTCGAGCTGCTGGTCGTCATCGACAAGCTCCTCGCCGACGACGACCGCTTCGACAACGAGTACGCGCGCCGCCTCAAGCCCGACGACAAGATCAGCGCCAAGGGCATGTTCGCCTCGCAGCGCGAGCGCCTCACCGAGGAACTCGGCAAGGCGCTGAGGCAGGCGTACGGGCTGGAGCAGAAGAAGGAGGGCAAGGTCGCCCTCGACTTCGACCAGCACCTCGTCCCGCTCCGCAGCGACCTGCCCGAGGACAGGCTGAAACTGCCGATCGGCGCCACCCTGCACGGCGCCGCCCGCGAACTCGCCAGCAAGCTCCTCGCCGTACAGTTCCCGGCCCACCCCGACCTCGACCCGGACAACCGCGGACACGCGGTGACCCCGACCGAGCTGCGTACGGTCTTCGGGTACGTGCGTCAGGCGGCGGAGAGCCCGGACGGACGGGCCGAGGTCGCGGCCAAGGACCGCCAGGTGATGGCGCGGATCGCGGGCGGCCTGCAGCTGGGCACCCAGCAGGAGGCGTACTACAAGCAGTCCTCGTACTGGCCCGACCACTTCCAGCGGCTCGCCCGACAGGACGGCGTCGCCGAGCCGACCCTCGTCCGGCTCGGCGACTGGATGAACGAGCCCGCACCGCGCGGCCTGCCCGAAGCAATGCAGAAGCTGGTGGCCTCGGCGTACGCGGAGATGACCGACCGGGTGTGGGTACTCGGCGGATCACTGATCGACCCCGCCCCAGCCACCCCCGCCGATCTCAGGCTCACCTACGGGCTGCGCGAGCAGCCGCTGCCCGACGAGGCGGACTGGGTGGAGGCGCAGGCCCGCTTCCAGGCAGTGTTCGGCGCGAAGCCGCCGCAGTTGCGGCGCGGGCGGATCGTCAACCAGTTCGCCGGGCAGATCCGGCAGCAGGCACGCGGCTTCGTCGACGACGCGGACCGGCTGGTGGCCGCCCTCGAGCGGAACCGGTCACAGCTCGGGCTGGACGACGCCTCACCGCGCCTGGATCTCGCCCGGCGGGCCACCGCCCTGGTGCGGACCTTGGCCGGGGACCCCACGGTGGCGGGGACCGCTGCCGCTTCGGGCGGGGCGAAGGGTGTCGTGGAGACACTCGCGCGGTTCGACCTCGGCGGGTTCACGGCGCAGCGGTTCGGTACGTCGCTGAAGACGGCCGGGAAGGTGACGGACGCGCTACACCGGGCGGGCTGGGAGGAACTGAAGCTGGCGGACGGCTACGGCGTCGAGGGCCTGACGATCGTCACCCGCCTGCAGGAAGCCGCTTCGGGCGATCCCGTTGAATTCCCGGACTTTCCCGCGCTGTTGAGCACGGTGGGGGGCAAGGTCATCGCTCTGGTGCAGCGCGAGCGCGCGGCCAGGCAGCGGGCCGAGCAGCAGGCTGAGCGGCCGGAGCCGGTGGTCTTCGCGAAGCCGGACGACATCGACCTCAACGGCGGTTCCGCACATCCGCCGATCAGCACCGGAGAAGCGACGGCTGGGGAAGCGGTAGGCGGAGAGGCAGTGGGCAGCCGGCGCACGCCCGGCGCGCGCCACTCCGGCGGCGGCCGTACCACCGCCGCGCGGGCCGTCGCCTCGCTGCGGGCGGAGATCGCCGAGCTGGCCGAGCTGAATCCGGACGCCACCGTCGAGATCAGTTGGAAGGTCGTCGACTGATGCCCGAGACCGCCACGACTGTCGCCGCCGCAGGACCACCGCGGCTTCCGGCGGCCACCGTCGCCCAGTACGTCGCCTCCCGCAGCGCCCTGAACGACGGGGGGCGCCACGTCCTGCTGCTGCGGGCCGCCCCGGTGTGGGACGGGCCTGCGGTGTTGCGCGCCCCGAACGGGGTGCGGGCCCGGGTGACGGCCGTGCCTTCGGTGCTCGGCGTGCACGAGCAGATCCTGCGCCACCTGAGCGGCAACGACGGACCAGGCACTGCCGGTCCTCTTGTCCTCGTTGTCCTGACGGACCGTGAGGACACCGAGCTCGACCCCGCGCTCTTGGCCCGTACGTACGGGCGGCGGATCCGCGAGGTCGACAACTGGGAGGTCGTCCAGGCCGCGTTCGGCGCTCAGGACATCGACGTGCGGCTGCGCGCCGAGAAGTGGGCGGCCGAGGCCCTGCTCGGCTCGGCCGGGCGGCTCGACCGAGCTGGGTTGGGCCGGCGGGTTCTCTCTCGCGATGAGGCGCTCGGGCTGCTCGCCCGGCGCGTCCTCGGCCTCGACGAGGCAGCCGAGGCGGGCCTGGTGGAGCCGTCCGCGGCCGGGGAGCGGATCGACGCGGTACAGCTGCTGCGCTGGACGCTGCTGCCCGGCGGTCCGCAGCGCCTCGCCGGGGCGCGGGCCGCCGAGCGGCGAGGCATCGGACGCTTTCTCGGCGAGCCCGACCAGGCGGGTTCGACGGGGCGTTGCGTCGTCGCGCTGTGCGAGGCGGGCAACGGCTCGGACGCACTCGCCTTCGCCGTGGTGTGCGCCGCGCTGTGGGCGCGCGGGAGCGGTGGCGAGGCGGTGTTCCGGGCGCGTGGGCGCGCCGAGCGGTTCTTCGGCGAGCGGCTGCCCGGCAAGGGCGAGGAACTGGACGATCTCTTCGCCGTGTTCGGCCGGACCGGCGAGGGGTATGTGCGCTCCCTGCTCGAGCGCGGTGAGCGTCGGCTCGCCGACCCGGTGCTCGCGCGGGCGGCGCAGCTCACCGCGCAGTTCGGCGCCGAGTCAGTGGCCGGGGCGAGCCTGGTGCTTCAGAGCGGGCTCGATGCCCGGTTCACGGCGGCCGGCCACGCCCTGGCCGCGCAGGATCGCGCACAACTCATGCAGTTCCTGGGCGAGTTGTCCGAGCATGCGCTCGCCGGGGAGACACAGACTCTGGCCCGTGTCGAGCGGGTGCGGATGGCCGCGCGGCTGCGGCGGTGGCTCGACTCCGAGCCCTCCGCGGAGATCCCCACCGTGGCGGCGGGCATAGAGCGGCAGCTGGCCGAGTTCGGCTGGGCCGACCGGGCGCTGGAGCACCTGGAGGCCGGCGGCGACGAGGACGCCGTCCTCGCGGCCGCGTACGACACCGTCGCCCGCGAGGTGCGTACCCGACGCCGACACCTGGACCGCGAGTTCTCCGAACGGCTCGCCGTGTGGACCGCAGGGGGAACACCGCCGAAGTCGCTGTTGACGGTGGAGACGTTCCTTGAGCGGGTCGTCGCGCCGATCACGTCGACCTCCGTCGGGCGGCGCATCCTGCTGCTCGTCATCGACGGCATGAGCGCGGCGATCGCCGCCGAACTCGGCGAGGAACTGCGGCGCGGCTGGGCCGAGTTCGATCCCCTGGCAGGGACCTCGCGCGAGTCCGGGCCGGTACGACGGGCGATGGCGGCGGCGCTGCCAACGCTGACTGCCGTCAGCCGCACCAGCCTGTTCGCGGGCGCGCTGATGAAGGGCGACCAGGGCGACGAGAAGCGGCTCTTCCCCCAGCACCGCTTCTGGAAGAACGCACCCGCCGCCGTGTTCCACAAGGACGACCTGCGGTCCGAGGAGACCGGATCGCCGTTCTCGGACGCCCTGAGCACGGCCCTCGCAGCCGAGCGCGGGCATGTCGCGGTCGTCCTCAACACCGTTGACGACCGGCTCGCCAAGGAACAGAAACTCGGCAACGGCGCCTGGACGGTCAGCGAGGTCGGCGGGCTCGCCCCGCTGCTCCGCGCCGCGCGTGCGTCCGGTATGACCGTACTGATCACCTCCGACCACGGGCACATCGTCGACCGACACGGCGAGCGGGTGGAAGCCGGCAGCGGGGTCATCGGCTCCGCGCGGCACCGTACGCCGGGCGGTCCGGTGGCCGAGTGCGAAGTCGAGCTGTCCGGGCCGCGGGTGGTGTGGCCCGAGCCCGACGGGGCGATCGTCGCCCTTCGCGACCATGACAGCCGCTACACCGCCCGCAAGGCCGGCTACCACGGCGGCGCCACCCTTGCCGAGGTCGCCATCCCGGTCCTCGCGCTGCTGCCGTTCGGTGCCGAGCCGCCCAAGGGGTGGCGGGAGGTGAGCGATCCGACACCGGCATGGTGGTTCCTCGACGCCGAGGCCGAGATCCGCGAACCCGCTGCACCAGCGGCCCCGTCCGTTTCTGCGAACAGCGCGAAGAAGCCGAGTCGCCGACGTACGCAGCAGCCGGCGGAAGTGACCCTCGGTCTGTTCGACATCGACGAGGTCGCCATCCCCGAGTCGCAGCCAGAACCTCAGACCGCACCGCAGCCGGAGCAGCCCGCACCGTCCGCAGGACCTGCTGCCGACCTCGTACGACGGCTGACCGCGAGCGAGCTCTACCAGGCGCAGCTCGATCTGCTCGCCCGCAAGCCACGCGGTGACGCCGTACCGCGCGCACTGACCGCGCTGGTCGAAGCGGGCACGCTGTCGATGACCGCGCTCGCCGAGCGCGCCGGGCAGCCCGCCACGCGTGCGGCAGGCTTCGCGGCGACCCTCGCGCAGCTCCTCAACCACGACGGCGCACCGATCCTGGAGATCCTCCCCGACAACCGCACGCTGCGGCTCAACCGGGCGCTCCTGCGTACCCAGTTCGAGCTGTAAGCCCCATACATCCTGACTGAAAAGGCAACGTAAGCACGTGAACAATCCTGAAGCGGCAAGCGGCGCTGTCGGCGCGGTACGGCGGCGGGCCGTCCTCGACGCGCTGCGCCGCGGCGCCGTCCCTGACAGCGGCCTGGACCTCCTGGCCACCGGTCTGGGCCGGTTCGAGCAGGCCGTGGACGAGGAGCTACAGACGGCCGCGTCCGGCGGATCGGTGTTCAAAGCGGTACGCGGTGAGTACGGCTCCGGCAAGACGTTCTTCACCCGGTGGCTCGCCGAACGCGCCAAGCGCCGCACGTTCGCCGTCGCCGAAGTGCAGATCTCCGAGACGGAGACGCCGCTGCACAAGTTGGAGACGGTGTACCGGCGGCTCACCGAGCGGCTGACCACGGCGAGTTTCCCGCCTAGTGCGCTGCGGCCGGTCATCGACGCGTGGTTCTACGCGCTGGAGGAAGACGCGCTGGACGACGGGATGGGTGAGGACGAACTGCCCGCCACTGTTGAGCGGTTGCTCACCGCGCGGCTCGCCGAGGTGTCCCGGCACGCACCCGCCTTCGCGACCGCGCTGCGCGGGTACCGGCAGGTGCTCCAGGCCGGTGACGAGGCGACGGCCTCAGCAGTCCTGTCCTGGCTCGGCGGACAGCCTCACGTCGCCGCCTCCGCTCGGCGCGCCGCAGGGGTGCGCGGCGACCTGGACCACTTCGGCGCGTTCGGTTTCCTGCAGGGGCTGCTCACCGTGCTGCGCGACAGCGGGCACGCGGGCCTGGTCCTGGTCCTCGACGAGGTCGAGACACTGCAGCGGGTACGGTCCGACGCCCGTGACAAGGCCCTCAACGCGTTGCGGCAGTTGATCGACGAGGTGCACTCCGGCCGCTTCCCCGGCCTGTACCTCATCATCACAGGCACCCCGGCGTTCTACGACGGCCAGCAGGGCGTGCAGCGCCTCGCACCGCTCGCGCAGCGCCTGGCCACCGATTTCACCACCGACCCGCGCTTCGACAACCCGCGTGCCGTGCAGGTGCGGCTCCCCGGCTTCACGGCCGACTCGCTCACCAGCCTCGGAGCCACCATCCGCGACCTGTACGGGCAAGGAGCCGACTCCCCGGAGCGGATCGGCAAACTCGCCGACGACACGTACGTCGCCGACTTGGCGGGCGCGGTCGGCGGGGCGCTGGGCGGGAAGGTGGGGGTGGCGCCGCGGGTGTTCCTCAAGAAGCTCGTGGGCGATGTCCTGGACCGTATCGACCAGTTCCCCGACTTCGATCCACGCGTCCACTACCGCCTCACCCTGCGCGGTGGTGACCTGACCGACGTGGAGCGCAACGCGGCTGCCCTCACCGGGTCGGCGGACGAGATCGAACTGGAGCTGTAGCCGTGGGCTCGGGAGTGGTGGGTCCGGCCCCGGTGGAGCGGCTCGATCCGGTGATCGTGCACCACATCGTCAACACCTTGGGCTGGCCCGACCTGCGCCCGCTTCAGAAGGCGGCCGTCGGGCCGCTTCTCGACGGCGAGGATGCGGTGCTGCTCGCCCCGACGGCGGGCGGCAAGACGGAAGCGGCCGTCTTCCCCATGCTCTCGGCCATGGCCCAGCACGGCTGGACGGGAACGTCAGTGCTGTATCTGGCCCCGCTGAAGGCCCTGTTGAACAACCTCGTCCACCGCGTCGACGGCTACGCGCAGTGGCTCGGGCGGCGCGCCGCGCTCTGGCACGGCGACACCTCGGAGGCCGTGCGGCGCCGGATCCGGGTCGATGCCCCTGACGTGCTGCTGACCACGCCCGAGTCGCTCGAGGCCATGCTGATCAGCGTCAAGACGGACCATGCGCTGATGCTCGGTCAGGTGCGGGCCGTCGTCATCGACGAGGTGCACGCCTTTGCCGCCGACGACCGAGGCTGGCATCTGCTCGCCGTACTGGAACGCCTGGAGCGCCTGACCGGCAGGCCGATCCAGCGGATCGGCCTGTCCGCGACGGTCGGCAACCCCGACACACTGCTCACCTGGCTGCAGGGGGCCCGGCCGAAGGAGCGGGCGGGGCGGGTCGTCGCACCGGACCTACCCCCCGCATCCGACGTATCCGACGTGCCCGACAAGGCAGTTGCGCGCCCGTCAGGAGACGTGGAACTGGACTACGTCGGCTCGCTCGCCAATGCCGCCAAGGTGATCGAGGCGCTGCACCGGGGTGAGAAACGGCTCGTGTTCTGCGACTCGCGCAAGCAGGTCGAGGAGTTGGGTGCCGCGCTGCGGGAGCGCGAGGTCACGGTCTTCCTCTCGCACGCGTCCTTGTCGGTCCAGGAGCGTGCCCGGTCCGAGGCTGCCTTCGCCGAGGCCCGCGACTGCGTGATCGTATCCACGTCCACGCTGGAACTCGGCATCGACGTCGGCGACCTGGACCGCGTCATCCAGATCGACTCACCGTCCACCGTCGCCTCGTTCCTCCAGCGCATCGGCCGTACCGGGCGGCGGGCCGGCTCGTCGCGCAACTGCCTGTTCCTGGCGACCCGCGAGGACACCCTGCTCCAGGCCGCCGGCCTACTCACGCTGTGGTCGCGCGGCTGGGTCGAGCCCATCACCCCGCCGCCCTCGCCCCGCCACCTGGTCGCCCAGCAGCTCCTCGCGGTGATCCTGCAGCAGCATCAGCTCGGCGACCAGGTGTGGGCCGAGCAGTGGAACGGCCTCGCACCATTCGACGCCTCCGCACAACCCCTCGTCGACCATCTCGCCGCACAGGGCTTCCTGGACCGGGACGGCGGGATGCTGTTCATCGGGCCCGAGGCCGAGAAGGCCTTCGGGCGACGGCACTTCATGGAGCTCACCGCTTCCTTCACGGCCCCTCCCGAGTTCACCGTGCTCGCCGGACGCGCGGAGATCGGCACCACCGACCCCGCCGTACTCACCGAGGAACGGCCAGGGCCACGGCGCCTGTTGCTCGCCGGACGCAGCTGGCAAGTCACCTTCACCGACTGGGCGCGGCGGCGAGTTTTCGTCGAACCGGTCCAGGACGGCGGCGTGGCCAAGTGGCAGGGCAGCGAGTTCCGCGGCCTGTCCTTCGCCCTCACGCGTGCGATGCGCAACGTGCTCCTCGGCGAAGACCCCGGCGTCCGCCTCACACGTCGTGCGGAGACCGCCCTCGCGGTGCTGCGTACCGATCGTGCGCCGCGCGAAGTCCATCCTGCCGGAACTCTCCTGGCGCGCGACGCCGACGCGGCCCGCTGGTGGACCTGGGCCGGCTACCGGGCCAACGCGACCCTCACCGCTTCCCTCGGCAACCTGGCCGACCCCGTCCAACGCCCCACCGACACCCACGTACGTCTCCGCCAGGACCTCTCGCCCAGCGACTGGAAGGCGGCCCGCGCGGAACTGCCCGACTCCCTCACCCTGCCCTCGGTCGACCCGCGCGCGGTCCGCGGCCTGAAGTTCTCCACCGCGCTCCCCGAACGCCTTGCCACAGCGACGCTCGCGGAGCGCCTGGCCGACCTTGATGGCGCCCTGGCCGCAGCCCGGGAACCGGTGCGCATCGAGTGGGGTGGCTGAAAGCCGCCAGCGTTCGTGCTGCGCCGCACCCGGTTCCCGAGGGGAGCACGAAGTCCACGGCCTACGCCAAACCGGGCAGGCCGTTGCCCTGCAGGGCAAGTCCCATCTGTGGCCTCACTTCCAGGCCAACAACGCCTGGCTGACCCTGTGGGCGATCGCGTTCAACCTGCGCCGTAGTCCCACTTCCAGGCCGTGGTCATCGGCTCGATCAACGCCCAGAGCGCGGCCGACCGTGACAGGCAGCATGCTCTTGAGAAGGCCAGGTTCGCGGCCCACCTGCTCGGACAGCTCGGAGTCGGCGAGCTAATGCCGCACCGCACGAAGGGCTGGACTCTCCTCAGGTCTGGAGAACACGTCTGGAGTCAGCAGACCGGGCCCGTACGGTGCCGGGGCACCCTGCGGCCCAAGGTCGGCAGCCGGTAGTCGACGGTTTCTCCGGGGCGGGCGCCTTGGCGGATCTCAGCGTGCGCCCACCTGCTCCGGCCACCGACATCCGGGAACGGCGGCTGCCGTTCAACGCAGGCGTGGGCCCTGCTGTTCCTGCCGGGCCTGCTGCGGGCGCGGCTGGACTGGCTGTGACTGACCAGCCCGGCGCTGGGCCGGGGCCTGGCGCTGATCGGCGGGCTCGACTCGGTGGTTCGGCCTGGGCCGGGTGGCGCGGACGGGCTGTCCGCCGCGCTGCTGGAGTTGGTCGCGGTGGGCTTGGCGGCGTTCGGCGAGGGTCGGCTGGCGGCGCTCCTCCGCCTGCGGCCGCTCGGTCTGGGTGGCCTCGGTGGTGAGCTGGCGGCGTTCGGCAAGCACGGTGCTGACGTGTTCGGCGATGTGCTGCTGGGCCAGTGCGACGTCGTCCAGGCGCGGCCGGCTGGCGAGCCAGGTGGCGCCGGTCCGAGCCGCGACGGTGCGCAGGATCTCGGTCTGGTCGGCGTCGGGCAGGGTGCGGTAGACGTCGGCGGCGAGTCGGCGCAGTGCCTGCTGGTCGCTGCCCGCGGGGGCCGCCGCCGGGGCGTTCGAGGTGGCGATGCGGCGGGCGGCGATCGCGGCTTCGGATGCCTACCAGTAGGCGTGGTGGCCGGTTCGACCTTCCTCGATGTAGGGGCCAGCGGGCTGGGCGGCGTTGTCGTCGGTGACCCGGTACTGGTCGCGGTAGGCGGCGACGACGGCGAGCTGCTGCTGCCACTGGGTGCGCAGGGCGGGTTCGGTCGGGGCTTCGCCGAGGGTGCGGCTCCACTCCGGCCGGTTCTCCACGGTGCGGTCGCCGAGCACCGAGAGGCGGCTGGCGATCAGCGCGGTGCTCTCGGTCAGGTAGTCGTGGTGGCGCTCGTTGGCCGCAGCGGAGGCAGGGACGGGGCTGATCCAGGCCGGGAGGTCGGCGCGGCCGGAGGCGGCGCGGGTGCGGGCGAGGGCCTGCTACTGGGCGTGCTGGAGGAGTTCGGGCAGGGCGGTGCGGCCGGTCGCCTCGGAGAGGATGGTCTCCGCGGTGGTGCCGGTGTTCTCGATGGTCTTGAGGGTCCAGGCGAGGGTGCGCCACAGCTCCACTTCGGCGCGGTCGTCCTGCTGGGCGGCGGTGGCCGGGGCGTCGGCGGCGAGCTGGCGGCCGACGCGCCAAGCCAGGACCTGGCTGAGGCTGTCGGCGCCCGTGAGCGAGCGCTGTTCGGCGACCCGGCGCAGCAGCGGGGCGGATTCGTGGCCGGCGGTCTCGGCGCGGCGCAGGGCGGCGGTGAGAGCGGGCCAGGTGCTCTCGTTGTGTGCGCAGGTGGCCTGCTGGGCACCGAGGACGTCGGCGGTGAGGGTCTGCTAGCGGAGGGCTTCGGGGGCCTGCTGGTGGTGTTTGGGGATGCCGTCGGCGGCCAGGGCGGCGCGGGTCAGGGCAGTGACCGGGTCGCTGGCGCCGATGGTCCGGGTGGCGGCGGTGGTGAGCAGGGTGGTGGTGTCCCGGCCGGTGCGCTCGGCGGCGGCCAGGGCACCGGCGAGGTGGGGCCCACTGCGGGTGGGCGGTGACGCGGTCGGTGGTGGTGCTGAGCGCGCGGGCAGCGTCGGTGGCGTAGCGGTTGAGGGTGTCGGCGGAGACATGCGGGTGCGCGTCGGCCGGCTGAGCGGCGGCGGGCGCGATGCGCAGGGCGGCCGGTTCGGCGGTCGCGGTCTCTGGGTCGAAGCGGTGGGCGGGCAGGCCGGTGCGCGCCGCGATGAGCGCGGCATAGCGGGTGGTGTCGGCGGTGGTGGGGGTGTTGAGGTGGGCGGGTGCGGGGCGGTCGTCGGTGATGGTGTTCAGGCGCCAGGCGAGGGCCTGGGCCGGGGAGTCCGCGGTGTTGAGGTCGCCGCGCCAGGTGGCGGCGGCGAGCAGGCGCTCGGGCTGCCAGCCGGCCGTTTCGGCGTTGCGGAGCGCGCGGGTGACGGCGGTCATCGCGTCGTCGGTCGTGATCTGCTTGGCGAGGGCGGGGCCGAACAAGCGGTGGATCAGCTGGTGGTAGTAGGGGCAGTAAGCGTCTCGACGGCGTGCTGGTGCCGGGGTACCAAGGTGGCCAGGGAGACGGCGTCCTCCTGGGCACTGCGGATGGTCTCGGTGGCGGAGAGCTGTGCGCCTTCGCGGCCCAGGACGCGCTCCAGCACCTCGCGGGCGGCGAAGGAGTCGGGGTCGTTCTTGGGCTTGTCGAGCTGCTCGTCGGTGTCGAACGGCAGCAGCTCGTGGGTGGCGGTGTAGAGGGTGGTGGTGTGGCGGGCGCGGCTGAGCTGGACGTACAGCTCCTCGCGGGTTGTGTCGTCGGTGACCAGGGGGTGGGCGGTGTCGACGGTGCCGCCCTGGGAGCGGGTGATGGTGGAGGCGTAGAGCAGCTGGACGTCGGCGGCGACGTACTCGGCGGGCAGGGTGAGGCGTCCGCGGTGCTCCAGGTGGCAGACCTTGAGCGAGCCGTCCTCATAGCGCTTGAGGACCTGCCAGGCGTCGCCGTTCTTGACGAAGTCCGCGCCCCGGTTGGTGGTGATCTTGCGGTTGTTCTCGCGGGTGACGATCCAGTCGCCGCGGCCCGCGCGGTTACCGTCGCGCAGCAGGACGCCGTCGGTCTCCACCTGGCCCGCGGCCACGCGGTCCTCGCGTGCGCGGGCGGACAGCGCGGTGACGTCGGTGCCGGTGCGGGCGCTGATCAGGGTGGTGCGGCCGTCGAGCATGTCGGTCTTCCAGCCCTCGTAGGCGGCTTCGACCATGGCGGTGCGCGAGCCGCTGACCACCCGCTGGTGGGCGAGGTAGAAGTCCAGCCCGGTGCTGTCGCCGACGCGGATCTTGAGGGTGGCGGCGGCCTCGGCCTTGTTGCTGAAGCGGTGGAGGGTGGTGAGTTCGACAGCGCCGGCTTCGGCGGCGATCAGCCGCAGCGCGCCGCCCGCTTCGACGCTGCCGAGCTGGCGGTAGTCGCCGAGCAGGCGCACGCTCGCGCCGCGATCGGCGGCGATGCGGACGAGGTTGTGGAGGTTGAGGGTGCCCGCCATTCCGGCCTCGTCCACCAAGACGACGTCACCCGGGTTCAGCACGAAGCCGGCCCGGCTCTCGGGCACCTGCTGGCCGGTCTGGAGGCGCCCGGCGTAGACGCCGCCGGTGTACTCCCAGAGGAACTTGTGCAGGTTCTCGGCGGGCTGGCCCAGGTCGCGGGCGAGGACGGCGGCGGCCGCGGCGGAGGTGGCGAGCGGGACGACGCGTTGACCGGCCTGGTTGGCGACGTGGACGTACGCCTGCATCGCGGTGGTCTTGCCGGAGCCGGCCGGGCCGAGGCCGAGGGAGACCAGCCGGGTGTCGGTGGCGAACGCGGTGACGAGGGCGCGCTGGCCCTCGTCCAGGGCGCGGTTTCGGGCCTCGAAGCCGTCGATCGCGGCGCCGACGAAGGCCGGGTTCAGGCCCTCGTCGACGGGGGTGAGGGCGGCGTCGACCAGGCGGCGCTCGGCGTCCAGGACGGTGGTGCTGGTGTAGCGGGTGGAGGCGTGCCGGACGAACACGGAGTCGCCGTTGGCGCGGCGCAGTTCCTCGAGCTCGTCCAGCAGCGCGGGGGCGTCGACGCGGATGCTGTGGGCCGGGGAGACGGCCTCGGTGACGATCGCTTCGACCAGCTGTTGGTGCTCGGCGGCGTCGGTGGTGGGGTGCTCGGCGCGGGCCAGGCGCTCGGCGTGGGCGCGCAGGTTCCACACCGTCCACACCGCGCGCTCCTCGCCGACGGCGGTGATCACGGCGGCGGCCAGGGTAGGGATCTCGACCGGCTTAGAAGTCATCTCATTTGGGTGAGAAGCCTGCGGTGGCAGATGAGGGTGGCGGCGATGGTGGCGAAGGCGGCGAAGTGGGTGCTCTTGCGTTCGTAGCGGCGGTGGAGTCGTCGATATCCGCCGAGCCGGGCGACGGTGCGCTCGATCACCCAGCGGTGTCGGCCGAGACGGGTCGAGGATTCGATGCCGCGGCGGGCGATGCGGTGGGTGATCTGCCGTCGTCGCAGGTAGGAGCGGATGAAGCGGTGGTCGTAGGCTTTGTCGCCGTGGAGCTTGCCGGGTCGGCGGCGACGCGGTCCGCGGCGTGAGCGGATCGGCGGGATCGCCTCGACGAGCGGGATCAGTGCCTGGCTGTCGTGCAGGTTGGCGCCGGAGATCGCGAGCGAGAGGGGCAGGCCGGTGCGTTCGGTGAGCAGGTGGATCTTCGACCCGAACTTGCCCCGATCGACAGGATTCGGACCCATCAGATCCCCTTTTTCAGGGCCCGCATGTTCACCGAGTCCACCGCGCACCGCGACCAGTCCAGCTCGCCGCGGGCGCCGAGTTCGTCCAGGACCAGGCGGTAGAGCTTGGCCCACACCCGGGCCGCGGTCCACTCCGTGAACCGGCGGTGCGCGGTCGGCCCGGACGGCCCGAAACAAGGCGGAAGCTGGGCCCACGTGCAGCCCGAGGACGCCACGAACACGATCGCGGCCAGCACCTCCCGGTCCCCGTGGCGACGTCGGCCACCGCCCTGCGGGCGCGTCGGCGCCGGCGGCACCACCCGCTGGAACAACTCCCACAACTCATCCGGCACCAGGCGCTCCACGATCGTCATGTGAACAGCCTACAAGCCCAAATGAGATGTCTTCCAAGTAGGAGTTCGGCCCAACCAGAGCGGTGACCCAGCTCCAACCGGGTCACCGCCTCGCCGGGAGGCGTCCGCAATGTCGCAAGTCCCCACCTCGCACAACCACCTGCTGCTGGCCGACACTCCCAATGCGGCCGGCTGGGCAAGGCGTCACACCCGTGACGTGCTGGGCCGCTGGCAGGCGCCTCCCGACCTGATCGACACCGCGCTGCTGATCGTCTCGGAGCTGGTCGGCAACGCGGTCCAGCACCCGGGCGACACCAAGCAGCCCGAACGGCTGACCTCCGCCGAGCTGGCCAAGGTGCAGCTGATCGGCCTCGACCTCCAGCTGCGCGGCCAGGCCGTGCTGGTGCAGGTCGCCGACCACGACAAGCGACCGCCCGTGCCGCAGAACGTCGACACCGACGCCGAGGGCGGACGCGGCCTGTTCCTGGTCGAGCACATGAGCAGCCAGTGGGGCTACTACCACCCGTCGACCGGTAGCAAGATCGTCTGGGCTGAAGTGCGCCCGAGCAGCCCGCCGAAGCCGCAGCCGGCGACCGCAGAGCCTCCGCCATCCAACCGCGCAGCCCGTTCCCGGCCGTTCAAGCCCATGGCCAACGAACAACTCCCCGTTGGCGACCCGAACTTGATGGGTCGAGTGTTGGTGGGGCTCCGCAGGATCTGATGGGCAGTCGGCGTCGGCCCTGTTCGATTCCTGGGTCTACGAAGCCATCCACAGTCAGCAACCTTCACTCGACTCACCCCGGCTCACTGCCATGATCCGCCCATTCGCCCGCCCGACCCTGATGAGGACTACCCGAAACTCTGCGCTCCGCGGTCCTGGAGGGACCGGAACCGCTCCGGTCCCTCCAACGGCAAGAGCGCAGAGGCACGAGCTCAGCGCTCTCAGCCGGACGTGTCGGCCCTCTCAGCTCGGGAGGAAGGCAGTCCGCCGTCCTCATACGGAATCAATCCACTCCGAGTGACCGCATCCCTGAGGCGTGCTGCCAGATCCTCCGGCACCTCGACCCGGGCTTGGAGAGCAGGTCCGGGCTTGACTATCAGCCTGATCCCGCTGTCCAGGAGAAGCTGCCGACGCCCGGCGGTGTCCCGGCCTTGCCAAGCCGTCGCGTACGTTTCGTCGGAGTCCTCCAGAATCCACTGCGCCGGCCGCTGCGGCAGAGCTTCGAGCTCCTCTCGCCGGTGGAGCAGCGCCCGCATGCGTTCCTTCCACTCGTCCTCGTCCTCGCGACCGACGATCAGGCCTTCGTCCTTCTCCTCCCGCAGGCCCTTGATCGCCCGCTTGACCACGGCCAGATCCTCCGAGTGGTCCTCCCCCGGGATGTACCGGCGCACTGGAACGTGCTTGTCACCGGCCTTCGCAATGAAGGTCTCCTCAATCAGGTCCTCCAGTTGCTGGGAGGGCTGCGACGTTCCGCAGTTCGCCCTCCCCTTCGCGCTCCCGCTCGGGCAGTGGTAGTAGCTGTAGACCTTGCCGCTCGACTTCTTCGGAGCGTTCTTCTGGTAGAGCGGCCCGTTGCACGCGTCGCAGAAGGCGACGCCGAGCAGCGCTGACGTGGAAAAGGTCCGAGTCTTCTTCGTGGATCTGGCCGCGAGCGCGGGCTCCAGCCTGGCCCACAGCTCTCGGTCGAAGACCGGGTCGGCGATCCTGATCGGCAGCCCGTCGGCACCGCGGGTCTCCTTGCCACGGTGGAGTTTGTACCCACGCAGCGACGGAGTCCTGAGCAGGTCGGCGACGACGCTGGTTGCCCACTCGATCCCGTCGACGCTCTTCCCCTTCGAGGTCTCGGTCTTTCCCTGTGCCCTCAGATGGCGGACCAGGTTGGTCGGCTCGTTGCGGCGATTCAGCTCCCCCGCGATTTCGCGGAACGACCAGCCGGCGATGTACCACTCGGCCATCTCGCGCGCCACCCCGGCCGTGTGCGGCTCCAGACTCAGGGTCTTTCCGCCTTCCGGGTGATCCACCACCTCGTACCCGTAGGGCGCATATCCGCCCGGCCAGCGCACCGTCTTCCGCAGGAACCGGTGGGCGCCGAGGACCCGGTCCCTCGTCCGCTTGAGCTCCATCTCCGCGAAGAGCGAGGCGAGCATCAGGAAGACTTTGCTCATCATCGCTGACATCGAGTCCTTGCCCTCGTCCCGGAAGTTCAGGACGATGCCGTCGTCCGAGAAGACGAGGATCTTGCGGTTGGCCTCCGCCCAGTGCGCCACGTCCGCGCAGTCCTTCGCCGACCGGAAGACGCGGTCCACCTTCGAGAAGATCATCGCGTCCCACAGGCCTGCCTTCTCCCCCAGCCATGGACCGAGGTCGGGACGGTCGAAAGGCCGGACCTCGGCCGATACGTCCAGGTCCTGGAAGTAGCCGACGACCTCCCAGCCCGACCGGTCGGCGTAGCGTTGGCCAGCCTCCTTCTGCACCAGGTGCGAGACCTTCTCGGCCCCCTTGACCACGCTGACGCGTACACCGACAACGGCTCTGAGCATGTCCGAATCCTCGCAGGTCAGACCCGGTTTCGCGTGTTGGGAAACTTCTGCCTCCCGCGACCGGGACCTGTTCCAACTGGTCGACGACGCCCGCGCGGTGACGGTGCTCTACCCGGCGAAGGGCATCGGCTCGGCGCTGACGATGGACGACGCGGCGCTGCGCGAGAAGTACGGCGTCCCGGGCTCCTCGTACGCCGATCTCGCCGCCCTGCGCGGCGACGCCAGCGACGGGCTGCCGGGCGTGAAGGGCATCGGCGAGAAGACCGCGACGCAGCTGGTCCAGGAGTACGGCGACCTGGCGGGCGTCCGCGCGGCCGCCGCCGACCCGACCTCCGGGCTCACCCCGGCCCGCCGCCGGAACATCCTCGAAGCGGCCCCGTACCTGGACGTGGCGCCGACGGTGGTGCGGGTGGCCAGGGACGTGCCGCTGCCCGCGTTCGAGCCGGAGTTGCCGCGGGTGCCGCGCGATCCGGAGGCGTTGGAGTGGCTGGCCGGGCGCTGGGGGTTGGGGACGTCGTTGACCAGGCTGCTGGAGGTGCTGGCCGGGCGGTGAGGTGCCGGGCTGCGGTTCAGCGGCGGGGGGCCGGGCGGCAGAGCAGGATCTGCTTGGGCGAGGTGCTGGTGAACGGGGACGCGTCGTAGTCGCCGTGGCGGTCGGTGACGTCGAGGCCGGCCAGGCGGCAGAGGGCGAGCAGTTCCTCGGGGAAGAAGCAGCGCATGCTGACCTTCTTGGTGCGGACGCGCTCGCCCTCGCGCAGGTAGTCGAGGGTGAAGTGCAGGACCTGGGTGGCGGCGTCGTAGCCGGTGGCGGCGCGGACGTCGAGTGCGGTGCCGTCCAGGTCCGTGACGGACTTGTGGTGGTAGGGGGCGTCGGGGAGCCGGGAGAGCTTGGCTGGGGCCGGGTTGAAGACGTCCAGGAGCAGGGTGCCGTCCGGGCGCAGGACGTCGCGGGCCGAGGTGAGGAAGGCGAGGACGGAGTCCAGGTCGTGCAGGTGCTGCATCGCGTTGGTGGCCGAGAAGACCAGGGCGAAGCGGCGGTCGGTGCGGATGTCGCGGCAGTCCTGTTCGAGCCAGGTGACGGGCAGGTGCTCGGCGGCGGAGCGGCGGCGGGCCCGGGCGAGCATCGAGGGCATGACGTCGAGGCCGGTGATGTCGACGCCCGCGCGGGCGATCGGGAGGGTGAGGCGGCCGGTGCCGCAGGCCACTTCGAGGACCGGGCCGCCGGCCCGGACGGCCCGGTCGAGGAAGAACGGGACGTCGTGGGTGCGGGTGGCGAACTCCCGGTCGTAGAAGTCGGCGTCGTCGTAGACGGCCAGGTCCTGCAGCGGTTTCATCGGGTGGCCTCCGGGGTGGGGCCGAACGCGTCGGCCAGGCTGGTCAGGACGGAGCCGGGCCAGCGGGTCTCGCCGAAGGCGGTGGCCGGGAGGGCGAGCAGGCCGTGGTCGCGGCGGAGGGTCTCGGCCGGGGTGTCGACGGGGAAGAAGTAGTTGCCCGGGCTGGTGCGGCTGGCGGTGGGGACCGCGGCGCGGACCGCGTCCGGGAGCCGGGCGAAGAGCCGTTCGGCGCGGGCGTCCAGGGCGGCGGCGACCTGCCGGGGGGTGTCGGCGTGGTCGGTCAACAGGCTTTCGGCGAGCGCCAGTTGGGCGGGGCTGGGCGGGTCGGCCCGGAAGGCGTCGGCGAGTTCGGGCTCGTCGGGGCCGAGCAGGACGATGCCGAAGGTGCGGGGCCGGAGCCAGCCCTTGGTGACGGAGTGCAGCAGGATCGCCCGGCCGGTCTCCAGCAGGCGCCGGGTGCCGGGGGCGAACGGGGTGCCCAGGTCGTAGACGGCGTCGATCAGCAGGCGGCGGTGCGGCGACCGCTCCAGCCAGGCGGTCAGTTCGGCGCACTCGGGGTCGGTGAGGTGGCGGCCGAGCGGCTTGCTGGGGTTGGCGAGCAGCAGGTACTCGGGGCGGTCGCCCTCCGGTGCGGACCGCGGCAGGACGGGGGCGGGCAGGGTCGGGTAGGGGTCGGGGGCGAGGCCGGCGGCGCGGGCCAGGTCGAAGTAGACCGGGTAGACGTCGGCGGGCAGCCAGAGCCGGGCCCGCCGGGCGCGCAGCCGGGGGAAGAGCAGGTCGAGCCCGTGCCGGACGCCGCGGCCGACCATGGCGCGGCGGGACCACTCCTGCGGCAGGTCGTACCGGCGCAGCCAGGTGCGGGCGAGGTCGCAGCGGTACACCGTCCGGGTGTCGGCGTCCTCGGGCGGCGCGGGGCGCAGCGGGGCGAGCGCCCGGTAGACGTTGGTCTCGGCGGCGTCCAGCAGGGACGGGTCGGCGGCGAGCCGCTCCTGCCGGAACTGCTGGAACTCCTGGAACCCCTGGAAGGCGTCGGACCTCGTGCCGTCGGACCTCATGCCGCCGCCCCCTCGGGTGCCGGGTGGATCTCGCTGGCCCGGTCCTCCAGGGAGGCGTAGCAGCGCCCGTCGGCCAGGACGTTCCAGCTGCGGACGGTGGCGTGGGTGCGTTCCCAGAGCAGGCTGGGCTCGGTGTAGGCGGCGATCCGCATCGGGCGGCCGTCCCAGCGGCCGTCGAGGACCGGCGCGCCCCAGGGCAGTCGGCCGGTCTCGGTGAAGCCGTGCTGCTCGGCGAACCGGGTGACGACGGACAGCGACACCTGGTGGTCGCGGCTCCAGCGGTTGGCGGCGTGGTCGTGGTAGAGCGACTCGGTGCTGGTGGAGACGTAGAGCTCCTTGAAGCAGACCTCCTCTACGCCGTGGGCGGCGGCCCAGGAGAGGTAGGCGGCGACGCCCGCCGGGTCGGCGACACCGCCGTGCTGGAGCACGCAGATCAGCCGCATCCGCAGCCCGGGCCAGCGGTCCCGTCCGGCGCGCCAGGTGTCGGCCACCTCGCCCACCGGCGTGCGCAGCGCCATCAGGCGTTCGCTGGTGGCGTCGTCCTGGTGGTGCCGGGAGACGGCCAGCACGCTCAGGCCCGCGGCGGCCAGGGCGGCCAGCCGGTCGGCCCGGGTGGCGGGGTCGAGCCCGGCCAGGGTGTGCGCGTTGGTGATCAGGACGGTCTTGGGGAAGGCGGCGGCGCAGGCGGACACCAGCCGCAGCTGCTGGTCGAACGGCAGCAGCGTGGGCTCCCCGCCGCCGGTGATCACCGCCCGTTCGGCGCCCGCCGCGCGGCCGCGCGCCAGCCAGGAGGCGACCGTGTCCCACGGGACGCGGGCCGGTGGCTGGTCGCTGGAGATCGAGGCGGCGGAGAAGCAGAACGCGCACTTGGCCTGGCAGGCGGCGGCGACCGGCAGGACCGAGACCGAGCGCGGCCGCAGGTCGGCGTAGTCGGCCAGGTCCGGGTTGAGGCGCAGCGAGGCGGCCATCGCGTCCTCGACGGTGGTCGGGCGCAGGACGAACGGCTCGCCGGACGGCGGGTTCCCGCCCGGGGCCGGGTCGAGTTCGTGGACGGCCGACAGCCGGATGCGGTCCCGGTGCAGCTCCGCGCCGAGGCCGGTGACCTGGTTGGGGCGCAGTTCGTCGGGGTCGACCGCGGTCTCCAGCACCAGCAGCCGGTCGCCGGGGACGGCCAGCCGCGCCAGCAGGCGGCCCGCCTTGGCGGTGCCGATGCCCAGCTCCGCGCGGGTCAGCAGGTGGAACCGGTCCGGGTAGGTGCTCTCCGGGATTCCCGCCTTGCCGTAGGCGAGCGCGTACTTGTCGAAGCCCCGGGCGAAGTTCGACAGCACGATGACGTGGAAGCGCTGGTCGGTGCCGTTCATCCGGTCATCATGCATCCGATCGCGGCTCCCGGGAACGGGATTTCCGCCACAACCGCCACAACCGTCACGGTCGCTCTGGTCGCCCCGGACGCCCCGGACGCCCCGGACGCCCCGACTGTCACAGCCGTCACCGCCGTCGCGGGCACCGTACGGCAGTGCCCGCGACGGCGGTCGGGGGTCAGGAGACGTCGACGGTGATGTCGTCGAGGACGAACGAGGTCTGCTTGGTGTAGTCCTCGGCGCCGGTGAACTTCAGCGTCACGCTCCGGCCCGCGTAGGCGGCGAGGTCGAAGGTGCGCTGCTGGTAGCCGGCGGCGGCCTTGGTGTTGTCGTAGCCGGCCAGGGTGGTGCCGTTGGCGGTGACGGTGAGGGTGTCGAAGGCGGTGGTGGTGGAGGCGGCGCTGTCGATGTGCAACCAGAAGCTCAGCCGGTAGCCGGCGCATCCGGTCGGCAGGGTGACGGTCTGGGACAGCGTGTCGGTGGTGGTGGCTCCGTTGCCGTCGAGCCAGGCGTCGTAGCCGCCGGTGCGGGCGGGCTCGCCGTTGCCGGAGTTGACGGTGCTGGTGCCGTCGCTGTTGGTCTCGGTCCAGCCGGCGGTGGAGCCGGTCTCGAAGCCGGGGTTGGTGATCAGTTGGGCGGCGGGGCAGCCGGTGCCGCCACCACCGGTGCCGGTGCCGGTGCTCTTGGCGAGCCAGGCGGTGGTGTTCAGGGCGAGGGCGGCGTCGGTGCCGGCCGGGTCGTTCCAGCCGTCGTAGAGGGTGTTGCCGGACTGGCCGGTGCCGTCGTCGATCGGGGAGGAGTCGCCCCAGATGGCGACCCGGCCGCTGCCGAAGGTGGAGGTGGCGAAGGCGGCGCCGGTGCTGCCGCTGTAGCCGGTGCGGTAGAGCAGGCCCTTGACGTTCGGGTTGTCGGCGGGCTTGAGGGTGAAGGTGGTGCCGTTGCGGATGATCGAGCCGGTGACCTTGCCGAACGGGCCGTTCAGCACCGGGTCGGTGGTGTCGGTGATCGCGCGCGGGTTGTCGGTGGTGAGGTTGAGCAGGTCGACGGAGAAGCCGAACGGGTCGGTGCTGTCGACGCTGTTGGTGGTCAGCAGGTCGTTGATGATCTTCGGGGAGTCCCAGCCGTCGTTGTTGCGGTCGCTCTGGGTGTGGTCGGAGATCAGGAACAGGCCGCCGCCGTTCTGCACGAACTTCATCACCGCGGTCTTCTCGGCGTCGCCGAGCCGGACGTTGGGCTCGGGCAGCACGAACGCGTCGAAGTTGGCGAGGTCGAGCGCGCCGCCGGTGCCGTAGCTGATGGTGTTGCCCGCCGGGAGGGTCTTCAGGCTGTAGCCGCCGGCCTTCTGCAGGGCGACGCCCCAGGCGGAGAGGGCGCCGGTCCAGGAGGTCTCGGTGGCGGGGTTGGCGTTCTGGGCGAGCGGGTCGGGCTGGCTGGTGGAGATGATCCAGTCGGCGTTGCCCGCGGTCTCGCCCTTGGTGTTGTCGAACAGCACCCGCTTGGGGGTGGCGGCGGCGGGCGCGGCGGCGGTCTGGGACTGGAGGGTGGCGGCTGCCGCGGCGGGGTGCGGCTGGACGGTCGCGGCGGCGACGGCGAGCAGCAGGCCGGTCGCGGCGAGGGCGGTCGGGCGGACGGCCTTGGAAGCCCTGATCATCTGTTGATCTCCTCTGCCGTGAGTGGGGGCGTCACCGGTGCGCGCTACGCGCGTAGGCGCACCGGAACGGTCCCATGGTGAGGTAATCGGGGCTTGAACGGAACACGTCGAGTCGGCGCGGCGCGCCCTGACACCGGATCAGCACACCTGCGGGGGAACGGAGACGGAGTGCCCGCCGCGGGCGCTCAGGCACGCGCGCGACGGGCACTCCTGGGGCGGCCGGTCCACCAACCGGCCACCCCGGCTCAGGGGGGCGACGGCCCGGGCGACGGCCCGGGCGTCGAGCCGGGCGTCGGGCCGGGCGTCGGCCCGGACATCGGGCCGGACATCGGCCCGGACGCGGGCCCGGGGTCAGCCGACCGCGGTGAGGCGGAAGGACTGGGCGGAGCCGCCGGTGCAGGCCCACTGCTGGAGGCGGGCGCCGTCGGCGGTGGAGACGTCGGTGACGTCCAGGCACTTGCCGCTGTTGCGGTTGACCAGCGTCCAACTGCCGTCGGACTGCTGGACCGGCTTGAACTGCTGGTTCGCGCCGGAGGACCACTGCCAGGTCTGGATCTTGGCCCCGTCGGCGGTGGCGGCCCCGGTGACGTCCAGGACCTGGGCGCCGGCCGCGGCGTTGCGGTTGGTGACGCGGTAGTAGCCGCCGTCGGTGGGGGTGAACTGCCACTGCTGGTTGGCCCCGGCGCCGCAGGCCCACTGCTGGACGGCGGTGCCGTTGGCGGTGCCCCAGCCGGTGGCGTCCACGCACTTGCCGGAGTTGGCGTTGGTCAGGGTGTACCAGGCCGCGGTGTTGACCGGCCCGCTCGGCGGGGTGGTGCCACCGCCGGTGGGGGCGCCGGGCCAGGTGAAGGTGGCGACCGCGCCGGCCGGGAGGTCGTAGACCAGGGAGCGCCCGCTGTCGCTGATCGAGAAGTGCTGCGAGCCGCCGGTGGCGTTGAGCACCACCGCGCCGCGCGAGCCGTCCGGGTTCAGGAAGGCGACGTCCTGGAGGCCGCCGCTGCCCTGGCTGGTGGAACCGATCCGGCGGGCGCCCGGCTTGACGAACTTGGAGACGTGGCCGAGCACGTAGTACTCGGCGTTCTTGCTGTAGCCGCCGCCCGAGACCTCCAGCACGCCGTTGCAGGTGGTGGAGCAGTTGCCGTACTGCGGGCCGCCGTTGGCGTCCAGGGCGACGTTCCACAGCACGGCGGTGCGGCCGCCGCTGCGCAGGTTGCGGATGATCAGGTTCTCGGTCTGCCACTTCAGGGTGCTGCTGAAGGTCTGCGCGGGGGTGGCGGAGTCGGTGCCGGTGCACTCGGTGAAGAACACCGCCTTCCCGGTGTTCGCCACCTGCTGCTCGGCCTCGGGCTGGCCGCCGTAGCAGTGGAACGCCGCGCCCTTGAGCCGGGCCACCGAGGCGTCCTGGGAGAGCACGCTCAGCGGGAAGGAGGTGTCGTCCCAGTTGTGGTCGTAGGCGTAGAGCTCGGTGGACAGCCCGGCGGCGGTCAGCTTGGTGTCCAACACCTTGATGAAGTCCGCCTGTTGGGCGGCCGTCATCCCGGTGGAGGGGTACGTGGTCTGGAACTTCGGCTCGTTGGCGACGGTCAGGTCGCTGATCGGGGCGCCGGCCGCGCCGTACGCCTGGACCGCCTTGACCAGGTAGTCGGCGAAGTCGCCGTAGTTCTCCGGCTTCAGGCTGCCGCCGTTGAGGGAGTTCGAGGTCTTCATCCAGGCGGGCGGCGACCACGGGGTGCCCATGATCCGGATGTTCGGGTTGACCGCGCGGGCCTGGTTGATCGCGGGCAGGATCTCCTGCTGGTCGCGGGCGATGGAGAACGAGCCCCTGGTGTCCTCGTACGAGTAGAACGGCAGGTGCGAGACGAAGTCGGAGGCGCCGAGCGGCTGGCGCAGGTAGGTGAGGCCGATGCCGCCGCCCGCGGTGGAGAACAGGTCGTTCATCAGGGCGGCCCGGGTGGTGGCGGACAGCCCGGCCACCAGGTGGGCGGAGGACTCGGTGAACGCGGCGCCGAAGCCGACCAGCGGCTGCTGCACGTCGGCCGCGTTGACCGCGATGTCCTGCGCCTGCGGGCTGGTGGCGGAGAACGCGACGGAGGCGGCCTGGGCCAGGCGGCTGCCGCCGTCGGCGGTGGTGATCCAGACCTGGGCGGTGGTGTCGGTGGCCTGGGCGGACGTCCCGCCGACGGTGACCAGGCCGGCGGCGGCCAGGGCGAGGGCCACGGCGGTGCGGACGGAGCGGTGCGGTCCGTGCATGGGGCGGCTCCTTGTGGGGGTGGGGAGTTGCGGGTGCGGGGTGGCGGAGTGGTGCGGCGGTGCGGTACGGGCGCGCAGGTGCGGGGGGCGGGGCGGTTCAGCGGTAGAGGCGGACGTCCGCGAGGCTCCACCAGGCGGGCGCGGTACCGGTGTTGGTGATCCGCAGGTAGCGGGCGCGGGTGCCGGGCGGCAGGTCGACGGTGGTCAGCTGGCCGGTGCCGGCGCCGGTGGCGAGGGGGTGCCAGCGGGCGCCGTCGTCACTCGCCTCGATCCGCCAACTGCGGGCGTAGTCGCCGAGGTTGTCGCCGCTGTCGAGGGCGATCCGGTCGAAGGCGGTGCGCCGTCCGAGGTCGATCCGCAGGTACTGGCCGGGGGTCTGGGCCGCGCCGCTGGACCACCGGGTGGCGGCGTCGGCGTCGATCGCCAGGTGCGCGTCGGCGTCGGCAGGCCGGGCGGTGGCGGTGGCCCCGGTGAGCGGGACTTCGCGCCGGTCGGGCTGCGGCGCACCGGACCCGGGCCAGCGGAAGGTGGCGAGCGCACCGCCGGGCAGCGTGTACGCGAAGCTCCGGCCGCCGACCGCGACGGCGAAGTCGCGCGGCGCGTCGTTCTCGTTGTGCACCACCAGCACGGTCGACCCGTCCGGGTCGGTGAACGCGACGTCGGCCAGCTGGCCGTTCCAACCCGGGGTGCCGAAGCTGGTGCTGGCGATCCGGACGGCGCCGGGGCGGACGAACTTCGACAGGTGGCCGACGGTGTAGTACTCGGCGCCGGTGCTGACGGTGCGGTCGTCGTGCACGGTCAGCAGGGCGGTGCAGGTGGCGCAGCCGCCGTTGTGCGGGCCGTCGTGCTCGTCCAGCGCGATGTTCCAATTGAGCACGGAGCGGGCCCAGTTGCGGGTCGCGCCGATGGTCAGGTTGCGGGCGTGCCAGGTGAGGGTGGACCGGAAGGTCTGGGCGGCGGTGTCGTCCGGGCCGTGCGAGCCGGAGCACTCGGTGAACCAGATGCCCTTGTCGGGGTGCGCGTCGTGCAGCGCGCTCTGCGCGGACGGGTCGCCCGCGTAGCAGTGGTAGGCCGTCCCGGCCAGCCACCTGGCGGCGTCGCTGTCCAGCAGCCGGTACGGGTAGTCGGTCTCCGGGTCCTCGCCGGGCGGGGTGCTGGCGACGTCGTCCGGGTGGGTGGTCCAGTTGTGGTCGTAGCCGAGGATCTCGGTGCGCGGGCTGGCCCGCTTCAGCAGCGGGCCGAGCGCCTCGATCACCTTCTCCTCCTGCTCGGCGGTCAGGTCGGTGCCCGGGTAGGCGCGGGGCTTGCGGTTCTGCGGCTCGTTCTGCACCGTCAGGTAGTCCACCGGGACGCCGGCCGCGGCGTACGCCTGGACGAACTTCACCAGGTAGCGGGCGTACGCGTCGTAGACCGCCGGGTCGTCCTTGAGCCGGCCCCCGACCAGCGAATCGCCGGTCTTCATCCAGGCGGGCGGGCTCCACGGCGTGGCGACCACCTTCAACTCCGGGTTGAGCCGCCGGGCCTGGCGCAGCAGCGGGAGAATCCGCTGCTCGTCGTGGGCGATCGAGAAGCGGCTCAGCGCGAAGTCGCTCTGCCCGGCCGGGACGTCGTCGTAGGTGTAGTGCGCGGCGGCGGCCGTGAAGTCGGAGGAGCCGATCGGCTGGCGGACCATGCTGATGCCGATCCCCCGCGCGGGGTCGAAGAGTTGACGCAGTGCGGCGTCCCGGTCGGCCGGGGGCAGGGAGCTCAGGACGGCGGCGGAGGAGTCGGTGATCGAGGCGCCGAAGCCGTCCATCCGCTGGAAGGTCCGCCCGGGGTCGACGGTGATGGTGGTGCGGGTGGAGGCGCCCGGGTGGAACGCCACCGACGGCCGCTGGTGCAGCAGTTCGGCGCCGTCCGGGGTGGTGACCCAGACCTCGACCCCGCCGGGCCGGTGCGAGGGCGCGGGGGCGGCCCCCAGCAGGCCGAGCGCCAGGGCGGCGGCCGTGGCAGTGCCGAGCACGCGTCGGTACATCGGTGGTCCTTCCGCTTCCTTCATGAAACGAAATGAAACATTTCTGCAATCCGGGTGGTGCGTTCAGGAAACGGCACCGGGTTTCCGCGTGTCAAGATTCCTGCACACCTTGAGAGTTGGGAGATGTAAGATCGCTTCCATGAAACGAAACGATGAAACACATGGGTAGACCGAAATCCACCCGGGTCACGGTGCGGGACATCGCGGCCGCCGCCGGGGTCTCCCCCGCGACGGTCTCCCGCGTCCTCACCGGTCAGGCCGCCGTCTCCGAGCCCACCAGGGCCGCCGTCCGGGACGCGATGCACCAGCTCGGCACGCCCGAGTCCGCGAGTGCGACCGCGAGCGCGGCAGCCGCCGCCCGACGGGCCGCCACCCCGCCGGGCGCGGTCTTCGTCCGCTGCCCGTACCTGCTCACCGACTACTTCGGCACCATCGTCACCGCCGTCGCCGAGGCGCTCGACCGGCACGGGCGGGAACTGATCCTCAGCGCGGGCGGCTCCGCCCAGCGCAACGGGGCGCTCGCCGGGCTGCCGCGCCGCCGCGACCTCGCCGGGGCGCTGCTGATCCTCCCGGTCGAGGAGAGCGCCGAACTGGAGCGACTGCGCCGCCAGGACGTCCCGTTCGTGGTCATCGACCCGCGCACGCCCGTCCCCCGGGACATCGCCGCCGTCTCCGCGTCCCACTTCACCGGCGCCCGCAACCTCACCGCCCACCTGGTCGCGCTCGGCCACCGGCGGATTGGCTTCATCAACGGCCCCGTCGACTGGCTCGCCTCCACCTCCCGCTTCGCCGGCCACACCGCCGCCCTCGCCGAGGCCGGCGTCCTGATCCCCCCGGAACTCGTCACCAGCATCGAACCCACCAGCGACTGGGGCCACACCGCCGCCGCCCGCCTCCTCGACCTCCCCCGGCCCCCCACCGCCCTGGTCGCCTTCAACGACAAGGCCGCCATCGGCGCCCTCCGCGCCGCCCACGAACGCGGCCTGCGCATCCCCGACGACCTCTCCATCGCCGGCTTCGACGACGACTACCTCAGCCGCACCTCCATCCCCACCCTCACCACCGTCCGCCAACCCCTCGAAGAACTCGGCGGCCTCGCCGTCAGCCTCCTCCTCCGCCTCATCGAAGGCACCGCCCTGGAGGCCCTGCACGTCGAACTCGCCACCGAACTCATCATCCGCGACTCCACCGGCCCGGTCCCGGACAACTGAGAAAGCCCCGCGGGCGGAGAAATCCCGCCCCCGGGTTCCCGATCATGGTCCTGGGCGGCCACAGAGGGGTAGGGCGGGCAGCGAGCCGGCCCGACGGACTGTCAGGAGGAGCCATGGACCCCGGCATCACGTTGCTGGCGACCACGGCGGGCACGCTGGTGATCAGCGTCACGGCGGCCTGGTTCAAGGCACGCGTGCAGGTGCGGCGCGAAAGGGAGTTGTCGCGCCGTCAGCACCTGCGAGCGCTTCCGGCGGGCAGCCGGATCGTCGACCTCGGCGAGCGCGGCATGCTGATCGAGGTCGGCGAGCGGAAGGGCTCCGCGCATGGACACCGATGACACCGGCTCACGGCGCACGGACGGCGGCTCGGTCTTCGGGAACGGCCGCCCCGTGGCGGCCGAGGCTGCCAGGGCAGCCCGACTGCGCGGCGAATTCCTGGACTTCATCGACCACGCCCATCCACGCATGATCCGGCTGCTGATGCTGCACGGAGTCGGCCGACAGGATGCCGAGGACGCCGCGCAAGAGGCGGTCCTGCAGGCTTGGCGCGAGGTGCTCGCCGGGCGATGGGAGTCGATCGTCAGCCCGCTTGCCTGGCTGCGCCGGGTCACTTGGAGCGTCCACCTGCGGCCGCCCGACCGGAAGCGAGTCCAACCGCTGATTGCGCTCGGCGTCGAACTACCCGAGACTCCCGCCGCCGGACCGGGGCACGCCGAACTCACCGACCAGATCGTCACCGTGCTGGCTGCCCTGTCAGCCCTCCCCGTCCTTCCCCGAGCCGTCATGGCCCTCACACTCGACGGCGCCACCGACTCGGAGATCGCCGACCTGCTCGACACCACCACGCAGAAGGTTCGCGACCTGCGTAAACAGGGCCGGACCGGTCTGCGCCACCTGATCCCCCACCCCGGCTCGGCGAAGGAGGATGCGCGATGAACCCCCACGAGGGTCTCCCCGACGACCGGCTCGACGCGCTGCTGCGCTCCGTCGCCGCCGACCTGTTCCAGCACGTGACGGCGACCACCGGCACCGGCCCGATGCTGGATGCTCTGATGGCTGCCGAGCAGAGCAGCAGCGGCCCCGCCCTACCGCTCGCACCCGAGGGTTCAGCCTTGATCACAGTCCGGGCCGTGGCCCGGAACCTCGGCCTCATCCACGATCTTGCCGAAGAACTCGCCGAAGTCGGCTCCTACAGTCACGACCCCCACCTCCGCGGTGCCGCCCGGACCGCACGCGGACTCATGGAAGCCATCATCAGGGTTTCCGGGCGGCCGGCTCTGGAATACACCGAAAGGTTCGAGGTCCGGAGGTCCCACGATGACGGTGGACTTCCTTTCCCGGACCGCACGGACCACGGCGAGGCGCACCGCTGGGAGCGCCGTCTCGTCGAGGAGGTCAAGGTCCGATCGGCCGACCTCGCCGAACGGCTCGTGTTCGTCGAGCCCCAGGTGTCCGACGCACCGCTGTTTCGGCAACTGTGGCGTGCCCTCGACGAGCACCCCGGCATCGCAGAGGCGATCAGCGTCGTCGACTCCCATCCGGCGTGGACCTGGGCCGGCCTGTGCCGCCTGGCGAGCCGGCAGGTGGACGCCTCCGGTGCCGACCTGACGCACCTGGACGTTCGGGTACTGAATGTGCTGGCCAACGTGCTCTGGTCCGACGCGACCCGCTGGCCGTCCAGGCTTGAGGAACACGTCCGGGCCTGCTCGGAAGAACTGCGGCCCGGTGTCTACCTGGTGGGGGGCGGTACCGCGCGGGAGGATGTCGGCCTGGGGCGGTGACGGGCAACGCAGAGGCCCGGTCGCTCCACGAGTGCGAAGCGGTCGGGCCTCTCGCCGGGGGCCGGTCAGCCGACCGAGGAGTACGCGATGATGCCGCGCCGCATGCCGTCGACCGCCTTGCGGGCGGTCTTGCGGAGGTCCGCGTTCTCGCCCGCCGCGTCCTGGATCTGGCCGAGGACGTCGATGAGTTGCTTGGTCCAGCGGACGAAGTCGCCGGCGGGCATGTCGGCGTCGCGCAGGACGGCGTCGAGGTCGTGGCCGAGGGCCCAGCGGTAGGCGGTCCAGGCGAAGCCGACGTCGGGTTCGCGCTGGCCGACGCCTTCGGCGGTGGAGATCTTGTGCTGTTCCTCCAGGGCGTCGAGCCGGCCCCAGATGCGGACCATCCGGCCGAGGGCCTCCTTGGCGCCGCCCTCGGGGACGCGGGGGGCGACCGCGTCGTCGGACTGGCGGGCCTCGTAGACCAGGGCGGAGGCGCAGGCGGCGAGTTCGGCGGCGGCCAGGCCGTCCCAGACGCCCTCGCGGATGCACTCGGCGGCGAGCAGGTCGAGTTCGCCGTAGAGCCGGGCCAGGCGCTTGCCGTCGTCGGTGACGGTGTCGCTGCGGAGGTAGCCGAGGTCGGTGAGCAGGCCGCAGACCCGGTCGAAGGTGCGGGCGATGGTGTGGGTGCGCGAGCGCATCCGGCGTTCGAGGAGTTCGGTGTCGCGGTGCAGGCGGTGGTAGCGCTCGGCCCAGCGGGCGTGGTCCTCGCGTTCGTCGCAGCCGTGGCAGGGGTGCTGGCGCAGGGCGGCGCGGAGCCGGCTGATCTCGGGGTCGTCGGCGGCGGCGGCGCGGCCCTTGCGGAAGCGCTCGGGTTCGAGGTGGCCGGCCTTGGTGCGCAGGGCGGAGGCGAGGTCGCGGCGGGACTGCGGGCTGCGCGGGTTGAAGGACTTGGGGATGCGCATCCGGTCCATCGCGGCGACGGGGTGCGGGAAGTCGATCATCGCGAGGCGCTTGACCTGGCGCTCGGCGGTGAGCACGACCGGGCGCGGCCCGTCCTGGAAGTCGGGGTGGCGGGGGCCGCCGCGGCCGTGCCCGTTGCGGCTGACCGGGGGCAGGCCGGGGTCGAGGACGAGGGCGAGGCCGGCGAACTTGCCGGTCGGGACGTGGATGATGTCGCCGGGCTTGAGCTGCTCGACGGCCTCGACGGCGGCGGCCCGGCGCTGCGAGGAGCCCTCGCGGGCGAGTTCGTTCTCGCGGTCCTTGAGTTCGCGGCGCAGCCGCATGTACTCGTCGAAGTCGCCGAGGTGGCAGGTCATCGACTCGCGGTAGCCGTCCAGCCCCTCCTCGTTGCGCTGCACCTGCCGGGCGATGCCGACCACCGAGCGGTCGGCCTGGAACTGGGCGAAGGAGGTCTCCAGCAGTTCCCGGGAGCGGTGCCGCCCGAACTGGCCGACCAGGTTGACGGCCATGTTGTACGAGGGGCGGAAGGAGGACTTGAGCGGGTAGGTGCGGGTGCCGGCCAGGCCGGCCAGCGCCTCCGGGTCGAGGCCGCGCTGCCACAGCACGACGGCGTGGCCCTCGATGTCGATGCCGCGGCGGCCGGCCCGGCCGGTGAGCTGGGTGTACTCGCCGGGGGTGATGTCGGCGTGGGTCTCGCCGTTCCACTTGACCAGCTTCTCCATGACCACCGAGCGGGCGGGCATGTTGATACCGAGGGCGAGCGTCTCGGTGGCGAAGACCGCCTTGACCAGGCCCTGGACGAACAGCTCCTCGACGACCTCCTTGAACCGGGGCAGCATGCCGGCGTGGTGGGCGGCGATGCCGCGCTCCAGGCCGTCCAGCCACTCGTAGTAGCCGAGGACGTGCAGGTCCTCGTCGGGGATGTCGCGGCAGCGCTCCTGGACGAACTGGCGGACCTTGGCGCGGTCGGCGTCCCGGTTCAGGCGCAGCCCGGAGTTGAGGCACTGCTGGACGGCGGCCTCGCAGCCGGCCCGGCTGAAGATGAAGGTGATCGCGGGCAGCAGGCCCTCGGCGTCCAGCCGGTCGATCACGTCGACCCGGCTCGGCGTCCAGACCCGGCCGGGGCGGCCGGCGGGCATCGAGCGGCCGCGGCCGCGGGCGAACCTGTCCCGGCCGCGGTCGGCCTCGGAGCGGGCCAGCCGCACCAGCTCGGGGTTGACCGCCTTGGCGGGGTTCTTCAGGCTGCCCTTGGGGCGGCCGTCCCGGTCGGGGCTGGCGAACAGGTCGTACATCCGGTTGCCGGCCATCACGTGCTGCCAGAGCGGGACGGGGCGGTGCTCGGAGACGATCACCTCGGTGCCGCCGCGCACGGTGTCCAGCCAGTCGCCGAACTCCTCGGCGTTGGAGACGGTCGCGGAGAGCGACACCAGGGTCACCGACTCGGGGAGGTGGATGATGACCTCCTCCCAGACCGCGCCGCGGAACCGGTCGGCGAGGTAGTGCACCTCGTCCATCACCACGTAGCCGAGGCCGTCGAGGGCGCTGGAGCCCGCGTACAGCATGTTCCGCAGGACCTCGGTGGTCATCACGACGACCGGCGCGTCCCCGTTGACGGAGTTGTCGCCGGTGAGCAGGCCGACCTTGGCCTGGCCGTAGCGCTTGACCAGGTCTCCGTACTTCTGGTTGGACAGCGCCTTGATCGGCGTGGTGTAGAAGCACTTGCGGCCGCCGGCCAGCGCCAGGTGGACGGCGAACTCGCCGACGATGGTCTTGCCGGAACCGGTCGGCGCGGCGACCAGGACGCCCTGGCCGCCCTCCAGCGTCCGGCAGGCGCGGAGCTGGAAGTCGTCGAGCGGGAAGTCGTACAGCTGCTGGAAGCCGTGGAGGGCGGTGGCCTGCTCCTTGGCGCGCTCGCGGGAGGCGGCGTACCGCTCGGCGGGGCTGAGCCGCTCCTCGGCCGCGGGGTCGAGCCGCTCTTCGGGCATGGGGCTGCCGGGCACTGGCGTCACCTTTTCTTCCCGTGGGTGTGGCTGGACGAGAACGCAGACGGCGACGCCTGCGGCTGCGGGGCCGTGGCCCGGGCGGGCGACGGGGCGCAGCGGGTGCTTGGGGTGTGGTGATCGAGCATCTCAGCCTGAGATTACCCGTCCGGAGTGACATCAACATCAGACTTTTCCGGCACTTCTCCGGCTGCGTGCCCATGTCAGGGCAGCTGTCGCCGCCGGTCGGGCGGGGCGCGGAAAACCGGGTGACTGTCGAACGGGTGTGCCGCTACCGTCCTCGTGTGGCCAAGTTGAACCAGATCATCGCCGTGGAAAAAGGCGTCAAGTCGAAGTCGTTCCAGGAGCTGACGCAGTCCCACCAGGACTTGCAGAAGCCCGCGCTGCTGGCCGGCCTCTCCCGGACGTACCAGCCCAAGGACGAGGAGGGCGAGCAGCTGCCCCCCGAGTCGACCCGGGTGCAGGTGAAGGCGGAGGACGTGCTGCGGGCGACGGCGGCGACGCTGACCCGGCTGTTCGACGTGACGGCCACCAAGGACTGGGCGAACACCGAGGCCCGGGCCGACGTGGTGGTGGACGGGCGGACGCTGGTGGCGGGCGCGCCCGTGACGTACCTGCTCTTCCTGGAGAAGCAGCTCACCGACCTGCGGACGTTCGTCCGCAAGCTCCCGGTGCTGGACGCCGCGGAGGCGTGGTCGCTCGCCCCCTCGACGGACGCGTGGAAGACCGAGGCGGTGCGGACGATCCGCACCAGGAAGGTGCCGCGCAACCACGTGAAGGCGGAGGCGACGGAGAAGCACCCGGCGCAGGTCGAGGTCTACTACGAGGACGTGCCGGTCGGGTACTGGACGACGGTGAAGTTCTCCGGCGCGCTGCCGGCCCGGCGGGTGAACGAGCTGCTGGAGCGGGTGGAGAAGCTCCAGCAGGCGGTGCAGTTCGCCCGCGAGGAGGCGAACGGGGCGGAGGTCACCGACCGGCGGGTCGGCGACGCCGTCTTCGGCTACCTGTTCGGGTAGCCCCATGATCGCCCCCGGGTGAGACCGGGGGTGGCGCGAAGAGCGCAAGCTGACACTGAGGTTGAAGCTGAATCCGGGGAACGGTGGGGGTTCGAGTCCCTCCCCCGGCACCACGTGCCGGGGTGGCCCAAATGGTAGAGGCACCCCTTGAAACTCAGACTCTCGCTCAAGTCTCAGCATTCGCCGCCGAGCGCCGGATCGACCGGACGGGGCCAATAGCGTCGGATGGGGGTTCGACTCCCTCCTGCGCCTCTCCATGGCGCGGTAGCTTCAACGGTAAAGCAAACGCTTTGAGCATGATCACCGTCCTTAAACGTGCCGGTGCGCAACAATTGGGTGGCACACAGGGGCCCGGGAGCCGGATACCGCTCCCGGGCCCCGTCACGTTCCGGGCCGGTCGCACCGCGTCGCGCCGGTTCCCCGGGGAGGGGTGCCGGAATCACGTACACGTGAACTGCTCACATCCGGAGTTGCAAATGTCTTCATGTGGTCAGTGAATCGACGCTCATCGATCACGGCTGGGCCAGAAACGAAAGATTCCGGTCAACAGTCGGCCGCGGTGCGATCCCGTTCCTACAGTCGTGCCGACCGACCCGGCCACGACAGGAGGACAGGCGATGGCGAATCTCGAAACCTCGCTCAAGGAAGCCATGACCATTGAAGGTGCCATCGGGGTGGCCCTGGTGGACTACGGCAGCGGCATGGCGCTCGGCACCCTGGGGGACGGCGGGGACATCGACCTGAACGTCGCCGCGGCCGCCAATACGGACCTCGTCCGTGCCAAGATGCGGGCGATGGAAATGCTCAACCTCCACGACGACGGCATCGAGGACATCCTGGTCACCCTGACCAACCAGTACCACCTGATCCGGCCGCTCACCACGTCCAGCGGACGCGGCCTGTTCCTGTACCTCGCGCTGAACCGCAGCCGGTCCAACCTCGCCATGGCCCGGCACCAGTTGAAGCGGATCGAGTCGACGCTGGAGGTCTGAGCGCGGGACGGCGGCCTGCGTGCCGTCGGAGAGGGGAGGAAGCATGCCCGTACCGCTGTACCAGGCCAAGGCCGAGTTCTTCCGGATGCTCGGCCACCCGGTGCGAATCCGGGTCCTCGAACTGCTCCAGGCCGGCCCGACGCCGGTGCGCGACCTGCTGCCCGAGCTGGACATAGAACCGTCCAGCCTCTCCCAACAGCTCGCCATCCTGCGCCGCTCCGGCCTGGTCACCGCGACCCGCGAGGGCTCGACGGTGGTCTACGCCCTGGCCGGCGCGGACGTCGCCGAGCTGCTCCGGACGGCCCGGCGCATCCTGACCGAACTGCTCGCCGACCAGGGCATGCTGCTGGAGGAACTGCGCGCCGCGCGCTAGGCCCTGTCCGGCCGGGAGCGGCCCGCCGCACGGGCAGCGCCCCGGTACGGCGGGCCTCCGGGGCGGCCGGGGCGGCTAGGGCTGCGCGGTGAGGCGGAAGCTCTGGGCGGCGCCGTTGTCGCAGGTGCGCTGGACGAGTTGGACGGAGTCGGTCGCCGCGGTGGTGGCGACCGCGAGGCACTTGCCGCTGTGGCGGGCCACGAAGTGCTGGGTGCCGGCGGGTTCGGCGACGGCGCGCCACTGCTGGTTGGTGCCGCCGGCGTAGGCCCAGAGCTGGAGCGGGGCACCGTCGGCGGTCGACCGGTCGGTGACGTCGACGACCTGGTCGGGGTTGTTGCGGGCGGCGAGGCGGACGTAGCCGCCGTCGGTGGGGGTGAGCCGGAACTGCTGGGCGGTGGTGCCGTTGCAGGCGTACTGCTGGACGGCGGTGCCGTTGGCGGTCGCGGCGGCGCGGGCGTCCGCGCACCGGCCGTTGGCCTGGGAGGTCAGGGTGTACCAGGGGTCGGTGGGGCGGGCGCCCCGCCCAGCCACTTGAGGGCGTCGACCAGCATCCGGTTCTGGGTGGCGGAGGCGAAGGTCGAGGACGTCCGGGTGTTGGTGCTGTAGTTCATCGCGTTGTGGCCGAAGTTGGCGTAGAGCATCCGGTACTGGGTGTTGGTCCACAGCACGGGGTAGTCACCGCTGTACCAGGACTGGTTGGGGTCGGTGCCGAGCGGGAAGCTCGACGGGTCCACCGAGGCGAGCACCTTGATCGCGGGGTTGGCCCGCAGGTTGTTCGACCAGCTGTACCACTCGCTGACCGAGGAGGTCCAGGTCGCCGGGAGCGAGGCCGCGGCGGGGTGGGTGCCGTTCTCGGTGCGCAGCACGGCGGTGGTGGGGCCCCAGGTGTTGGAGCGGAAGTTGCCGCTGCCGAGGAACTGGTTGTAGTACCAGTTCCAGCTCGCGGCGTCGGTGGTGAACGCGGAGACGTGGAAGCCCAGCCAGGCGCCGCCGCCCCGCATGTAGCGCTCGAACCCGGCCCGCTGGGCGGCGCTCTGCGGGGCGTCGTCGAGGAACAGGACCACGTCGTAGGCGTCGACGCCGCCGTTGGCGAGCAGGTTCCAGTCGGTGGTGGCGGTGTAGCTGAAGTTGTTGGCCGCGGCCGTCTTCGGGAACCAGTCGTTGGCTTCCTTGTCGAAGTCGATGTGGGCCGCGTCCCAGGTGCCGCTGTAGAAGGCGATCACCTTGAAGTCGGGGACGGCCGCGGCGGCGCGGGTGCCCGGGGCGGCCAGGCCGAACAGCAGGGCGAGCAGGGCGAGGACGGCGGGTACGAGTCGTTTCAAGGACGGTTCGCGAACGAACACGGGTGCTCCTCGGCGTGGGGGGCGGGGCCCGGCGGTGGGAGCGCCGAGGGGCGCGCCGCGCCCCGCTTCTCTGAGCCGGGAACCTAAAGGTCTGAACCAGACACGTCAAGGGTTCTCGCCTTCGCCTCTTGAACGCACAACGCCGATTCCGGGCCCGGATTGTGAGGTTGTGTCAGTTCTGGCGTGAAGTCTTGACGCCGGGAGCACCTGCCGGTTGAATCAGCCGATCGCGTCGGCCGACCGCATCAGCCGGTCGCGTCAGCCGGCGCCCTCCGCGGTCAGCATCCGGAAGTCGTAGGCCCGCGGAAGCTCCGCACCGCCGACGGCCGGGGCGGTGGCGCGCCGGTGGGCGAACCAGAGCTCGTGCAGGGAGCCCTCACCCTCGCGAAGGTCGGCGAGTTCGATGCCCTCGCGCAGCAGCCGTCCGCAGCGCTCCGGGGCGCCGCTGTCCAGCGCGGCCCGGGCCTCCGTCCAGCGGACCCGGCCGGCGGCGCGGTCGGCCGGGGCCAGCGCGTCCAGGCGGTCCAGCACCTCTCCGGGGTGTCCGGCGCGGAGCAGGACGGCGGCGCTCTCCAGGACGAGCGGCAGCAGGGCGGGGGCGAGGTCGAGCGCCCGGCGGTAGGCGTGGACGGCGTCGTCGAGCCGGTCGGTGTGCGCGGCGAGGGCGGCGAGGCTGCGCCAGGCCCAGGCGGTGGGGCGGTGTTCGAGCGAGCGCCGCCAGGCCGCGCGGGCGGCGGCGTGGTCGCCGGCGCGGGCGTGCAGGGTGCCGAGGTGGAGGTGGGCGAGCCAGTTGTCGGCGGCGGCCAGCAGCGGCGTCCAGGCCGGGTCGATCTGGTAGGAGACCGGCGGGCGGTCCGGGTCGCCGGGGGTGAGCGTGCCGTGGGTGAGGAGTTCGAGCCAGGGCTGCTGCTCGGGGCCGAGGGTGCGGTCGGGGAAGGGAGTGCCGGGGGTGGGCAGCGGGCCCTGGCCGGCCCGGGCGCGGCGGTGCTGCTCCAGCGCGCCCCAGCCGGAGCCGCTCTGCAGAACCTCCTCGGGTGCGCGGTCGACCCAGTCGGCGGCGGCTTCGAGTTCGGCGTCCAGGAGGTGCTGCGGGAGGAGGGCGTCCAGGGCGTGCTCGGCCGCGTCGTGGGCCGCCGTCCAGTCCTCGCCGTGGACGGCGGCGGGGTCGGCCTCCAGCAGTCCGTAGGCCTCGGTCCAGGCCCAGCGGGCGCCGGCCGGCATCGGGAGGTGTTCGAGCTGGGTGCGGGCGAGGCCGGCCTGGATCTCCAGGTAGGCCAGGCCCGGTTCGGCGAGCCACTCCTGCCAGTGCCGGCCGCCCTCGCCCTGGCCCCAGAGGAAGAGCTTGCGGCCGCGGAGCCGTTCGGTGGAGGCCTGGACCAGGCCCCGGCCGCTGCCGTCCAGGGCGGTGATCCAGCGCCGCCGGCCGGCCGGGAGGTCGAAGAAGTAGTCGGCGGCGTCCCGGGCGAGGGTGGTACGGCTGAGGTCGGTGCCGTCGGGGGCCGGGAGGGCGACCCGGCGGACCCGGCGGTCGTAGGAGAACTGCCAGGCGGCGTCGGCCGGGGCCAGCACCCGGACGTCGGGGGCCTCGGGGACGGCGATGTTGGACCACCAGTACATCGGGACGGTGTGCTCGCGCGGGTTGGTGATCCGGACGTGCACCAGCAGCACCGGGGAGTCGTCCGGGAGGCAGGCGTCGATCTGGAAGACCACGCCGCGGATGCGCTCGTACTCCCACATCCGCAGCACCGGGGTGCCGTCCGGGCGGGTGAGGCGGGCGGCGTGCAGCGGCTCGCAGGTGGTCGGGGTGTGGCCGATGGTGCCGATGTTCCACTCGACGCCGCCGGCCGGCCAGGCGCCGCGCAGGGCGAGGTTGGCGGGCTGGAACACCGGGTTGCGGAACAGCAGTTCGCGGCCGGTCGGCTTGTGGACCAGGGACTGGAGCCGGCCGCCCGCGGCGAGCAGGAAGACCGCGCGCAGGGTGTCGTTCTCCAGCACCGCCACGGGGTGGTCGGCGGGCGCCCGCTCCCGGGTGTAGCCGTCCTGCACCAGGTAGGGCAGGACGGAGGGCACCCGGCCGTAGCCGATGTTGCGGCGCATCTCCTCGTCGGCCTCGTCGGCGTCCTCGACCTGGTGCGCGTCCACGCCGGTGAACAGCGGGGGAGGGGTTGACGGGGCCGACCGGCGCGGTCGGCAGCGTCAGGGTGGCAAGCCGGAGCTCACTCATCTGCGGGTCTGCCTCTTCGGAGTCTGCGGAGTCTGCGGGGTCTTCTGGGCCTGCGGAGTCTTCTGGGCCTGCGGAGTCGGGGGCCGGGCCGCCGGCCGGCCCCGGTGAGGGGGCCGGCGGCCGAAGCGGGCTCGCTGGCTGGCTACTTGACGCTGCCGGAGGTGAGTCCGGCCTTCCAGTGCCGCTGGAGCAACAGGAACATCACCACGATCGGGACGACCGAGAGCAGCGCGCCGGTGATGATCAGGTTGTAGGGGACGGTCTGGCCGCGCTGCTCCTTCCACGCGACCAGGCCGACGGTGACCGGCTGGAGGCGGTCGTCGGCGAGCATCAGCGAGGGCAGCAGGTAGTTCGTCCAGATCGTCACGAACTGGAACAGGCCGACGGTGACCAGCGAGGGCCGCAGGACCTTCAGGGCGATGGACCGGAAGATCCTGAACTCGCCCGCGCCGTCGATCCGGCCGGCCTCCAGCAGTTCGTCGGGCACCGCGGCGGCGGCGTAGATCCGGGACAGGTACACCCCGAACGGGCTGACCACGCTGGGGATGAACACCGCCCAGAAGGTGTTCACCAGGTGGGTCGCGGAGAACATCAGGTACAGCGGCAGGGCGAACAGCGGGGCGGGCAGCAGGACGGCGCCCAGGACGGTGTTGAAGACAGCCTCCCGGCCGCGGAAGGCGTACTTCGCCAGCACGTAGCCCGCCATCGCGGACAGCAGGGTGGCGACGGCCGCGCCGCCGACGGCGTAGAGCAGGCTGTTGAGCAGCCAGCGGCCGTAGATGCCGTGCTGGACGCCCAGCAGCTCGGAGACGTTGCGCACCAGTTCGATCCGCCCGGCGAACCAGAAGCCGTTGCTGGAGAAGAGGTCGCCGCTGCCCTTGGTGGCGGAGACCACCAGCCACCACACGGGTAGCAGGGAGTAGAGCGCCGCGAGCACCAGGACGGCGAGCGTCCCGAAGCGCCCGGCGGGGTGGGCGGCCCGGGCCGGGCCCCTCGACGTGTCCTTCACAGGGCCGCTCCGCGCTTGTTGACGAACCGCATGAACCCGAACGAGAGGACGAAGATCACCAGCGCGAGGAGCACCGAACGGGCGGCGGCGGCCTGGTAGTTGTTGGCCGCGACCTCGTTCTGCGCGGCCATGATCGGGGTCCAGTCGCCGGACAGCGCGGGGGCGACGGCCCGCATGATGACCGGCTCGTTGTAGAGCTGTGCGGTGCCGATGATCGAGAACACCGTGGTCATCACCAGGGCGGGCCGCACCATCGGGATCTTGATGTGCCAGGCGAGCCGCCAGCCGGTGCAGCCGTCGAGTTCGGCGGCCTCGGCGTACTCGCCGGGGAGCGCCTTGAGCGCGGAGTGGATGACGATCGTGTTGTAGCCGGTCCAGCCCCAGGTCAGCATGTTGCCCACCGACCAGGGCAGCATGCCCGCGGAGGTGAAGTCGACGTGCAGGCCGAGGTCGGAGAGCGCCCGGGTGACCGGGCTGACGTCCGGCTGGTAGAGGAAGGACCACATCAGGCCGCCGATCACGCCGGGGATCGCGTACGGCAGGAAGAGGGCGAGCCGGAAGAAGCGCTTGCCGGGGGTGCGGCGGGCGTCGAGCAGCAGGGCCAGCAGCAGCGCCAGGCCCAGCATCAGCGGCACCTGGACGAGGCCGATCAGCAGCACCCGGAGGACGGAGGAGGTGAACGCGCGGTCCGCCAGCGCCTCGGTGTAGTTGGCCAGGCCGGCGAAGGCGGTGGTCGGGGGCGTGAGCCCGAGGCCGGAGCGGTGCAGCTTGAACAGGCTCTGGTGGACGGCGTAGCAGATCGGCGCGATGAAGGTGAGGACGAACAGGGTGCCGAACGGGAGCAGGAAGCCCAGCGGCGTCCAGCGGCGCCAGTCGACGGCGCGGGGCCGCGGGGCGTCCGGCGGGGTGGGCCCGGGGCGCTCGCGCGGGGGCGCCGGGGCCGGGGCGGTGGGGGACGGGTGCATGGTCAGCCGACTTCCATGCCCTGGGTCTTCATCTCGGCCAGGGTCTGGGCCTGGGTGTCGGCCAGCGCGGCGTCCAGGGTGGTGGTGCCGGTGCCCGCCTTGCCGAGGCCGTCGCCGAGCGCGCCGGAGGTCTTGGTCATCACCGGGCCCCACTGGAAGCCGGGTCGACGTGGGCGGCGGCGTCCTTGAAGACGTCGAAGACCCGCTGGCCGCCGTAGAACGGGTCGGGCTCGGCCAGGGCCGGGTTGTCCAGGCCGGAGAGGGCGGCGGGGTAGATGCCGGTCTCCTTGATCAGGTTGCCGACGCCGGCCGGGTCGGTGCCGAACCAGTGGGCGAACTCGACGGCCTGGGCGGGGTTCTTGCAGCCCTTCAGGACGGCGTTGGGGGTGCCGCCGGCGTTGCCCGCGGCGGGGGTGGCCGCGTCCCAGACCGGCATCGGGGCGACGGCCCAGTTGCCGGCGGTCTGCTTGACGCTGTCGGCCAGGATCGGGGTGTCCCAGACCGCGTTGACGTCGGAGAGGATGCTGCCCTCGCCCATGCCCTGGTAGAGGGCGGTGTCGAAGCTCGGCACGACCTTGACCAGCTTCCGGTCGATCAGGTCCTGCCAGAACGCGGCGACCTTCTTCGTCGCCGGGTCGTCCAGGTTCACGGTCCACTTGTCGCCGCTGGTGCCGAACCACTTGGCGCCGGCCTGCCAGGCGAGGCCGGCGAAGTTGTAGGCGTCGTTGCCGAAGTAGCCGATGTAGGCGTTCGGGTCGGCGGCGTGGATGGCCGCGGCGTCGGCGGCGTACTCGTCCCAGGTCTTCGGGGCCTGCTGGATGCCGTACTTGGCGAACAGGTCCTTGCGGTAGATGAACGCCATCGGGGCGGTGTCCACCGGCAGGCCGTAGGTGTGTCCGGCCACCCCGGACTGCGCGAACGCCCAGGACGCGTACTCCTTCGCGTACGGCGCGGCGGCGGGGGTGACGTCCTGGAGGGCGCCGGCGGCGGCGAAGGTGGGCAGCGTCTCGAAGCCGACCATGGCCACGCAGGGGGCGTTGCCGGCCTTCACGGCGCTGAGCAGCTTGGTGTAGCCGCCCTTGGAGCCGGGCGAGATCTTGCTGTAGACGACCTTGACGTCCGGGTGGGTGGAGTTGAAGAGCTCGACGGACTTCTCGTAGCCGGGGGCCCAGCCCCAGAACTCGATGGTGACCGGCCCGGCGGAGTGGCCCGCCGATCCGTCCGACCCGCAGGCGGCCGTGCCGGCCAGGGAGGCGAGCGCCACGGCGAGGGTGAGCGTTCTGAGCGCGCGGTTCTTCATGAGGAGGTCCTGTTCTGCTGCCTGCCGCGAGCGGACTCGGCCCCGGCGCGGCGGTGGGGGCCCGCTGAACACCCCGGGCCGTTAATTCGGCTAGTGTGTTAATTAAGGCTCGGGGCTGTCAAGGGGTGCGGTGGGCCGTTGCACAAACGCGACGAACGGCCGCCCCCGCCGAACCGGTCGGGCAAAATGCCTGACGGCGGGGGGAGTTGACCCGCCCCACCGCATGCCGCAGGCGCCGTGGAGGCGGGATCGCGACCGGACCGGCACCCGGCGGCGGACGGCGGCCGCGGTTATTTCATGTGGTGCATCAACTAATATGGGCAGGTCGACACCGGCCTGCCCCCAGGTCCCGGAACGAGGAGAGCACGTGCGACAGACGCAGCGCGGCACCACCGGCACGGGCGGCCTCGCGAGCGCCGTCCTGGCGGGCCACCCCGAGGTCGCCGACAAGGCCTCACTGCGCCGCACCAACCTGGGCGTGATGCTGCGCCAACTGCGGGAGAACGGCGCCCAGTCGCGCACCCACCTGGCCACCGCGAGCGGCCTGCCCAAGGCCACCGTCTCCGTCCTGGTCGCCGAGCTGATCCAGCGCGGCCTGGTCCGCGAGGGCGAACTCGACCGGGCCGGCGCGGTCGGCCGCCCGCACCGGATGGTCGAGCTCGACGGCCGCTGGATCTGCGGCGTCGGCGCCGAGGTCGGGCCCGACCACATCACCGTCCTCGCCCTCGACCTGCGCGGCACCGTGGTCCACCAGGACCGCCGCGCCCTCGACGTCCCCGCCCTCACCCCGCAGGCCGCCCTGCGCGAGGTCGCCGACCTGGTCGCGGACTGCCTCAGCGCGGTGGCCGAGCGCGGCATGCACACCATCGGGATCACCCTGATCACCCAGGGCTCGATCGACAGCGCCACCGGGACGGTCACCGTGGCCACCAACTTCGGCTGGCGCGACGTCCGGGCCGTCCACGAGCTGCGCGCCCGGCTGGGCCGGCACGCGCCGCCCGTCCTGCTGGAGAACGACGCCGAGTCCGGCGCGCTCGCCGAGTACCTCGCCGCCCCCGGCCCCGACACCCGCGAACTCGTCTACGTCACCGGCGGGATCGGCGCCGGCGGGGCCGGCATCTCCGGCGGCCGACTGCTGCGCGGCTCCGAGATCGGCCACATGAAGCTCGACCGGCTCGACCGGCCCTGCGGCTGCGGGCGCACCGGCTGCTGGGAGGTCGCCGTCGGACTCCAGGCCCTGCTGGACGCCGCCGCCGACCCGGACGACCCGGTCCACGACCGCTCGGTCGACCTGGCCGAACGGCTCGGCGTGCTGCTCGACCGGGCCGACGCCGGGGACCCGCGCACCCTCGCCGCGCTGGCCACCGTCGCCGAGGACCTGGCCCTCGGGCTCAGCGTCCTGGTGGACGTGCTGAACCCGCCCCGGATCGTCCTGGGCGGCTACTTCGCGGTCTTCGACCGGTACCTGGTCGGCCCGGCCCAGGAGTTCCTGGACCGCCGGCGGATCTCGCCCGGCTCCCAGCAGGTCGTCGTCTCCGCCTCCGCGCTCGGCCTCTCCAACGCGGCCCGCGGCGGCGCGCACCTGGCGCTGGAGGGGATCTTCCAGGACCCCTCCGACGTCCCGGTCCGGCCGGAGCCGGTGGAGGACGGGGTCCGCACCGCCTAGCCGGGCCGGGCCGGACCCAGCCGGGTCGGACCCAGCCGGGTCGGACCCAGCCGGGTCGGACCCAGCCGGGTCGGGCCGGACCGGGCCGGGAGCGGCCAACGCCGCACCTCGCGCCGCGACTTGAACGGCGGCCCGAGCGGCGCTCCGACGGCGACCCGGGCGACCGCCCCGACGGCGGCCCGGGCGGCGGCCCGAACGACGGCAGCTCTTGACTTCACTCCCGGGCACTGCCACGGTGTGCGTGAAGTTGCTCAAAGACCCTCAGGAAAACGCAACTTCGAACAGCGCGTCCCCCCGGCCGTCCGCGGGGCGGCCCCCTGGAGCCCCGCGGCGGCCCGCGGGCGCTCACACCGACCGCTCCGGCACGTCCCGGCCCACTCCGTACCGGCCCACCCTCCCGTACCGGCCCACCCCCGCACCGGCACGCCGCACATCCGCGCGCCCGCACCGCCGTCCCCCCTGCGGTCCCGGACGGCGGGCGCCGCGCGCCCACCGGTCGGGGACCGGTGCCCCCCATCGCGAAGCACCTCGTCACCGAAGGAGCATCCGTGCCATCCCCCCGCAGAGCCCTCGCGGCCGTGTTCGCCGCCGCCGTCCTGCCGCTGTCCGCCGGGGTCGCCACGGCCCCGGCCTCGGCGGCCCCGGCCCCGCCCGCCGCCACGTACACCGTCGGCGTCGGATCGCCCGTGCCGTACGCGCACCCGACCGACACCCCGGCGAGCCCGTACCTCGACAAGGACGGCACCTTCTACTTCCAGCAGTCCGCCGCCCTCTACGGCGCGAACGACCCCAGGTACTGGGACTTCTTCACCGGCCCCGACTTCGACACCGCGACCCGCTCCGGCGCGATCAGCGACGCCGTCAACCCGGCCAACAGCAGCGACCGGAACAACGACACCACCTGGCGCTGCAACAACAGCCCCACCGGCCGCACGGCCACCGCCGCGCCGAGCGGCTCCGGCTACGCGCAGAAGAACTACTGCGACCTCTCGGGGGTCTGGGTCGACCCGGACACCGGCGACTGGTACGGGCTGGTGCACAACGAGTTCACGCCCCAACCCTTCGGCGACGGGCTGCACTTCGACGCGATCGACTACGCCGTCTCCAAGAACCAGGGCCGGACCTGGACCATCGCGGACCACGCGATCACCTCCCCCTACAGCACCTCCCGGGGCGACACCACCGCGTTCCCGAACCAGACGTACTCCTACGGCGACGGCGACCAGCGGCTGTACGTCGACACCGCCTCCGGGTACTTCTACGTCTTCTACGGCTCGCGGATCGTCGACAAGAACGGCGGCTGGAAGGCGTTCTACGAGCACGTGGCCCGCGCCCCGATCTCCGCCAAGATGGCGCCCGGCTCCTGGCGCAAGTGGTACGACGGCGCCTGGACCCAGCCCGGCACGGGCGGCCAGGAGAGCAACATCGTCCCGGTCGGCCCCGGCAGCACCACCGGGTACACCCCCGCCTCCGGCGAGTACGACCCGGCGAACACCGGCACCGCGGCCCAGCAGATCGCGGCCGGCACGATGCCCCCGACCTCGCCGCTGTTCGTCATGAACATCACCTACGACGCCCACCTGAAGCTGTACGTCGGCGAGCCCGAGCCCGACTCCCAGGGCGGATCGGTGCCCCAGCCGCTCTACGCCACCGCCGACCTCTCCACCCAGAAGTGGTTCCCGCTCGGCGACACCGGCAGCTACCGCACCTCCTCCTGGTACCGCTGGTTCCTCGACGGCGCGAGCCGGACGGGCACCTCGATCGTCGGCCGGAGCTTCCGCTCCTACTGCTCGATCAGCTGCTCGCCGCAGCCCGGCGGCGGCACCTCCGGCGGCGAGTACGTCGACATCACCCTGGACGCCTCCGCCACCACCCCCGGGCCGGTCGACGAGACCGGGTCGTACCGGATCGCCGGCGGGGCCGGACGGGTGCTCGCCCAGGTCTCCGGCGGCTCCGCCACCACCTCCGTGGGCACCGCCACCGGCTCCGCCCTGGAGTCCTGGACCTTCACCGGCAACGGCGACGGCTCCTACCGGATCGCCAACGCCGCCACCGGCGGGCTGCTCGGGGTGGACTCCACCACCACCGCGGGCCGCGCCTGGGGCGCCCGGCCCACCGTCACCGCCGCCGGCTCCGGCGGACCCGCCGTCGGACAGCAGTGGTGGGTCGTCCCCGGCACCGCCGCCGACAACACCCCCACCGGCACCGTCCGCCTGGTCAACCGCTACAGCGGCCTGGTGATCGGCCTCTCCGCGGACGCCGGCCGCCCCGCCGAGACCACCCCCGCCCGCAGCTGGACCAACACCACCGGCAACTCCGTCGGCGGCACCCGCACCGCGGGCGAGCAGACCCTCACCCTCACCCGGACCGGCTCGGCGCCCGAGAGCGTCTCGGTCTCCTCCCCCGGCGACCAGTCCGGCAGCCTCGGCACGGCCGTCTCGCTCCAGCTCACCGCCCACGACAGCGCCGGCAAGCCGCTCACCTTCACCGCCACCGGCCTGCCCGCCGGGCTGACCATCAGCCCCGCCGGCCTGGTCTCCGGCACCCCGACGGCCGCCGGGGCCTCCACCGTCACCGTCACCGCCTCCTCCGGCACCGCCACCGGCACGGTGTCCTTCGGCTGGGCCGTCGCCCCGGTCCTCAGCGGCGCCCACACCCTGGTCACCGGCGGCAAGGCCCTGGACGACCCCGACCACTCCCTCGACCAGGGCACCCAGCTCATCACCTGGGGCACCAACGGCGGCAGCAACCAGAGCTGGACCTTCACCCGGCAGTCGGACGGCAGCTACCAGATCACCAACGTCCTCTCCCACCTGTGCGTGGACGTCAGCGGCGGCTCCGGCGCGGCCGGCGCGCAGATCATCCAGTGGGCCTGCACCGGCGGCGCCAACCAGCGCTGGGTGGTCACCCCCACCACCGGCGGCTACCGGATCACCTCCCGGAGCAGCGGCCTGTCCCTGACCACCGCCTCCACCGCCAACGGCGCGGTCGTCACCCAGCAGACCGACACCGGCTCCGCCCTCCAACGCTGGACCATCGGCTGACCCTCCCGTCTGCCCGTCCGCCCGTCCGCCCGTCCGTCTGCCCGGGCGGGCGGGCCGGCGTCCGGGCGGACGGGCGAACGGGCGAACGGACGGGCCCCGAACGGCCCCGGCCCGGGGCGGTGGCACCTCCGTGCCGGACGGTCCGCGGGCTGTCATAGCCTGTGGCGCGTCAACGAGGCACGACCGTCCGTGGGGGCCCTTCCGTGAGTACCGTTCAGCCCGTTCGCGCGTCCTTCCGGGTGCTGCGGAACAACCGCCGTCTGCTGGTGTTCCCACTGCTCGGCGGTGCCGCGGCGGCGCTGGTGGCCGGTGTCCTGGCGGTGCCGGCACTGCTCCGGGGCTGGGCCGAGCCGTCGCCGTCCGCCTCCGCCGTGGCCGCCGTGGCCGTCGGCTACCTCCTGGCGGGGTTCGTGTTCACCCTCTGCGGTGCCGCGATGGTCTGCGCGGTCGATGACGTGCTGCGGGGGGAGCCCGTCCGGGTCGGCGTGAACTGCCGGCGGGCCCTGCGGCACTGGCGGCGGCTGCTGGCGTGGAGCCTGCTCAATACGACTGTCCTGGTGCTCGTCCGGCAGCTGGAGCGGGTTCCGGTCATCGGCTGGTTCATGGACGAGCTGTTCAGTACCGGATGGGCCGTCGCCACCTACCTGGCACTGCCGGCCATGATGATCGACGGCCTCGGAATCGCGGAGGGCACCCGCCGGTCGGCCCGGATGCTGCGCGAGACCTTCTCCCGGCAGGTGTACGGCTCGGTGTGGATCGCAGTGCCCCTGGTCCTCTCGGTGGTCGTCGGGTTCGTGGCGTTCATGCTCGGGGCGGAGTCGAACAGCGCGGGCCTCGCCGCCGCGGGCGGGGTGCTCGCCGCCCTGCTCCTGGTCTGCACGCTGCTGGTGGGGGCCACGGTCTCCGGGATCTTCCGCACCGTGCTCTACCGGGACGCCTCCGCCGTGGCCTGACGACCCGGAGCCGGTCAGCCCCACCCGCGGCCGGTCACCCCGCCCCCGGCCTACCTCGCCCCGCCCGCCCCGCTCACGGCCGGGCGCGCCGCTGTCGTGCGCCGGTTCCCCGGATTCGGCGGCGCCGACCCTCCGTATGACGCGTGGCATTTCACACTTCATGCTTCCAGCCGAACCCGGCGCGGCGCGGCGCGGCAACCAACGGCAAGGTCCTCACCGACGAGCGGCTCCAGGTCCGCCGGGTGGGCGGCCCCCGGCGGGACGGCCGGCTGCTGATCGAGGCGGGCGACGGCGACCCGGCCGACCAGCACGTGTTCCTGCTCGACCCGGACACCGGGGCGCTGGAGCGGCTCACCGCGAGCGCGGGCGTGCACGCGGTGGCCGCCCACGCCGAGGACGCGCTGCTGCTCATCTCGGCCTCGCTGGACGGCGTCCGCCGGGAGCTGCGAACTCCACCGGGCAGCCGGGGCTTTCCTGACCGGTCGGCCGAACTCCCCTACCGCCCGCGCCCGTTGCTGGCCCGGGTGACCGAACTCGGCCTGCCCGGCGCGGTGCTGTACCCGCGCGGGCACGCGGCGGGCCACCGGCTGCCGGTGCTACTGGACGTGTACGGCGGCCCGGGCTTCCAGGCGGTCGCCAACGAGCCGCGCCGCCGGCAGCTGAAGCAGTGGTGGGCCGACCAGGGCTTCGCCGTGGTCACAGTGGACAACCGGGGCACCCCGTTCGTCTCGCCGGACTTCACCCGGGCGGTCTTCCGCCGCTTCTCGCAGGTCGCGCTGGACGACCAGGTGGCCGCGCTGCGGGCGCTCGGCGCCGCCCATCCGGACCTGGACCTGGGGCGGGTCGGCGTGCGCGGCTGGTCGTACGGCGGGTACTTCGCGGCGCTGGCGGTGCTGCGCCGCCCGGACGTGTTCCACGCGGCCGGCGCGGGCGCTCCGCCGACCGATTTCCGGCCGTACGACACCGCGTACACCGAGCGCTACCTGGGCCTGCCGGAGGACAACCCGGCGGGATACGCGGCGGACTGCCTGCTCGGCGACGCGCCGGGGCTGTGCCGCCCGCTGCTGCCGATCCACGGCCTGGCGGACCACAACGTGCACCCCTCGCACACCCTGCGACTGTCCGAGGTGCCGACCCGGGCGGGCCGGTCGCACCGCGTGCTGCCGCTGCCGGGGGTGAGCCACCTGCTGCCGGACGGGGCGCTGGAGCGGGTCGCCGCGGTGGAACTGGACTTCCTGCGCGGGGAGTCGGGGGCAGCCCCTTCCACGCAATGGGTGACATGTGAAATATTACCGGCCATCCAGTTGCCCACCCCCGAGAGGAGCGGGTCACGTGCGCAGACTTCGCGCGGCCCTCATGGCCGCGCTGACCACCGGCGCGATAGCACTGACCGCCACTCCTACGTTCGCCCAACCCGCCAAGTCAGCCGTCGAGTTGACCTCGGACCAGGGAGCGGATGGCCGGGAGGCGCCGCCCTCCCCGCTGCCGCCGCAGGAGCAGGCCCGGCAGTCCCTCAGGACCCGGGCCCTGGAGCAGGTCAACCAGGGCGGGGTCGCCAGGAACGGCAGGTCCGCGCCGGCCAAGGTGAAGATCGGCGACGACTACGTCCAACTGGCCAGGCAGCGCACCGACAAGGTGTTCGTGATCCTGGCCCAGTTCGGCGACCAGGTCGACACCACCACCCGGTACGACGGCCAGGTCCGCTACGGCGGCACCCCCGGCCCGCGGCACAACGCGATCCCGCGGCCGGGCGGGAACGACACCCACACCTACTGGGAGCGCGACTTCAGCCGCGCCTACTACCAGAAGATGTTCTTCGACGACACGCCCGGCGCGAACTCCGTGCGCAACTTCTACCGCACCCAGTCCTCGGGCCGGTACGACCTCCGGGGCACCGTCTCGGACTGGGTGACCGTGCCGTGGAACGAGGCCCGCTACGGCTCCAACCGGGGCCCGCAGGGCGGCGGCGCGTGGCCCCAGGCCCAGGAGTTCGTCCGGGACGCCACCCGGGCCTGGTACGACGGCGAGATCGCCAAGGGCCGCACCCTGGCCGCCGTGCGGGCGGAACTCGCCCAGTACGACACCGAGGACCGCTACGACCATGACGGGGACGGCGACTTCGACGAGCCGGACGGCTACCTCGACAACGTGATCGTGGTGCACGCCGGCGTCGACGAGACCTGGGGCGGCGGCGCCCAGGGCGCGGACGCCCTGTGGGCGCACCGCAGCTGGACCTTCCCCGACCCGACCGGCCGGACCGGCCCGGCGGGCAACCGGATCGGCGGCGCACCGGTCGGCGACAGCGGCCTGTACGTCTACGACTACGTGCAGGCGGGCGAGAACAGCGGCGTGGGCCTGTTCTCGCACGAGTTCGGCCACAACCTCGGCCTGCCCGACCTGTACCCGACCAGCAGCGGCGACAACGCGGTCGGCTTCTGGTCGCTGATGTCCTCCGGCTCCTACCTGGGCAAGGGCCGGAACAGCACCGGCGAGTACCCCGGCGACCTGGACGCCTGGAGCAAGCTCCAACTGGGCTGGCTCGACTACGACGAGGCCCGGGCCGCGACCCGCTCCAGCCACACCCTCGGCGTCAGCGGTTATCGGACCGACCAGGCGCAGGCCGTCCTGGTGCACCTGCCGCCGAGCAGCACCACCACCGCGCTGGCCGCCCCGTACCAGGGCGGCCGACAGTGGTGGAGCGACACCGGCGACAACCTGGACGCCGTGCTCTCGCGCACCGTCGACCTGACCGGTGCCACCGGCCCGGCCGAACTGACCGCCGCGACCTGGTACGACACCGAGCCGGACTACGACTTCCTCACGGTGGAGGGCTCGGCCGACGACGGCCGGACCTGGGCGCCGCTGCACGGCACCGTCGACGGGCAGCCGATCGGCGACACCCCCGCACTGACCCCCGGCCTGAGCGGCGCCTCGAACGGCTGGCGGCAACTGCGCGTCCCGCTCGACGCCTACCTGGGCCGGAGCCTGCGGGTGCGCTTCCACGCCACCTCCGACTCCAACACCCACGGCCGGGGCGTGCTGGTCGACGCGGTGCGGCTGACCGCCGGCGGCGCGGTGCTGGTGGACGACAGCGCGGAGGACGGCGGGGCCGCCTGGACGCAGGTCGGCTTCTCGGTCCTCCAGGGCGCGGAGGCCGTCCGGCAGCACCCGCGGGCGTACCTGGTGGAGAACCGCCGCTACGCCGGCTACGGCGCCTTCCTGAGGACCGGCCCGTACAACTTCGGGTACACCGGCGTCGCCGGGAAGGGCGACGTGATCGACACCTACCCGTACCAGGAAGGCGTGCTGGTCTGGCTCTGGGACACCGCCCACGGCGACAACAACACGGCCGACCACCCGGGCGGCGGCCTGATCCTGCCGGTGGACGCGCACCCGAAGGCGCTGCGGTTCGAGGACGGCACGGTCGCCAACGGGCGCGCGCAGCCCTACGACGCGACCTTCTCGCTGCGGCGGACCGACGCGTTCACGCTGCACCGGGCGGGCGCGGCCACCAGGGTCCCGGCCGAGCCGGCGGTGCCGGTGTTCGACGACCGCGCCGGGGTGTACACCGACCCGGCGATCCCGCAGCTCGGGGTGCAGGTGCCGGACACCGGCACCCGGATCGAGGTGGTCCGGGAGGCCGAGGGCGGCCGGCTCACCACAGTCAGGGTGGGTCCGGCGGCCTGAGCGGGCCGTGGTCTACTGAACCCGGACCCACTGAACCCGGTGGTCGGCGGCTTGTAAAGAACTCTTTCCAAAGATAGCTTTAGAATATGAGCGAACCGCCGCCGGCCATCCGGCTCACCGACCCGCGCGCCCTGCGCGCCTACGCCCATCCCACCCGGATGGCACTGGTGGGCCTGCTCCGCCTGCACGGGCCGCTGACCGCGACCCGGGCCGCGGAGCTGCTCGGCACCGAGTCGGTGGCGAGCTGCTCCTTCCACCTGCGCCAGCTCGCCAAGTACGGCCTGGTGGAGGAGGCGGGCGGCGGGCGCGGCCGGGAGAAGCCCTGGCGCGCGACCGCCGCCTTCACCAGCTGGGACGCCGCCCCCGCCGACCCGGAGCGGGCCGCCGCCACCGAGGCGCTGCAACGGGCCGTGCTGGACGGCTACTTCGCCCGCGCCACCAGCTGGCTGCTGCACCGCGGCGAGAGCAGCCCCGAGTGGCGCGAGGCCGCCTCGTTCGGCGACAGCGCCGTCCTGGTCACCGCCGCGGAACTCACCGAACTCGAAGCCCGCGTCGAGGAGTTGATCCGCCCCTACGCGGAGCGGCTGGGCCGCCCCGACCCGCCCCCCGCGGGCGCCCGGGCCGTCCAGCTGATCCGGCTCGCCGTCCCCACCGACCCCACCGACCCCACCCCGGAGGGGGAAGCACCGTGACCCTCCTCGCCACCCGCCCGGCCGCCGCCGTCCGCCGCCGGATACCCGAGCTGCTGCACGAACCGGCCTTCCGCCGCTACTGGACCGGCCAGACCGTCTCCTCGCTCGGCGACCAGATCACCCTGCTGGTGATCCCGCTGATCGCGGTCGCCACCCTGCACGCCGACGCCGCCCAGATGGGCTACCTGAGCGCCGCCGGCTACCTGCCCTACCTGCTGTTCTCGCTGCACGCGGGCGGCTGGGCCGACCGCTACGGGCGCCGCCGCCGGATGATGATCGCCACCGACCTGGGCCGGGCCGCCGCCCTGCTGACCGTCCCGATCGCCCACGCGGCCGGGGTGCTGACCCTGGCCCAGCTGTACGCGGTGGTGCTCGCCGTCGGCGTGCTGTCGGTGTTCTTCCACGTCTGCAACCCGCCGCTGTTCGTCGCCCTGGTGCCCGCCGAGCGCTACCTCAGCGGCAACGCGCTGATCAACGGCAGCCGGGCCGCCACCTACGTGGCCGGCCCCGGCCTCGGCGGCCTGCTGGTCCAACTCCTGGCCGCGCCGCTGGCGCTGGTGGTGGACGCGGCCTCCTTCCTGGTCTCCGCGCTGTTCCTGCGGAAGATCGATCCGGTCGAACCGCCGCCCGCCGAGAAGGAGCACAGCGGCGCCGCGGAGGGCCTGCGCTGGATTCGGCGCGACCCGGTGATCCGGGCCTCGCTGCTCGGCACCGCCACCGTCAACCTGTTCACCTTCGTCATCGGCGCCCTGTTCGTCCTCTACGCCACCCGCGAACTGCGTTTCAGCGCCGGCCTGCTGGGCGCGGTGATGGCCGCCGCCGCGGTCGGCACCCTGCTCGGCGCGGCCCTCACCGGACGGCTCGCCGCCCGGATCGGCATCGGCCCCGCCTTCCTGCTCGGGCTGGTGCTCTTCCCCGCCCCGCTGCTGCTGATCCCGCTCGCGAGCGGCTCGGTCGCCGCCGCCGCGGCCCTGCTGTTCGGCGCCGAGTTCCTCTCCGGCGTCGGCGTGATGATCCTCGACATCTCGGCCGGCACCATCTTCGCCGCCTGCATCCCCGACGCCCTGCGCTCCCGCGTCTTCGGCGCCTACCAGGCCGTCAACTACGGCGTGCGCCCGCTCGGCTCGCTGCTCGGCGGCCTCCTCGGCAGCACCCTGGGCCTGCGCCCCGCGCTGTGGATCGCCGCCGTCGGCGCGGTCTGCTCCGCCCTGTGGGTGCTGGCCTCCCCCATCCCGCGGATGCGCGAACTGCCCGTCCAGCCGGAGCCCGCCGAGGACGCGTCCCGGGCGACGGTCCAGGAGCCGACCGCCACGCGCTGACCGCCGCTCCCCCGACGGCCGTGCCCCGGCAACCCCGCCGCGGTGTACGGCCGTTGGCGTTCGCGCCGCCGTCCGTGTCGCCTTCTCCGCCGCCGTCCGTGTCGCTGCCCGCATCGCCGTCCGCGGCACCGTTCACGTCGCCGTTCGCGTCGCCGTTCGCACCACTCGGCCGGTCGGTCGGCCCCGGCGGCGGCGGCTCAACCGGCGGCGCACCCTAGCGCATTCGCGCATATGCCCGAGGGATATGACCGAAAGTCTCGCTCTCCCGTGGCGACGCCGGTAGCGTTGCGTCCTGGTCAGACTACCGCAGGTGAAGGCGGTGACGGCGACGCACCGTGCCCGCACGGTGGGGAGGGAACGCGGTTCGTGTCCGGGATCGAGGAGTGCCTTGCGGAAGCCATGGGGATCACCGGCGCCCTGGGGGTCAGCCTGGTCGACTGGACCAACGGCCTGGCCATAGGAACCGCCGGTCTCGGCCCCGACGGCGACCACGAGGTCGGTGCGGCCGACGCCACCGAACTCGCCCGGGCGGTCACCCAGACCCCCTCGTTCGCCGACCCGGACACCGGCGCGCCGCCCGCCGAGGACGTCATCGTCACCTCCGGGGCCCACTACCACCTGTTGCGCTTCGTCCCCGCGTCCTTCGACGCCAACGTCTTCCTCTACCTGCGGCTGGACCGGGAACACGCCAACCTGGCGATGGCCCGGCTGCGGCTGGCCGCCGTCGCCGACCGGCTGGTGCTCTCTTGATGTGGCCCACCGACACCCTCACCCCGGCACCGCAACCGCCCGTGCCCTCGCTCCCGTCCGTCCCGGTCGTGCCGGTCCTGCCGGTCGTCCCGCCGATGCCGTCCGTGCCGCCGCTGCTGGTGGCCTCACCGGTCTCGGTGCACCGACTCGCCCCCGCCGCCCGGCCGTTCGGCCATGCCGCCGAGGTCCCCGGCCCGTACCTGACCGCCGAGCCGCAAAGCCCCGAGCCGCAAGGCACCGAACCGCAAGGCACCGACCCCCAAAGCGCCGAACCGCCGGCCGCCGAACCACCGGCCGTCCGGCCACGGGCCCACGCGGCGCCGCTGCCGCGCCGGCGGCGCTCCAGCTGCGCGCCCGCCACCACCTTCGAGGCCGCGCTGACCGATCTCGCCGCCGACGGCTCCACCGGCGCCCTGCACGGCCCGGACGGCGCGGTGCACCTGTCCGGCGGCCTGGTGGTGCACGCCGAGGCGCCGGGCGCGGCGACCGTCGGCCACCTGCTGACCGGGGCCGGGCGGATCACCCTGCGCGCGTGGGAGGACAGCCTGCTGCTGGGGCCGGACGGCACGCCGAGTACCTGGCGGGCAGCGGCCTGATCGGCCCGGGCGAACTCGAACTCGCCCGGCTGGCCGCCACCTTGGACGGCGCGCAGGACGCGCTCGCCCAGCACGACGGCGAGCTGCGCTTCGACCCGGCCGCCCGCCCGGCGTTCCGGCTGGCCCGCCCGCTCTCGGTGCTGGAGCTGCGCGGCGCGATCGGCCGCCGCCGCTCGCTGCTGGACGGCTGCTGGCCGTCCGCCGAGCTGGACCGGGCGCCGCTGCGGGCCACCGGTGCCGCCCCGACCCGCCGCACCGCGGTGCCGCGTCGCCGCCGGCAGGCGCTGCTGGCCGCGGCCGACGGCACCCGCACCGCGCCCGAGCTGGCCCGGCTGCTGGGGCGCTCCACCTACGGCACGCTGCTGGACGTCCGGCAGTTGGCCGCGGCGGGGCTGCTCGCGGCCCCGCGGCCGGCCGCCGTCCCCGACCCGCCCCCGGCCGCCGTGCCGCAAGCCGTGCCACCGGACGTGCTGCTGCCGCCCGGTCCGCGCTCCCCCGACTCCTCGGACCCGGAGGTGGGCCTGCTGCTCCGACTACGCGCCGCTCTGGAGGCCCTGTGACCGCCCCGCCCGCCCGCCCCGTCCCGCCGACCCCGTCATGAAGCGGACCTTTCGACAACTGACCGCGAGGAGGACCCCCGTGCTGCCGGAGGCCGAGGTGCAGGCCGAACTGCGGGGCCTGCGGGCGAGAATCCCGCACCTGACCGGGTCGTTGGTGGCCACCGTCGACGGCCTGGTGGTGGCGCACGACGCGCCCGCGCTGGAGCCGGAGGGCGTGGCCGCGCTGACCGCGGCGGCGCTGGGCGTCGGCTCCCGGCTGACCGAGGCGACCGGGCAGGGCGCCTTCCGGGAGCTGATCACCCGCGGCGAGCGCGGCTACACCGCGACGTACGCGGCCGGGGCGTACACGGTGCTGACCCTGCTGGCCGGTTCGCAGGCCAACGTGGGTCGGCTGCACCTGGAGGCCCGTCGGGCCGGGGCGCGGATAGCGGCCCTGGCCGACACCGACCTCGACCGGACGACCTTCTGACCCCGGACGTCCCTCCCACCCTGCGGTACACCCGTCGCTCCAAAGAGCTGACGAGTCGTCAATTCCTTTCACGGAAGAGGTACTTGGAAAAAATGGCTGCTGTGGAAACCGCCCTCAAGGACATCATGAGCGCGATCGAGGGCACCATCGGCGTCGCCCTGGTCGACTACAACAGCGGTATGGCGCTGGGCACCATCGGCGGCAGCGCGGAGCTGGACCTGAACGTCGCGGCCGCGGGCAACACCGACGTGGTGCGGGCCAAGCTGCGCGCGATGGAGCTGCTCAACCTGAACGAGGCGATCGAGGACATCCTGATCAGCCTCTCCACCCAGTACCACCTGATCCGGCCGCTGACCTCGCGCACCGGCAAGGGCCTGTTCCTGTACCTGGCGCTGGACCGCAACCGGGCCAACCTGGCGATGGCCCGGCACCAGTTGAAGCGGATCGAGGCCGACCTGGAGGTGTGACCCGCGCAGGGCGAGCAGGCCCCCGGTGGGAACGCGGACGGACGGCTCCGTCCCGCCGACCGGGGCCCGCGCCCCGGGGGGCAGCGAGGTAGCGGGGCAGCGGGGCAGCGGGGGCAGGGGCAGCCTGCCGTCCGGCGGACATCCGTGCTGCCCGGGGGTCTGGCCCACCGTGAGGTGTGACAGGTAACGTGGCAATGTGAAATTTCACTGTCCGGTGAGTCGGCCGGACCGTTGCCACCGCACACCCGGACCACCCGGACCGCCCGGACCGCCTCGGAGGAGCCCCCGCCGATGACCGACCAGCCCGCCCTGAACACCGGCAGCCACGACCTCCCCGTCAGCCCCGCCCTGGCCTCCCACATGACCGGCCAGTGGGCCGCCACCCCGCTGCCCGCCGACGGACGCGTCCCCGGGTACGCCCACTTCCCGGCCCGCCGCGACCGGCTCGCCGCCGCCTTCCCCGGCGAGCGGCTGCTCGTCCCCGCCGGGCAGTTGAAGGTCCGCAGCAACGACTGCGACCACCGCTTCCGCCCGCACAGCGCCTACGCCCACCTCACCGGCCTGACCGGCGAGGAGCAGGTCGGCCACGTCCTGGTGATCGAACCGGACGGCGAACCCGTCCTCCACGTGCGCCCCCGCTCCGACCGCTCCGGCGGCTCCGACGAGTTCTACCGCGACCGCCGCTACGGCGAGTTCTGGGTCGGCCGGCGGGCCGACCTCGGGGAGGCCGCCCGGCTCACCGGCCTGCGCACCGCCCACCTCGACGACCTGCCCGAGCTGTTCGCCGGCAGCGTCCCCACCCGGCTGCTGTCCGGCGTCGACCCGGTGCTCGACGCCCTGGCCGGCCGTCCGCCCGCCGCACACGCCGCCCCCGACGGCCGGCTGGCCACCGCGCTCTCCGAACTGCGCCTGGTCAAGGACGCCTGGGAGGTCGAACAGCTCCAGCTCTCCGTCGACCACACCACCGCCGGCTTCGCCGACGTCGTCCGCGCCCTGCCCACCGCCCTGCGCCACCACCGCGGCGAACGCGTACTCGAAGGCGCCTTCAACGCCCGCGCCCGCGCCGAGGGCAACGGCACCGGCTACGAGACCATCGTCGCCTCCGGCGCGCACGCCTGCGTCCTGCACTGGACCCGCAACGACGGCCCGCTGGACGCCTCGAAGCTGCTGCTGCTCGACGCGGGCGTGGAGACCGACACCCTCTACACCGCCGACATCACCCGCACCCTCCCGCTCTCCGGCACCTTCACCCCCGCCCAGCGCGACGTCTACCAACTCGTCCTGGCCGCCCAGGACGCCGCCATCGCCACCCTGCGCCCCGGCGCCTCCTTCCGCGCGTTCCACCGGGCCGGCATGCGCGTCATCGCCGAGGGCCTGGCCGCCTGGGGCCTGCTCCCGGTCCCCGCCGAGGAGGCCCTCCGGGAGGACTCCGGCCTCTACCGCCGCTACACCCTCTGCGGCAGCGGCCACATGCTCGGCCTCGACGTGCACGACTGCGCGAAGGCCCGCGCCGGGACGTACCTGGACGGCGTCCTCGAGGAGGGCATGGTCCTCACCGTCGAACCCGGCCTCTACCTCCAGCCCGACGACCTCACCCTCCCGCCCGAACTGCGCGGCCTGGGCGTCCGCATCGAGGACGACCTCGTCATCACCTCCGACGGGGCCCGCCTGATGTCCCACGCCCTCCCCCGCGAACCCGACGCCGTCGAATCCTGGATGGGCGACCTGCTCGGCTGATCCCCCTCCCCCGGGACCCGCAGGAGAGTCCGGGCATGCTCCTGTGGATCAACGGGCCCTTCGGCGGCGGCAAGACGCAGACCGCGTACGAGCTCCGGCGGCGGCTGGCCGGCAGCGTCGTCTGCGACCCCGAGCGCGTGGGCTTCGGCCTGCACCGGATGACGCCCCCCGCCCTGCGCGGGGACTTCCAGGACCTCCCCGCCTGGCGGCAGGGCGTGTACGAGGTGCTGGACCGCGCCCTCACCGGGCACGACGGGACGGTGATCGTGCCGATGACGGTCGTGGAGCCCGCGTACTTCCGCGAGACCGTCGGCCGGCTGCGCGAACGCGGCCACGACGTCCGGCACTTCGCGCTGCTGGCCGAGCGCCGGACGGTGCTCCGCCGGCTGCGCGAGCGCGGCTTCGGGCGCGCCGTGGGGCTCCTCGCCGGGAGGGACGCCCCGCCGCGCCGGGAGAGCTTCGCCGTGGCGAAGCTCGACCTGTGCCTGGAGCGCCTGCGCGGGGACGAGTTCGCCGCGCACCTGTGGACCGACCGCCTCACCGTCCCGCAGGTCGCCGACCGGATCGCCGCTGCCTGCGGGCCGGCGCTCGCGCCGAACACCGACGGCGCGCTGCGCGGGCGCCTGCGCCGGGCCTGGACGGGGGCCCGGCACATCCGGTTCGACTGAGCCGCCGGCGCCCCGCCGCCCGCGCCCTCACCCCGCGCGCAGCGCGTCCCGCCACAGGTCGCGGGTGACGTCCGCCGCCCCGCCCGTGCGGGCCCGGCGGTGGGCGGTGCCCGCCCACAGGTGCATCGCCGCCAGGTCCCCGCGGCGGCCCGCGTCCGCCCTGAGCGGCTGGGTGAGGTGGTGCACCTCCGGGTACGCCGCCGGGGCGTGCCCCTGGTGGCGGTCGGTGAACGCGTTGCGCAGCCCGCGCGCCGGGCGGCCGGTGAAGGCCCGGGTGACGGTGGTGGCGTCCAGTTCGACCAGGGCCCTGCGGTGCGCGGCGGACGCCCCGGACTCCGCGGTGCGCAGGTACGCGGTGCCGAGCTGCACGGCCACCGCACCGGCCCCGAGCGCCGCGGCGATCGCCGCCCCGTCCCCCAGCCCGCCCGCGGCGATCAGCGGCAGCGCGGTCACCTCCCGTACGGCGGCCAGGAGTTCGAGCAGTGGAAGCGTCCCGGGCGGGTCCTCGGCGCGGTGCGTACCGCGGTGCCCGCCGGCCTCCGGGCCCTGGACGACGAGCGCGTCGAGGCCGAGCGCGGTCGCGGCCCGGGCCTCCGCGGGGCTGGTCACGGTGCCGGCCTGCCGGATGCCGGCGGCCCGGACGGCGGCGGCCTCGGCCGGTTCGGGCAGCCCGAAGGTGTACGACACCCAGTCGACGGGGTCGCGCAGCAGCAGTTCGACCTTGGCGTCCCAGTCGTCGCGGTCGGCCGGGATCTCGGCGGGCAGCTCGACCCCCGCCGCAGCGCCTCGGGCCGCAGCCGCTCCCGGTAGGCGTCCACCGCCCCGGGCGCGGCGGGCGGCCCGGGGACGAACAGGTTCACGCCGATCGGCCGGTCCGTCAACTCCCGCGCCCTTCCCACCTGTTGGCGCAACCCCTCGGCACTGCGGTACCCCGCCGCGAGGAACCCGAGCCCCCCGGCCCCGTTCACGGCAGCCACCAACTCGGGGGTCCCCGCCCCACCCGCCATCGGCGCCGCGACCACCGGCACCGCCCACTCCGCACCCATCCCGCACTCCCTCCACCGACCCCCGCCGGCCACCCTACGCCGCCCCGCACCACCCCCCTGGCCCGCCTGCGCGGCGGGAGGCGGGGCCGCCGATAGCGTGACGGGCGTCACATCCGAGGGCTGTCACATCGGGGACGGCCGCGGGGTCAGACCTTCGAAAGCACGCGACGGCCGCTCGAAGAACAACTCGAAGAACAAGGAGCCACCACCATGGACGCACGCCTCGACTACTTCGCCAACCCGCTCGGCGCGAAGTTCCTGAAGCACATCAACTCGGCCGGCCACGCCCTGGGCCTGTCGGCGCTCCCGATGTCGACCCAGGAGCTGGTGAAGATCCGTGCCAGCCAGATCAACGGCTGCGGTTTCTGCACCGACATGCACACCAAGGACGCCGCGCACGCCGGGGAGACCCAGCAGCGGCTCAACCTGGTCGCCGCCTGGCGCGAGGCCAAGGTCTTCACCGAGGCCGAGCGCGCCGCGCTGGAACTCGCCGAGCAGGGCACCCGGATCGCGGACGCCGCGGGCGGGGTCAGCGACGACGCCTGGGCGGAGGCCGCCAAGCACTACGACGAGGAGCAGCTGGCCGCGCTGGTCGGCCTGATCGCCCTGATCAACACCTACAACCGGATCAACGTGATCATCCAGCAGCCCGCCGGCGACTACGTGCCCGGCCAGTTCGCCTGACCCACCCCGCCCCCGGCCGCCCCCGGCCCGCCGTCAGGGCGGGGTGCGGCCGGTCCGGGCGGCGGCCCGGCGGGCGGGACGGCCGCAGCCGGCCTGGCGCGGTGCCACGTCGGCGACGGCCGGGCCGACCCCGGCACCCCACCGGCGGGGCGGGTCAGCCGGAGGTCCGCGCCACCGGAATCCACAGCTGCGCGGAGGACTCCCCCGGATCGTCCGGCACCAGCCGGACCTGGAGGATCTCCGGGCCGGGCCGGTACTCGTACGGGTTGGACGGCATCCACCGGGCCGCCACCTCGGCCCACAGCTGCTGGAGCGCCTGCGGGAACGGCCCGGTGTTCTCGAACACCGCCCAGCTGCCCGCGGGGCAGTCCAGTACGTCGAGGTCCGCGGGCAGGTCGTCCGCGGCCATCCCGCTGACCACCGCGTGGTAGTAGTCGAGCAGGCTGCCCTCCGCGAAGCCGTCCAGGCCGTCCGGGCCCTCCTCCGGCAGCCGCACGGTCGCCGCGACCAGGCCCTGCGGGTCCTGGTCGGACAGGGCGGTGATCCGCCGCACGGTCTCCGCCGGGATGCCCCGGACGTGCTCGGCGATGTGCGGGTTGACGCCCTCGTGGATCAACGGGACCCGGGCCTTGCTGCCCACCACCCGGAACGCTTCCTTCTCCACGATGCGGTACCGCATGGTGGCACTCCCTTCGACGACGAGACGGAAGGAGAGCCGGGGCTGCGCGTTCAGCACCGCCCCGGAGCGCCGGGCCTCCCCGGGGCCGACCCCGTGCAGGGCCCGGAACGCCCGGGCGAAGGACTCCCCGGAGCCGTAGCCGTAGCGCACCGCGACGTCCAGCAGCGACGGCTCCCCGGCCAGCACCTCGGCCGCCGCGACGGTCAGCCGCCGGCGCCGCACGTACTCCGACAGCGGCATCCCCGCCAGCGAGGAGAACAGCCGCCGGAAGTGGTACTCCGAGGTGGCGGTGATCCGGGCCAGCTCGGCCACCTCCAGCCGCCGGTCGAGGTGCTCCTCGACGTGGTCCATCGCCTGGTTCAACCGCTCCAGCAACCCCGCTCCCCTTCCCTTTCCTTGCCACCGACCCTAGGCGGGGGCCGGCCCCCCGCACCCGACATTCCCGGCCCGCTTCGGTCGGGTCCCCGCCCGGGTCGGCGCCCGGGTCGCCCGCTCAGCGCTCCGCGGCGCGGACCAGCCCGGCCGCGAGGCCGGCCGCGACGGCGGAGGTGCGGGAGTCGACGCCGAGTTTGTCGTAGATGTGCACCAGGTGGGTCTTGACGGTGGCTTCGCTGATGAACAGGCGCCGGGAGATCCGCCGGTTCGGCAGGCCCTCGGCGAGGAGTTGGAGGATCTCCGCCTCGCGCGGGGAGAGCGAGGGCCGCCCGGCCCGGACGCGGCCGAGCAGCCGGGCCGCGACGGGCGGTGCGAGGACGGTCTCGCCGCGGGCGGTGGCCCGGATGGCGGCGGCGAGGTCCTCGGGCGGGGCGTCCTTGAGCAGGTAGCCGGTGGCCCCGGCCTCGACGGCGGCGAGGATGTCGGCGTCGGTGGAGTAGGTGGTGAGGACCAGGACGGCGGGCGGGTCGGGCAGCGCGGTGATCCGGCGGGTGGCCTCGACGCCGTGCATGCCGGGGCCCATCTGGAGGTCCATCAGGACGACGTCGGGGCGCTGCCCGGCGGGCAGTTCGGCGAGCAGGGCGAGCGCGGCGGCGCCGTCCGCGGCCTCGCCGACGGCGGTGGCCTCCGGCAGGTCCTCGACCACGGCGCGCAGTCCGCGCCGGACCACCGGGTGGTCGTCCACCACCAGCACCCGGATCACCGCCGCACCCCCGCGGGCAGGAACCGCCCGGCCGGCCGCCGCCCGCTGCCCGGCGGGCGTCCGACGGCGGGGCCGCCGGGGCCGGGGCCGGGTGCGGGGCCGCCGGGGCCGGGTGCGGGCGCCGCGGGCTGGTCGACGGCGCGCAGCGGGAGCGCCGCGGCGACGGCGGTGCCCTCGCCGGGGGCGGACTCGACGGTGAGGGTGCCGCCGAGGGCGGCAATCCGCTCGTGCATGCCGTGCAGGCCGAAGGAGTCGGGGGCGGGCGCGGTGGCGGGGTCGAAGCCGGTGCCGTCGTCGTAGACGTCGAGGGTGACGGCGTCGTCGAGGTAGCCGAGGGTGACGGCGACGTGCGCGGCGGCGGCGTGCCGGACGGCGTTGGCCAGGGCCTCCTGGGTGAGGCGCAGCAGGGCGACCTCGGCCTCGACCGGCAGCGGGTACGGGTCGCCGTCGCGGTGGAAGGCGGCTCCGGCGCCGTCGGCGAGGCGGCGCAGCGCGTCGGGGAGGGTGGTGCCGTCGAGCGCGGGCGGGGTGAGGGCGTGGACGAAGCGGCGGGCCTCGGCCAGGTTGGCGGAGGCGGTGCGTTCGATCTCGTCGAGCAGCGGGGCGGCGGCCGGGAGGGCGGCGGCGCCCCGGGCCTCGCGGGCCAGCAGCACGATGCCGGCCAGGCCCTGGGCCAGGGTGTCGTGGATCTCCCGGGCCAGCCGCTGGCGTTCGGCGAGGCGGCCGGCCTCGCGCTGGCTGGCGGCGAGTTCGTCGCGGGTGCGGACCAGGTCCTCGATCAGCCGCTGGCGGGCCCGGCTCTCCCGGTAGAGGGCGGCGTAGCCGTACGCGGTGAGCAGCGCGACGGCGGCGCCGGCCAGCGGGCCGAGCACATTGGCGGTGGTGAGCCCGCCGGGGGTGGTGGCCTGGGCGGCGAGGACGGCGGCGGTGAGCGCGGCCACGGCGGGCAGGGCGAGGCGCGGCGGCAGCACGTGCAGGCAGCCGAAGTACAGCGGGAAGGCGAGGTAGCTGAACTCGGGGTGCCGCAGGGTCAGTCCGATCCACAGCAGGGCGACGGCCAGCAGCCAGCAGCCGCCCAGGACGCGCGAGGCGCGGACCGGCCGCACCGCCCCGCCCGCCGCGTACAGCGCCGCCAGCGTGCCGGCGGTGGCCCAGCCGCCCGCGCCGAGCGCGCCGTCGGCGGCGGCCCGGGCCAGCAGCACGGCGAGCAGGGCGAGGAACAGGCCGTGTACGGCGAGGTTGGCCAGCCGCAGCGCGGGCGTCGGGCCGGTCGGCGCGTCGGGCGAGGCGGCAGGTGGCGAGGCGTGCGGCCCGGCCGCCGGCTCGGCCTGCGACGGGGACGGCGGCGGCGGGGGCGGCGGCGGTTCGGTACGGGGCACGCCTTCCGAGGGTACGGGGCGGTGGCGGCCCCGGGCCGCGCCGCGGCATCAACCGTTCGATGGATTTCCGGGTGCACCCCTCGGCGGGTGGCGGCTCCGTCCGTCTCCCCGATGGCGGCGGGGCCGCCGCGGACCAGTCTGGAGTGGTCCGCTCCCGGAGCGCTGCCAGAACGCCCCGCTCCGCCGCCCCTCCGAGAGGTCTCCCGTGTTCGTCGCTCTGCGTGACATCCGTTTCGCCCGTGGGCGGTTCGCCCTGATGGGCGCGGTGGTCACCCTGATCACCACCCTGGTGGTGTTCCTGTACGGCCTGACCGGCGGCCTGGCCTCGGCGGCGTCCTCGGCGATCGCCGAACTCCCGGCGGACGGCGTGGTGTTCGGCGCCCCGGCGGGCGGTCCGGCGGAGGCGTCGTTCGCGGCCAGCACGGTCTCGGCGGCCCAGCGGGACGCGGTGGCGGCGGCGGGGGCGGGCGCGGTGCACCCGCTGGGCGTGGCGATGAGCCGGCTGACGGCGGACGGCGGGGCGGCCGCGGTGAGCGTGCTGGGCACCGATCCCGCGCTGCTGCCGCCCCTGGTCGCGGGCGCCGCCCCGGCGGACGGCGAAGTCGCGGTCGGCGCCGACACCGCCGCCGCGTACCACCTGGCACCCGGCAGCCGGGTCACCGTGGGCGCGCGGCGGTTGACCGTCTCGGCGGTCACCGCGCAGCGCTCCCTGTCGCACGCGCCGAGCGTGTGGACCACCCCGGAGACCTGGCAGCAGGTCTCCGGCCGGGACCAGCCCACGGCGCTGGCGGTGCGCGGCACCCCGCACGGCCTGCCCGCCGACCTGCTGGCCGTCCCGCTGGGCGACGCGCTGTCCGGGATCGACGGGTACGCGGCCGAGCAGGGCAGCCTGCGGCTGATCCAGGGCTTCCTGTTCGCGGTGAGCGCCCTGGTGGTCGGCGCGTTCTTCACGGTGTGGACGGTGCAGCGCCGCCCGGACATCGCGGTGCTCAAGGCCGTCGGCGCCTCCAACGGCTACCTGGTGCGCGACGCGCTGGCCCAGGCGGCGGCCGTCCTGCTGGCGGGCGCGCTGCTCGGCGGGGCGCTGGGCGCGGCCGGCGGGGCGCTCGCCTCCGCGGCGGTGCCGTTCGACGTGGGCGTGTGGACGGTCGCCGTCCCGGTCGGCGCGATGGTGCTGCTGGGCCTGCTGGGCGCGGCCCTCGCGGTGCGCCGGATCACCGCCGTCGACCCGCTGGCCGCGCTGGGCGGCCACCGATGACCCCCCGTCCCGTCCCCGTTCCGCAGGAGTCCCCCGTGACCGTCCCCGCCACCCCCGCCCCTACCCCTGCCGCCGCCGTCCGCACCGGCCTCGCGCTGCACGGGGTGACGCTCAGCTACCCGGACGGCGAGAGTCGGCTGACCGCCCTGGACGACGTCGAACTGGCCGTCGCCCCGGGCGAGTTCACCGCCGTCGCGGGGCCCTCCGGCTCCGGCAAGTCCAGCCTGCTGGCGGTGGCCGCGACGCTGCTGCGCCCGGACCGCGGCCGGGTGCTGGTGGACGGCGTGGACGCGGGCGCGCTGGGCGAGCGCGAACGCACCGCGCTGCGCCGCGAGCGGCTGGGCATCGTCTTCCAGCAGTCCAACCTGCTGGCCTCGCTGACCGCCGTCGAGCAGCTGCTGGTCCTGGAGTCGGTGCGCGGTCGCCGTCCTGAGCGGGCCCGCCGCCGGGCCGAGGAGCTGCTGGAGTCGGTCGGCCTGGCGGGCGGCAAGCAGCGCCGCCGCCCGCACCGGCTGTCGGGCGGCGAGCGCCAGCGGGTGAACATCGCCCGCGCGCTGTTCGGCAGCCCCTCGGTGCTGCTGGTGGACGAGCCGACCTCGGCACTGGACCACGAACGCGGCGCCCAGGTGGTCGACCTGCTCGCGGAGGTGACCCGCGTCCACCGCACCGCCACCGTGATGGTCACCCACGACCGCGACCTGCTGGGCCGGGTCGACCGGGTCCTGGAGATGCACGACGGCCGCCTGACCGGCTGAGCCCCGGCCACCCGCGGAGCCGCCCGGTCAGCACTCCACCCCCAGCAGCCCGCGCAGCGCCGCCCGCCCGCCCTCCGTGACCCGCAGCGCCCGACTGTCCGGGCGCCGCAGCACCCAGCCGGCGTCCACCGCGTGCCGGCAGAGCGCCGCGCCGACGGCGCCCGCCAGGTGCGGGCGGCGTTCGGTGAAGTCCAGGCAGGGCCGGACGGCGGGGCGGCGGCCGGGGCGGACGGTGATGCCGGTCGCGGCGAGCCAGTCGGCCCCGGCGGCGGTGAGGGAGAGCCCGTTGCGGTCGTCGAGCAGGCCGCGGGCGGTCATCGCGTCGGTGACGGCGACGCCGAGCGCCCCGGCGAGGTGGTCGTAGCAGGTGCGGGCGCGGGCGAGTTCGCCCTGCTGCCGGGCGGTGCGCAGCGAGCGGGCGGGCAGCGCGGGGGCGTCCCGGTCGCCGAACTGGGCCAGTGCCTCGACCAGTTCGGCGGCGGCCGGGCCGGACAGCCGCAGGTAGCGGTGGCGGCCCTGGCGCTCCTCGGCGAGCAGTCCGGCGCCGACCAGCCGGTTGAGGTGGCCGGTGGCGGTGGGGGCCGCGACCCCGGCGCTGCGGGCGAGTTCGCCGGCCGTCCAGGCACGGCCGTCCAGCAGGGCGAGGCAGAACGCGGCCCGGGTCGGGTCGGCGAGCAGGGCCGCCGTCGCGGCGAGGGAGCGGGTGCCGGTCGGGGTGTCCATCCGTCCATCCTGCCGGGCGGACGCTTCGGCGCGGGCCGAAGCGTCCCGGTCCTACGGTCGGCGGCATGCGAAACGACCTTTCCCCGGCCCCCTCCCACCGCGTCATCGAGCCGCACATCCTGTACTTCGGCACCCCGGTGGTGCTGGTGAGCAGCGTCAACCCGGACGGTTCGGCGAACCTCGCGCCGATCTCCTCGGCCTGGGCGCTGCACCACACGGTGGTGCTGGGCCTCGGCCGCAGCGGCTGGACGGCGCGCAACCTGGCGGCCCGCCCGGAGCTGGTGGTGAACGTGCCGGGGCCGGAGCTGTGGCGGCGGGTGGAGCGGCTCGGCGGCACCACGGGACGCCCGGACGCCCCCGGCGGACCGGACGCGCCGGACGCGCCGGACGGAGCGGAGGCAGCGGAGGCGCCGGACGGCCCGGTGTTCGTCCGGGACAAGTTCGCCCGCGCGGGCCTGACCGCGCTGCCCGGGCAGACCGTCGCCGCGCCGCGGGTCGCCGAGTGCCCGCTGCACCTGGAGGCCGAGGTGGTGGACCTGCGGCCGGACGCCACCGGGGAGTTCCGGCTGGTGGAGGCCCGGGTCCGGCGGACGCACGCGACGGAGGCGGTCATGGTGCCCGGCACCGACTACGTGGACCCCGCCGCGTGGAGCCCGCTGGTGTACAACTTCCGGCACTACTTCGGGCTGGGCCCGGAACTGGGCCACTCCGCCCGCAGCCGCACCCCGCGCACCCGCGCATCTGACCGCCCGTCAGCGGGCGGGCAGCCGCAGCGCGCTCTCCGGCTCGGCCGGCTCGGTCCGGTCGCCGGCCGCCCACAGGTGGCGGACGTGGCCGAGGTGCCGGGTCATGCACGCCTCGGCGGCGTCCGCGTCGCCGGTCAGCAGTACGTCCAGCAGTTCCAGGTGCTCCTCGGCGGAGCTGACCAGTTCGCCCTGCCGGTCGAGCCGGTTGAGGCCGTACAGCCGGGAGCGCTTGCGCAGGTCGCCCACGGTCTCGACCAGGCGGGCGTTGCCGGCCAGCGCGAGCAGGTCGAGGTGGAACTGGCGGTCGGCCTCCAGGTAGCCGATCAGGTCGTGCTCGCGGGCGGCCTCGACGATCGCCACGGCCTGCGGGCGCAGCGCCTCCAGCTGTTCGGCGGTGGCGATCCGGGCGACCCGGCCGACGGTGGGGACCTCGATCAGGGCGCGGATCTCGGTGTACTCGTCGAGGTCCCGGTCGGAGAGCTCGGTGACCCGGAAGCCCTTGTTGCGGACCGCCTCGACCAGCCCCTCCCGGGTCAGGTCGAGCATCGCCTCGCGGACGGGGGTGGCGGAGACCCCGAAGTCGGCGGCCAGGGTCGGGGCGGAGTAGACCACCCCGGGGCGCAGCTCACCGGAGATGAGTGCCGCCCGCAGGGCGTGGGCGACCTGGTCGCGCAGCCGCTCCTGGACGGAGATGAGGTTGCGGGGCTTGAGGTCGGCCATGGTGTTCCTCCGGAGGTTCAACAGGACCCCATTGTACAATGTCACGTTGCGGAGAGCGGACGCCCGGCCTTCGGTTGCGGCGGCCCGTGTCGCCGCGCCACCCGCCCGGACCACCCCGCGCCGCGCTACCCCGCCGCCGCCACCGCCGTCGGCCCCGGCCCCGGCACCGCCCGCCGCGCGTACGGCGTCGTCGCCACCGCCAGATCCTGCCACGCCGTGCCGACGCTCTTGAAGAGCCTGGGACGATCATGGCGGACGGCGACCCCGCCCGTCACCAGTTCCACCGGATTCACCAGCCGCTCCGGTCCGGCCCCCGCCATCAGCAGGTCCCCGGCCTCGCGCAGCGCGCCCGCCCGGTCCACCAGGCGGGCGTCCACCTCGCGGGCGTCCGGCTCGTGCGAGCCGACCGCCGCGACCGCCGCCCGGTCCGGCACCAGCCGGCCGTCGAACAGCGGGGTGCGGGCGGTGGTGCAGCACACCACGAGGTCCGCCCCGGCGACCGCCTCCGGCCCGCCGACGGCCGCGGCCGGGCCGAGCCCGGCCGCGTACGCCGCCGCCTCCCCCGCGGGCCCCGGCCGCCGCGCCACCACGGTGGCCCGCTCCAGCCCGGGCAGCACCGCCCGCAGCGCCGCCACGTGCCCCAGCGCCTGCGGTCCGGCCCCGAACACACCACCGGCTGCCGCGGGTCCGGCGCCGCCAGCGCCCGCAGCGCCGGCGCGGTGGCCGCGGGCGTGCGCAGCGCGGTCAGCGCGGCCCCGTCCAGCAGCGCGACCGGCCGCAGCGCGGGCCCGTCGAACAGCAGGTACGCCCCGGTGATCCACGGCAGCCCGGCCCCGGGTTCCCGGGCGCCACCCCGCGACCTTCACCCTGGCGAACCCCCCGGCCGCCGCGGGCATCAGCATCAGCTCCCCCGCCGGTACGGGCACGCTCGACCGCGCCGGGCACCCCTCCACGTCCGGCCCGCCCCGCAGCGCGCCCGCTCCAGCGCGCCGACAGCGGCGAGGTGGTCGAGGGTCAGCTCCAGGTACTCGACCCGGCGATCACCGCCCCGAAGGTCACCGCCCCGGCGGTCACAGCAGGAACCCCGGGCCCAGGGTGTCCTCGGGGTCGAGGACGAAGCGGTGCTCGCCGGTGCGGTGGGCTGCGCCGGTGACCTCGGTGACGACCGCGCCGCCCCGCGGGGCGCGGACCCGGCCGGTGAAGGTGGTGCCGATGACCGAGTCGTGCCGCAGGGTGCGGCCCGGGGCGAGGGCGCCGTCGTCGGCGAGCAGGGCGAGGCGGGCGGAGGTGCCGGAGCCGCACGGGGAGCGGTCGATCCGGCCGTCGGCGAAGACGGTGACGTTGCGCTGGTGCGGGCCGGACGGAGTGTCGGGCAGTTCGTCGTACAGGATGACGCCGTAGAGGCCGTCGCGGTGGCCGGCGAGCACCGGGTGGCCCGCCGGCGCGGCGCGGACCTCCCGGCCGGCGGCGGCCAGGTCGGCGAGCCGGTCGGGGACGACGGACAGGCCGAGCGCGGCGGCGGGCAGCGAGGCGTAGGCCGCGCCGGAGTCCGCCAGGTCGACGGCCACCGGGTGTCCGAGCACGGTCAGGTCGACCTTGCGGGCCAGCACCCGGGTCGGCACGTTGCGGAAGGTCACGGCGGTGGTGCGGCCGCCGCGGCGGTGCACGGTGGCGCCGACCCGGCCGGAGGGGACGTCGATCCGCACCAGCGCGGTGCCGTCGTCGGGGGCGTCGACCAGGCCGGTGTCCACGGCCCACGCGCCGAGCGCCATGGTGCCGTGGCCGCACGCGGTCGAGTAGCCGTCCCTGTGCCAGAACAGGACGCCGACGTGCGCCTCGCCGTCGTCCGCGGGGACGACGAACCCGCCGGACATGCCGGCGTGCCCGCGCGGTTCCCGGGTCAGCAGGCGGCGCACGTCGTCCAGCGGGCCGGGCCGCGGCGCGGTCGCGCTGCCGCCCGCGCCGATCGCGATCGCCCGGCGCTCGGCGACGGTGTCGCCGGGCACCGGCGGCAGCCCGGCGACGACGATCCGGAACGGCTCGCCCGCGGCGTGGTAGTCGACGGTGGAGACCCGGCCCATCAGTACTCCCCGGCGGGCAGCACGCTGACGGTGCGCGAGGCGGTGTAGAAGTCGAGCGCGGCCCGCCCCTGCTCGCGGGCGCCGTACGAGGCGCCCTTGGCGCCGCCGAACGGCAGGTGGAAGTCGACGCCGCTGGAGGGCGCGTTGATCCGGATCATGCCCGCGTCCAGGCGGTCCGCGGCGGCCAGCGCCACGTCCAGGGCGCGCGAGTGGACGGAGGTGGACAGGCTGTGCCGGGTGTCGTTGGCCAGCGCGACCGCCTCGTCCAGGTCGGCGGCGGGCAGCAGCACCGCGACCGGGCCGAAGAACTCCTCCGCCAGCAGCGGGTGCCCGGCCGGGACGTCCGCCAGCAGGGTCGGCTCCAGGAACCAGCCCGCCCGGTCGGCCCTGGCCCCGCCGGCCGGCACGGTGGCGCCGCCGGCCCGGGCGGTGTCGATCGCCCCGGTCAGCCGCTCCAGCGCCGGCCGGCCGATCACCGGCCCGCAGACGGTGTCCGGGGCGGCCGGGTCGGCGGCCGGGGTCCGTCCGAGCGCCTCGGCCAGTGCCTCGGCCAGCGGCTCGTACGCGTCGCCGACGGCGATCACCCGGCCGGTCGCGGTGCACTTCTGGCCCGCGTACCCGGCGATCGCACCGGCCAGGTGGGCGGCGGCCTGCGCGATGTCGGCGTCGGGCAGCACCAGGGCGGCGTTCAGGCCGCCCATCTCGGCCTGCACCGGGACACCACGCCCGCTCGCCCCGGCGACCACCGCGCGGCCCACCCCGGTCGAGCCGGTGAACGAGACCACGTCCGCGCTCCCGACCAGCGCCGTCCCCTCCTCGGCCCCGCCCGGGACGACGGTCAGCACGCCCGCGGGCAGGCCGGCGAGTTCGGCCAGCCGCAGCGCGCAGGCCACCGCCTCCGCGGACGGCTTGAGCACCACCGCGTTGCCGGCGGCCAGCGCGGGCGCGGCCTTCCAGGTCGGGATCGCCAGCGGGAAGTTCCACGGCGTGATCAGCCCGGCCACCCCGTGCGGGCGGCGGCGGGTCAGCAGCAGGCCCTGGCCGGCGGCCGGTTCGTGCACCTCGCCGGAGGCGGCGAACGGCGCCTGCGCGTAGTAGCGCCAGATCGCCACCGTGCGGGCCACCTCGCCGCGCGCCTCGGCCACCGGCTTGCCGACCTCGCGCACCACCAGCGCGACCAGCTCCTCGGCTGCCGCCTCGACCGCCGCGGCGGCCCGGCCCAGCGCGAGCGACCGCCCGGCCGCCCCCAGCGCCCACCAGCCGCGCTGCGCCTCCCGCGCCCCCGCGACCGCCGCCGCGACGCCGTCGGCCCCCGTCGACGGCACCGAGGCCACCAGGTCGCCGGGGTCGGCGGGGTTGTACGAGTCGATGGTGCCCATGCTCAAGGACCTTCCATTGAACGGAGATTGACGGTTCGCCAAGTGACGTCACAACGCCTGGCGGACGGGCTACAGCAGGAAGCCCGCCGGGAACGGGTCCGTCGGGTCGAGGAAGTACTGCGCGGTGCCGGTCACCCAGGCCCGGCCGGTGACGGTCGGGACGACGGCGGGCAGCCCGGCGACGGTGGTCTCCTCGACCAGGCGGCCGGTGAAGGTCGTCCCGATGAAGGAGTCGTTGCGGAACTCGGCGCCGATCGCCAGCTCGCCGCGCGCGTGCAGCTGGGCCATCCGCGCCGAGGTGCCCGTCCCGCAGGGCGAGCGGTCGAACCAGCCGGGGTGGATGGCCATCACGTGCCGGGAGTGCACCGCGTCCGAGCCGGGCGCGAGCAGCTGGACGTGGTGGCAGCCGTGGATGGACGGGTCCTCGGGGTGCGTCGGCCGGTGCCCGTCCGCGGCGTTGATCGCGTCCATCACGGCCAGCCCGGCGGCCAGGATCTCGTCCTTGCGCCCGCGCTCGAACGGCAGGCCGAGCCGCTCCAGCGGCAGGATCGCGTAGTAGTTGCCGCCGTACGCGAGGTCGTAGCCGACCGTCCCGTACCCGGGCACCTCCAGCTTCCGCTCCAGCGCCACCGCGTACGAGGGCACGTTGCGGAGGGTGACGCCGACCGCCGCGCCGTCCACCACCCGGACCTCGGCGACCACCAGCCCGGCGGGGGTGTCCAGCCGCACCGTGGTGACCGGTTCGACCACCGGCACCATGCCGGTCTCCACCAGCACGGTGGCCACGCCGATGGTGCCGTGCCCGCACATCGGCAGCAGCCCGGAGACCTCGATGTACAGCACCCCGAAGTCGGCGTCCGGCCGGGTGGGCGGCTGGAGGATCGCGCCGCTCATCGCGGAGTGGCCGCGCGGCTCGTACATCAGCAGCGTGCGGAACTCGTCGAGGTGCTGCTGGAAGTGGGTGCGCCGCTCGGCCATGGTGGCGCCGGGGATGGTGCCGAAGCCCCCGGTGACCACCCGGGTGGGCATGCCCTCGGTGTGCGAGTCGACGGCGTGGAAGACGTGACGGGTCCGCATCGCGGTTGTTCTCTCCAGTCGGCTGTCGGCGGGTCCGGACCTCCGGCGGCCCGGGCCGGCTCCCCCGGGGGGCCGGCCCGAACCACCTTGCGGCACGGGCTACTTGTGGCCCTCGGCGAGCGCCTTCCCGGTCGCGGCGCGCACCGCGGCCTCGGCCTCCGGGACGAGCGGCAGGCGCGGGGCGCGGGTCGGACCGCCGGGGCGCCCGGCGAGGTCCATGGAGAGCTTGATGGACTGGACGAACTCGGTCCTGGAGTCCCAGCGCAGCAGGGCGTGCAGCGAGCGGTAGAGCGGGACGGCGGTGGCCAGATCGCCGGAGACGGCCGCGTGGTACAGCTCGGCGCAGGCGGCGGGCAGCGCGTTCGGGTAGCCGGCGATCCAGCCGACCGCCCCGGCCAGGGCCAGCTCCAGCAGGACGTCGTCGGCGCCGATCAGCAGGTCCAGCCCGGGGGCCAGCTCGGCGATCTCGTAGCCGCGGCGGACGTCGCCGGAGAACTCCTTGACCGCGACGATCGAGCCGTCCGCGTGCAGCTGCGCCAGCAGCGGCGGGACCAGGTCGACCTTGGTGTCGATCGGGTTGTTGTAGGCGACGACCGGCACCCCGACCCGGGCCACCTCGGTGTAGTGCGCCCGCACCGCGGCCCGGTCGGCCCGGTAGGCGTTCGGCGGCAGCAGCAGCACCGAACCCGCCCCGGCCTCGGCGGCCTGCTCGGCCCAGCGCCGCGACTCGGCACTCCCGTAGGCCGCCACGCCGGGCATCACCCGGGCCCCGTCCCCGGCCGCCTCGACGGCGGTGGTGACGACCCTGGCCCGCTCCTCGGCGGTGAGCGTCTGGTACTCGCCGAGCGAGCCGTTGGGGACGACGCCGTCGCAGCCGTTGTCGATCAGCCAGCGGACGTGCTCGGCGTAGGCGTCGTAGTCCACCGTGAGGTCGTCGCGGAAGGGCAGCGTGGTGGCGACCATGATGCCGCGCCAGGGACGGGCGGGGTCGCGGGGGGTGCGGGTCACGGGGGTCTCCCTCGATATGATGTGTGACATTTTATAAGGGGGCGACAGGGACCACAAGGCCCCCGCCACCACCGGGCGGGCCCGGCCGCCGGCCCTAGTCCGGCCCCGGCTCGGCCAGTTGCGCCAGCGGCACCGGGCAGGACAGCGGTCGGCTGTCCGGCCGTCCGACTCCGCCGCCGGACAGGCGGGCCACCACGGGTCCGCACATCCGGCCCTGGCACCAACCCATGCCGGCCCGGGTGAGCAGCTTGACCGTCCGGGCGTCGCCGGCGCCGAGCTGTTCGACGGCCTCCCGGACCGCCCGGGCCGGGACCTCCTCGCAGCGGCAGACCTCGGTGTCGTCGGTGACCCAGCCGGTCCAGTCCGGCCCGGGCGCGTGCGCGGCGGCCATCAGCACGGCGAACGCGCGCCGCCGTCGGCGGACGGCCGCCGCCCGGGCGGGGAACGGGCGTCCGGCCACCGCGTGGGCGGCCAGCACGCCCTCGGCGAGCGCCAGGTCCGCGCCGCCGACGCCGCAGGTCTCCCCCGCCGCCCACAGCCCGGGCACGCTGGTGCGCTGCCGGGCGTCCACCGCCAGGGCGACCGCGCCGTCCGGCCCGGCGGCCGTCGCGGCGCCGAGCTCGGTGGCCAGTTCGATCTGCGGCACCAGCCCGTGGCCGATCGCCAGCGCGTCGCACCCGATCCGCCGCTCGCTGCCCGGCACCGGCTTCCACCGGGCGTCCAGCCGGGCCACCGTGACGGCGGTGACCCGGTCGGTGCCGTGCGCCTCGACCACCGCGCTGCCGCGCCGCAGCCGCACCCCGTGCCGCAGCAGCCGGGCGCCGTGCGCGGCGCCCTCGGCGAGCTTGCCGGGGTTGCCGGCCAGCACCGGCAGCCCGCGGGCGTAGCCGAGGTACGAGGTGGCCTCCACGATCGCGGGGACCTCCGCCCCGGCCGCGACCAGCGAGGAGGCGGCGGCCAGCAGCAGCGGACCGCTCCCGGCCACCACGACGCGCCGGCCGGGCAGCACCAGGGAGGACTTGAGCATCGCCTGCGCACCGCCCGCGGTCACCACCCCGGGCAGCGTCCAGCCCGGGAAGGGCAGTTGCCGCTCGTGCGCGCCGGTGGCCAGCAGGACGGCCCGGGCCCGCACGGTGGCCCGGTCGACCGCCCCGGGGCCGCGGGTGGCGTGCAGGCGCCAGGGACCGGTGTCGTCGCCCGGGGCGCCCGCCTCCAGCGCCCAGACGTGGTGGCCGGCCAGGTGGTCGACCAGCGGCGAGGCCGCCAGCCGCGCGCGCAGCCGGGCGAACACCGCCCAGCCGTGGTGCAGCCGCTCCGGCCGGGCCGCGCCCAGTTCGGGGGCGGGGTGCCGGTAGTACTGGCCGCCGGGCCGGCTGCCCGCGTCCACCAGGGCGACCCGCAGGCCGAACCCGGCGGCGGCGTCGGCGGCGGCCAGCCCGGCGGGGCCCGCGCCGATCACGGCGAGGTCGTAGCGGTCGCGGGAGGGCCCGTCCCGGTGCTCGCGCGGCTCAGACTCCGAGGTCGGCATGGCCGTGCCCCTCCTGGGTGGTGACGGTGTCGCCGTGCTCGGCGGGCAGCAGGCACAGGCGCTGGTTGGGTCGGCCGTTGACGGTGGCCAGGCAGTCGAAGCACTGCCCGATCCCGCAGAACGCCCCGCGCGGACGGCCCCCGCGCCGGGTGGTGCGCCAGGCCGGCACGCCGTCGGCCCACAGCGCGGCGGCCAGCGTCTGCCCGGGCAGCGCGGGCACCGGGCGGCCGTCGAACCGGAAGGTCCGGACGGGGCCGGGTTCGGCGCCCACCAGGTCGAGCGGGTCCACGGCTACTCCTCCCCTTCACGTACGTCACACCGCACCGGCCACCCCGCGCGGAAGCCCGCGCACCGCCACCCGCTCACGCCGCGTCCCCCGCGTCCCCCGCGCCCTCGGCGTCCTCGGCGTCGTCGAACCGCTCCGGCCGGAACGGTGCCAGGTCCAGCTCCGGCTCCGCGCCGGTGAGCTGACGGCTGATCAGCAGCCCGGTGGCGGGCGCCAGCCCGATGCCCGCGCCCTCGTGCCCGCAGGCGTGGTACAGCCCGGGCGCCCGGGCGTCGTGCCCGACGGCCGGCAGGTGGTCGGGCAGGTAGGGGCGGAAGCCCCGGTAGGCGCGCTGGACCTGGACGGCGCGCAGCACCGGGAACAGCGCGGCGGCCTGGGCGGCGAGCCGGTGCAGCACCTCGGGGCCGAGGGTCCGGTCGAAGCCGACCCGCTCGCGGCTGGCGCCGATCAGCACCGGCCCGGCGGGGGTGCCCTCGACCACGGCGGAGGACTGGAGGTCGGCCGAGCCGGAGGCGACGTCGGCGACGTAGTCGGCGGCGTAGACCTTGTGCCGGACGATCCGCGGCAGCGGTTCGGTGACGAGGACGAAGCCGCGCCGGGGCAGCACCGGGAGGCGGACCCCGGCCAGCGCGGCGAGTTCGCCGCCCCAGGTGCCGGCGGCGTTGACCACGGCGGGGGCGGCAAGGGCGCGGCGGGCGGTGGCCACGCCGGTGACGGCGCCGCCGGGGCCGCGCAGCAGGCCGGTGACGGCCTCGCCGAGGTAACGGTCGGCGCCGGAGGCGCGCAGCAGGTGGGCGGCGGCCAGCGCGGGCTGGACCTGGGCGTCCTGCGGGTACAGGTAGCCGCCGGGCAGGTCGGCGGCCAGGTGCGGTTCGAGTGCGGGCAGGTCGTCGGCGGTGACCGGGACGGCGGTCACCCCGGCGGTGCGCTGCTGCGCGGCGAAGCCGTGCAGCGGGTCGAGTCCGGCGGGGCCGGTGGCGACCACCAGGCCGCCCTTGGGCTCGTACTCGACGCGTGCGCCGAGCTCGGCGGCGAGGTCGCGCCACAGGCCGGTGGAGAGCAGGGCGAGGTCGAGTTCCGGGCCGGGCTCCTTGTCGGAGACCAGCAGGTTTCCCTCACCGGCGCCGGTGGTGCCGCCGGCCACCGGCCCGCGGTCCACCACGGCAACCTTCAGGCCGGACCGGGCGGCGTAGTAGGCGCAGGCGGCACCGACCACGCCGGCCCCGACCACCACGACGTCGTAGGGGTTTCGCTTGAGCACCTCGGTAATATGTCACATGGCTCGAACCCCGGGCAAGGACTCCCCCACCCGGCCGCCCCGCCCCCGCCCCGGCCCCAGAACGCCGAACGGCCCCGGACCGACAGGTCCGGGGCCGTTCACCGCCGCGCGGGGCTCGCCGCCCGCGCGCCCGGTCAGGTGATGTCGTCGATCTGGTCGCGGCGCGAGGCCGGGACCGGCGCGGGCGCCTCCACCGCCTCGACCCCGCCGACCGACTCGGCGTCCGCCACGCCCTCGACCGTCAGGTCGACCCGGGAGGCCTCCTCGTCGCTCAGCCCGGCGTCGGGGTTGCGGGCGGCCTTGCGCTTGTCGTTGAGCAGCGCGACCCCGACCGCCAGGAAGTACAGCGCCCAGATCGGCGCGGCCAGCGCCAGCATCGACAGCGGGTCGGTGGACGGGGTGGCGAAGGCCGCGAACACCGTGATGCCCATGACCATCGCGCGCCACCAGCTGAGCAGCCGCCGGCCGGTGAGCACCCCGACCAGGTTGAGCATCACCAGGAACAGCGGCAGTTCGAAGCCCGCGCCGAACACCAGCACCATGCGGGTGATCAGGTCCAGGTAGGTCTCCACCGGCACGATCGACTTGACGCCGTCGCCGACGAAGCTGATCAGCATCTCCGCGGTCAGCGGCATCACCACGTACGCGAGCACCGCGCCGGCCAGGAACAGCGGGGTGCCGACCAGCAGGAACGCCACCGAGTAGCGCTTCTCGTGCTGGTGCAGGCCGGGTGCCACGAACTTCCACAGCTGGTACAGCCAGACCGGGGTGGCGGCCACCGCGCCGGCCGTGAGGCTGACCTTCAGCATGACCGTGAACGGGGTAGTCAGGCCGATGTTGGAGATCTCCGCGCAGTGCTTCAGGCCGGCCGGCAGGGTGCCGTCCGGGTTGCACGCGGGCAGCGGCTCGATCAGGAAGTCCAGCAGCGCCTTGTGGTAGAACACCGCGACGATCGTGAAGAGGATGATCGCCAGCAGCGACTTGACCAGCCGGTTGCGCAGTTCGCGGAGATGGTCGGCGAGCGCCATCCGCCCCTCAGGGTCCTTGGCCGCTTTGCTCGTCTTGCTCAACCCGGTCCTCGAATCGTGCGCTCGTCGTAGTCGGTGTGGTGCGGGGCCGACGCGGGCGTTCAGGCGGCCCGGTCGGGGCGGGGGGCGCCCGGGGCGGCCTTGACCACCCGTTCCGGTTCGGCGGCGGGCCGCGCGGCCGGGGCGGGGGCGGCGGGCGTCTGTCGGCCGGAGTCGAACTCCCGGCGCAGGGCCCGGCCCTCGCTCTTGAGAATCCGCAGCGACCGGCCCAGCGCCCGCGCCGCGTCCGGCAGCCGCTTGCCGCCGAACAGCAGCACCGCGAGCGCCGTGACCAGCAGCAGCGAGCCGGGTGAAAGGAGTCGCATCCGCAGTGCACCGCCTTCCTCGTCCGGGAGGCAGGGCCCCCTCTCTGCGGGCGATGGTAGCCGCTCGGGGTGTCCGCGCGGGAACCCGGTACCCAACGATCGGATACCGGTCACCGACCGTCCGGCCGTGGTCAGTCGCCCGCGGCGGCCCGCTGCAGCGCGCCGACCGCGCCGTCCACCTCGCGGGCCAGCGCCCGCACGTCCAGCCACAGCCGCAGCGCGAGCGCGCCGAGCACCAGCAGTCCCGCGGTGGACAGCAGGACGGCTCCGACCAGGGTCCAGTTCACGTGCGGTCCTCCCTATCCGTCCACCGGCAGCAGCCGCATGGTGCGCACGCCGGCCTCGGTGAGCGCGGCGACGATCTTCTCCCCGGCGATCTTGCGGACGACCGCTCCACAGGCCGGGCAGGTGAAGCTGTAGAAGGTGCGCTCCTTGCTGGCGCCGAGCGCCAGCCGGAACTCGCGGGCCGGGAGCTCGACCTTCTCCCGGCACTGCGAGCAGTACACCTTGAATCTGGTGCCGTCGGTCACGTGGTTCCGACCCGTCCGTCCCGGTAGTGCTCCAGCGCGGCCAGCGCGGCGGTGCGGGCCTGTTCGGCGAGCTGGGCGGGGGCGGTGATCCGGCCGTCCCGGCCCAGCCGCAGGGCGAGCGGGCGCAGGCCGGACGGCTCGGCGGAGCGCAGGGTGATCCGCAGGCCGCCGTCGGGGAGTTCCTCGGCGCTGTCGTGGGTGTAGTACTCGGCGACCCAGCGGCCGCCGGGGCCGACCTCGACCACCACCTGCGGGTCCTCGGCGGTGGGGGCGACCAGCCCGGCGGACAGGTCGCGGGGCTGGAGCCGGGGCGGGTTGGCGGGCTCGTCGAGCACCTTGATCTCGGCGATCCGGTCGAGCCGGAAGGTGCGCCGGTCCTCGGAGGTGCGGCACCAGCCCTCCAGGTAGGTGTGGCCCTCGGTGACCAGCCGGATCGGGTCGACCTCGCGCTCGGTCAGCTCGCCACGGCCGTGCGACCAGTAGCGCAGCCAGATCAGCCGGCCCTCGCTGAGGGCGCGGTCGATGTCGGCGAAGACGGTGCCCTCGGCCTCGAAGGTGACGCCGACCCGGGCCGCGGACTCGGCGTTCTCGCCCGCCGCGTCCTCGATCTTGGCGACCGCCCGGGTGAGCGCCTGCCGGTCCCGCTCGCGCAGGCCGGGCAGCCCGGCGACGGCCCGGGCGGCGACCAGCAGCGCGGTGGCCTCGTCGGCGGCCAGCCGCAGCGGCTGGGCGACGTCGTCCACGTTGTGCCACCAGATCCGCTCGCCGTCGGTGTCGATGTCGAGCAGGTCGCCGCCGCGGAAGGAGGTGCCGCACATCGGCAGCACGTTCAGGTCGCCGATCAGCTCCCGCTCGGTGATCCCGAACGCCCGCGCCACCTCGGCGACCTCGGCCCCGGGCCGCTCGCGCAGGTAGGTGACCAGCGACAGCATCCGGCGCGTCTGGTCGATCGCGTTACTCATGCCTGCACCTCCGCGAGACCGGCGACGGCGCGCAGCCGGTCGATGACGTCGGCCCGCAGGTCCTCCGGGCCGATCACGATGACGTCGGGACCGTATTCGGCCAGGTCGGCGCCCAGGCCGTTGCCGTACGGGACGTCCAGTTCGTCCCAGTCGGCGCCGACCGGCCGGGTCTCCAGCGCGCGCTGGCGCAGCGGGTAGGCGGCGCCGGAGCGCACCTTGACCCGGGCCACCGCGGTGGCGCCCTCGCCGGCGAACCGGGCCACCACGGCCCGGACGTCCACGTGCTCGGGCACCTCGCCGGTGAACGCGCCGGCCCGGGAGCGGACCTTGCCGGTGATCCGGGAGAGCCGGAAGACCCGGGCCGAGCCGCGGTCGCGGTCGTAGCCGGCCAGGTACCAGTGGCCGCGCCAGCACTCCAGCGCCCAGGGCTCCACCGAGCGCGGCTCGGCGGTGGCGGCGCCGGCCTTGCGGTAGTCGAAGGTGACCGGCCGGCGGTCCCGGGCGGCGGTGAGCAGCGGCTCGAACGCGGCCTCCCGGGCGGGGATGCGGGGTTCCAGCGCGCCGTGCTCGCGGTCCTCGGCGAACGGGACGCCGGCCGCGCGCAGCTTCTGCAGGGCGCCGCTGGCGGCGCCGGACATCTTCGCCTGCTGCCAGACCCGGGCGGCCAGCGCCAGCGCGGCGGCCTCCTCGGCGTCCAGCGCGATCTCGGGGAGCCGGTTGCGGTCGCGGCGGGCGAGGTAGCCGATCTCGCCGTCGAGCGCGTTCTCGTCCACGTCGATGATCAGGCCGAGTTCGCGCAGGTCGTCCTTGTCGCGCTCGAACATCCGGTTGAAGGCGTCCTCGGAGCCCTGTTGCCAGGCCTCCCGGTACGCCTCGACGGACTCGCGCAGCTCTTTCTTGGAGAGCGGACGGCGGGTGTTCATCAGGCACAGGGCGAGGTTCATCAGCCGCTCTGCCTTGGCGATCGCCATCGGTGACCCTTCCTCCGATCGGGGGTGACCCGCCTGACCGTACCGGTACGAGCACGTCCAGAGAAAGCCGAACCCCCGGCTCCTGGCGGAACCGGGGGTTCGGTGGTGCGTCCGAGGTCAGACGCCCAGCAGGTCCACCACGAAGATCAGGGTGGAGCCGGCCGGGATGAGCGGGCTCGGGGACTGGTTCCCGTACGCCAGGTGCGGCGGGATGATCAGCTCGCGCCGGCCGCCGACCCGCATGCCCTCGACGCCCTGGTCCCAGCCCTTGATGACCCGGCCGCCGCCCAGCGGGAAGCGGAAGGTCTGGCCGCGGTTCCAGGAGGCGTCGAACTCCTCGCCGGAGGCGAAGGTGACACCGACGTAGTGGACCTCGACGACCGCGCCGGCCTTGGCCTCGGCGCCGTCGCCGACCACGATGTCGCGGATCTGGAGCTCGGTCGGGGCGTCGCCGCCCGGGAAGTCGATCTCCGGCTTGGTCAGGCTCACGATTGCTCTTCTCGTTCGGTTGCGTGAACGGGACTCATCCTAGGCGCACCGACGGGCCGTCAGCTGTCGCCGCCGCCGACACCGGCGTCCAGGATGTCGACCACGAACACCAGGGTGGAGTTGGCCGGGATGCTCTCGCTGGCCTGGTCCTTGTAGCCCAGCGAGGCGGGGATGACCAGCTCGACCCGGCTGCCGATGTTCTGGCCGACGATGCCCTTGTCCCAGCCCTCGATGACGCTGCCGGCGCCGGTGGTGAAGGTGAACGCCTGCCCGCGGTCGAGCGAGGAGTCGAACTTCTTGCCGTCCTTGTACAGCGCGCCGGTGTACTGGACCAGCACCTTCTCGCCGGACTCGATCTTGCGGCCCTTGCCCTGGATCAGCACGTGGCTCTTCAGGTCGGTCGGGTCGGCGACGCCCTTGGGCGGGGTGATGTCGGCGGGCTTGGTGCCGTTGTCCTTGACCTGCGGGAAGTCCGCGGGCGGCGGGGTCACGTCACCGGAGAGCACCGCGCCCGGCGCGGTGGCCTGCCGGATGTCCAGCACGAAGACCAGGCTGTCGGCGGCCCCGATGCCCAGCTGGCTGTTGCCCTGCGCGCCGAACGCGGCCCCGGGCGGGGCGACCACCAGCAGGCGGCTGCCGGCCTTGTGGCCCTCGACGGCGTTGTCCAGCGCCGGGATCAGCGACCCGCCGCCGGCCTGGTACAGCTGCGGCTTGCCGTTCTGCTCCCCGTACGAGCCGGGGATGTCCTTGCCGGTCTGCCAGTCCATCGCCGTGTAGTCGACGGTGACCCAGTTGCCCTTCTCCACCTTCGGGCCGTTGCCCGCGGAGAGCTCCTTGACCACGAACGTCCCGTCCGGGGCGTCCTTGGGCAGCGTGATGGCCGCCTTGGAGCCGAAGTCGCCGGCGACGGTCGGCAGCACCTTGGCGCTGTCCTTGATCGGCGGCACCGGCTCCTGGGTCGGCGTGTCCGAGGGAGCGGGGCTGGCGGCGGCCGAGTCCGCCTGCGCGGAGGGCTTGCCGTCGTCCTTGTTGACGTAGTACATCGTCACGCCGGACGCGACCAGCAGCACGGCCAGGACCGAGCCCAGGATCACGCCGAGCCGGCCCACCCCGCCCGGGTCCTCGTCGTAGCCCGCTTCGGAGAGCGGCACCTTGCGCTGGTTGGACGCGAAGACCTTCGGGGCCTCTTCGGCCTTCTCCCCGGGGGCCACCGGGGCGGTGGGCGGCGCCCACCCCGCCTGGGTCAGCATCTCGGCGGGGACGACGATCGACTCGCGGTCCACCGAGGGCTTGTTCCCGTTGGTGTCGGCCTCGCCCGGGCTCGACGCTTTCTCAGACATGACTCCCCATTCGACTCGCCCGACGACGCGTGTACCACTGGTGCGGGGCAGCAGTATGTCAGGTCGGCATGAGAGCGGGTCAGCCCGGCCCTCGCCCGGCTGTCAGGCCGTTCTCAGACGGCTTGCAGGATGTCGATCACGAACACCAGGGTGGAGTTCGCCGGGATCGAGCCGCTGGCCTGGTCGCCGTAGCCCAGCGACGGCGGGACCACCAGCAGCACCCGGCTGCCGACGTTCTTGCCGACCAGCCCCTGGTCCCAGCCCTTGATCAGGCTGCCGGTGCCGACCTGGAGGGCCTGCGCGCCGCCGTGGTTCCACGAGGAGTCGAACTGCTTGCCGTCCGTCCAGGTCACGCCGGTGTACTGGACCACCAGCGTCTGCCCGCTCTGCACCTGCGGGCCGGTGCCCTGGACCAGCACGTACTGCTGGAGGTCGGCGGGCGGCTGCTGGCCGGCCGGGACGGTGATGGTCGGCGCGGCCTTGCCGTTGTCCTTCACCTGCGGGGCGTTCGCGGGCGGCTGGGTGAGGTCCCCGGGGACGGTGGTGTCCTGCGGCAGCGTGCTCACCACGTCCAGCACGAACACCACGGTGTCGTCCTTGCCGACGCCCAGCGCGCTGGAGCCCTGGCTGCCGAACCCGGCGGCCGGCGGGGCCACCACCAGCACCCGGCTGCCGGCCTTCTTCCCCACCACGCTCTGGTCGAAGGCGGGCACCAGCTGCCCGCTGCCCGGCTGGTACAGCTGCGGCTTGCCGCCGGAGTCGTAGGAGCTGGACAGGTCCTTGCCGCTGGTCCAGTCCTTGACGGTGTAGTTGACGGTCACCCAGTCGTTCTTGTTGACCACCGCCCCGGAGCCCTCGCTCACGGTGCTCACCACGAACTGCCCGGACGGCGGCTCGGCGGGCAGCGTGATGGTCGCCTTCGAGCCGAAGTCCCCCGAGACGGTGGGCATCGGCGAGGCGGACGCCACCGGGCTCGGCACCTCGGCGGCGGAGGCCGAGGAGGCCGCCGGCGTCGTCGCGGTGGACTTCCCGGAGCCGCCCGAGCTGCTGCACCCGGCGAGCAGCGCGACGGTCAGGGGAACGGTGAGCAGGTAGGCGGTTCGACGCATGACGTCAGCCTATGACCCGATTCGTCCGGTCCGTCGGAGGCGCGGCGCGCCCCCGGCGGACCGGACCGGGCCGGCGGATCACATCCCGGCGATCAGCTTCTCCACCCGCTCGTCCACCGAGCGGAACGGGTCCTTGCACAGCACGGTGCGCTGCGCCTGGTCGTTCAGCTTGAGGTGCACCCAGTCGACGGTGAAGTCGCGGCGCTGCTCCTGGGCGCGCCGGATGAAGTCGCCGCGCAGCCGGGCCCGGGTGGTCTGCGGGGGCACCGACTTGCCCTGGAAGGTCAGCAGGTCGGTGGTGACCCGCTTGGCCTGGCCGTTCTTCTGCAGCAGGTAGAACAGGCCGCGGCGGCGGTGGATGTCGTGGTAGGCGAGGTCGATCTGGGCGACCCGCGGGTTGGACATGGTCATCTGGTGCTTGGCCCGGTACTTCTCGATCAGCTGGTACTTCATGATCCAGTCGATCTCGGTGCCGACCTTGGCCAGGTCCTCGCTGCGCACCGCCTCCAGGGTGCGGCCCCACAGGTCCAGCACCCGGGCCACCGTGCCCTCGTTGAGGCCCTTGCGGTCGGCGAACTCCAGCGCCTTGGTGTAGTACTCCTCCTGGATCTCCAGGGCGGAGGCCTCCCGGCCGTTGGCGAGCCGGACCTGGTGGGTGCCGGTCAGGTCGTGGCTGACCTCGCGGATCGCCCGGATCGGGTTCTCCAGCGTCAGGTCGCGCATCACCACGCCGGCCTCGATCAGCCGCAGCACCAGGTCGGTGGCGCCGACCTTGAGCAGCGTGGTGGTCTCCGACATGTTGGAGTCGCCGACGATGACGTGCAGCCGCCGGTAGCGCTCGGCGTCGGCGTGCGGCTCGTCGCGGGTGTTGATGATCGGGCGGGAGCGGGTGGTGGCGGAGCTGACGCCCTCCCAGATGTGCTCGGCGCGCTGGCTGACGCAGTAGACCGCGCCGCGCGGGGTCTGCAGCACCTTGCCGGCGCCGCAGATCAGCTGCCGGGTGACCAGGAACGGGATCAGCACGTCGGCCAGCCGGGAGAACTCGCCGTGCCGGGCCACCAGGTAGTTCTCGTGGCAGCCGTAGGAGTTGCCGGCCGAGTCGGTGTTGTTCTTGAACAGGTAGACGTCGCCGGCGATGCCCTCCTCGTGCAGCCGCCGCTCGGCGTCCACCAGCAGGCCCTCGAGGATTCGCTCGCCGGACTTGTCGTGGGTGACCAGCTCGGTGACGTCGTCGCACTCGGGGGTCGCGTACTCGGGGTGGGAGCCGACGTCGAGGTAGAGCCGGGCGCCGTTCTTCAGGAAGACGTTGCTGCTGCGGCCCCAGGAGACGACCCGGCGGAAGAGGTAGCGGGCCACCTCGTCCGGCGACAGCCGGCGCTGGCCCCGGAAGGTGCAGGTGACTCCGTACTCGTTCTCCAGCCCGAAAATTCGGCGGTCCATGTGCGACTCTTCTCTGTTCGAAGCTCGGTGGAACCCCTCGGTGGCGGTCGGTGGACCGGCGGGCGGCCCGCGCTGCGCGGCGGGCCGCCCGGGCGGTCATTCGGTGTCGGTGCTCGCGTCGCCCGCGCCGTCGGCGGCGTCGGTGCCGTCGGCGTCCTCGTCGGCGGCCGACTCGTCGCCGCTGAGCAGCCGGGCCAGCTGGCCGCCCAGGATGCGCTTGAACTTCCGCTGCTGGAAGCGCTGGCGGTCCAGGACGGCGACCTCCAGCTGCTCCGGCGTCATGGCGCGGGGGCTGCCGCCGTTGGGGTCGCGGGCCAGGCCGTCGACCGCCAGCTTGAGCGCCTCGGCGAGGGTGAGTCCGGCTCGGTGGCGCTGGCCGAGGTAGTTGCCGATGGAGTCGGCGTTGCCGCCGACCACCACGGCGTTCTTCTCGTCCACCACCGAGCCGTCGGGGGTGAGCCGGTAGATCTGGTCGTCGGCGGGGGTGCGGCCCACCTCGGCGACGATCAGCTCGACCTCGTAGGGCTTCTCCCCGACCGAGGAGAAGATGGTGCCCAGGGTCTGGGCGTAGACGTTGGCCAGGCCGCGGGCGGTGACGTCGGCCCGGTCGTAGGAGTAGCCGCGCAGGTCGGCGTAGCGCACGCCGCCGATCCGGAGGTTCTCGAACTCGTTGTAGCGGCCGACCGCGGCGAAGGCGATCTTGTCGTAGATCTCGGAGACCTTGTGCAGGGCCCGTGAGGTGTTCTCCGCGACGAAGACGATGCCGTCGGCGTAGGTGAGCACGACCACGCTGCGGCCGCGGGCGATGCCCTTGCGGGCGTACTCCGCGCGGTCCGCCATGGCCTGCTGGGGCGAGACGTAGAACGGCGTGGACACCGCCGGTCTCCCTTCGGGTGGTTGAGGCGGACTCAGAGGAGCGGGGCCTGCGGGCCGTTGGGCTGCTCGCGGCGCCGGTCGGTGATCGAGACCGCGATCGCGGAGACCTCCGCCTCGGTGAGCCGGCGGAAGCCGTCCTCGGTGATCAGCGTGACGATCGGGAAGATCCGGCGGGCCAGGTCGGGCCCGCCGGTCGCGGAGTCGTCGTCGGCGGCGTCGTACAGCGCCTGGACGGCGAGGGTGGCGGCCTCGTCGCCGGTCAGGCCGTCCCGGTAGAGCTTCTTCATCGAGCCGCGGGCGAAGACCGAGCCGGAGCCGGTGGCGGCGAAGCCGGCCCGCTCCTCGGAGCGGCCGCCGGTGACGTCGTAGGTGAAGATCCGGCCGCGGCCGAGGTCGAGGTCGTAGCCGGCGAAGACCGGGACGACCGCGAGGCCCTGCATGGCCATCGCCAGGTTGGAGCGGATCATCGTGGTGAGCCGGTTGGCCTTGCCCTCGAACGAGAGCACGGCGCCCTCGATCTTCTCGTAGTGCTCCAGCTCCAGCTGGAACAGCCGGACCATCTCGACCGCCAGGCCGGCCGTGCCGGCGATGCCGACGGCGCTGTACTCGTCCGCCGGGAAGACCTTCTCGATGTCCCGCTGGGCGATGACGTTGCCCATCGTGGCGCGGCGGTCGCCGGCCAGCACCACGCCGCCGTCGAAGACCGCGGCGACGATGGTGGTGCCGTGCGGCGCCTCGACGGTCATCCCCTCGGGGAGGGTGCGCCGCCCGGGGAGCAGCTGGGGCGCGTGGCTGTCGAGGAAGTCCAGGAACGAGGAGGAGCCGGGGGTGAGGAAGGCGGCCGGCAGACGCCCGGTGCCACTGAGGTTGGCTTCCACACGTGTCCTTCCGGATCGAAGATCGAAAGTTGCTTGGTGCCCCGGACCCTACCCGCTTCCGGGGCCGGTTCCACGCTCTCCGGGGGAGCTGCTCCGAGGAGCTTCCGGCAGCACGAGGCCGCAGGCGCGCTCAGGGCACACCTGCGGCGCTCGTGCTGCTCTCTTCGGTGGACGGAGGGGTTTCCCCTCTCACTCGCCGCCCTTCTGGACGAATCCGCGCACGAAATCCTCGGCGTTGGATTCCAGTACCTCGTCGATTTCGTCGAGTACCGAGTCGACGTCGTCGCTGAGCTTTTCCTGGCGCTCCTTGAGCTCGTCGGAGCCCTGCGTTTCCGCGGCCTGCTCCTCGACCTCCTCGGAGGAGCGGTTGGCCCGCTGCTGACCGCCGCCGGTGTCCTTCTCCGCCATTTTCCTCACCCCGCTCGTTCGGTGTTCTCGTTCAACGCTGGCTGCTCACCGGAATGATTCCCCGTCCGGGAAACGTTCACCCTCGGTGATCGAAAAGTTACCCGCCGGAGAGGACGCGCACCAGGTCCTCGGCGGTGCGGCACCGGTCGAGCAGCTCCTTGACGTGCTCCCGGGTGCCGCGCAGCGGTTCCATGGTCGGGACGCGCTGGAGGCTGTCGTGGCCGGGCAGGTCGAAGATGACGGAGTCCCAGGAGGCGGCGGCCACGTGGTCGGCGTACTGCTCCAGGCAGCGGCCGCGGAAGTAGGCCCGGGTGTCCTCGGGAGGCTGGGTGACGGCGCGGCGCACCTCGTCCTCGTCGAACAGCCGGTCGAACCGGCCGCGCGCCTCCAGCCGGTTGTAGAGGCCCTTGTCGGGCCGCACGTCGCTGTACTGGAGGTCGACCAGCTGGAGCCGGGGGCTGTCCCACTCCAGGGCGTCGCGCTGCCGGTAGCCCTCCAGGATCTCCTTCTTGGCGATCCAGTCGAGCTGCCGGGACAGGCTCATCGGGTCCCGCTCCAGGCGGCCCAGCACGTCCTCCCAGCGGGCCAGCACGTCGACGGTCTGGTCGTCGGCGTCCTGCCCGTAGCGGTCCTCGACGTACTTGCGGGCGAGCTCGCAGTACTCCATCTGGAGCTGCACGGCGGTCAGCTTGCGGCCGCTGCGCAGCTGGACCAGCTGCTTGAGCTCCGGGTCGTGGGAGACCCGGTGCAGGGTGCGCACCGGCTGGTCGACGGCGAGGTCGACGGCGATGAAGCCGTCCTCGATCATCGACAGGACCAGCGCGGTGGTGCCGAGCTTGAGGTAGGTGGAGACCTCGGAGAGGTTGGCGTCGCCGATGATGACGTGCAGCCGGCGGTACTTCTCGGCGTCGGCGTGCGGCTCGTCGCGGGTGTTGATGATCGGGCGCTTGAGGGTGGTCTCCAGGCCGACCTCGACCTCGAAGTAGTCGGCGCGCTGGCTGATCTGGAAGCCGTGCCCGCCGCCCTCCTGCCCGATGCCGACCCGGCCGGCCCCGCACACCACCTGGCGGGAGACGAAGAACGGGGTCAGGTGGCGGACGATGTCGGCGAACGGGGTGGCCCGCTGCATCAGGTAGTTCTCGTGGGTGCCGTAGGAGGCGCCCTTGTTGTCGGTGTTGTTCTTGTAGAGCAGGATCCGCTGCCCGTTGGGCAGCTCCAGGGCGCGCTCGGCGGCCTCCGCCATGATCCGCTCGCCCGCCTTGTCCCAGAGCACCGCGTCGAGCGGGTTGGTGACCTCGGGCGAGGAGTACTCGGGGTGGGCGTGGTCGACGTAGAACCGGGCGCCGTTGGTGAGGATGACGTTGGCCAGGCCGATGTCCTCGTCGGTGAGCTGGCTGGAGTCGGCCACCTCCCGGGCCAGGTCGAAGCCCCGGGCGTCGCGCAGCGGATTCTCCTCCTCGAAGTCCCAGCGGGCGCGGCGCGCCCGGTGCATCGCCGCCGCGTACGCGTTGACGATCTGGGACGAGGTGAGCATGGCGTTGGCGTTGGGGTGGCCGGGCACGGAGATGCCGTACTCGGTCTCGATCCCCATCACGCGCCGTACGGTCATGCGGCCCTCCTGACCTGTGGGTACTGCTGGGTACTGCTGGGTGGTGCCGGTGCAGACGCACCGTCCGGCTGCGGGGCCCTGCCGAGCGCCGCAGCCGGACGGGGTGGTGCGCGTGCTACAGGTACTGCCCGGTGTTGGCGACGGTGTCGATGGAGCGGCCGGACTCGGCGCCCTGCTTGCCGGTGACGAGGGTGCGGATGAAGACGATCCGCTCGCCCTTCTTGCCGGAGATGCGGGCCCAGTCGTCCGGGTTGGTGGTGTTCGGCAGGTCCTCGTTCTCCTTGAACTCGTCCACGCAGGCGGCGAGCAGGTGAGAGACGCGCAGACCGCGCTGGCCGTGGTCGAGGTAGTCCTTGATGGCCATCTTCTTCGCCCGGTCGACGATGTTCTGGATCATCGCGCCGGAGTTGAAGTCCTTGAAGAACAGCACTTCCTTGTCACCGTTGGCGTAGGTGACCTCCAGGAAGCGGTTCTCCTCGGTCTCCGAGTACATCCGCTCGACCACCGACTGGATCATGGCGGCGACGGTGACCGACACCGAGCCGTCGTGCTCCTTGAGGTCGTCCGGGTGGAACGGGAGGGTGTCCCGCAGGTACTTGGAGAAGATGTCCTTGGCCGCCTCGGCGTCCGGCCGCTCGATCTTGATCTTGACGTCCAGGCGGCCGGGCCGCAGGATCGCCGGGTCGATCATGTCCTCGCGGTTGGAGGCGCCGATGACGATGACGTTCTCCAGGCCCTCCACGCCGTCGATCTCCGCCAGCAGCTGCGGGACGATGGTGTTCTCCACGTCCGAGCTGACGCCGGAGCCGCGGGTGCGGAAGAGCGACTCCATCTCGTCGAAGAAGACGATGACGGGTGTGCCCTCGCTCGCCTTCTCCCGGGCCCGCTGGAAGACCAGGCGGATCTGCCGCTCGGTCTCGCCGACGTACTTGTTGAGCAGCTCGGGGCCCTTGATGTTCAGGAAGTAGCTCTTGCCCTGCGGCCGGCCGGTCACCTCGGCGACCTTCTTGGCCAGCGAGTTGGCCACCGCCTTGGCGATCAGCGTCTTGCCGCAGCCGGGCGGGCCGTAGAGCAGGACGCCCTTGGGCGGCCGGAGCTCGTACTCCTTGAACAGGTCGGCGTGCAGGTAGGGCAGCTCGACCGCGTCCCTGATCTGCTCGATCTGGCCGGCGAGGCCGCCGATCTGCCGGTAGTCGATGTCCGGGACCTCCTCGAGGACCAGCTCCTCGACCTCGGACTTCGGCACCACCTCGTACACGTAGCCGGAGCGCGGCTCCAGCAGCAGGGCGTCGCCCGCCCTGATCGTGACGCCGTGCAGCGGCTCGGCGAGCCGGACCACCCGCTCCTCGTCGGTGTGGCCGACGACCAGCGCGCGGTCGCCGCCCTCCAGCACCTCCTTGAGCGTGACGATCTCGCCGATCCGCTCGAACGCCATCGCCTCGACGACGTTCAGCGCCTCGTTGAGCATCACCTCCTGGCCGCGGCGCAGCTCGTCCAGCTCGACGCTGGGGCTGACGTTGACCCGGAGCTTGCGGCCACCGGTGAAGATGTCGGCGGTGCCGTCCTCGTTCTTCTCGAGGAAGGTGCCGAATCCGGCCGGCGGCTGTGCGAGCCGGTCGACCTCCTCCTTGAGGGCCACGATCTGGTCGCGGGCCTCGCGCAGGGTGGCGACGAGCCGCTCGTTCTGGGCGGTCACGCCGGACAAGCTGTTCTGGAGCTCGACGATCCGCTCCTCAAGAACCCTTGAGCTGCGCGGAGAATCGGCGAGCCTGCGCCGCAGGACGGCGATCTCCTGCTCGAGGTACGAGACCTGTGCGGCCTCGTCGGACCCCCGTGCGGGCCTGCCGGCGCTGCGGTCGTAGTCGTCATCGTGGGCTGCCACGGTCCTCACCTCCTCCTGGGGGAGCTGGACGACCCAAACCTACCTGGCACCAGGGTCATGTAAACCCCTAGATCAGAAAGATGGATCGGGCGTGTCCGATGTCCGCCCCGCTCGCTTCCCCTCTGGTAGAGGAGATGCCCACCGCTCAACGGTTCAAAGCAGCGCGGATGTATCGTGACAGGAATGTCCCCGAATGCGGGGCGACCAGAGCAGAAACGGCAGGGGCAATGGCGGGGACTGGCGAGGCACTCGAAGTCTGGATCGACCAGGATCTGTGCACCGGCGACGGCATCTGCGCGCAGTACGCGCCCGAGGTCTTCGAGCTCGACATCGACGGGCTGGCCTACGTGAAGGGCGCGGACGACGAACTGCGCCAGCAGCCGGGCGAGACGGTGCCCGTGCCGCTGACGCTCCTTCAGGACGTGGTGGACTCGGTCAAGGACTGCCCGGGCGACTGCATCCACGTCCGCCGCGCGGCGGACGGCGTCGAGGTCTACGGGCCGGACGCGGACTGACCCGGCCGACGGGGCCGACCCGGACGGCCGGGCTGACCGGCCCTCAGCTGCCGCGGACCGGCGTGGCGGTCTCGGTCTTCGTCCACGCCCCGCCGCCGGCCCGCTTCCAGGACAGCTCGACCTCCAGGTCGGGCGCGAAGCGCGGCACGTCCGGCGAGGAGTAGCCGCGGGCCCGGCCGCGGATCGAGCCGTCGCTGCGGATCGCCAGCTCGGTGACGGTCAGGCCCTCGGTGTCCGGCAGCAGCACGGCGGGCGGGCCGTCCGCCCCGACCAGGAACACCCCGTCCGGCGGAGTGCCCATGTCGGCCTGGCAGTGCGCGGCGGCGACGGTCACCGGGGCGCCGCCCACCGCCGCGGCCGTCCTCAGGCTCACCGCGACCGGGAAGGGCCCGCAGTCGAGGGGGAAGTGCACCTTCGACAGGTCCGTCTCCGGCGGGGCCGGCGTCCCCGCCGTCGCGTCGGCCGCCGGTTCCGCGGCCGGCTGACCGGCCGTCACGGCCCCGGTCGCCGAGGTCGCCCCCAGCGCCCCGCCCACCACGGCCGCGCACCCCGCCGCGACCAGCACCCAGTGCTTCAACCCCGAGCGCGCGTGCCCGGGTATCCGACGCTCCGTCACCACGAGACTCCCCTTTCCGGTCCGCGCATCCTCGCACACCGGCGCGGGCGGCCGCCCCGCCGGGGCGCGGGGGCGTCCGCGCGGGCCGGGGAACGCCGACAGCCAGGCCGCGGGGCGGCAGTGACCTGCCGTTCCCGCGCGACCTGGCTGTCGGTGCGGTTGCCGCTACTGCGGGAGTTCCCGCGCGTCGTGCGAGGCGGCCTCGCGCTGGGCCTTGCGGACGGCCGCGCGCTCGGCGAGCGTCAGCTCGCTCTCCGGGCCGGTCTCGTAGTCCTCGCCGTAGGAGCCCTTCGCGGGGCGGCGGCGGCGCAGCGGGGGCTCGACGCCGTCGGCGAGGCGGCGGGCGGTGAGCAGGAAGCCGGTGTGGCCGATCATCCGGTGGTCCGGGCGGACGGCGAGGCCCTCCAGGTGCCAGGTGCGGACCATGGTCTCCCATGCCTGCGGCTCGGTGAAGGTGCCGTGCTCGCGCAGCGCCTCGACGGTGCGCGACATCTGCGTGGTGGTGGCCACGTAGCAGCAGATCAGGCCGCCGGGGACGAGCGCCTTGGAGGCGACGTCCAGGCACTCCCAGGGGGCGAGCATGTCGAGGATGACCCGGTCGACGTCGGCCTCGACCAGGTTGTCCTGGAGGTCGCCGACGGTGAGCTTCCAGGCCGGGTGCGGGCCGCCGAAGTAGCGCTCGACGTTGCCCTTGGCGATGTCGGCGAAGTCCTGCCGGCGCTCGTAGGAGGCGAGCATGCCGGTGTCGCCGACGGCGCGCAGCAGGTAGGTGGAGAGGGCGCCGGAGCCGACGCCCGCCTCGACCACCCTGGCGCCGGCGAAGATGTCGGCCATGGCCAGGATCTGCCCCGCGTCCTTCGGGTAGATCACGGCGGCGCCGCGCGGCATGGACAGGACGTAGTCGGGGAGCAGGGGGCGCAGCGCGAGGTACGGGACGTTGCCCGTCGTGCGGACGACCGTGCCCTCGGGAGCGCCGATCAGCTCGTCGTGCGGGAACGCACCCTTGTGGGTGTGGAACTGGTTCCCGGCCTGGAGCGTGAACGTGTAGTGGCGGCCCTTGGGGTCGGTCAGCTGGACCTGGTCCCCGACCTGGAAGGGCCCGCGTCGGCGGGCGGCACCGGTCGGTTCGGACATGGGGGCCATCCTACGGGAGCCGGGGGGCTGCCCCCGACCACATGATCAGTCCGCTCCGGCGGCCCGGCCGAGCAGCGCGGCGGTGAGCCTGCGTTCGAGGTCGCTGAGCGAGAGCACGCCGTAGACCGAGCCGTCCGGCCGGACCACCAGGTACTCGGTGGCGGGGGCGCGGCGCAGCACGTCGAGGATCTGCTCGCCGGCCAGGTCGACGGGGACGGTGAGGCCGGGTTCGAGGTCGCGGGAGACGGCGGTGACGGCGACCCAGGGGCGGCGGTGCTCGGGGACGGCGCTGACCGCGGACTCCTTGACCACGGCGATCGGCTCGCCGCGGCCGTCGACCACCACGATCGCCCCGGCGTGCGCCTCGCGGGCCCGGCGCATGGCCTCGCCGAGGGGGGTGTCGGCGGGGACGTCGATGCTGCGGCGGGCCAGCTCGCGGAGCCTGAGCCGGGGCAGCACCTCCTTGAGGCGGGCGTTGCGCAGCGAGTTCCCGGCGCCCTGCCAGATGATGAAGCCGAGGATCGCGGCGAGCACGCCGTCGACCATGGCCTCGGTGGCGGAGCGCTCGACGTCCTGGGAGGAGCTGAAGATCGGCAGGCCGAGGACGACGGCGACGGCCAGCGCGCGGCCGACCCAGACCGCCGCCAGGGTGCCCTTCATCGGCTTGCCGGTGAGGGCCCAGACCACGGCGCGCAGCATCCGGCCGCCGTCCAGCGGGAGGCCGGGGAGCAGGTTGAAGGCGGCGACCACCAGGTTGGAGACCATCAGCCCGGCGAGCAGCACGCCGGGGACGGTGGCGGGTTCGACGGCGCGCAGGCCGAGCCAGAAGGCGCCGCCGAGGGCGAGCGAGAGCAGCGGGCCGACGAAGGCGAGCCAGAACTCGCGCCAGGGGCGGTCGGCCTCCTTCTCGATCTCGGAGACGCCGCCGAGGAACTGGAGCTGGATGCGGCGCACCCCGAGCTTGTAGCGCAGGCCGACCAGGGTGTGGGCGAGTTCGTGGACCAGGACGGAGCCGTAGAAGGCGACGGCGAAGGAGAAGGCGAGCAGGTAGCGGGCGGCGCCGAGGTCGGGCAGGACGTCGGCGAGTCGGCTGCCGAAGATCCAGGTGATCAGCGCGGCGACCAGGAACCAGGACGGGGTGACGTAGACGGGCACGCCGAACGGACGGCCCATCAGGATGCCGCCGCGCGGCTGGTCGTCGGGCTTCGGCCTCGACCTCTCCGGTGCCCGCCCCTCGGTGTCGTTCACCGTGCTCCTCTCTCGCCGTCCGCTGGTGCCTCGTACGCTACGTGATCTCCCGGCGGTAACGGCGGTGCCCCCACTGTCCCCTTTCCCCGATCCGGCCCGCCGACCCGTGCTCCGACCCGTGCTCCGCCGCCCGTCCGCCCGTGCTGTCGGTTCGGTGCAATAGGGTCGTGGCATGCAGCAGACCGACCCCTCGCCCGCCCCGCGTCCGGCCGCCCGGCCGACCGGGCTGTCGCCGTCCCGGGCGGGTGACTTCATGACCTGCCCGCTGCTGTACCGGCTGCGGGTGATCGACCGGCTGCCGGAGCCGCCGAGCGCCGCCGCCACCCGGGGGACGCTGGTGCACGCGGTGCTGGAGCGGCTGTTCGACCACCCGCCGGCCGAGCGCACGCCGGAGCGGGCGCTCGGGCTGCTGGGCCCGCAGTGGGAGCGGTTGCTGGGGGAACGGCCGGAGCTGGCGGAACTGTTCCCGGACGCGCCGGAGGAGTTGGCCGGCTGGCTGGCGGACGCCGAGAAGCTGGTGCGCCGCTGGTTCCGGCTGGAGGACCCGACCCGGCTGCACCCGGTGGAGCGGGAGCTGTACGTGGAGACCGCGCTGGCCTCCGGCCTGCTGCTGCGCGGGTACATCGACCGGGTGGACGTCGCGCCCTCCGGCGAGGTGCGGCTGGTGGACTACAAGACCGGCCGGGCGCCCTCGCGGGACTTCGAGGGCCGGGCGATGTTCCAGATGAAGTTCTACGCGCTGGTGGTGTGGCGGTGGCGGGGCGTGGTCCCCAAGCGCCTGCAGCTGGTGTACCTGGGCGGCGGCGGGGACGTGGTGACGTACGACCCGGACGAGGCCGACCTGCTCGCGGTGGAGCGCAAGCTGGAGGCGCTCTGGGAGGCGATCTCGGCGGCGGTGGCCACCGGCGACTTCCCGGCGACGCGCAACCGGCTGTGCGACTGGTGCGACCACAAGGCGTCCTGCCCGGAGTTCGGCGGCACTCCCCCGCCGTACCCGCTGCCGGCAACTGTGACCATTCCTGGCAAGGAGTCGTAGGTGACGATCCGTGTGCTGCTGGTGGACGACCAGCCGCTGCTGCGTACCGGTTTCCGGATGATCCTGGAGGCGGAGTCCGACCTGGTGGTGGTCGGCGAGGCGGGCGACGGGCAGCAGGCGCTGGACCAGGTCCGCGCCCTGCAGCCGGACGTGGTGCTGATGGACATCCGGATGCCGCGGATGGACGGCGTGGAGGCGACCCGGCGGATCGCCGGCCCGGACCGGGACGGCCCGGCGAAGGTGCTGGTGCTGACCACCTTCGACCTGGACGAGTACGTGGTGGAGGCGCTGCGGGCGGGGGCCAGCGGCTTCCTGCTCAAGGACGTGCCGGCCGAGGAGCTGGTGCAGGCGATCCGGGTGGTGGCGGACGGCGCGGCGATGCTGGCCCCGTCGGTGACCCGCCGGCTGCTGGACATGTACGCCACCAAGCTGCCCTCGGGCGACGAGGCGCCGCCGCAGGCGCTGACGGTGCTGACCGAGCGCGAGGTGGAGGTGCTGCGGCTGGTGGCGCGCGGGCTGTCGAACGCGGAGATCGCCGCCGAGCTGTTCGTCTCGGAGACCACGGTGAAGACGCACGTGGGGCACGTGCTGACCAAGCTCCAGCTGCGCGACCGGGTGCAGGCGGCGGTGTACGCGTACGAGAGCGGCCTGGTGCGCCCGGGCTCGCTGTAGCCGCGGGCGGGAGCGCCGAACGGCCCGCCGTCCCCGAGGGGGCGGCGGGCCGTTCGGCGTGTGGGCGGATCGTTACTTCGCGGTGCGGCCGATCTCCCAGAACCGGAACACGCCGCTGCTGTCCACGGTGGAGTCCACGCCGGTGATGGCGGGCTGGTACACGTAGAAGGACTTGTTCTGGAACAGCGGGACCATCGGGACGGCGTCGGCCAGGATCTTCTGGATCTGGTCGTAGGCGCCGCCGCCGGAGCGGTCGGTGAGCTTGATCGAGTCCGGCACCAGCTTGCCGCTGATCTGCGGGTTGTCCCAGCCGTTGTGGAAGGCGCCGCCGCCGACCACCAGCGGGCTGATGTAGTCGTCGGCGTCGGAGTAGTCGGGGGTCCAGCCGACGGTGTACGCCTGGTAGCCGCCGTTCTTCCAGCCGGCCTGGAAGGCCGTCCAGTCGGGCTCCTGCTGGACGGTGACCTGGAACAGGCCGCCGTTCTCCAGCTGCTGCTTGACGGACTCCAGCTCGGCGGCGCCGGCCCGGGCCCGGGACCAGGTCAGGGTGAGCTTGACCGGGGTGGCGACGTGCGCGTTGGTGAGGATGCGCTTGGCCTTGGCCGGGTCGGGCTCGCCGTACTTGTCGAAGAACGCGGTGGTGTGGCCGGCCACGCCCGCCGGGACGATCGAGTAGAGCGGCTGCACGGTGCCCGCGTAGACGTCGTGCGAGATCGCCTTGCGGTCGACCAGCTGGGCGGCGGCCTGCCGGACGGCCTGGTTGCCGCCGGTCTCGTCCTTGGTGTTGAAGACCAGGTAGCGGGTCTCGCCGGAGGCGCCCTCGGCGACCCGGAGCTTGCCGGTGCCGGCCAGGTCGTCGCTCTTGATCTGGGCGGCCGCGCTGGGGTCGAGGCTGTTGTCGGTGAGGTCGACCGCGCCGCTGTCGAGGGCGGACTTCAGCTCCTCGGGCTTGTCGAAGTAGCGCACCGCGAACTTGCCGTTCTGCAGCTTGGCGGTGCCCTGGTAGCCGGAGTTGGCGCTGAGCAGGACCTTGCTGGGGGCCTTGCCGTTCATCTCGACCGAGTCGATCTTGTACGGCCCGGAGCCGACCAGGGAGCCGTTGCCGAGCAGCTTGTCGGCCGGGAAGACCTGGTGGTCGACGATCGAGCCGGCCGCCGAGGCCAGCTTGGCCGGGAGCACCGCGTCGGGGCTGTCCAGGTGGAAGGTGATGTCGCGGTCGCCGGAGGTCTCCACCGAGGCGATGGTGGACAGCAGCGAGGCGGGGCCGGACGGGTCGTCGATCTTCTTGACCCGGTCGATCGAGAACTTGACGTCCTGGGCGGTCAGCGGGTGCCCGTTGGAGAACTTCAGGCCGCTGCGCAGCTTGCAGGTGTAGGTGAGCGCGTCGGCGCTGGTGAACTGGCAGGACTCGGCGGCGTCGGGCTGCGGCTCGGTCGCGCCGGAGGGGAAGCTCAGCAGCGACTGGAAGGTGTTGTTGAGGATCAGCCAGGAGCCCGCGTCGTACGCGCCGGCCGGGTCCAGCACGCTGGTCACGCTGGTGGTACCCATGGTGATCGTCTCGTTGCCACCGCCGCCGGCGACCTTCTCGACGGAGGCGCAGCCCGCCGCCGTGGTGGCGACGAGGGCGGCGCAGCTGAGCACGGCCAGGCGGTTGGGCGTCGTCATGCGGGGTGGTCTTCCTCACTGCGTGCGGCCGGCTGTCGCCGGTGGCCCGCCGTCCGGCGCCTGGGTGTGGCGGCGGTGGCGGGTCTGGTACGGCCCGCGTGCGCGCCCGGTACCCGGTTTCGGGTGGGGCGGCGCGGGGACTGGTGCGGCCTTAGCGTGCCACATCGGTCCCGGAGGGTCACCGGGCGTGCGGCGGGGGCGGGCGCGCGGTTCGCAGGGCCTTGTCCGCTCAGCCGACGAGTTGTCAGCCAATGCCCGTTTTCGCCCGCGCGGCCGGATACGGTCCGCGTACCACCGAACGCGGAACGAAACCGACAAAGGGGGTGAGGGAGACGAACCTCACACCCCGCCCCGCACCCGGGTGCCGGCCAGGGTGCGCAGCAGGGCGAGGTCGACGTGCTCCAGCGAGGGCAGCACCAGGCGGCCGGGGGCGGGCTCGATCGGGGCGATCGAGGGGATCGCGATGACCGGGCAGCCGGCCGCCTCGGCGGCGGCGACGCCGGTGGGGGTGTCCTCGATGACCACGCAGCGGGCCGGGTCGGCGCCGAGCCGGGCGGCGGCGGCCAGGTAGGGGTCGGGGTGCGGCTTGGTGCGGGCGACCTCGTCGCCGGCCACGGTGAAGGCGAAGTGCCGGGCGCCCAGGCTGCGCAGCACGATGTCGATGATGTGCCGGTGCGAGGCGGACACCAGGGCGGCCGGGACGCCGTGCGCGGCCAGGGTGTTGAGCAGCCGCTCGGCGCCGGGCATCAGCGGGACGCCGCCGGCCAGCAGGTCGACGAAGCGCTGGTTGATCAGGACGGTCAGTTCGGCGGGGCTGAGGGTGACGCCGGTGCGGGTGATCAGGTAGTCGATCACCCGGGTCATCGGCCCGCCGACCACGTGGGTGCGGTCCTCGGCGGTGAGGCGGTGGCCGAGTTCGGCGAACAGGCCGACCTCGGCCTGCCACCAGGAGTCCTCGGTGTCGACCAGGGTGCCGTCCATGTCGAGCAGGACGGCGTGCAGGCCGCTGTCCTCGCCGTCTCCGCCGATGCGGACCGGGGTCGAGACCGTCGTCATGCGCGCCGTCCTTCCTGGTGGGTGGCCCGGCGCGGTGCGGTTGCGGCGCGTCCGGGGATGGCGCGGGCCGGCCCGCTGGTCTGCGGACCGGCCCGTTCAGGATCATCAAGAATACGCCCGCCCGGTCGGATTGCACCGGGCGGCGGCGGGGCGAACGGATGATCTCCGGTGGAAGGTCTAGCGCGCGTTGAAGTACTTGGCCTCGGGGTGGTGGAGCACGATGGCGTCGGTGGACTGCTCGGGGTGCAGCTGGTACTCCTCGGAGAGGATCACGCCGACCCGCTCGGGGCGCAGCAGCTCGGCGATCTTGGCCCGGTCCTCCAGCTCGGGGCAGGCCCCGTAGCCGAGCGAGAAGCGGGCGCCGCGGTACTTGAGCGCGAACATGTCGCGCACGTCCTGCGGGTCCTCGTCGCCGAAGCCCAGCTCGTAGCGGACCCGGGCGTGCCAGAACTCGGCCAGCGCCTCCGCCAACTGGACGGACAGGCCGTGCAGTTCGAGGTAGTCGCGGTAGGAGTTGTCGGCGAACAGCTCGTTGGCGGCCTCGGAGATCCGGTTGCCCATGGTGACCACCTGGAGGCCGACCACGTCGCGCTCGCCGGACTCCTCGGGGCGGAAGAAGTCGGCCAGGCAGAGCCGGCGGCCGCGGCGCTGGCGGGGGAAGGTGAACCTGGTCAGCTCGGAGCCGTCCTCGCGGTACAGGATCAGGTCGTCGCCCTTGGAGTTGGCCGGGAAGTAGCCGTAGACCACGGCGGGCTCCAGCCAGCCCTCGGTCTGCAGCCGGTCCAGCCAGCCGCGCAGCCGCGGGCGGCCCTCGGTCTCCACCAGCTCCTCGTAGGACGGGCCTCCGCTGCGGCCGCCCTTGAGGCCCCACTGCCCCTTGAACAGGGCGTCCTCGTCCAGCCAGGAGGCGTAGTCCTGGAACGGGATGCCCTTGATGATCCGGTCGCCCCAGAACGGCGGGACGGGGATCGGGTTGTCGACGGCCACGTCGGAGCGGATCTGGCCGAGGTTGGCCTCCTCCGGCTCCTCCACCTCGACCCGGGCGTGCCGGCGCTTGCGCAGCTCGGGCAGGGTCGCGCCGGGCACGCCGCGCTTGATGCCGATCAGGGCGTCCATCAGCCGCAGGCCCTCGAAGGCGTCCCGGGCGTAGCGGACCTCGCCGTCGTAGATCTCGTGCAGGTCCTGCTCGACGTAGGCGCGGGTGAGGGCGGCGCCGCCGAGGATCACCGGGAAGTCGGCGGCCAGCGCGCGCTGGTTGAGCTCCTCCAGGTTCTCCTTCATGATCACCGTGGACTTGACCAGCAGGCCGGACATGCCGATCACGTCGGCCCGGTGCTCCTGGGCGGCCTCGACGATCGCCGACACCGGCTGCTTGATGCCCAGGTTGACCACGTTGTAGCCGTTGTTGGACAGGATGATGTCGACCAGGTTCTTGCCGATGTCGTGCACGTCGCCCTTGACGGTGGCCAGCACGATGGTGCCCTTGCCCTCGCTGTCGGACTTCTCCATGTGCGGTTCGAGGTGCGCGACGGCGGCCTTCATCACCTCGGCGGACTGGAGCACGAACGGCAGCTGCATCTCGCCGGAGCCGAACAGCTCGCCGACCACCTTCATGCCGGACAGCAGCGTGTCGTTGATGATCTCCAGCGCCGGGCGCTCGGCCAGCGCGGCGTCCAGGTCGGCCTCCAGGCCGTTGCGCTCGCCGTCGATGATCCGGCGCTGGAGGCGCTCCTCCAGCGGGAGGGCGGCCAGCTCCTCGGCCTTGGACGCGGCGCTGGAGGCGGCGGAGACGCCCTCGAACAGCTGGAGCAGCTTCTGCAGCGGGTCGTAGCCCTCGCTGCGGCGGTCGTAGACCAGGTCGAGGGCGGTCTGCCGGCGGTCCTCCGGGATGCGGTTCATCGGCAGGATCTTGGCGGCGTGCACGATCGCCGAGTCCAGGCCGGCCTCCACGCACTCGTGCAGGAAGACCGAGTTGACCACCTGGCGGGCGGCCGGGTTGAGGCCGAAGGAGATGTTCGACAGGCCCAGGGTGGTCTGCACGTCCGGGTGGCGGCGCTTGAGCTCGCGGATCGCCTCGATGGTCTCGATGCCGTCGCGCCGGGACTCCTCCTGGCCGGTGGCCAGGGTGAAGGCCAGGCAGTCGACCAGGATCGAGGACTCGTCGATGCCGTACTCGCGGCCCAGCTGCTCGATCAGCCGCTCGGCGATGGCGACCTTGGTCTCGGCGGTGCGGGCCTGGCCCTGCTCGTCGATGGTCAGCGCGATCAGGCCGGCGCCGTGCTCGCGGGCCAGCGCGGCGATCCTCCCGAACCGGGTGTCGGGGCCGTCGCCGTCCTCGTAGTTGACCGAGTTGAGGACGGCCCGGCCGCCGAGCATCTCCAGGCCGGCCTTGAGCACCGGCGGCTCGGTGGAGTCCAGCACGATCGGCAGGGTGGAGGCGGTGGCCAGCCGGCCGGCGATCTCGCGCATGTCGGCGACGCCGTCGCGGCCGACGTAGTCCACGCACAGGTCGAGCAGGTGGGCGCCCTCGCGGATCTGCTCGCGGGCGATCTCCACGCAGGTCTGCCAGTCCGCGGCGAGCATCGCCTCGCGGAACTTCTTCGAGCCGTTGGCGTTGGTGCGCTCGCCGATCGCCAGGTAGGAGGTGTCCTGCCGGAACGGCACCGCCTGGTAGAGCGAGGCGGCGGCCGCCTCGGGGCGCGGGTCGCGGGCGGTGATCGGCAGGCCCTGGACCCGCTCGACCACCCGGCGCAGGTGCTCGGGGGTGGTGCCGCAGCAGCCGCCGACCAGGGCCAGGCCGTAGTCGCGGACGAAGCCCTCGTGCGCGTCGGCCAGCTCCTCGGGGCTGAGCGGGTAGTGCGCGCCGTCCTTGGTGAGCACCGGCAGGCCGGCGTTCGGCATGCAGGAGAGGCCGACCTTGGCGTTCTTCGCCAGGTAGCGCAGGTGCTCGCTCATCTCGGCCGGGCCGGTGGCGCAGTTCATCCCGATGAAGTCGATGCCCAGCGGCTCCAGCGCGGTCAGCGCCGCGCCGATCTCCGAGCCCAGCAGCATGGTGCCGGTGGTCTCGACGGTGACCTGGGCGAGGATCGGCAGGCTCACCCCGGCCTCCGCCAGGGCGGCCTGGCAGCCCAGCACCGACGCCTTGGTCTGCAGCAGGTCCTGGCTGGTCTCGATCAGCAGCGCGTCCACGCCGCCCGCGATCAGGCCCGCCGCGTTCTGCCGGAAGCCCTCGCGGACCACCTCGAAGGTGGTGTGGCCGAGGGTCGGCAGCTTGGTGCCCGGGCCCATCGAACCGAGCACCCAGCGGGTGCGGCCGTCCTCCGCGGTGAAGGCGTCGGCCACCTCCCGGGCGATCCGGGCGCCGGCCTCGGACAGCTCGAAGATCCGCTCGGGGATGTCGTACTCGCTCAGCGCCCAGTGGTTGGCGCCGAAGGTGTTGGTCTCCACGCAGTCCACGCCGACCGCGAAGTACGCCTCGTGCACCGAGCGCACGATGTCGGGACGGGTGACGTTCAGGACCTCGTTGCAGCCCTCCAGCTGCTGGAAGTCCTCCATCGTCGGCTCCTGCGCCTGGAGCATGGTGCCCATCGCACCGTCGGCCACCACCACCCGGGTGGCGAGTGCCTCGCGCAGGGCGTCGGCGCGGTCCTGCTGGGCGGACGTGGGTACAACGGTGGCCATGTGGCTGCTCCCTGAGTGCGACGGCTGTCGGCTATGCGCTCCCGCTGGACCGGGGACGCACCCCGCCAGGGTATCGGTCCCACCCCGGCCGGACGGAACCCGTTTCGAATTCTGGGCGTCCTTGTCCACCGGAAGGGAGCACGATCATGCCCGCTTCGGGGAACAGAGCCGGTGGAAGCGCGCCGCGCGCGCGCCGGGTGCGTCCGGATGGCGGACACTGCCGGCCCGGGCGCGCCGCCGCTGGCGCGGGCGCACCCGGTGGAGCCGGCCGCGCCGCGTCCTCACCGCGCTCGGCACCGTCCTCGCCCTGCTCCTACTGCCGGTGCTCGGCGGGGCCGCCGCGCTGCGCTGGGAGTACGCCGGCGACCCCGCCGCGGACGCCCGCACCCGCGGCCGGGACGCGATCTGGCTCGGCCACGCCTGGGTCGACGGGCGGCGCACGCCCGAGGAGCTGATCGCGCTGGCCGCGAAGGTGCGCAGCACCGGCATCCACGACCTGTACGTGCACACCGGGCCGCTGGCGCACGACGGCTCGCTCGACCCGGCGCTGGCGCCCGGCGCGGCGGACTTCCTGGCCCGGGCGCACGCGGCGATGCCGGGGGTGCGGGTCCAGTCCTGGCTGGGCGACGTGGTGGCGCCCGAGAAGGAGGGGCTGCACCTGGACCGCCCCGACGTCCGGGACCGGATCACCGCCGCCGCGCGGCAGGTCCTCGACCTGGGCTTCGACGGCGTCCACTTCGACCTGGAGCCCGTGCACTCGGGCTCGGCCGGGTTCCTCGCCCTGCTCGACCAGGTGCACGCGCTCACCGCCGCCCGGTCGGTGCCGCTGTCCGTCGCGGCCCCGCAGATCGATCCCGTCCCGGGGCTGGGGCGGGTCGCCTTCGCGCTCAGCGGGCACGGCAAGTACTGGTCCGCGGCGTACTTCGCGGCGGCGGCCGGGAGGGTCGACCAGGTCGCGGTGATGTCGTACGACACCTCGATGCCGGTCGAGTCGCTGTACGGCGGCTACGTCGCCCGGCAGACCGCGCTGGCCCTGGCCCACACCCCGCCGGGCGTCGACCTGCTCATGGGCCTGCCGGCCTACTGGGCCGACACGCCCACCCACCGCGGCGCCGCGGAGACCGTCCGCGCGGCGGTCCGCGGCGCACGACTGGCCCTCGGCCCGAACGGCCGGCGGAACTTCGGCCTCGCCCTGTACGTCGATTTCGCGGCCACGCCGGACCACTGGGAGGCGTACCGGGACGGCTGGTGCAACTAGCTGCGCGAGCGCGGGAGAGCGGGCGCGAAAGCAGGGGCGCGGGGAACTGCGCGCGGCGGGAGTCGCGCGTCGGCGAGGTCGCGGGGCAGGGCACGTTCTCGCCCTGCGTCGCGATCCGGCTGTGCGTGCTCGCTCGGCCGCGCAGTTCCCCGCGCCCCTGGTTGTGCTTCGGTTTCCCCTACCGGAGCCAGGCCGCCGTGTCGGTGGGGAGGTGGCCGTCGGTCAGTTCGCCGGAGGCCAGCAGGATCTCGCCGTCGAGCGGGAGCGGCGAGGGGGAGAGGTTGACCAGGCAGCGGACGTCGCCGCGGCGGAAGGAGAGGACGCCTTCGGGGGCGTCCTCGGCCCAGGCGAACTCGCCGCGCAGTTCGCGGCGCAGCCGGATGCCCTCGCGGTAGAGGGTGAGCATGGAGGACGGGTCGCCGTGCTGGGCCTCGACGGTGAGCGGGGCCCAGTCGAGGGGCTGCGGGAGCCAGGGGTCCTTGCCGTCGCGGGTGAAGCCGTAGGGCGGGTGGGTGCCGCTCCAGGGGATCGGGACGCGGCAGCCGTCGCGGCCGGGGTCGGTGCCGCCGGAGCGGAAGTGCATCGGGTCCTGGAGGGTGTCCAGCGGGAGGTCCTCGACCTCGGGCAGGCCGAGTTCCTCGCCCTGGTAGAGGTAGAGCGCGCCGGGCAGCGCCATGCTGAGCAGGGCGGCGGCGCGGGCGCGGCGGCGGCCGAGGTCGAGGTCGGTGGGGATGCCGAAGGACTTGGTGGCGAACTGGAAGCGGGTGTCCTCGCGGCCGTAGCGGGTGACGGTGCGGGTGATGTCGTGGTTGGCCAGCACCCAGGTCGCGGGGGCGCCGACGGGGGCGTGCGCGGCGAGGGTGGTGTCGATGGACTCGCGCAGCGCGGCGGCGTCCCAGGGGCGGGCCAGGAAGTCGAAGTTGAACGCGGTGTGCATCTCGTCCGGGCGCAGGTAGCGGGCGAAACGCTCGGCGTCGGGGACCCAGATCTCGCCGATCAGGACGCGTGGCGGGCTGTAGGAGTCGGCGACGGCGCGCCAGCTGCGGTAGATGTCGTGCAGGTCGTCGCGGTCGACGTAGGGGTGCGGGCGGCCGGGTTCGACGTCGGCGAGGTCGGGGTCCTTGGTGAGCAGGCCGGCCGAGTCGATCCGGACGCCGGCGGCGCCGCGATCGAACCAGAACCGGAGGATCTCCAGGTGCTCCTCGCGGACGGCGGGGTGGTCCCAGTTGAGGTCGGGCTGGGCGGCGGCGAACAGGTGCAGGTACCACTGGCCGTCGGGGAGCCGGGTCCAGGGGCAGCCGCCGAACTCGGACTTCCAGTCGTTGGGCGGGAGTTCGCCGTCGGCGCCGCGGCCCTCGCGGAAGTGGAACAGGTCGCGCTCGGGGCTGCCGGGGGCGGCGGCGAGGGCGGCCCGGAACCAGGGGTGCTGGTCGGAGACGTGGTTGGGGACGATGTCGACGATGGTGCGCAGGCCGAGCTGCTGGGCCTCGTCGATGAGCAGTTCGGCCTCCTCCAGGGTGCCGAAGACCGGTTCGACGCCGCGGTAGTCGGCGACGTCGTAGCCGCCGTCGGCCATCGGCGAGGGGTACCAGGGGTTGAACCAGATCGCGCCGACGCCCAGTTCGGCCAGGTAGGGCAGGCGGGCGCGGACCCCGGCGAGGTCGCCGACGCCGTCGCCGTTGCCGTCGGCGAAGGAGCGGGGGTAGACCTGGTAGATCGCGGCGTCGCGCCACCACTCGGGGGTCGCGGGCTGATGTGCCACGGCGGGTTGTCCTTTCGGGAGGTGACGGAGCGTCAGCCCTTGACGGAGCCGGCGGTGAGGCCGGACATGATGTTGCGCTGGAAGATCAGGAAGAACACGACGGTCGGCGCGGAGGCGATGGCCAGCGCGGCGATGATCACGTTCTGCGGGACGCCGGTGGAGAGCGAGGTGATGCCGATGTTGAGGGTCTGGTTCTTCGGGTCGGTCTGCACCAGCAGCGGCCAGAGGAAGTCCTTCCAGACGTTGACCACGGCGAAGATGGAGACCACGCCGAGGATCGGCCGGGACATCGGCAGGACGATCGACCACAGGGTGCGGATCGGGCCCGCGCCGTCGACCGAGGCGGCGGCCAGCAGCTCGTTCGGGATGGAGTCGAAGAAGCGCTTCAGCAGGAAGATGTTGAAGGCGTTGGCGACGGTGGGCAGCCAGATCGCCCAGGGGGTGTTGACCAGGTTGACGTGCAGCAGCGGCAGGTCGAGCACGGTCAGGTACTGCGGGACGATGAGCACCGCGGAGGGGATCATCAGGGTGGCCAGCATCATGCCGAGGATGACGTTGCCGAGCACCGGGCGGAGCTTGGAGAGCGCGTAGGCGGCGGCGACGTCGAAGACCAGCTGGAAGGCGAGCGCGCCGAACGCGTAGTAGAGCGTGTTGAACAGCAGCCGGCCCATCCTCATCTTCGACCACGCTTCACCGTACGTGTCGAAGTGGAGGGACGTGGGGAAGAGCGTCGGCGGGTTCTGGATGACTTCCTGGGTGGTCTTGAGGCCGCCGGTGACCAGCCAGTAGAGCGGGCCGAGGAAGACCAGGGTGAAGCCGACCACGACGACGGTCAGGACGGTCCAGTAGGCGATCTTCCCGCCGCGGCGGTTGAGCTGGGTGTCGGATATCAGGGTGCGCACGGCGGCCTCCTAGTCGTTGTCCCGGGACAGCCGCACGTACACCGCGGAGAAGGCGGCGAGGACGAGCAGCAGGACCAGGCCGAGCGCCGAGGCGGCGCCGTAGTTGTTGAAGTTGAACGCGTACTGGTAGATCAGGTTGACCACGGTGGTGGTGGAGCCCTGCGGGCCGTTGCCGCCGGTGAGCAGGTAGGGCTCGACGAACACCTGCATGGTGGCGACGATCTGGAGCAGCAGGAGCAGCGAGAGGATCAGCCTGGTCTGCGGGATGGTGACGTGCCAGATCCGGCGGAAGAGGCCGGCGCCGTCGAGTTCGGCGGCCTCGTACAGCTCGCCGGGGATGGTCTGCAGCGCTGCCAGGTAGATCAGGGTGGCGCCGCCCATGTTCATCCAGGTCGCCGCGATGACCACCGAGATCATCGCGGTGTCGGCGGAGTTGAGCCAGGCCGAGGTCGGCAGGTGCAGGAAGTGCAGGATGCTGTTGAAGAGGCCGTAGCCGGGGTCGTAGAAGTACTTGAACAGCAGCACGGAGGCCACCGGCGGCATCATCACCGGCAGGTACACCAGCACTCGCAGGTAGCCCTTGGCGTGCCGTAGTTCGTTCAGGACGATGGCGACCGCGAAGGGGACCGCGAAACCCAGCACGAGGGCGAGCACGGTGAACAGCAGGGTGTTGCGCCAGGCCTGCCAGAACGCCGGGTCCTGGGTCAGCAGGTGCAGGTTGTCCAGGCCGACCCAGCGGGTGTGGCCGCGCTTGGTGCGCTGGAAGCTCATCACGATCTCGCGGATCATCGGGTACCACGAGAAGAGGGCGAAGCAGAGCAGCGCGCCGAACAGGAAACCGTGCGCGGTGATGTTTCGGCGCAGTGTTTGCCGCATGGGTGTCTCCGAGGGGGGAATCGGGGCCGGGGCCGGCCTGTGCGGCCGGCCCCGGTCGGGGTGTTACTGGAGGCTCGCCAGGACCTGGTTGACCTGGGTCTCGGCGTCGGAGAGGAGCTTGTCGACGCTGGCGTTCTTGTCGGTCAGGACACCGGAGACGGCGTTGTCCAGGACCTTGTAGATCTGCTGGGCGTTGGCGGGCTCGGTCTTGCCGGGGACCGCGGTGTTGATGAACGGCGCGTAGTTGGCGACCGGGACGGTGGCGTCGGCGGCCTTGGCCTTGTTGTCGGCCTCCAGGCTGGCGCCGGTGAAGAAGGCGGGCTGCGGCAGGCCGACCGGCAGGCCGTCGGCCTTGTTCCGGGAGTACTGGAACTGGCCCTTGCCGATGGTCAGGTACTTGAAGTTGATCCAGGCGACGCCGGCCTTGATCTGGTCCGGGGTGGACCCCTTCTTGAAGATGTAGTCGTTGCCGCCGAGCAGGGCGCCCTTGCCGCCGACCATCGGGCCCATGCCGTAGTCCTCGTACTTGCCCTTGAGGGTCTGGACCATGTACGTGATGTCGTCCGGGGCGCCGATGTACATGCCGAGCTTGTCGGAGGACATCTGGGTCATCAGGTCCGGCCACTTGAGGCCCTGGGTGGCGCCCATCGAGTTGTCGGTCCAGCGCATGTCGTACAGGTTCTGCAGGACCTGCTTGCCCTCGGGGGTGTTGAAGGCGGCCTTCTTGCCGTCCTCGGTGGTCATCGAGCCGCCGAGGCCGTAGAGCTCGGCGGTGAAGTGCCAGCCGCCCTGGTTGGTGGCGCTGTAGTCGCCGTAGCCGTTGACGCCGTTGCCGAGCGCGGCGATCTTCTTGGCGGCCGCGCGGACCTCTTCCCAGGTCGTCGGCGGCTTGTCCGGGTCCAGGCCGGCCTGGGTGAAGAGCTTGCGGTTGTAGAGCAGGCCCATCTTGTAGTTCGAGGTGGGCAGGCCGTACAGCTTGCCGTCCGACTTGAGGGTGGCCATCACCGAGGGGTCGATGTCCTTGAGCGCCGGGATGCTCTTGTCGTTGACGTAGGCGCTGATGTCCTCGGCGCCGTCGGCGTCCAGGATCTGGTTCAGGTCGGTGAAGTAGCTGTAGTAGACGTCGGTCTGGGTCTTGCCCTTGAGCTGGGCGGTGAAGGCCGGCGGCTCCTCGCAGGGCGTGGCGTCCTTCGAGTTGATGGTGACGTTCGGGTACTGCTGGTTGAACGCCTTGACGTCGTCTTCCCACTGCTTGCGCTCGGCGGCCTTGGTGACCGGGGGCTCGCAGTCGATCGAGATGGTGACCTTGGTGTTCGGGTCGAGCGGCGCCGCGGCGTCCGCGCTGCCTCCCTTGCTGCCGCCGTCCGAGGAGCCCGAGCTGGACGAGCAGGCCGCGGCGGTGAGCGCCAGGCCGGCCGCGGCGACCAGGGCGACGGATCTGCGGAGGAGCCGGTCACGGTTCATGGGGGGTGGTCCCTTTCGAGCACAGGAGGGCAGCGCGCAGCAGACGGCAGGCGCCATGGAAGCCCGTTGGTTTGCGGTGGGGATGTGCCGACTACTTAAGCAGTCGCCGCCAGGTTGCCACAAGATGTCGACGGTATTTCGCAAAAACGTGACTTTCGCTTGCGCGGACCGTGACATAGCGACTCCAGGAACGCGTCAGCGGCCCGCAACGGCCCCACAGGGGGGCGTCACGGGCCGCCGGTGCGCAGCCGGGCTGCGAGCACGCCGGGACGGGGCACGGCGGCTGTCAGGGGCCGCGTGCGCCCCGTCCCGGGGCAGGGGGGTCCTACGGGTTGACGGTGATGTGCAGCGTCGAGGTGGTGTTCTGGATGTCCTTGTAGTTGTTGCTCAGGGTCAGGTGGTTGAAGGTGACGTCACCGACCGCCGGGCCCTGGCCCGCCTCCGGCATCTCGTTGGCCCACAGGCCGTAGCCGGACTTGGCGTCGAAGGCGTCGCCGCTCTTCTGCGCCCCGGTGATCGAGACGTTGGTGAAGACGGTGTCCTTGATCGGGTTCTGCGGCTGACCGCCCACGTAGTTGGTCTGGAACATGATGCCGCTGTAGGTGGGGTCGACGATGTCCACGTCGCTCACCCGGATGCCCTGGAACACCTTGGAGGCGGAGAACACCCAGATCGCCGGGAAGACCTGCGAGCCCCAGAAGTGGCCGCCGGCCCGCACGATCGAGATGTTCTGCAGGTTGGTCGGGTCCGTCCCGAAGCCGTTCATGGCGTAGCCGAAGTCCAGCGAGGAGATCGTCACGCCCGAGTAGCAGAGGGTGTCCGCGATGTAGATGTTGCGGAAGGTGTTGGCGTAGCCGCCGTACACCGCGATGCCCGCCGCGCGCCAGGTCAGGATCGAGGTCAGGTTCTGGAACACGTTGTTCTTCTCGTCCGCGCCGCCCGCGTCGATCGCGGAGAACAGCGCGAAGGAGTCGTCACCGGTGGCCCGGGCCTCGTTGTTGGAGACCAGGTTGTCGGTCGAGCCGTTGGTCATGTTGATGCCGTCGGCGAAGGTGTCCCGGATTCGCGAGTTGGTGATCGTCATGAAGTCCGTGTTGGCACCCCAGTACATGCAGACCATGTGCTCGGTCCAGATGTTGTCGATCGTGATGTTCGCGACGTTGGAGAAGTCGAACACCTTGCCGGGGCCGTCGATCCGCGAGGTGTAGTTGCCGAAGTAGGCGAACCCGCTGAAGGTCGAGCCGTTGGCGGTGGCCTCGGCCCGGAAGCCGACGTCGGTGTTGGACTGGCTGGTCGGGGCGTAGAACCGGGTGAACCACGGGCCCGCGCCGACGACCTTCACCGGCTTGCCGTAGACCTGGAACTTGTTCGCGGTCTGGTAGTCGCCGGCCGGGAGGTAGACGCCGACCAGGGTGCCGGTGGTGTCCATCCGGACCTTGTCCAGGGCCGCCTGCACGTCGCCCTGCGCGAAGCCGGTCGGGACCACGTACTTGGCCGGGTCCGGGTTGGCGACCTGGGTGGCCTGCTCCAGGCTGACGAAGTCGATCGCGTACTGCGAGGTGTTCGCCGAGTCCTTCTGCAGCTTGATCTTGTGACCGGCCGGGACGGTGGTGCCCAGCAGGACGTTGGCCTCGTCGTAGATGTGCCGCGGGCTGCCGGCGCTCGGGCCGTTGCCCGGGGCGGTCTCGGAGCCGTACAGCCAGGCGTACTTGGAGGTCAGGTCGATCGCCTTGAGGAAGGTGCCGTCGACGTAGACGTTCAGGGTGGCGTTGGTGCCGTCACCGCCGGCCGCGTCCGGGATGGAGAACCGGGTGACCAGGGTGTTGGTCGCGGCCTTGGTGGTGAACTCCACCGAGGAGCCGGTGGTGTTCAGCGTGACGGCCTTGCGGCCGGACGCCTCGCCCGCCACGTCGCCGATGGTGCGGTTGGGGCCGACCACCTGGGCACCGCCGGCCAGCACGCCGTCCTCGGCCTCGTAGTTGTCGAACGGCAGGTTGGCGCCGCGGCCGACGTACAGGGACTGGGTGGAGGTGTTGTTGGCCTGCTTGACCGGCAGTTCGTTGCCGTCGTTGGCGATCACCGTCTTGACGGTGTAGCGGCCGTTGGCGGCGGTCCAACTGCCCAGCGAGACCGGGCTGCTGGTGGCGCCGGGGGCGAGCGTGCCGCTGTACGCGCCGGTCAGGGTCTTCAGCACGGTGCCGGTGGTGGCGTCCGAGACGGTCACCGTGATGCCGTGGCTGCCGGCGGCGCTGGCCACCGTGCCCTGGTTCTTGACCGCGACGGTGAAGTTCACCGCGCTGCCGTTCGCCGGGTTGGAGGGCGACCAGGTCGAGGGGGCGGCGACCAGGTCGGAGGAGGCGACCTGGTTGACCGTCAGGGCGCTCGCGGCGGTGAACGAGTTGTTGGTCTCGTCCTGCTCGATGACCTTGTTGTCCTCGTCGACCTTCGCGGTCAGCTGGTAGCTGCCCGCGTTCTGCGCCGGGATCTGCGCGGAGACGGTGGCGGAGGCGCCGGCCGCGAGGGCGCCGACGTTGGCCGAGCCGACCTTGGTGGCGCCGAGGTAGAAGTTCACCGAGGTGGCGCCGGAGGCGTTGGTGCCGGTGTTCTTCACCACCGCCGACAGGGTCGGGGTGTCGGTCTCCACGGGGGTGGCCGGGTTGCTGCTCACCGAGGTGACGGTCAGGTCCGGGTTGGGGGCCGGGACGCCGATCACCTGGAACTCGGCGGCCTGGGCGCCGCTGGAGCCGGAGTTGGTGGTGAACTTCAGCTGCACGTCGGCGACGGTCGCGCTCACCGGGATGGTGACGGTGTTGCCGCTCGCCGGGTCGAAGCTGTAGCTCTGCGCCGGGACGAGGGTGCTGAAGCCGCTCGCGCTCTGCTCGCGGCCGTCCACCTCGATGGTCTGGGTGCGGGCGCCCCACGCCGAGCCCGGGTTGAGCTTGACCACCACCGCGCTGGTGGTCGCGTTCGCGCCCAGCTTCACCGCGAGGGTGCTCGGGTAGCTGCCCGCCGCGCTCTCCCAGTAGGTGGAGGTGTCGTTGTCGTTGGCGTTGGTCGCCACGAAGGTGAAGGTGGACGAGGAGGCCGTGATCGGCTTGCCCGCCGCCAGGTTGGTGCCCGTCCCGGTGCCGGTGCCGGTGCGCACCACGGTGTTGGAGGCCGCGGACTGGTTGCCCGCCGCGTCCTTCGCCTTCACGTAGTACGAGACGGTCGCGGTGTCCGGCTGGCTGTCGGTGTACGTCAGGGTGGTGCCGCTGACGCTGCCGCGCAGCGCGCCGTTGGCGTACACGTCGTAGCCGGTGACGCCCACGTTGTCGCCGGCCGCGCCCCAGGTCAGCTTGACCTGGCCGGAGGCCGGCGAGGTGTACGCCAGGTTGGACGGGGCGCTGGGGGCCTGGGTGTCGCCGCCCTGGCCGGTGCGGGTGACGGTGTTGGAGGCCGCGGACTGGTTGCCCGCCGCGTCCTTCGCCTTCACGTAGTACGACACCGTGGCGCTGTCCGGGCGGCTGTCGGTGTAGGTCAGGGTGGTGCCCGACACCGAGGTGAGCAGCGCGCCGTTGGCGTAGACGTCGTAGCCGGTGACGCCCACGTTGTCACTGGCCGCGCCCCAGGTCAGCTTGATCTGGCCGGAGGCGGGCGAGGTGTAGGCCAGGTTGGACGGGGCGCTGGGGGCCTGGGTGTCGCCGGAGGTCGGGCCGTACGCCTCGAACTCGGAGAGCTGGCCGGCCGGCCAGGCGGTGTTGCCGGTGAAGGTCAGCCGCAGGTACCGGGTGGTGGTGGTCGACAGGTTGACGGTCACCGCGTTGCCGGCGGCCGGGTCGAACACGTAGCCGGCCGAGGCCACCAGGTCGGTGAAGTTGCTGCCGTCGGTGGAGCCCTGGACCTTGAGCGTCTCGGTGCGCTTCTCCCAGCCGGTCGGCAGCTTCAGCACCAGCTTGTTGACCGGGACGGCCGAGCCGAGGTCGCCCTGGACCCACTGTGGGAAGGCGTTGTTGGCGCTCTCCCAGTAGGTGGCCTGGTTGCTGTCGCCGACGTTGCCGGCCACGTAGGTCTGCGAGTAGCCGCTGGCGGTGAAGGTGCGGCCGGCCAGCAGGTTCGCGGAGGCGGAGGTGGCGCCGTAGACCTCGAGCTCGGAGACCTGGGCGGACTGCCAGCCGGTGTTGGCGGTGATGTTGACCCGCACGTACCGGGCGGTGGTGGCCCCGAAGGAGATCGTCGCCTTGTCGCCGGAGGCCGGGTCGAAGGTGTAGTTCGCCGAGGCGGTGATGGTGGAGAAGTTGCTGCCGTCGGTGGAGCCGAGCACGCTGAGCGTCTCGGTCCGGGCGCCCCAGGAGCCGGGGACCTTGAGCACCACCGTGTCGATGGAGGCCGCCGAGCCGAGGTCGACCTGGACCCACTGCGCGGAGGCGAGGCCGTTGGACTCCCAGTAGCTGTCCTGGCTGCCGTCGTTGACGTTGCCGGCGCCGAACGTGCCGTTGGTGCTGGAGGCGGTGACGGCCTTGCCGAGGGCCAGGTTCGGCCCTCCCGCCGCCTGTGCCGCCGGGAGGAGGGGCCCGGCGAGCAGGAGCATTCCCAGCGTGGCCGACGACGCCGTCAGCCGCGCGGTTATGCGCTTCGATCTCATGACGTCCCTTCATAAGGTCGAGAAGATGACAATCTTCTGTCCATCTTTTGCGTGATGGCAGCCAAGAGTTACAGCGGCGCTACGAGCATGTCAACGGATCGGTCCAAGTCCGCGCACACGAAAAAGCGGACGGGCACCGAAGTGCCCGCCCGCTCGGCGGTTCCGTCGTGACCCCCCGTCAGGGGCCCGCTACCTGCTGCTGATCAGCTCCGCTCGCGGGCCGGCGCGGTCGAGCCGCGCACCACCAGCTCGGGCTCGAACAGCAGCTCGTCGTGGGTGACCCGGACCCCGGCGATCTCGCCGACCAGCAGGTCCACCACCGCCCGGCCCATCGCCTCGATCGGCTGCCGGACGGTGGTCAGCGGCGGGTCGGTGCACATCATGAACGAGGAGTCGTCGTACCCGACCACCGACACGTCGTCCGGCACCGCGAGCCCGGCCCGGCGCACCGCGCGGACCGCGCCCAGGGCCAGCGGGTCGCTCGCGCAGACCACGCCGGTGACGCCCTGGCGCAGCAGCCGGGTGGTGGCCGCCTGGCCGCCCTCCAGGCTGAACAGCGCCCGCTCGACGTGCTGTTCCGGCAGCTCCAGGCCCAGCTTGGCCACCACGGCCCGGGCCGCGGCGAGCTTGCGCTGCGAGGGCATGTGGTCCAGCGGGCCGAGCACCAGGCCGATCCTGGTGTGCCCCAACTGGCGCAGGTGGCCGAAGGCCTGCTCGACCGCCACCGCGTCGTCGCAGGAGACCCGGGGGAAGTCCAGGTGGTCGATCGCCGCGTTCAGCAGCACGGTGGGCAGGCTGCGTTCGGCCAGCCGCTGGTAGTGGTCGTGCGGGGCGTCGCCCTGGGCGTAGAGGCCGCCGAAGAACACCACGCCGGAGACGTGCTGCTCCAGCAGCAGGTCGACGTAGTCGGCCTCGGAGACCCCGCCCGCGGTCTGGGTGCACAGCACCGGCGTGAACCCCTGGCCGGCCAGCGCGCCGCCCACCGCCTCGGCGAACGCCGGGAAGATCGGGTTGCCCAGCTCCGGCAGGACCAGCCCGATCAGCCGGGCCCGCTCCCCGCGCAACTGGGTGGGCCGCTCGTAACCGAGCACGTCGAGGGCGGTGAGAACGGCCGCCCTGGTCGCTTCGGAGACACCGGGCTTCTCGTTCAGCACCCGGCTGACGGTCGCCTCGCTGACCCCGACCTTCTTCGCCACCTCGGCAAGTCGTCGTGTCATGGGCCGAGTGTACGACAGAAAACGCAAGCGGCTTGCGTGGATTTGCAGAAGAGGACGGAACCGATCGGTTCCGTCCTCCTCGGGGCCGCGGCCCGCCGCCGGGTCAGCGCAGGTCGAACACCAGCCGGGCCGAGACCTTGCCCGCGAGGACCTCCGCGAAGCAGGAGTTGACGTCCTCCAGCTTCCGGGTCTCCCGGATCACCTGCGTCCGGCCCAGCTGGTGCAGCCGGAACACCTCCGCCAGGTCCTGCCGGGTGCCGACGATCGAGCCGATCACCTTCGTCCCGTTCAGCACCGTGTCGAACACCGGCAGGGTCAGCTCGCCCTCGGCGGGCAGGGCGACCAGGACCAGGGTGCCGCCGCGGCGCAGCGAGTCGTAGGCGGCCCGGAACGAGGCGTTGGAGACGGCCAGCGAGATCGCCGCGTCCGCGCCGCCGAGCTTTTGCACCTCGTGCGCGACGTCCTGGGTGCGGGCGTCGAGGACGTGGTCGGCGCCGAGCCGCTCCGCGAGCCTCAGCTTGTCGTCGGTGATGTCGACGGCGACCGTCTCGGCGCCGAAGATCCGGGCGTACTGCAGCGCCAGGTGCCCGAGGCCGCCGATCCCGGAGACCAGCACCCGGGTGCCGGGGCGGGCGCCGGAGAGCTTGACCGCCTTGTACGTGGTGACGCCCGCGCAGGACAGCGGCGCGGCGTCCATCGGGTCCACCCCGTCCGGCACCGGGACCACGTAGTCGCCGTGGGCCAGCGCGTACTGGGCGTAGGCGCCGTCCACCGAGTAGCCCGAGTTGTGCTGGCTGGGGCAGAGCGTCTCCCAGCCGCTCACGCAGTAGTCGCACCGGCCGCAGGCGTCGGCCAGCCACGGGATCGCCACCCGCTCGCCGACCTCGACGTGCCGGACGTCCGCGCCGGCCGCCTCCACGATGCCGACGCCCTCGTGACCGGGCACGAACGGCGGGGACGGCTTGACCGGCCAGTCGCCGTGCGCGGCGTGGATGTCGGTGTGGCACAGGCCGGAGCACTCGATCCGCACCAGCACCTGGTGCGGTGCCGGGGCGGGCACCTCGCGCTCCTCGATCTCCAGCGGCTCGGTGAAGTCCCGGACGACGGCTGCCTTCATGTCCTTCTCTCCTCGCGGTGCTGAACGGCGCCCGGTGGTGCCGAGCGGTTCCGAGCGGTGCCGAACGGTTTCGGCGGGTCGCACTCCCCCGTCCCAGCCTGCTGGTTCCCCGTTCGAACCGCGAACGGACGCGCCGCCCCGGGCACCGCCCGGGCCGGTCGGCGGACACCACTACGCTTGGCACCCGCCACCCGGCCCACGGCGGCATTCAATGCCCGTAGGCTGGGCAGTAAGGGACCACGGGGGCGGCAGAGCCCCCGCCACTGACGGAGGGAAACGCCGGGTGATCGAGCTGGAAGACCTTCCCGAGTTGATCGACCCGGTGATGATCTGCGCCTTCGAGGGCTGGAACGACGCCGGCGACGCGGCCTCCGCCGCACTCGGGCACCTCGACGAGACCTGGGGCGGCAAGGTGTTCGCCGCGCTCGACGCCGAGGACTACTACGACTTCCAGGTCAACCGCCCCACCATCTGGCTCGACGGCGGGGTCCGCCGGATCACCTGGCCCACCACCAGGCTCTCGGTGGTCCGGGTGACCGAGCCCAAGCCGCGGGACCTGGTGCTCGTCCGCGGCATCGAGCCCAGCATGCGCTGGCGCTCGTACTGCAACGAACTGCTCGGCTTCGCCCACGAGCTGGGCGTCGAACTGGTCGTCATCCTGGGCGCGCTGCTGGGCGACGCCCCGCACACCCGGCCCGTGCCGGTCTCCGGCGTCACCTCGGACGCCACGCTGGCCCGCTCGCTCGACCTGGAGGAGAGCCGCTACGAGGGCCCCACGGGCATCGTCGGCGTCCTCCAGGAGGCCTGCGCGCACGCCGGCGTCCCGGCCGTCACCTTCTGGGCCGCCGTCCCGCACTACGTCTCCCAGCCGCCCAACCCCAAGGCCACCCTCGCCCTGCTCAACAAGGTCGAGGACCTGCTCGACCTGCGCATCCCGCCGGGCGAGCTCGCCGAGGACGCCCGGGCCTGGCAGCTGGGGGTCGACCAGCTCGCCGCGGAGGACTCCGAAGTCGCCGAGTACGTCCAGCAGTTGGAGGAGGCGCAGGACACCGCGGAGCTGCCGGAGGCATCCGGCGACGCGATCGCCCGGGAGTTCGAGCGCTACCTGCGGCGGCGCGACAACCAGGGGCCGACGGGCGAGAAGCCGATCACGGGGCACGCGACGGAGCGGCCGAAGGACGAGGACGAGGAGTAGGCGGGCCCGCAGCGTGGACCGGCCCCGGGAGGATGGTGCTCTCCCGGGGCCGGTCGTGCTGTGGGTGCCTGGTCGCCCGCGCGGTTCCCCGCGCCCCTGGCGGGGGCGCGGGAGTCGGGCGGCGCGGGGGTGCGGGTGCTACAGGGCCACGCCCAGCAGGGCGTCGACGGTGCGGGAGGTCAGACCCGGGGCACCGGTGTCCTCGCCGCCCTCGGCCCGGGCCGCGGCGGCCCAGCGGTCGACGGCGGCGAGTGCGGCCGGGGTGTCCAGGTCGTTCGCCAGGGCTTCGCGGACCTCGGCGAGCAGCGCGGTCGCGGAGGGGCCGTCCGGGCGGGAGACCGCGTCGCGCCAGGTGGCGAGGCGGGTGAGGGCGGTGTCCAGGTCGGCCGCCGTCCACTCCCAGTCGCTGCGGTAGTGGTGGGCGAGCAGGGCCAGCCGGATCGCGGCCGGGTCGACGCCCTCGCGGCGCAGCGCCGAGACGAAGACCAGGTTGCCGCGGGACTTGGACATCTTGTGGCCGTCCAGGCCGACCATGCCGGCGTGCACGTACGCGCGGGCGTAGGGGTGCTCGGCGAGGGCGACCTGGGCGTGCGCGGCGCCCATCTCGTGGTGCGGGAAGGAGAGGTCGCTGCCGCCGCCCTGGACGTCGAAGTCCATGCCGAGGAACTGCAGCGCGATGGCCACGCACTCGATGTGCCAGCCGGGACGGCCCCGGCCGAGTTCGGTGTCCCAGGCGGGTTCGCCCGGGCGGGCGGCGAGCCAGAGCAGGGCGTCCAGCGGGTTCTTCTTGCCGGGCCGCTCCGGGTCCCCGCCGCGCTCGGCGAAGACCGGGAGCATCTGCTCGCGGCTGAGGCCGGAGACCTCGCCGAAGCGCGGGTCGGAGTCGACCGAGAAGTAGACGTCGCCGTCGACCTCGTAGGCCGCGCCGGAGGCGAGCAGGCGCTGCACCAGCGGGACGATCCACGGGATGGACTCGACGGCGCCGACGTAGTGCGCGGGCGGGAGCATCCGCAGCGCGGTCATGTCCTCGCGGAACAGCGCGGTCTCGCGCTCGGCGAGTTCGGTCCAGTCCTGGCCGGTGGCCTCGGCCCGCTCCAGCAGCGGGTCGTCGACGTCGGTGACGTTCTGGACGTAGAGGACGTCGTGGCCGGCGTCCTTCCAGACCCGCTGGACCAGGTCGAAGGCGTTGTAGGTGGCTGCGTGGCCCAGGTGGGTCGCGTCGTAGGGGGTGATGCCGCAGACGTAGAGCCGGGCGGTCGGGCCGGTGGGCACGACCTCTCGGACACTGCTCGTGGCGGTGTCGTAAATGCGCAGGGGAAGCCCCTGACCGGGCAGGGCGGGAACCTCGGAGGCGGGCCAGGCATGCATGGGACCGACTCTAACCTCGCGATCATTTGAAAGACCAACCTATGGACGCGATCGGCCGGAATCCGTTCTTCCTCGGTTTCGGATCGGTATCAGACCGGCGGCCAGGGAATAGAAGGCCACTCCGCCGACGGCAGCGGATGGCGTCCGGCGGACCGCAGCGCGGCCGTCCGGGTCTTCAGCGCGTCGAGTTCACCGGGCGTCAGGTGCGGGCGCAGCCGCTCCCCCAGCGGGCCGTCGAGGTCGGCGGCGAGCCGGTCCAGGACGTCGAGCGCCTCGGCGGTGAGCGGCTCCTCGGCCCAGCCCCAGAGCAGGGTGCGCAGCTTCGGGTCGGTGTGGAAGGTGACGCCGTGGTCGATGCCGTAGATCCGGCCGTCGGCGGCGGGCAGCCAGTGGCCGCCCTTGCGGTCGGCGTTGTTGAGGACGGCGTCCAGCACGGCGAGGCGGCGCAGGCGTTCGTCGTCGCGGTGCACCAGCCAGGCCAGGCGGCCGCCGTCCAGTTGGGCCCGGACGATGGGCAGCCAGCCCGCGCGCGGGTCGTCCAGCGGCTGGAGGTCGAGCAGCTCGGCCGCCTCCGGGTCGGGTTCGATCCAGAGCTGCACCATGCCGGGCCCGGCCGGGCCCCCGCGCAGCACGGTGGGCGGGACCAGCCGCCAGCCGGTGGCGGCGGAGACCTCGTACGCGGCGGTCTCCCGGCCGGCCAGGGTGCCGTCGGGGAAGTCCCACAGCGGGCGCTCCCCCGCGACCGGCTTGTACACGCAGGGCGCGGTCAGGCCGTCCAGGGTGACCGTGCAGTACAGGACCGCGTTGGAGGCGTCGGTGACCCGGCCGTGCACGGCGAGCGCGCCCTCGCGCAGCAGGGTGAGCGCGGCGGCGGTGTCGGCGGCCAGTGCGGCGCTGGTGGCCGGGTCGGTGGCGGGGGCCTCGACCTCCGGCCCGGCGGGCGGTGCGGTCTCCGGCTCGGCCTGCCGTTCCGGGGGCGCGGGCCGTTCCGCGGGCTCGGGCCGCTCGGCGGGCTCCCGGTCCTCGTTCAGCGCCGGTAGCCGTTCGCGCGCGGGCACAGGTGGCCCTCCGGGTCGAGCGGGAGGTTGCAGAACGGGCAGGGCTTGCGGCCGGCCGCGACCAGGTCCAGGGCGCGCTTGGCGAACACCCGGGCCATCGCGCCGCTGAGCCGGACCCGCAGCAGGTCGGGGCCGTTCTCGTCGTCGAAGACCTCGGCCTCGTTCTCGTCCTCGTCCTCGGACTCCTCGACGTACGCCTGCGCCTCGACCACCAGGCAGTCGTCCCGGGCGTCCCAGGCCAGGGCCATCGTGCCGACCCGGAACTCCTGCTCCAGCGGCAGGTCGAGCGGGGCGGTGTCGAGCAGCTCGACGGGGGCGACGGCCGGGATCGGGGCCTCGCCGCCGCTGCGCCGCAGCGCCTCGTCGAGGACCTCCTCGATGCGCTCGGCGAGCGCCGCGACCTGGGCCTTCTCCAGCAGGACGCTGGTGATCCGGCCGCGCGAGGAAGCCTGCAGGTAGAACGCGCGGGCACCGGGCTGGCCGACGGTGCCGGCCACGAACCGCTCGGGCTGGTCGAAGAAGTGGACCTGACGGGACACGCTGCTCGCTCCGGAAGGGGTTGCGGTCTTCTCGATCTCACCCTACGGCCAAACGGGCCGGGGACGGCACGCGGGGCGGGCGGTTTCCGCGTGCGCTCGGGCAGTTGTGCGGTGGGGCCGTGGGGCTCAGGCGGTGGGGCTCGGGCCGTGGGGCTCGGGCCGTGAGGCTCGGGCCGTGGGGCTCAGGCCGTGCCGGTCTCGCCGCCGACCACCGCGTCGTCGCCGGCCGAGTGGCCGTGCGGGCGCGGGGCCAGCGCGGCGAGCGAGCCGGTCTCGCCCAGGCGCAGCAGGTAGGGGCGGTGCGGGGTGTAGCGGATCGCGGTGACGGAGCAGGGCTCGACCGAGATCCGCTGGAAGTGGTCGAGGTGCAGGCCGAGCGCGTCGGCGACGATCGCCTTGATCACGTCGCCGTGGGTGGCGGCGACCCAGAGCGCGTCCGGCCCGTGCTCGACGGCGATCTTGTCGTTCCACTCGCGCACCGCGTCGACGGTGCGGTGGCTGAGCGCGCGCAGCGACTCGCCGCCGGGGAAGGCGGCGGCCGAGGCGTGGTCCTGGACGGTGCGCCAGAGCGGCTCGCCGGCCAGCTCCGCGAGCGGGCGGCCGGTCCACTCGCCGTAGTGGCACTCGCCGAGCCGCTCGTCGAGCGCGGGGGCGGCCAGCTCGGGGCGGGCGGCCGACAGCGGCTCCAGCGTCTGCCGGCAGCGCTCCAGCGGGCTGCTGACCAGGCGGGCGATCGGCAGCCCGGCGAGCCGCTCGGGCAGCCCGGCGGCCTGGGCCCGTCCGGTGTCGTCCAGGTCGACTCCGGGCGTCCAGCCGGCGAGGACGCCGGCGGAGTTGGCGGTGGACCGGCCGTGGCGGACGAGCAGCAGGGTGGGCATACCTGAAAGGGTACGGGGTGCGGGCCTCCCCGCGGGCGGCCCCCTTCGGTCACAATGGCGGGCATGATCGTGGATTGCGGCATCTACCGGGACGGGAAGCGCGTCCGGGGCCCCGAGGACTTCTCGGACGCCCTGGCGGAGGTCCGCACGGCCGGCGACGGCTTCGTGTGGATCGGCCTGGCGGACCCCACCACGGAGGAGTTCGACCACGTCGCCGAGGAGTTCGGCCTGCACCCGCTGGCGGTGGAGGACGCCGTGAAGGCGCACCAGCGCCCGAAGGTCGAGATCTACCGGGACTCGGTGTTCACCGTCCTGAAGACCGCCGCCTACCACCAGCAGCACGAGACGGTCTCGATAGGCGAACTGATGATCTTCCTGGGCGACTCGTACGTGATGACCGTCCGGCACGGCCCGGAGAGCCCGCTCAAGGACCTGCGCTCCCGGCTGGAGGGTCAGCCCGAACTGCTCGCGCACGGGCCCGCCTCGGTGCTGTACGCGGTCTGCGACCTGGTGGTCGACCAGTACCTCGACGTGGCCACCGAACTGCAGACCGACCTGGACGAGCTGGAGGAGCAGATCTTCTCCCCCGGGCGCTCGCGCGGCGCGGCCGAGCGGATCTACGGCTTCAAGCGGCAGGTGGTGGGCTTCCGCAAGGCCACCTTCCCGCTGATGGAGCCCGCGCTGCGGCTGACCCGGGGCGAGGGCGAGTTGCAGGTCCCGTTCGTCGCCGCCGAACTGCGCCCGTACTTCCGCGACGTGGCGGACCACCTGGCCAAGGTCAACGAGGTGGTGGAGAGCCTGGACCGGCTGCTGTCCGACATCCTGGCCGCCAACCTGGCGCAGGTCAGCGTGCAGCAGAACGACGACATGCGGAAGATCTCCGCGTGGGCCGCGCTGGCCGCCGTGCCGACCATGATCGCCGGCATCTACGGGATGAACTTCGAGCACATGCCGGAGCTGCGCCAGCCCTGGGGCTACCCGCCGCCCTGGGCCTGATGGTGGCCGTCTGCGTCGGGCTGCACCGGCTCTTCAAGCGCGCGGGCTGGCTGTAGCGGGCCGTCCCCCCGGTGGGCCTCGGGCAGACTGTCGGGAATCCGTTCACGGGCGCGAGGGGGAGGCGTGGGCAGGACACCGGCGGACGCGGACGAGTGGCGCGGCGACTTCCTGGCGGGGCTCGGGGTGCCGGAGCCCCGGCCCGCCGAGGGGGCCGGGCCCGTCGACGGGGCCCGGCCGGGCGGCGGTGAGCACATGATCGTCTGCGGTGGGGAGGCGCTGGCGCACCGGCTCGCGGTGCAGCTCTCCTCGCTGTACGACCGCAGGGTGGTGGTGGTCGTGCCGTCCCTGACGCGTGACCACGGGCCGCACCTGGTGGCGCTGGCCCGGCAGCGGCCCGGGTCCGTCGAGGTGCTGGAGGCGGCCCGGCTGGACGTGGACGCGCTGGCCCGGGCCGGGGTGCAGCGGGCGGCGGCCCTGGCGCTGACCTCGGGCGACGACCGGGAGAACCTGCACGTGGCGCTGCACGCCCGGCAGGTGAACCCCGATCTGCGGCTGGTGGTGCGGGTGTTCAACCGGCGGCTGGGCGTGCGGATCGAGCAGGCGCTCGACCGGGCGGTGCTGGCCCGCAGTCCGGAGCTGTCCCGGGCGGAGCTGGAGGCGTCGACCACGGTGCTGTCCAGTTCGGCGACCGCGGCCCCGGCACTGGTCGCGGCGGCGGTGTCCGGGCGCAGCCAGGCGGTGCAGGTGGACGGGCGGCTGCTGCGGGCGTCGCTGCTGCGGGCCGGCGAGGAGCCGGTGGGGCGGGAGTTGGCGACGGTGGCGGCGGTCGATCCGCTGGGCGAGCCGGCCGGTTCGGTGCTGCTGCCGGCCGCGGAGCCGGTCGGGGCGGAGCGGGTGGTGCTGGAGCTGCTGGGGGACGGTCCGGGGCCGGGGCGCCGGCGGCGGCTGCCGGGCCTGGCCGGGTTCCCGCTCGGGGCGCTGTTCTCGCCGCGGCTGCGCTGGGCGCTGGCGGCGCTGGCCGGGCTGATCGTGCTGCTGGCGGGGGCGACGGCGCTGTTCACCGGTCAGTCCCCGGCGCACTCGGTGTGGTTGACGGTGCTGGACGTGCTGGGCATCGCCGATCCGGCGGAGGACGGCGGCCGGGGCGGGAAGGTGCTCCAGGTCCTGACGGCGGTGAGCGGGATGCTGCTGATGCCGCTGCTGATCGCCCTGGTGCTGGAGGCGCTGGGCACGTTCCGGGCCGCGGGCGGGCTGCGCCGGCCGGCCCGCGGGCTGGCCGGGCACGTGGTGCTGGTGGGGCTGGGGCGGCTCGGTAGCCGGGTGCTGGAGCAGGTGTGGGAGATGGACGTGCCGGTGGTCTGCGTGGAGTCGGACCCGGCGGCGGTCGGGGTCGCCCGGGCCCGGGCGTTCGGCGTCCCGGTGGTCGTCGGCGACGCGACCCAGGACGGGGTGCTGAAGGCCGCCAAGGTCCACCGGGCGCAGGCGCTGCTGGCCCTGACCAGTGACGACAGCACCAACCTGGAGGTGGCGCTGGCGGCCCGCGAGTCGGTGCCGGAACTGCGGGTGGTGCTGCGGCTGTTCGACGACGACTTCGCCGGGAACGTGTACCTGACGCTGCGCGACTCCTACCCGGGCGCGCAGACCCGCAGCCGCAGCGTGGCCTACCTGTCCGCGCCCTCGTTCGCCTCGGCCATGATGGGCCGTCAGGTGATCGGGGCGATCGCGGTGGGCCGCGAGGTGCTGCTGGTCGCGGCTGTGGACGTGGCCCGCTCCCCGCGGCTGCGCGGCCGGAGCGTGGCCGACGCCCACCGTCCGGGCCTGTGGCGGGTGTTGGCCCTCGACCTGGCCGCCCCGGAGGACCGCAGCCCGGACCTGGCCCGGCCCCGCCCCGAGGGCCCGGCCCTGCTCTGGTCGCCCCCGCCGGAGCGGGTGCTCGGCGACCGGGACCGGGTCGTGGTCGCCGCCACCTCCAGCGGTCTCGGCCTCCTGCTGGGCGCCCGGCAGGAGTGACGGTCGCCGGGGCGCGGACCCGCGTGTTCAGGAGTTGTTCCGCAAAACGCGGATCGAGGCATTTCTGCCGTATGGGCGAGGTGTCGCGGGCTGGGCCGGTGTGCGGCGGAACGCGCACGGGTCCGCGGCGGCGCCGTCTCGGGGTTCACCGGGGTGGCGCGGGGGCGAACTCGCGGGGCGGGGAGACTCGTTCGCGCTGGTCAGCGGCCTGGCGGCGGGAGGGTGCCGCCGGTCCGGACGTCGCCGGACGATGGCCGCGCGGAAGGAGCGGATCGCCGGGCCGCCCATTTGTTAATGCGAGGTTTCCGGGAAGTGCGGAGTGCCGGAGCGGTTCCGGGTGCGGCACATAAGGTGAACCGTCCCGGCGGGCCCGGCCAGGGTGCCGTTTTCCAGCGGAGGCCCAGGTGGGGAAGGGTGCTCCGTGTACCCGGGTCCCACGGGTGGGCGCTGGGGGGGATCGGTGGTGCACCGAGTGTGATCGAAAGTCTTGTCCGGTGCTGCCCGGCGTTGCTATAAATGGGCGTCCGCCGGTTACCGGCGCGGCCGATCCCGATCGGATGCCCGGCCGCTCGATCCGTTGACTACCGGCACGGGCTGATTCACGCAACGAAGCGTGCTTGGCATCTTCTCCTCGAAGCGCCCCATTCCTTCGCTCCACCAATGCGCAGAATTATTCACTGCAAGGTGCGTTGTCATGCAAAATTCTTCCGTTGTCAGTGGACCGGCCACTTTCGGGCAGCTCTCGCTCTGGCGTTCCATCGCGAACATCCCGCCCACCGCCTGCAACCTCCCCCAGATCTGGGCCCTCCCCCCGGGCACCGGCCCGGACGCGGTCGAACGGGCCCTGGAGCGCCTAGAGGCGCGCCACGAGTCGCTGCGCACGCGGTACGCGGAGACGGCGGACGGCGGTCTCGTCCAGCTGGTCGGGCCGGCCGCGCCCGCCGGTCTCGACCTGGTCGAGGGGGTGCCCGCGGAGGTGTCCGCGGAGCTGGCGGCGGTCCCGTTCGACCCGGCGGCGGACCGGCCCTGGCGGGCCGCGCTGGTCACCGAGCGGGGGGTGCCGGCCGCGCTGGCGATCTGCTTCCACCACATCGCGGTGGACGCCTGGGCGATCAACCAGCTGCACGAGGAGTTCGGCGTCCTGGTGGCGGGCGGGGAGCTGCCCGGCGCGGCCCCCAGCTGCCGCGAACTGGCCGCCGAGCAGTGGTCCGAGGCCCGCGGCAACCGCCGCCGGGCGGCGCTGCGGCACTGGCGGCAGGTGCTCGCCGACGCCCCGCCGATGGCCCGGGACGCGGCCCCGGAGGCGGTCACCAGCCGGTGGGCCAGGCACGGTTCGGTGCCGGCCGGCGAGGCGGTGCGCACGCTCGCCGAGCGCCTGGGCGTCTCGGCGCCCTCGGTGCTGCTGGCGGCCTTCTGCGCGGCGCTGGCGCGGCACACCGGCGAGGAGCGGGTGCTGGTCGCGGTCTACGCGAACAACCGCAGCGACCCGCGCTGGGAGGGCCTGGTGGCCGCCCAGAACCAGATCATCCCGCTGCTGGTGCAGACCGCCCGGGACGAGGAGTTCGGCGCGTTCGCCACCCGCGTCCACTGGGAGCTGATCCGCTCGTACAAGCACGCCGCCTACAACGTCGACGACGCGCTGCTGGCGGGTGCGGAGCACAGCTACACGGGCACCGTCAACGGCTCCTTCGCCGGGTCGGTCAGCGGGTTCTTCCGCTACTTCTTCAACTACCTCGGCGAGTACCAGCGGGACCAGACACCGGTGAACTCCGCGATGGAGACCGGCACCGGCGGGCGCAACATCGGGGCGCCGCTCTACCTCCAGGTGCAGGACGGCGACGCCCTCACCAGCACCCTGCGGGAGAATTCCTCCTCGGCGGACTTCAAGGCGGTGACGGAGATCCTGCTCGCGCTGGAGGACGTCCTGGTCTCGGCCGCCGCGAAACCGGCCGAATCGGCCGAACCGACTGAACCGGCCGAACCGACTGAATCGACCGAATCGGCCGGATAGCACGCCCGCTCCACCGCGCCCGATTTCCACCGAATTCCCGCTCCATCGCGCCTCCTTTCCGGCGCGCTCTCCGGCACCCGAATTCCAGGAACCCCGCCTTCGGTCGTCCCGCTCTCCGGCACCCCCTTTTCCGGCGCCGCCGCCTTTTCCCTGCCCCAGCTCCGCCGTTCCCCCGGGAGGGGAAGTGTCAGAACACGTCGTCGTCCTCCACCGCTGGAGTGACAGTTACGCGGACTACGGTTCCTACCTGGACCACCGCACCCACCGGGTCAGCTACGTGACGACCCGCCGGGCCGCGCCCGCGCTGCCCGAGGGGGCGGCCGCGGTGCGGATCGTCGACAGCACCGAGGACGGCAAGGCGGTGCGGGAGGCCGTGGCCGCGCTGGTCGAGGAGTTCGGCACGCCCGCCCGGGTGGTGGCGCTGCACGAGGTCGACCTGGACATGGCGGCCGAGCTGCGCGAGGAGCTGGGCGTCCCGGGCGAGCGCTCGGAGGGGCTCGCGCCGTTCCGGGACAAGCTGGTGATGGCCCGTCGGCTGGCCGCCGCCGGGGTGCCCGTCCCGGCGACCGAGCCCGCGCCGGACCACGCCGCGGTGCGCGCCTTCGCCGCCGTGCACGGCTGGCCGGTACTGGTGAAGCCGGTGCGCGGGACGGCGAGCGCGGGCGTCACCCGGCTCGACGACGAGGCCGAACTGGCCACCTACGCCTTCCCGCCGGACGTGCCGGTGCTGGTCCAGCCGTACCTGCCGCACGAGGTGCTGCACGTGGACGGCGTGGCCACCGGGACGGGGCTGGGAGCCTGGCGGGCCTCCGGCTACCTGAACACCTGCCTGGGCTTCACCGAGGGCGCGGCGCTCGGCTCGGTGGAGCTGGACGACCCCGAACTGCTGGCCGCGATCGGCGAGTTCACCGACCGGGTGACGCGCGCCCTGTCGGACAGCGCCTGGGTGTTCCACCTGGAGCTGTTCCGGTCCGGGCCGCCGGACGCCCCCGAACTGCAGGTGCTGGAGGTCGGCGCCCGCCCGGGCGGGGCGGAGATCCCGTTCCTGTGGCGGGAGGTGCACGGGGTCGACCTGATGGCGGCCGCCTTCGCCGTCCAGCTGGACGCGCCGCTGCCGGAGGCGGCCCGCACCGGCGGCGACCCGGCGGCCGGGGAGCGCGGCGGCTGGCTGCTGGTGCCCACCCCGGCCGCCCGCCCCTGCCGGGTCACCGCCGCCGGGAGCCGGGCCGGGACGGCGGCTCGGACGGCGGCCGGCCCGTACGCCGCACGCGTGCCCGTGGTCGGCCGGTTGCTCGCCGACCTGCCCGGCTACGAGCACTCCGGCGCGCGGTTCCGCTTCCGCGGCGCGAGCAGCGCCGAGGTGCGGGCCGCGGTGGAGCACACCGTCGCCGACTTCGACTTCCGGTGCGCGCCGGTCGACCCGTCCGCGCCCGACCTGGTGGTGCTGGTCGGCAGCGGCGGCCGGGCCTACCGCGAGTACGCCTTCGAGGCCGCCGCGGCCCGCGCCGAGCTGGCCCTGGTCACCGCCACCGACGCCGACTGGCAGCGGCGCTACCTGACCGGCCACCGGCAGGTGGACGCCGCCACCCCCGAGGAGCTGGTCCGGGCGATCGGCGCGGCCGCCGCCGGGCGGACCGGCCGGGTCGGCGTGTTCACCTGGGACGAGGTGCTGCTGGAGGCCACCGCCGAGGCCGCCCACCGCCTGGGCCTGCCGCACATGTCGCCCGAGGCGGCCCGCAACTGCCGCGACAAGCTCGCCACCCGCCGGCTGCTGGCCGAGCAGGGCGTCGCCGGGGTCGGCCACGCCCACGTGCACGGCCCGCAGGAGGCGCTGGCCGCGGCCGGGGCGATCGGCTACCCCGTCGTGGTCAAGCCGCGCTCGCTGGCCGGCAGCGTCGGCGTGGTGGTCGCCCCGGACGCCGACCGGCTGCGGGCGCTCTACCACCACGCCTCCGACGCCGCCTACCCCGGCCTGGACGCGCTGGACGGCCTGGTCCTGGAGGAGTACCTCGACGGCCCCGAGGTCAGCGTGGACTCGGTGGTCCGGGACGGCGGGGTCCGCCCGGTGAACGTGGTGCGCAAGCGCCTCGGCTACGACCCGTTCTTCGAGGAGGTCGGCCACCTCGCCGCGCCCTGGCGGCACGAGCCGTGGGCCGAGGAGCTGGTCGAGCTGGTCACCGCCGCCCACCGGGCGCTGGGCGTCACCACCGGCGTCACCCACGCCGAGGTGCGGCTCACCGCGGCCGGCCCCCGGCTGGTCGAGCTGAACGGCCGCCTCGGCGGCGACTTCATCCCGCTGCTGGGCCGGCTCGCCAACGGCGTCGACCTGACCGCCGCCGCCCTGGACCTCGCCCTCGGCGCGGAACCCGACCTCACCCAGCCGTACGACCGCTGCGCCGAGGTGCGCTTCCTCTACCCCGCGCACGACGGCACCGTCCGCGCGCTGGACACCGCCGCCGCCGCGGCCATGCCCGGCGTCGAGCGGATCGTGCCGCTGGCCGGGCCCGGGACGCGGCTGCTGCTGCCGCCGCGCGGCATCGTGCCGCGGCTGGCCGCCGTGATCGCCACCGGGGAGACCCCGAGGAGTGCCGGGAGGTCCTGGACCGCGCCGCGGCCCTGGTCCGCGCCGAGGTCGAGCCGCTGTCCGCCACCCCGAACGACCAGGAGGAGGGCCGGTGACCGGCGTCCTGCGCAGGCTGCTGAGCACCTACACGCTGCCCAGCCGGGGCGGCCGGATCATCGCCTCCGGCGTGGTCGTGTACGCCAGCAGCAGCGGCCTCTACCTGGCCGGCGGCACCGTCTACTTCCTCAAGGGCGCCGGCCTGAGCGCCGCCCAGATCGGCACCGGGCTGACCATCGCCGGACTGGTGGGCTTCCTGACCACCGTGCCGGTCAGCCTGCTGGCCAACCGCTGGGGGCCGCTGCGGCTGCTGCGCGTCCTCCAGGTGTGGCGGGCGACCTGGTTCGCGGCGCTGGCCTTCACCCACGACGTGTACACCTTCACCCTGTTCGCCTCGCTGTTCGCGATCTCGCAGGGCCCGGTCTTCCCGATGGTGCAGCTGCTGGTGAACGGCGTCGCCGGAGAGGCCGACCGGACCCGCACCCTGGGCGTGATCAGCTCCGTCATCAACGTCGGCATGTCGGCGGGCGCGCTGGCCGCCGCGCCGTTCCTGGCCGTCGGCGGCACCGGGATGCTGCGCGCCGTCCTGCTGATCGGCGCCGTGCTGTGCCTGTCCGCGGCGGGCGTGTTCGGCCTGCTCCGGACCGAACCCGCCGCCGCCACCGTCGAGAAGGCGCTCGCCGAGAAGGCCCCGGCCCGCTGGCACGCCGGGCTGCTCGTGGTCGGCCGGGACCGCCGCTACCTGGGCCTGACGGCCGCCAACGGGGTGATGTTCCTGCACACCGTGCTGCTGGGCATCGGCCTGCCGCTGTGGATCGTGCAGTCCACCAACGCCCCGGTCGGCATGCTGAGCGCGCTGTTCGCGGTCAACACCGGCCTGGCGATCGTCCTGCAGGTGCCGTTCGCCAAGAACGTCAAGAGCACTCGGGACGGCACCCGCGCGCTGCGCAACGCCGGGCTGGCGCTGGCCGCCTTCAGTCTGCTGCTGATCGCCACCATGCACACCGACCGCTGGCTGACCATCGGCCTGCTGGTGGCCGCGACCGCCGTCCTCACCTGCGGCGAGCTGCTCCAGGGCGCCGGCGGCTGGGAGCTGTCGTACCGGCACGCGCCCGAGGAGCGGCGCACCGAGTACCTGTCGGTGTTCAACCTGGGCACCTCGGCCGCGGGCATCGTCGGCCCCGCCCTGCTCGGCCTGCTGCTCGCCCGGGAGACCGCCGGGCTGCTCGTCCTCGCCGTGCTGTTCCTGGGCACCGCCGCCGCGGTGAGCGTGCTCGGCGGCCGGCTCGCCCGGGCCGAACTCCCGCCGCAGGACGCGACTGCGGCCGAGCCCGCGGCCGGGCCCGCGGACGGCCCCGCGGACGAACCGGCGTCCGAGCCCGCCGCCCAGCACTGAGCCACTCCCCCGCCCCTGCCGCCCGCCGGGCGCAGACCCCTGACCGACCTGAGAGGAACCGCCATGGAGGACCAGCTCCTCGAACTGCTCGCCGGCGTCGTCGACGAGTTGAACGAACGCCGCGAGGAGAAGATCCCGACCGACGACCTGCGGGAGGTCTGCCTGTACGGCGACGCCGGGGTCTTCGACTCGATGCACCTGGTGAACTTCCTGGTGCTGGTCGAGGAGGCGCTGGAGGACGAGTTCGACGTCGAGATCTCGCTCACCTCGGCGAAGGCCGTCTCCCGCCGGGTCAGCCCGTTCAGCAGCGGCCGCCGCCTGATCGCCTTCATCGAGGAGGAGCTGGCGCTGGCCCGCGGCGAGGGCGAGCTGGCCGGGCAGGGGGCCTAGGGCGGACGGCCCCGCGGCCGACAGCGCAGACATGATCATCCTGATCACGGGCACCCGCACCGGCATCGGCAAGGCCCTCGCCCGGCACTTCCTCGACCTCGGCCACCGGGTCGTCGGGTGCAGCCGCCGGCCGTCGACCATCGAGCACCCGGAGTACACCCACCACGAGGCGGACCTCACCGACCCCCGGCAGGTCAAGGCGCTGTTCCGCTCGCTGCGGGCCAGCCACGGCTCGCTCGACGCGGTGGTCAACAACGCGGGGGTGGCGACCATGAACCACTTCATGCTCACCCCCGACGAGACCGCCCGGCACCTGTTCGACGTCAACTTCTTCGCCGTCCTCAGCTGCTCCCGGGAGGCCGTCAAACTCCTCCGCCGGAGCACCGAGCCGTCCCCCGCGATCCTCAACGTCTCCACGGTCGCCGTGCCGTGGGCGCTGGAGGGCCAACTGCTCTACTCCGCCAGCAAGGCGGCCGTCGAGCAGCTCACCCGGGTGATGAGCAAGGAGCTGGCCGAGTTCGGCATCCGGGTCAACGGACTCGGGCTGCCGCCGGTGCGCACCGCCCTGACCCGGACGGTGCCGGCCGAGAAGATCGACGCCCTGGTCCAGCGCCAGGCCATCAAGCGGATGTGCGACACCGACGACGTCGTCGGACCCGTCGAGTTCCTCCTCTCACCGCAGTCCCGGTTCGTCACCGGCGAGACACTATTCCTTGGCGGAGTGCACTGACGTGACGTACGAAACAGCCGAACCCCACGACCCGCACGACCTCCCGGCCGGCCCCGACGGTCCCGGCCGGTCCGAACTCCTCGACCGGCTGGACGAGTTGGGCGACCGCACCGCCGTCGTGCACGGCGACGAGCGGTACGGCTACGCCGAACTCGCCGACGAGGTGCGGCTGCGGCTCAAGGAGCTGGACGCCGCCGGGGTGCGGCCGCACCAGGCCGTGATCCTGAACGGCGACTTCTCGTTCCGCTCGATCGCCGCGCTGCTCGCGCTGCACCTGCACCGCGCCGTCGCCGTCCCGGTGGTCACCCTGACCGAGGCGACCCTGGCCACCGTCACCGAGTCCTGCTCCCCGCGCCACCTGCTGCGGGTCGGCGCGGACGGCGTCACGGTCGAGCCGGTGGCCGGCGTGCCCGACGCCCCGGCCGCGGGCTACGCCGGCCTGGTGGAGCGCGGCGCGTCCGGCCTGGTGCTGCTCAGCAGCGGCAGCACCGGGGCGCCGAAGGCGATCCTGCACGACCTGGACGCGCTGGTGCTGGAGAAGCTCGGCAAGCGGCCCCGGACGGCCGGCCGGCCCGCCCCGATCCTGATGTTCCTGCTGTTCGACCACATCGGCGGCATCAACTCGCTGCTCGGCGTGCTGCGCCTGGGCGGCACCGCGATCCTGCCCCGGCAGCGCACGCCGGAGGAGATCTGCGCGCTGATCCAGGAGCACCGCATCCGGCTGCTGCCGACCAGCCCGACCTTCCTCAACCTGATCCTGATCGCCGGCTTCCACGAGAAGTACGACCTGAGCAGCCTGCGGATGATCAGCTACGGCACCGAGCCGATGCCGGAGGAGCTGCTGGCCCGGGTCGGCGCGGCCTTCCCGGCGGCCCGGCTGCTGCAGACCTTCGGCACCAGCGAGACCGGCATCTCCACCACCACCAGCGAGTCCTCCCGCAGCACCTTCTTCCGGATCGAGGACCCGGGCGTCGAGCACCGGATCGTCGACGGGGAGCTCCAACTGCGCAGCAGCACGCAGTTCCTGGGCTACCTCAACTACCCGAGCGACTCGCTCACCGAGGACGGCTGGTTCCGCACCGGCGACCTGGTGGAGGAGAACGCGGACGGCTACCTGAAGATCAAGGGCCGCGCCAAGGAGGTGATCAACGTCGGCGGCGAGAAGGTCCTCCCGCTGGAGCTGGAGTCGCTGCTGCTGGCCAGCCCGATGGTCGCCGACTGCACGGTGTACGGCCGCCCCAACGCGATCACCGGCCAGTCGGTCTGCGTGGACGTCACGCCGGTGGGCACGCCCACCCGGGCCGAACTGCGCAAGCACGTGGTCGCGTTCCTCACCGGCAGGGTCGACCCGTTCAAGATCCCGACCAAGGTCAACCTGGTCGAGGCCGTCACCGTCTCCGAGCGGTTCAAGAAGAAGCGGATCCTGCCGTGAGCGGCCTGCTGGCGATCGGTGCCGGGAAGTTCGCCGTCGAGCTGGCCCGGTACGCGCGGGACGCGGGCCTCGGGCCGGTCGAGCGGTACCTCGACCTGGCGGGCGAGGAGGCGCACGCCCCCGCCGGGCTGCGCGTCCCGTTCGACGGGTACCGGCCGGAGCCCGGCACCCGGGTGTTGCTGGCCACCGCCGATCCGGTGCGGCGGCGCGAGCTGATCGACTGCTTCGTGGACGCGCACGCCCTGGTCGCCGAGAACCTCGTGCACCCGACCTCGGTGGTCGACCCGGCGGCGCTGACCGGGCCCGGCACGGTGGTGGGCCCGTTCTGCCACGTCGGCGCGGGCGCCGTGGTCGGCGCGCACACGGTCGTCCACAACCACGCCAGCATCGGCAACCACTCGACCATCGGCGCCAATAACTTCCTCGCGCCCAACTTCCACTGCGGCAACAGCGTCACCGTCGGCGACGACAACTTCTTCGGCCTGAGCTGCACGGTCGCCCCCGGGGTGGCCGTCGGCAGCGCGAGCCGGTTCCAGGCCGGCCTGGTGCTGTTCGAGGACGCGCCGAGCCGGCACACCTACCTCGCGGCGAACCGCGTCAAGGCGCTCCCGCTGCCCTGAGCGGCCACCGCCCCGGGCCAGGAACCCCGACCGAACCACCCCACAGAAAGGCACCACCCCACCATGAACCGAGCGAAGGTCGCCGTCATCGGAGCAGGCCCCGGCGGCTGTGTGGCGGCCCTGAGCCTCCAGAAGCTGGGCCACGAGGTCGAGGTGTTCGAGAAGGGCCGGTTCCCGCGCTACCGGGTCGGCGAGTCCTTCCTGCCGGGCACCCTGTCGATCCTCAACCGGCTCGGCCTCCAGGAGAAGCTCGACGAGCGGGACTTCGTCAAGAAGCCCTCCGCGACCTTCCTGTGGGGCCAGGACCAGGCCCCCTGGACCTTCTCCTTCGCCACCGCCCGCACCGCCCCGTGGATCTTCGACCACGCCATCCAGGTCAAGCGCGAGGAGTTCGACCAGCTGCTGCTGGACGAGGTCCGCGAGCGCGGCGTCGCCGTCCACGAGGGCACCGCCGTCGCCAAGGTGGACGTCTCCGCCGCCGACCGGGTCACCCTGACGATCCGCGAGGGCGAGGGCACCCGCACCGCGGAGTACGACTTCGTGGTCGACGCGGGCGGCGCGGGCAGCCCGCTGGCCCGCCAGCTCGGCGTGCGCCGCTACGACGAGTTCTACAAGAACTTCGCGGTCTGGAACTACTTCCAGCGCAAGGACCCGTTCGAGGGCGGGCTCAAGGGCACCACCTACTCGATCACCTTCGAGGACGGCTGGGTCTGGGTCATCCCGCTCAAGGGCGACGTGCTGAGCGTCGGCGTCGTGGTCGACCGGTCCAAGGCCGCCGAGGTCAAGGAGCTCGGCCCGGACGCGTTCTACCGCAAGACGCTGGCCAAGGCCACCCGCGCGGTCGCGCTGCTCGGCGACGCCGAGCCGATCGACGAGACCCGGATCGTCCACGACTGGTCGTACGACTCCGAGCACGTCTCGGCCGGCCGCTACTTCCTGGTCGGCGACGCCGCCTGCTTCACCGACCCGCTGTTCTCCCAGGGCGTGCACCTGGCCACCCAGTCCGCGGTCAGCGCCGCCTCCGCGATCGACCGGATCACCGGCGACCCGGAGGAGGCCGAGGCCGTCCACGCCTGGTACAACCGCAGCTACCGCGAGACCTACGAGCAGTACCACGAGTTCCTGGCCTCGTTCTACACCTTCGCCTCCTACACCGAGCCGGAGTCCGAGTTCTGGCGCAAGCGCCGGATCACCGAGTCCGACGACGAGCGGCTCAGCCGCAAGAAGTGGTTCGAGCGCCTGGTCGAGGGCGGCGCCGCCAACCCCACCGGGTCGGTGGCCGACTTCCGCGACCGCGCCGCCACGATGATCGCCATCGGCCGGCACCAGCGCACCGAGCTCAGCTCGGAGTTCTCCGACGAGGAGCTGAACCCGGCCCGGGTGCAGTGGATCGGCGCGCTCACCAAGCAGCTCAACCGGATCACCCGGCTCGCCTGGACCGGCGAGGAGGTGCTGCTCAAGCCCTACTACAAGGTCGAGCCGCACTCCTTCCGGCTGGAGCAGAAGCAGGTCCTCGCCAACGAGGACGGCCTCGACATGATCAAGTTCCCGGTGGAGGAGGTGCACCGGGAGATCTTCCAGCTGGTGACCAAGGAGACCGTCGGCTACAAGAGCCTGATCAAGCAGCTCAACGACACCGGCAAGCAGGAGATCAGCTCGCAGATCGTGATCCGGCTGATGGAGGCCGGCCTGCTGACCGGCTACGACAAGAACGACGAGCGGGTCGTCGTCCAGGACCGCCTGCGCTTCGACGGCGTCGGCGTCGAGTACGAGGTCTGACCATGAACCCTCCCACCCACGTCTTCGTCGCCGGGATCGGCAACTCCGGCCCCGACCACTGGCAGTCGCTCTGGCGCGACCGGACCGACGGCGCCGTCTGGGTCGAGCACACCTCCTGGGACGAGCCCGAACGGGACACCTGGGTCGCGGAACTCGACGCCGCCCTGCGCGCCGTCCCGGGCCCCAAGGTCCTGGTCGCGCACAGCCTCGGCTGCACGCTGGTCGCCGAGTGGGCCGCCGAGCACCGGGACGAGGAGATCACCGCCGCGCTCCTGGTCGCCGTCCCCGACGTCGACGGCCCCGCGTTCCCCACCCAGGCCACCGGCTTCGACTCCGCCCGGCACGGCCGGCTGCCGTTCCGCTCGCTCGTGGTCAGCAGCCAGGACGACCCGTACGGCTCCCCGGAGCACGCCACCGCCGACGCCGCGCTCTTCGGCGCCGAGCTGGTCGACGTCGGCCACAAGGGCCACATCAACGCCGAGTCGGGCCTCGGCGACTGGCCCGAGGGCCGGGCCCTGCTCGACAAGCTGCTCGGCGGCTGACCCACCGCCCGCCGCACCCGCGAGAACGGCGGCCCCCGGCCCACCGCCGGGGGCCGCCGCAGCATGCCCCGCCCCGCGTTCCCCGCGTTCCCCATGCCCCGTTCCCCGCGTTCCCCCTCCCCACGCCCCGTGCTCCACGCCCCGCTCCCCACGCCCACGGCAGGTTGGAGAACCCCGTGTCCGCCGCCCAGTCGATCTCCGTCACCGCGCTCAGCGGTCTCTCGCTCGCCCTCGCCGTCGGCGTGGGCGTCACCCTGCTCTGCCGCAGCTTCGGCCAGCCCGCCGTGGTCGGCGAGATGGCCGCGGGCATCTGCCTCGGCCCCAGCCTGCTCGGCCTGTTCCCCGGGAACCTGCCCGCCCACCTCTTCCCGCCCGAGGTCCGCCCCTACCTGAGCGTGGTCGCCCAGGTCGGCCTGCTGCTCTTCATGTTCGGCATCGGCTGGGAGTTCGACACCCGCTTCGTCCGGAGCCGGCTCGCCTCCGCCGGGACGATCTGGGCGACCTCGCTGGCCGTCCCCCTGGTGCTCGGCTTCCTGCTGGCCCGCACCCTGGAGCACCCGGCCCTCAGCACCGGCGGCCGCCCCGTCTCCGACACCGGGTTCGCGCTCTACTTCGGCCTCGCGATGTCCATCACCGCCCTGCCCGTGCTGGCCCGCATCGTCGAGGACCAGGGCCTGCGCGGCACCCGCCTCGGCAACCTCTCGCTCGGCCTGGCCGCCGCCGACGACCTGCTCGCCTGGTGCATGCTCGCCGTCGTCGTCGCCCTCACCAACACCGGCGGCATCGGCGGCTTCCTCGGCGTGATGGGCTGGTCCGCGCTCTACCTCGCCGTCCTGTTCGGCCTGGTCCGCCCGCTGCTGGCCGCCGCCGCGACCCGGATGCGCTCCCGGCACCTCCCGTACGCCGCGCCGCTGATCGCCGCCGGCGTCTTCCTCTCCGCCTACACCACCGCGCACATCGGCATCGACGCGATCTTCGGCGCGTTCATGTTCGGCACCGCGATGCCCCGCCCCGAGCAGAGCCTGCTCCAGCGCGCCGTGCACGCCCCGTTCGAGTCGGTCAGCCGCCTGCTGATGCCGGTCTTCTTCGTGGTCACCGGCCTCTCCGTCGACCTCACCACCCTCTCCCTCGGCGGCTTCGCCCAGGCCGGCCTGATCATGCTGGTGGCCTGCGTCGGCAAGCTCGGCGCCGTCACGCTGTCCGCCCGGGCCACCGGCACGGGCTGGCGCGACGCCACCGTGATCGGCGCGCTGATGAACACCCGGGGCGTGACCGAACTCGTCCTGCTCAGCATCGGCCTGAACCTCGGGCTGCTCACCGTCCCGCTCTACTCCTCGATGGTGCTGATGGCCCTGGTCACCACCGCCCTCGCCGCCCCGGTCATCAAGGCCGTCACCCGGAAGTCCACCCCGCCCGCCGAGGCCGAACCCGAACTCCTGGAGGCCGCGGCAAGCTGAGCCCGGGAACAGCAGCGCCGGAACCCGCAGGACGACGGCCCGCACCACCCGGTGCGGGCCGTCGCGCGCGTACGGGCCGGCGGCGGCGGGAGGACGGCTAGGCCAGCCCGGCGCGTTCCAGGGCCTCGACGCCGGTGCGCAGGGCGGCGATGCGCTCGTCCAGGGTCCAGCCGGCCGGGGCGAGGGTGAGCGTGGTGACGCCGGCGGCGGCGTAGGACTGCATGCGGTCGGCGATGCGGGCGGTGTCGCCGAGGAGGGCGGTGGCGTCGATGAAGTCGTGCGGGACGGCGGCCGCGGCGGCGGCCTTGTCGCGGGCCAGGTAGTGGGTCTGGACCTCGTCGGCGGCCTGCTCGAAGCCCATCCGGCGGGCGAGTTGGCTGTAGAAGTTCTTCTCCTTGCTGCCCATGCCGCCGAGGTAGAGGGCGGTGTAGTCGCGCAGCGTGTCGGCGGCGGCGCGGACGTCGTCGCCGACGGCGATGTTGACGGTGGGGCAGAGGTCGAAGCCGTCCAGGGTGCGACCGGCCTTGGCGCGGCCGGCGGCGAGGGCGTCGACGGAGAGGGCGGCGTGCTCGGGGGAGAAGAACAGGCCGAGCCAGCCGTCGGCGATCTCGCCGGTGAGTTCGAGGTTCTTCGGGCCCATCGAGGCGATGTAGAGCGGGATGTGCTCGCGGACCGGATGGACGGTGAGCTTGAGCGGCTTGCCCGGGCCGCCGGGCAGCGGGAGCGTCCAGTGGGCGCCGTCGTGCACCAGGCGCTCGCGGGACATCGCCTTGCGGATGATCTCCACGTACTCGCGGGTGCGGGCCAGCGGCTTGTCGAACCTGACGCCGTACCAGCCCTCGGAGACCTGCGGGCCGGAGACGCCGAGGCCGAGCCGGAACCGGCCGCCGGAGAGGGTGTCCAGGGTGGCGGCGGTCATCGCGGTCATCGCCGGGGTGCGGGCCGGGATCTGGAAGATCGCCGAGCCGACGTCGATCCGCTCGGTCTTCGCGGCGACGTAGGACAGCACGGTCGCGGCGTCCGAGCCGTACGCCTCGGCGGCCCAGCAGACGGAGTAGCCGAGGCGGTCGGCCTCCTGGGCGACCGCGATGTTGTCGGCGTCCAGGCCGAGTCCCCAGTAGCCGAGGTTGATCCCGAGTCGCATGTGCCCAAGCCTTCCAGTCGGGTGGTGCGGTGAGCGTAGCCGTCCTGCCGAAGGCCATGCTACTGACCGGTAGTGGCGGTGCGGGCCACACCGGCGGGCGGACGGCGGCGCGGCGCGCGGACACGTCGTCCGTGCGGGTCGTCCCGGGCCCCGGGGGGTTTCGCCGCTACCCTCACAGCACGTGGGGGGCACCGCCCCCGACCTGCGCCGACACCGTCGGCACAGCAGGCATGACGGAGGGCGCGATGGAACAGCGACAGCTCGGCCGGACCGGCCTGCGGGTCTCCCGGCTCGGCCTGGGCACCCTCACCTGGGGCCGGGACACCGACGAGCACGAGGCCGCCGAGCAGTTGAAGGCGTTCGTGGACGCGGGCGGCACCCTGGTCGACACCGCCGACGTGTACGCGGACGGCGGCGCCGAGTACCTGCTGTCCCGGCTGACCGACGGGCTGGTCCCGCGCTCCGAGCTGGTGATCGCCACCAAGGCGGGCGCGCTGCCCGGCACCCGCCGCCACGACACCTCCCGCGGCCACCTGCTGAACGCCCTGGACGGCTCGCTGCGCCGCCTGAACACCGACCACGTCGACCTGTGGCAGGTGCACGCGCACGACCCGGTCACCCCCACCGAGGAGACCCTGCACGCGCTCGACCTGGCGGTCTCCTCCGGCCGGGCCCGGTACGTCGGGGTCTGCCAGTACAGCGGCTGGCAGCTCGCCAAGTCCGCGGCCCGCCAGCACGCGCTGCCCGGCTCCACCCCGCTGGCCTCGGTCCAGTTGGAGTACTCGCTGCTCCAGCGCGGCATCGAACGCGAGGCGCTGCCCGCCGCGCAGGACGCCGGGGTCGGCCTGCTGGCCTGCTCGCCGCTCGGCCGGGGCGTGCTGACCGGCAAGTACCGGCACGGCGTGCCCCCCGAGTCGCGCGGCGCCTCCCCGCACCCCACCGGCTCGGTCCAGCCCTACCTGGGCGAGACCTCCCGGCGGATCGTGGACGCGCTGGCCACCGCCGCCGACGGGCTCGCCTCCACCCCGCTCAAGGTGGCGCTCGCCTGGGTCCGCGACCGCCCGGGCGTGTCGGCCACCCTGCTGGGCGCCCGCACCGCCGCCCAGCTGCAGTCCTCGCTGTCGGTCGAGGCCCTTACGCTTCCGGGTGAGATCCGCGCTGCGCTGGACGACGTGTCCGCCCCGGTGCACCGCTACCCGGACCAGGGCTGGACGGAGCTGTAGCCGCCCCGCCCGTCGAAGGAGCCTTCCCGCGATGACCACCCCCGAGGAGAGCCCGGCCGAGCGCCGGGCGGACAGCCAGGCGGAGAGCCCGGCCGAGCCGACGGGCACCCCGGAGCCCCCGGCGGGCCCTGGCGCCCCGGACGACGGCGCCGCGCGGCCGGCCGGCGCGCCGCTCACCGGCGAGCAGCGCGCCGCCGCGGTGGCCGCGCTGGCCAAGGCGATCGGCGCGATCAACGCGAACGACATCGTCGCCCCGCCCCGTCCGCGTGACACCGACCTGTCGGCCGCTGACGGGACCGCTACGGGCGGGACCGCCACGGACGAGACCGTTACGCACGAGTCCACCGGCGACGCGGCGTCCGCTGACGGTTCCTCTGCTGGCGAGCCGTCCGCTGACGCGCCCACCGCTGACGAGACGCCCGAGCAGCCGTCCGACGTCCCCGCCGACGTACCTGGTGGAGCGGCTGCCGGCAAGCCCGCTGACATCCCGTCCGAGCGTCCGGTCCGCCGTCCGAGCGCTCCCGCCGCCCGGTCCGACGTCCCGCTCGACGACGCGCAGCGCAAGGCCGCGCTGGCCGCCGTCGGCGAGGTGCTGGCGGTCGGCGGCGCGCCCGCCGAGCTGGCCCCGGCGGCACTGGCCGAGTTCGGCGAGGGCGCGGCCGAGCAGCTCCGCGAAGATCCGTGGGCGGTGCTCTCGCTGCCCGGCGTGCGGCCCGAGCACGCCGACGGCTTCGCCAAGACGCTGCTCGGCCCCGGGGCCCGGCCGGACGACCCGCGCCGCTCCCGGGCGCTGGTGGCCTGGCTGTTGGAGCAGGCCGCGCTGCACGGGCACTCGGCGCAGGAGATCGGCGAGGTCGCCGAGGGCCTGCGCGCCCGGCACGTCCCGGACCCGGAGGGCGCGTTGCAGGCGGCGCTGGAGGACGGGCGGGTGATGCCGTTCCAGGAGGAGCTGCCGCTGCCGCCCGGCAGCCACGACGAGGACGAGGAGTCGCCCGTCCGCACCGTGCTCGCCCTGGAGCGCCTGGCGCTGGCGGAGGAGAGCCTGGGCGAGGGCCTGGTCCGGCTGCTGTCCACCTTCGCGCCCGGCGAGGACGGGGAAGAGCCCGAGGACGCACCCGAGGACGGACCCGAGGACGCGGGCGGCGCCGAGGGCGGCGTCCCCGCGCAGCCCGGTCCGGCCGCCTGGGAGGCCGCCGCGGCGGCGGCCCCGCGGTCCGCGCAGGAGCTGGTCCGGGCCGTGGCCGGTTCCGGGCTGGTGCTGCACACCGGCGGGGAGGCGGCCCGGGCCGAGCCGGTCGCGCTGCTGCACGCCGCCGCCGGGCTGGGCCTGCGGGTCCGGGCGGTGGCCTGGACCGGCCAGGGGCGGGACGCGCTGGCGGCGCTGCTGCCCGCGGGCTCCCCCGCAGCCGGGCGGATCGGCACCCTGAACGACCTGCTGTACGGCGCGGACGTACCGCGCGCGGTGGACGGCACCCTCGCGCTGGACGTGCTGGTGGTGCTGGACGCCCCGCTGCTGGACGTGGAGACCGCGGCGACGCTGCTGGAGGCGCTGCCGGACGGCGCCCGGCTGGTGCTGTCGGGAGACCCGGGCGGCCTGTGGTCGGCCGGTCCGGGCCGGTTCTTCGCCGACCTGCTGGCCGCCCGGGCGTGCCCGGTGGTGGCGTCCCGCACGCCGGACTTCGGTCCGATCGGCGAGCTGGTGTCCGGGGTCGGCGTCGGCGAGCTGCAGCCGGTGGACGCCCCGGACAAGGAGGTGGTGATCCTCACCGCGCAGGACGGCGGGGAGGCCGTGCACCGGGCCGTCCAACTGCTCACCGACTCGATCCCGCGGGCGCTGTCCGTCCCGTCCGAGCAGACCGTGCTGCTGACCCAGGGGCACGGCGGCCCGGCCGGCACCCGGGCGCTGAACGCGGCCGCCAAGGCCCGGCTGAACCCCGGCCCCGGCCGGTTCGGCGGCTTCGACCCGGGCGACCGGGTGGTGCACTCCCCGCGCTGGGCGTCAACCTGCCCGGGCGGGTGCTGGACGGCGACGCGAGCGGCCTGCACGTGGAGCTGGCCGACGGCGGCCGGATCACGCTGACCCCGGCGCAGGCCGGGAAGCTGCGGCACGGCTGGGCGGTGACGGCCCATCAGGCGGTCGGGCGGCGCTGGCCCGCGGTGGTCGTGGTGCTGCCGCCGGAGACGTCCGGGCAGCTGACCAGGCAGTGGGTGTACTCGGCGTTCGGCCGCGCGGAGCGGCACCTGTCGGTGGTGCACGCGGCCGGCCCGGCGCTCGCCCAGGCCGTCGCCGAGCGGCCCGCGCAGGACCGCACCACGCGGCTGCGGACGGTCCTCACCGACCAGTGAGACCACGGGTGGGGCGGTGGGGGGCACCGTGCTCCCCCACCGCCCCACCCGTGGAACGACGTACACGCTGCTGCCGGGCCGGCCGTTCGACCGGCTCCGGTGGGAGGAGCAGGGCTTCGGCGTAGTCGACTGCTGTCAGGTTGGTGACGGTCTGTCAGGTGGTCGGGGTGGAAACAGGGTGGCGCGGACTCCCAGGATCATGGAGTCCTCTACGTCCCGTGACCTGCAGGGAAGACCGTGCTTGCCGATGTGTCGGGGCCGATCCCGCCTGCCTTCGACCAGCTCCGACTACAGCCCGGTGTCGGTCCGATGGAGGTGCCTGGTCTGCTGGAGCGGCTTGCCCGGGTCCCGGACCCGCGCGATCCGCGCGGCGTACGACATGCACTGGCCGTCGTCCTGGCCCTGACTGCGTGCGCGGTCCCGGCTGGCGCGACGTCCCTGCTGGCGGTGGGCGAATGGATCGCGGATGCGCCGCCATCGCAGCCGACCTGCGCCGCAACGCCCGCGAACCGCAACGGGTACTCGCCCTGCTCGGCCTCGCCTGATCTCGAAGTCGCCGCGGGCAGGGCCGGCGATGCCACGCCGGGCGGATCGACCAGGCCAGGGCGACTCGCATTGCTTGATAGTCAAGCAAGTCCTTGACCAAAGGGCGCAGTCCAATAAACTCAAGCACATGCTTAACCATGAAGTCTCGCTGGACCGGGTCTTCCAAGCCCTGGCGGACCCCACTCGCCGAGTGCTGGTCGACCGGCTCATCCGCGGACCCGCCACGGTGAGCGAACTGGCCCACCCCTGCCCATGTCCCTGGCAGCGGTCCTCCAGCACGTCCAGGTGCTGGAAGCGAGCGGACTCGTACGTTCCGAGAAGGTCGGCCGCGTGCGGACCTGCCACATCGAGTCGGCCGTCCTTCGAGAGGCCGAACAGTGGATCGCCGCACGCCGCACCTCCTGGGAGAGCCGCCTGGACAGACTGGGCGACCGCCTCACCGACACATCGACCACTTCCACCGAACGGAGCAGCACATGACCCAGCGCAGCGTGACCCACGGCACCTTCGTCATCGAGCGCCTCTACGACGCGGCACCCGCCCGGGTCTTCGCGGCCTGGGCCGACCCGGTCGCCAAGACCCGGTGGTTCAACGGCACCGCCGGCACCCCGATGGACCTCGACTTCACCGAGGGCGGCGTCGAGCGCACCAGTGGAGGCAAGGAGGGCGGCCCGGTGTTCACCTACGAGGCCCGTTTCCAGGACATCGTCAGCGGCGAGCGGATCGTGTCGACCAACCAGATGCACGCCGACGGCACCCGCATCTCCGTCAACCTCGTGACCGTGCAGTTCCTGCCGGAGGGCGAGGGAACCCGTCTCATCCTGACCGACCAGGGCACCTACCTCGACGGACACGACAACCCCGAATGGCGCGAGAGCGGCACCCGTACCCAGCTCGACGCCCTGGCCACCGAACTCGGCAGCCCCATCAACACCTGAACAACGCACGCGCAGGCACCGCCGAACCCCGGCGGCGCCTGCGCCCATCACGCACAAACCGCACACCAAAGGACTTCGCCGAGGCCCTGGTGGGAGGAGAGCCGCCGCAATCCCCCCTGGCGCCCCAGCGTCGAGGCGCTCTCCGTCCTTCGCCCGCCGTGGACCGGCAGCAATCGCCCGTACGACGCACGGAGGCACCGGCGACCGCGCTCCGGGTGTTCCGTTCCCTCGGTACGGAGCCGCCGGAATGCCGTTCCGTTGCCGCTCGGACGGTAGCCGAAATCCCATCGGTGCGAACCGTGATTTCGCCCGGTGATCCGCACCGCGCCGGAATTCGGCGGTCGGGCGGCGGACGAGTAGGGGGCGAGGAGAAAACGAGTGGCGGGCCGCCCCAGGACGATTCCGAAACGCACCGGGACCGGGCGGTCGGCGGCCGGGCACGGGGTGGCCGGGGAGCGGGCATCGGGCGGGCGGGGAAAGGGGGCGGGAGAAGTGCTCGGCCAGCCGTCGGCGCACCGTTTCGGCCCCCACGCTGCCGATTCCGGTGAAGCCCCGGGCCGCCTTCTCCCGGTATTCCCCGACCTCCGCCGCCCGCCCTTGGGACATCCGGGCCGTGCCCATCCGGTCGATCGCTCATCCGGTCGATCGCCCGGCCGACCACCGGCAGGTCGCTGAAGCGGCGGCGACGGCGAGCGGGCCCGCGCCGCGTTCGAACGACTGCCGGTGCTCGCCGAGGCGTGGCAGCACCCGGGCGGGTCTCAGCCGGGTGTCCGCGACGGCGGCCCCGGCGCCGATCCGCTCGCGGGCGGCTAGCGTCTCGACCACCAGGTCGCGGGCGTCGGCGTGGCGGCCGTGCTCGTTGCGGACCGGGGCGAGGTTCTGCAACGACTGGTGCGGCAGCCCGTCGTCGCCGGTCGCCCGGGCGGTCGCCGGTGCCCCGGGAAGCCGGAACCGCACCGTGCACCACCTCTGCGACCGCGCTCCGGCCTCCCGGACGCGTCACCGTTCACCGATCGCCGTTCACCGATCGCCGACCGGACGGGCTCCGGCCGGCCGACCGCCTCCCCGCTCCCGGGCCTTGATGCCGGCTGCCGGCCCTGCGGGCCCGCCGCCACCCGGGGCCGGGCGGCGGCGGGCGGCGGGTCGCCGCGGGTCGCGGCGGGCACGTCGGCAACCGGCCGCCGGACGGCTCAGAGCTCGTCGAGCTCGTCGTCGTAGACCTCGCTGACGTCGAAGCGGCAGATCAGCAGCTCCGGGTCGGCCCCGTCGAACGGCTCGGGCAGCCACTCGCCGGGGTCGGACGGCTCGGCGGCCGACACCCACAGCGTGGAGTCGCCCTCCTCCAGGCCGAACTCCTCGGCCCGGGCCGCGATCTCGTCCGGCTCGTACTCGCCGAACAGCACGCCGATCGCCGCCGTCACCTCGCCCTCGGTGCCCGCACCCGGTTCGAGCGACTCGTCGACCCGTTCGGCCTGGGCCCGCAGCCGCTTCGGGTCGGTGATCAGGTAGTCGCGGCGGATCAGCACGCTGATCGCCTCGGGGTGGTCCGGCCCCTGGTAACCGGACCCGGCGTCGTCGCCGGGGATCTCGAAGGGGGTGACCTCGTCGTAGACCTCGTACAGGATCTGGTCGTAGGCGACGGCAGCCGCCGCGAGCTCCTCGTACGCGTGGACGACGACCGGATCGCCGGGCTCGGTGGAGTTGGAGACGGCCTGCAGGTGGCGGTCGATGGCGGCCTTGACCGCCTCTGCGGCGGCCCGTACCTCGGTGATGGTCAGCTGCGCGGCATCAGACATGGTGCAGACGCTATCTCCACCCGGCGACGACACGCACAGCGGTTGTCACCTACAGCCGCTAAAACCGGGCAAGTTCACCCTCGATGTCCGTTCCGCGTGCTTCTGCGACCCGCGTCGCGGGCGGTTCCCACGCCCCTCCCGCGTCCCTCCCGTCTCCCTCCCGCAGCTCCCCCGGGTGCTTCCGACCTCCTGCGGGCCGTCCGACGGCGGCTCCCGGCCGCGCATCGGCACGCTCCGGCGCGGGTATTGCTTCCGGTACCGGAAAACTGATTGACGATCAGCTCCGGCCGGGGCGAGGCTCGGACCGTCCGACCGGGCGGGCCGCGCCCGAACCGTCGACATGTCGGCGATGCGCCGTAGGCTTGCAGGCGGCACAGCAGTGGAGGAGACGCCTTGATCCCTACCAAAACGGTCCGGCTTCCGGAGTACGAGTACCAGTCGCTCCGCCTGCCGCGCGGCACCACCAGGAACGCCGCCCGCCAGCTCCTGACCGAGCACGCCGAGTACGGGAACTGGGAGCTCGACCGGCTCCGGCTGTTCCCCGACGGCAGCCGCACGGTCCGGTTGAAGCGACGGATCATCCGGCAGGTCCGTTCCAGCTGGTAGCGAGCACCGCGCCCCGTCCCGCCTCGTCGCCCGCTCTGCCCATGCTCACGTTCACTGCGCGCCCGCGCCCGGGCACCCCGCGGTCCTGCTCCGTGCGGCGGGGTGCCCGGGCGCGGGCGTCAGCGCTGTTCAGGCGTTACCGGACGCGCTCCGGCGGCCCTCGGCGGGCGAGCGGGGGCTTCCCCGGCCGCCCGGCGGCCCTCAGCGGCGGGCGAGGGAGCGCGAGCGGCGGTAGAGCACGCCGCCGCCGAGCAGCAGCGCGATGCCGGCCGGGGCGATGATCTCCAGGCCGGACGCTCCGGTGGAGGCCAGCTGCGCCTGCTCGGTGACGGCGGCGGCCCGGGCCTGGACCGCGGGGGCGGGGGTGGTCGGGGCGGTCACCGGCGTGGCGGGGGTGGAGGGCAGGTCGCCGCCGGGGCCGCCGGTGCGGTCGGTGCCCGGGGGGCTCGGCGGGGTGCTGTGCTCGCCGCCGGTCTGCTCGGGCGGGCAGTCGTGGCCGGGCGGGGTGACCGGCGGCGGGGTGACCGGGTGCTGGTGCTGGACGGTCGTGTGGGAGCAGTCGTTGCCGAACGCCGGGTTGCCGAGGCCCACCACGTTGACCGAGTTGCCGCAGGCGTTGACCGGCGCGGCGACCGGCACCTGCACGTTGTTGCCCGAGGCGACCCCCGGCGAGTTGCTGCTCGTCCCGCTCGCGGTGGAGCCCGACCCGGCGGTGCTGCCGCCGCCGTGCCGGCCACCGCCGCTGTCGTGGCCGCCGCCGCTGGTGCCACCACCGCTGCGGCTGTGGCTGACGTTGGAGCAGTCGTTGCCGTACGCCGGGTTCAGCAGGCCGATCACGTCGATCGTGTTGCCGCAGGCGTTCACGGGGAGCTCCACGGGCACCTGCACCGCGTTCCCGGAGCCCACGCCGGGCGAATTGGCCGCCACGCCGTGCGCGTCGGCGGCCGCGTGGGCGTAGCCCGCGGTCGAGGCCAGCACGCTGCCGGTGGCCATGGCCGTGAGGAGGCCTTTCCTGGCGACCTGTCGCATTGACTCCCCTTTTGGTTTCTCGTTCGACGGGCCGGGACGGTTCTCGGGCGGGTCGCGGGGGATTTCCCCGGGATTGGCCGGAAGTCCGATCGGTCCGATAGTCGGAATTGCCTGCCGAGACGGCAGCGGTACTACTCCAACGACCCTTAACGGTGAAGGTTGAGCCATCTGCAGTCAGTTCATCCGATCGGGTGAGATGCGGCTTTCGCCGGGAACCGCACCGTTCACCCGGTCGGGGCGGGACCGGCGTCCGGAAACGGGACCGCCCCCGCACGACACGGAGGTCGTACGGGGGCGGGAGACACGGGGTCGGGCGGCCCGCCGGTCGTCGGCGGGACCGGCTCAGACGTTCTGGCAGGCGTTGCCGAACGCGGGGTTGAGCAGGCCGATCACGCTGATGGTGTTGCCGCAGACGTTCACCGGGACGTGCACCGGGATCTGGATCAGGTTGCCGGAGAGCACACCCGGGGAGCCGACCGCGGCACCGTCCGCGCCCGCGCCGCCGTGCGCCGAGGCGACGCCGGCACCCGCGAGCACCAGGCCACCGGTGGCGGCGACAACGGCAGCGATCTTCTTGGCCTTCATCTGAACTGCTCCTCCTGGTCGTTTCCAGCCCGTTCCCCCGGGCTGCACACGGAAGAACGAAGCCTCCGAGGCCGGGACACGGGGCCGGAACCGCATTCACCCGTTGAAGCGATCAAGCGAACAGACGATCGCCATTTCGGATGCTCGACAGCTCTGATGCTGGACGGACTAGTCCGACTTCCCGCCCCGCGCCCCCGCGTCCCCGACCTCCGGGCGCCGGGCGTCAGGCCAGGTCGATGAACCGGTCCAGCACCCGGACGCCGAACTTCAGGCCGTCCACCGGCACCCGCTCGTCCACGCCGTGGAACATCCCGGCGAAGTCCAGCTCCGGCGGGAGCTGGAGCGGCGCGAAGCCGAAGCAGCGGATGCCCAGGTCCTGGAAGGACTTGGCGTCGGTGCCGCCGGACAGGCAGTACGGGACGGCCCGGGCGATCGGGTCCTCGGCGCGCAGCGCGGTCTGCATGGCCTCGACCAGGGCGCCGTCGAAGCTGGTCTCGATCGCCTTGTCGTGGTGCAGGCTCTCCCGCTTGACCCGCGGGCCGAGGACGCTGTCCAGCTCGGCCAGGAACTCCTCCTCGTAGCCGGGCAGGAAGCGGCCGTCCACGTGCGCGGTGGCCTGGCCGGGGATGACGTTCACCTTGTAGCCGGCGCCGAGCATGGTCGGCTGGGCGGTGTTGCGCAGGGTGGTGCCGATCATCTTGGCGATGCCGCCGAGCACCCGGAGCGTCTCGTCCATGTCCTCCGGGTCGAGCGGCACGCCGAGCGCGTCCGAGAGCTCGTCCAGGAAGGCCCGGACGGTCTTGGTGATCCGCAGCGGGAACTGGTGCCGGCCGAGCCGGGCCACCGCCTCGCACAGCTCGGTGATCGCGTTGTCGTCGTTCGCCATCGAGCCGTGCCCGGCCCGGCCCTCGACGGTCAGGCGCATCCAGTGCATGCCCTTCTCCGCCGTCTCGATCAGGTACAGCCGGGCCTGGTCGTTGACGGTGAAGGAGAAGCCGCCGACCTCGCCGATCGCCTCGGTGACGCCCTCGAACAGCTCGGGGTGCCGGTCCACCAGGAAGCGGGCGCCGTAGGTGCCGCCGGCCTCCTCGTCGGCCAGGAACGCCAGCACCAGGTCGCGCGGGGGCTTGCGACCGGTGCGCAGCCGGTCGCGGACCACCGCGAGCGTCATCGCGTCCATGTCCTTCATGTCGACGGCGCCGCGGCCCCACACGCAGCCGTCGGTGATCTCCCCGGAGAACGGGTGCACCGTCCAGTCGTCGGCGTTGGCCGGGACGACGTCGGTGTGCCCGTGGATCAGCAGGCCAGGCCGGGACCGGTCCTCGCCCTCGATCCGCACCACCGTGGAGGCCCGGCCCTTGGCCGACTCGAAGATCTGCGGCTCCAGCCCGAACTCGGCGAGCTGCTCGGCCACGTACTCGGCGGCCTTCCGCTCCCCCGGCCCGGAGCCGTCCCCGTAGTTGCTGGTGTCGATCCGGATCAGGTCCCGGCAAATCTCGGCGACCTCCGACTCCGCCGTCACCGCGCGCTCGCTGCCCACGCTCATCGCTCCCACCTCGTGTCTGCCCGCCCCGGCGCGGCTGCGGTCCGCGCCGCCCCGACCCCGGCCGGGGACCGCGGGCGCCGTCCCGCCATCCTCCCCCAGCACCCGTCCGGCCCCAAGGGCATATCCCCCCGCACTCCCGCCGACCGCCCCCACGCCCCCGCATTCGAAGCCCCGCCCGTCCCGCCGCCCCCGGTTTTGGGCCTACCAGTCGATCTTTGCTACTGTTGTCCATGTCAGCGCGGGGAACACCCCGCGAGGACGACACCCGGTCCGGGTGGCGGAATGGCAGACGCGCTAGCTTGAGGTGCTAGTGCCCTTTATCGGGCGTGGGGGTTCAAGTCCCCCCTCGGACACCAGCGAAGACCCCTGTTCACCAGGGGCCTTCTTGCTTTTCCCGCCGGGTAGGCCCAGGAGGCCACCCGTCCGCGCCGAGGCCCGGCGGACGTTCAGCTGGTGGTGACAGCACGCCACAGCCTGCGGTGCCACCGCAGCCAGGAGCGCTTCGACGGAGACTCCCACCGCCGCTCCACCACCGGCCTGCGCAGACCCGCCCGGGCTCCGGGCATCAGGTGGTCGAACTCGCCGCTCACCAGCGCGTCCCGCAACCGCGCGAGCTCGTCCGGGCGCAGGAACAGCACGGACCGCCGCTCCTCGATGTGCCCGAGGGCGACCCAGCCCTCCTTCGCCTCCGCCAGCACGATGCCTCGCACCTCGTCCCGCGCATCCACTCCGGTCGCCTCCCAGTGCAGCCCGTGCACGCCGTTGGGGTAGTACTCGACCAGTTCGCTCATCGCCGCTCCTCCTCATCCTCGCTGAGCAGACCGCCCACCTCCGACCGGACGTTCTCCGTTCCGACAGACACGAATGACTCCCCGCGGCTCTCTGTTCCATTGGGCGAGAGACCAAGCTAGGGCCGTCAGGAGCCCGGGTCCGAGGTCTTTCCCGTTACCTCAAGAACTCGTCCCTGATGCCCTCGATCAGCGTGCGCATCTCGCTCCCGTGCAGAGCGGCGGCGTCGAACCCGGCGAAGGTGGACAGGTAGAGCCGCACGTCCTTCGGGTCCCGGGTGGTGATCTCCGAGTGGAAGGTCTCGACGATCACCAGGCGGTCGTCGTGGGCGCTGAAGCACGTCATCGGGAAGTCCGGCATCGGTCGGCCGAGCGGCAGGACCCCGATGGTGACGTTCGGCAGCCGGGACAGGGAGACCAGCCGGTCGAGTTGGGTGGCCATCACGGTGGCCGGGCAGATGAGCCAGCGCAGGACGTGTTCGCAGATCACGAAGTGGAAGGCCCGGTCCGGGTCGTACAGGACCGCCTGGCGTTCCAACCGGGCGGCGACGGTCCTGGCCTTCGCCTCTTCCGGAAGCTCGGGGTGCAGGGCGAACACGGCGGCGACGTACTCGGCGCTCTGGAGCAGGCCGGGGACCAACTGCCCCTGGAACAGCCGGAGAACGGTCGTCCGCGCCTCGATCGCCTTGATGGACTGCTGGTGCTTCCAATGGCCCATCCGGCGCAGCTCGCGCCAGGCCGTGGCCTCGGTGGCCGCTCCTCGCGCGGCCTCCAGGAACACGGCCTTCGCTTCCTCGGACACGCCGAGGGCGGTCAGGATCAGGTCCACGTCCTGCACCGTCGGCAGCACCCTGCCGTTCTCGATCTTCGAGAGTTTGGCCGGGGACATGGAGGCCCTGCGGGCCACGGTCTCGGCCGTCCGGTCCGCCGCGATCCGCAGTGCCCGCAGGGCCTTGCCCAGGTCGTCGGGGTGGTCGTCGCTCAAGCGGCCGTGTACTCCCCGAACGGCACGGCGTGCGCCAGGGCGATGTCCCGGTAGCGCAGGTACTCGTCGAGGCGGTCGGCCGGCAGCCGTTCGCCGCCGATGAACCGTCCGGCCACGGTGTAGTGCATCCGGTAGACCGTCGTGTCGTCGAACAGCCAGAAGTCGTGGTCCGGGAGTCCGGCCACCTCCTGCCGGGCCGTGTCGATGATCCCGATCGATTCCCCCGCCTTGACGTTGCCCGGGTACGACGCCAGTTCGTAGCGGAGGTAGTCGGACAGGGGTGAGCGCAGTACGTGCACTCTGGCGACCTGCTTGCCGAGGTCGGTCATGGAACGGACCCAGGGGTTGTCCGAGCGTTCGGCCGGAAGCCCCTTCCCGGCGAGGAAGTCCGCGAACTCCTCGCGTTCCTCGTCCACGTCGTAGACCGCCAGGGTTTCGAGGCGGAAGGCGGTCCGCTCGAACGTCCGGAAGAGACGGCCGAAGTCTTCACCCTTGAGCACGGAAGTACTCCTCCAGGACCGACGCCGGGATCATGACCGCCGTCTCACCCTCCGGCAGATCGAGTTCCGCCAGACGCTCAGGATCAGTGATCACGTACCCCTGCACCACGTAGTTCCCGTTCTCGGTGCCCCACAGTGTCGGGCACGTTCCGTTGTTGCAGGACCCTTCCCCGGACAACCAGCGCAGCATCGTGCCCCCATGTCGTGTGCGGTTCCTGTCCCGCCCGATGCTCCCGACCCGCGCGGCGCAAGGTCAAGAATCTCGGCTTTCCGTAACAGGAAAGATCACCGGTGCCCGAGTTCTCGCCGCGGCTGTGGAGCGAGCACGGCCGGCCGATGGTGTACGACGGCCTCCGGTGGACGAGCGGGGACGGCGGTCTGACCTGGCGGCGGACGGCGGGACGGGCCCGGAGGCAGACCCGGGCCCGGAGGCGGGGGCGGAGCCGGATCGGGGTGACCTGGTGGTGGCCGGCGTGTCCGGCGGCGGGTACACGGTGATCGTGCGTCGTCCGCTGGGCGGCCTGGTGGTACGGGACGTGGACGGCCGGTGGCGGGGCGTCGAGCTGCCGGCGCGTTCCCCTACGGCCGAGACCGGCGGGGACGGGCTCCAACTCCTGCTCTCCGGCGCGCTGGTGGCCCTGGTGGCCGGTTGGGCGGTGGTCCTCACGGGCCTGGGCGCGCACCGGCTGCGGGTCGACCGCCGGGCCGGGCCGCCGTACCTGCCGTGGTGGCTGGTGTTCCGTCAGGCCGTGCCGTTCGGCTGGCTGGTGCTGACACTGTTCCTGGGCGGGGGCCGGATGCCGTGGCTGCTCTGGCTGCTGTCGCTGGTGGCGGCCGTGCTGGTGGTCGCGCTGTGGCGGCGGCCGCGCGCCGCCTCCGTTCTCCGCGCCGGGAGCAGCGTGGCGCTGTTCGGGGTGGGGACGTGGGTCGTCGGGGCGTTGTTCCTGGCGTTGTTGCGGTGGGGCGGCCACGCCTCCTGGGCGACGTACTGCTGGTGGGCGCTTGGGTGGGCCCTGACCGGCAGCCTGGCCGCCGGGCTCATCGGCGCCGCGTCGGGCCCGCCGAGTTCCCCGTACCCGCCGCCTTCGCCGCGCCCGCCGATGGAGCCGCCGTCCACGCTGCCCGCTCCGCCGCCCACCCCGCCGGGGTCCAAGCCGGTGCGCCGTCTGGGCCGCTGAGCGGTGGACGGCCCGGGGCGGGCGGCCCGGGCGGCGTGGTGGGTCGGGTGTGCGCCGGGGGGTGCGTCGAGCGCCCCCGTGGGGGTGGACCGGGGGTGGTTCGCAGGCGGACGGGCGTGTCGGGGGGCGGGGCGCTGCCAGGGTGGGCGGGTGATCTCTCGACGCGGACTGTTCCTTGCCTCCGGCGGTGCGATGGCCGCCACCGCCTTGGCCGGCCCCGGTGCCGGTTCCTCCCGTGCCGCGGAGGCGGCGCCGCCCGACCCGGCGCGCTGGGCGGCGGCGCTGACCATGGCCCGGCGCATCCTGCTGACCGACGCCGACCACCGGGACCTGACGCTCGACTACCTGAAGCTGCTGACCGGCCGTCAGCGGCTGCGTCCGGCCGCCGCGCGCGAGGTGCTGGTGGTGGGTGCGGGCGTGGCGGGCATGGTGTGCGCGCGGCTGTTGCAGGCGTCCGGGCACCGGGTGCGGGTGCTGGAGGCGAACCGCAGCCGGGTCGGTGGCCGGGTGAAGACCTTCCGCGGCGACCGGTGGCAGGACCCTCGGCTGCACGCCGAGGCGGGCGCGATGCGCATCCCGTCCAGCCACGTGCTGACCCTCGCGCTGGCCGACCACCTGAAGGTGCCGCGCCGCCCCTTCCACCTGGTGGACGTCCCGCCCGGCCCCGCCCCGGCCTCCGGTGACGCCCGGGTGGTGTACCGGTCGTGGACCGGCGAGGAGTTCGCCACCGGCAGCGCTCCGGTGTACACCGCGCCGCCGGGCCTCGGCGGCCGGCTGGTGCACGTGAACGGGCAGACCGTCAGCAAGGCGGCGTACGCGGCCGACCCGCGGCCGGTGAACAAGAGCTTCGGCTGGGACAGCGACCGGACCGCCGCCGCCGCCTTCGACCGGGCCCTGGACACCGCCCGCGCGTACACCATGGTGCGCGGCGACGACGGCGGCTGGCGCGACCGGCCGATCGAGCAGCGGGTGACCGGCACGGCGCGGCTGCTGTACGACCTGGACGGCTACTCGCTGCTGCGCTACCTCCAGGAGGGCGAAGGCTGGAGCGACGCCCAGGTGCAGGCCGTGGGCACGCTGGAGAACCTGACCAGCCGGCTGTCGTACGGCTTCCTGCATTCGGTGTTCGACGCCTCGGACATCAACCCGGCGGTGACGTACTTCGAGTTCGGCGCGGGCACCGACGCCCTGACCGAGGCCCTCGCCCAGGGCCTGCCGATCGAGCGCGGCAAGGTGGTCACCCGCGTCCGGCTGGGCGACGGCGGGGTGACGGTGGTCGCCGAGCCGGAGAGCGGCCCCGAGGACGAGGCGTGCGAGGGCGCGATCGGCGGCGACCGGTGCGAGTACCGGGCGGACGCGGTGGTGCTGGCGGTGCCGTACGCGGCGCTGCGGCACGTCGACTTCGACCCGATCCTGCCGTACGGCAAGCGCCGGGCGATCGCCGAGCTCAAGCACGACACCGCGCACAAGGTGCTGGTGGAGTTCACCCGGCGCTGGTGGGAGTGGGACGAGGACGCCTGGCGGGCGGAGCTGGGCGCCGACTACCGGCCCGCCCCGCACGGGGACGCGGTGGCGGCGGTCGGCGGCGGCTGCGTCTCGGACGGGGCCAGCCGGTTCGTCTACTTCCCCTCGCACCCGGGCGACGACGGCGCGCCCGGCGGGATCGTGCTGGCCGCGTACAACTGGGCCGAGGAGGCGCTGCGCTTCGACGCGCTCACCCCCGCCGACCGGCACGCCGAGGCGCTCGACCACCTGGTCGAGCTGTTCGGCGAGCGGATTCGCCGCTACGCCACCGACCGGCACGTCTCGCAGTCCTGGCTGCGCAACCGCTGGGCGCTCGGCGAGGCCGTGATCGAGACCCCCGGCCAGTTGCTCAGCCTCGGCCCGCAGGTCGCCGCCCCGGTCGCGGGCCGGCTGTTCTTCGCGGGCGACCACTGCCAGCCGCGCTACCACGCCTGGATCGCCGGCGCGATCGCCTCCGGCGTGGAGGCGGCCGTCCAGCTCACGGCCGGCTGACGGCCGGCTGACGGCCGGACGGGGCGTCAGGAGCGCGCCGCCCGCCCGGGGCGCGCCCCCCGGAAGGGTCGGGTGGCGGCGGGGTGACGGCAGGTCAGGCCCCGGCCTGCCGGGCGGGACCGCGGGAACGTCGATAGCATCGGCACGTGTCTGACGCCGACCGGGACCAGCGGCCCTCCGTGCTGCTGGCGTTCCGCTCGGCGGTGGCGCTGAACCGGCTGCTGGACGTGCTGCCGGTGTTCGGGGGCGACCCGCGGATCGACCGCTGGTTCACCGTGGTGCCCGGCTCCCGGTTCGGGCTGGACGCGCTGGCCGCCCTGGACCGCTCGGGCGCCCGGGTGATGGACTTCGAGCAGGCCCGGCGCGAGCGCTTCGACCTGATCCTCTCCGCCAGCCCCAAGGGCGCGCTGACCAGCCTGTCCGGCCGGGCCAGGGCGCTGCTGCCGCACGGCGCCGGGTTCAACAAGTCGTTCGACACCGAGGGTTCGCCGGGCCTGCCGTCCGGTCTGGACCCCGCGTTCCTGCTCTCCGACGGCGAGCCGTGGGCCGACCTGCACGGTCTCGGGCACCACGAACAGCTCGCCCGGCTCACCGAGTTCTGCCCGTCGGCCGCCGCCCGCGCCGTCGTGGTCGGCGACCCCACCCTGGACCGGATGCGGCAGTCGGTCGGCCGCCGGGAGACCTACCGGGAACGGCTCGGCGTCGGCGAGCGGACCCTGCTGGCGGTGCTGACCACCCACGGCGCGGAGAGCCTGCTGGCCCGCCGCCCCGACCTGCCGCTGGAACTGACGCTCCACCTGCCCGTGGACGACTACCGGGTGGCCCTGGTGGTGCACCCCAACGAGATCGGCGAACGCGGCAGCCACAACCTGGCCGAGCAGCTCCGCCCCGCCCTCCAGGCCGGGCTGCTGCTGCCCTCCTCGCACCAGGAGTGGGCCTCCGTCCTGGTCGCCGCCGACGCGGTGCTCACCGACCACGGCTCGACCGCGCTGTACGCCGCGGCGCTCGGCCGCACCCTCGTCCTGGACGGCTACGACGGCGGGACGGAGCTGGTCCCCGGCACGCCGATGGCCCGGCTGCTCGCCGTCGCGCCGCGCTTCACCGACACCGCCGGCCTGCCCGGACTGCTGCGCGGGGCCCGCGTCCCGGACCCGGCGCGGTTCGCCGCCGACGCCTTCGGCCGCCCCGACCTGGCGCTGCCGCTGCTGCGCGCCGAGCTGTACCGGCTGATCGGCCTGACGCCGCCGCGGACCCCGCTGGCACCCGAGCTGCTGCCCGACCCGGTGGCGGCCCGGCCCCCGGCCCCGGCGCTGGCGGTGCGGGCCGAGGTGGACGGGCGGCGGGTGCGCGTGGAGCGCTTCCCGGTCGCCACCGAGCTGCCGGTGCACCACCGGTCCGCCCAGCACGGCGCGGCGGGCCTCGCCGAGCAGCGCAGCGCGGCGGTGCTGTGGCGGCGCCCCGGCACCGGCCGCTGGTCGGCCGCCGGCTGGGCCGCGCACGTCCTGGACGAGCTGCCGGGCTGCCGGGTCGCCGCCGCGCTGCTCTCCCGCGAGCACTGCCTGCTGGTGCACCGCCACCACGGCCCGTTCGCCCTGCGGGTGCCGCCGCACCGCGCGGACGGCCGGGTCCGCCGGATCGACCCGGCCGCGGCGGTCTCCGCGGTGTACGCCTGGCTGGTCGCGCACCGGGGGCCGGGGGCGGTCGGGGGCTGCCGGTGGAACTCGACTGCACGGTGGGCGCGGTGACGGCCCGCCTGGAGCTGCGGGCCGCCGGGCCGGAGGAGCTGGACGCCGAACTCTGAGCCCTGCTGAGCCCTGCTGATCCTGCTGCCTGGCTCCCGGGGCCCGGTCCCGGCTCAGTCCGTGCCGGGTTCCGTCCGTGCCCCGCCGTGGGCGGCGCGCAGGGCGGCGGCGTGGGCGCGGTGGCGGGCGGCGTCGGCGGGGCGGCCGGTGCTGTCGGCGAGTTCGGCGAGTTCGGTGGCGATCCGGGCCTCGTCGTAGCTGGAGCCGCGCTCGACGGCGTCCGCCAGGGCCTCGGCGAGCGGGGCCCCGGCTTCGGCGGGGCGGCCGAGCAGGCGCAGCGCCCGGGCCAGGCCGAAGGCGGTGCGGGCGGCCATCCGGCGGCGGCCGGGCAGCGCGGCGAACTCGGCGCGGGCCGCGGCGAAGAGTTCGGCGGCGGCCGGGTGGTCGGCGGCGGCGGTGGCGGTCTTGGCGAGCTGGTAGGTCTGCAGGGCGGCGCCGTACGCGTTGCCGATCGCCCGCTGGATCTCCCGGGCGGTGGTGAAGTCGGCGCGGGCGGCGGCGAAGTCGGCGAGCGCGGCCGTCCGGTCGCCCCGGGCGGCCGCGGATTCGCCCCGGGCGAGGGCGAGTTGGCCGCGGAAGTCGATCGCGGAGCCGGCCATCCGGCGGTGCGGGTGGGAGTCGTCGAGCAGGGCGGCCAGCGCGCACGCCTGCTCGACGGCGGCGGCGGCCTCCTCGAACTCGCCCTGTTCCCAGAGCGGTCGGGCCAGCATGGCGCGGGTGCGGACCCGGGCGAGCAGGTGTTCGGCGCGGTCGGCGGCGACGACGGCGGTGCGGAAGGCGTCGACGGCGTCGGTGTGCCGGGGGTGGTCGAGGAAGTGCGTCCAGAGCGATTCGGCGAGTGCGACGGCGTCCTCGTCGTGGCCGCTGTCGTAGGCGAGGGCGACCGCGCCGTACAGGGCGTGCCGGTTGGCCTCGATCCAGCGCAGCGCGTCGGCCTTGGCGGTGCCGAGGTCGGCGTCGGGGACGCCGGGCAGCGGCGGGAGTTCGGTCTGGACGGTGGCGCGGGGGCCGGCCGTCAGCAGGTCGGCGCGGGCGGTCTGGCGGCGCAGCCAGTGCAGCAGGCGGGCACGGGCGGCGGCGCGTTCGGTGCCCCCGGGGTCGGCTGCGCGGGCGGTGCGGCGGGCGTGGCCGCGGACCAGGGCGTGCTGGCGGTAGCCGCCGGAGCGGTGGTCGAGCAGTCCGGCGGCGAGGAGTTCGGCGAGGGCGTCCTCGGTGTCGAACAGGTCGCGGCCGAGCAGTGCGGCGGCGGTCGGCAGGATCACGAACGGGCCGGGGCACTCGGGCAGGACGCGGTACAACCGGGCGGCTTCGGGGCCGAGTTCGGCGCAGGCGGCGTCCCAGACGGCTTCCACGGGGGCGCTCCCTCGCTCGTGCAGGTCGGCGGTGAGCCGTTCGGCGAGTGCGGCCAGGCCGCGGTGCGGGTACTTGCGGGCGAGGTCGCCGGCCACCTCGGCGGCCTTCGGCAGTCCGGCGCAGACGGCGGCGAGCGCCCGGACGGCGGCGGGGTCGGCGTCGGCCCAGCGCTGCTCGCCGAGGAACGCGCGCAGCAGTTCGGCGGTGTGCTCCGCGCCGAGCGGGGCGAGGGCGAGCTCCTCGGCGGCGGGGCCGAGGTCGTACAGCGGGCCGTGGCTGGTGACCAGGACCAGGCTGCGGGCGGAGGCGGGCAGCAGCGGTTCGGCCTCGGCGGCGGTGCGGGCGTTGTCGACGACCAGGAGCAGGCGCTTGCCGCGGGTGCGGTCCCAGAACTGGCGGACCAGGCCGCGGAAGTCGCGGCGCAGCCACTCCTGCTCGACGCCGAGCGAGCGCAGCAGGTCGGTCAGGACGGCGGCGAGGTCGGTGACGCCGTCGCGCCGGTACTCGTCCAGGTCGAGGTAGTGGGCGCCGTCCGGGTGGCGGTCGGCGAGCAGGTGGCCGGCCCGGACGCACAGGGCGGTCTTGCCGATGCCGCCGAGGCCGCTGACGGCGAGGATGCGGGGGCGGGTGCCGGGGGCGTCCGGTTCGGCGGCGGTGGCGGCGATCCGCTGCTGCTCCGCCGCCCGGTCGACGAAGTACGCCTTCTCCGGCGGCAGTTCGAAGGAGGGGTGGTGGACCAGCACCCTCGCCTGGTGGACGTGGACGGCGTCGATGCGGTTGGCCTGCACCAGGCTCTCCACCGTGGCCTGGCCGCCGACCACGTTGTGCGTCTGCTCGCTCACCCGGCCAACCCTACGCGTTCGGCGGAGCCGTGACCGGCGGTCGGGCCAAGTCGGACCGGGGGCGGACGGGCGGGTCAGGAGATGTAGTACGTCCAGAGCGGGCTCTCGGCGAGGGAGCGCCAGGCGGTGAGCGTGAACGGGGGACGGGCGCGACCGGGGTGGACGGGTTCGCCCTCGGGGGTGACGGTGCCGGCGTACTCGGTGAAGTCGAGGACGGTGCCGTCCGGGCGCCAGATCGCCACCCGGTAGCCGAACAGACCGGGGACCTGCGCGTCGTTCGCGGCGACCAGTTCCCAGCTGCCGTCGGGGCGGTAGCCGGAGAAGCAGCTGCCCTCGTCGTCGCCGGAGGTGCCGCTGTCGTGGCCGCAGCGGAACGGGAGCTGGTCGTCGGCGGGGGTGGCGCCGTCGGCGGGGAAGGGCAGTTCGGTGCGGCGCAGGGTCAGTTCCAGGGCGGCCGGTCCGGCGGCGTCGGTGTAGGTCAGGTGGACGGTGGAGCCGCCCTGGCGGTCGGCCGTGAACGGGGTGCCCGCGCTGAGGTTGTCCCGGTGGACGGGCATCGCCGCCCGCAGCTCCTGGAGCACCCCGTACGAGTCGAAGGGCAGGACGGCTTGGTCCGCGGTGACCGGCCGGTCGGGGGCGCCCTCGATCGGGGAGACGGCGGGCAGCGGGAGCGGCCGCCAGCGTTCCCCGGCGGAGGCGGCGTGGGCGCTCGGGTCCGGTTCCGGCTGCCGGGCCGGGGCGGTGCCGAGCAGCGGGAGCCCGGCGTTCGCACCCGCGAAGGCGACGGCGGCGACGGCCAGCGCCGCCCCGGCGGTCCGCAGCCGCCGGGCCGCCTTCCGACGGCGGCCGAGGCGGCCGCTCTCGGCGACGATCACCGCCACGGGCACGCTGATGTCCCGGACGCTCGTCCCCATCAGGGCGGAGAGCTCCAGGTCGAGGTCTGGCTCCAGGTCGAGGGCGAGGTCGGGATCGAGAGCGCGGTCCGGGTCCAAGGTCCGATGCCTTCCGTGACGGGTGGGCGGGTGCGGGCGGGTGCGGGCGGGTCAGTCCTGGAGCAGCAGGGCGCGGTCGGGGCCCAGGATGGTGCGCAGGCGGGCCATCGAGCGGGAGTTGAGGCTCTTGACCGCGCTGACGGTGATGCCCATGGCCTCGGCGGTCTCCTCCAGGCTGTAGTCCTCCAGGTAGCGGAGCACCACGACGGCCCGGTTGCGGGGCGGCAGTTGGCGCAGCGCGGCGACCAGGGTGATCCGCAGGGCGGCCGAGCTGCCCTCCCGGGCGCCGATCGACGGCTCCTCGGGAACTCGTCGACCGCGAGTTCGCTGGAGCGGCGCAGCCGCCGGTGGGAGAGGTAGCAGCGCAGCAGCACCTTGCGGGCGTAGGCGTCGATGCCGCCGACCGCGCCGTCGCCGCGCTGCAACCGTCCCCAGACCGGGTAGAGCTTGGACAGCGCGGTCTGCACCAGGTCCTGCGCCTGGTGCCAGTCCCCGCACATCAGGTACGCCAGGTGGAACAGGCGGCGTGCCCGGCCGGCCGCGAACTCGTCGAAGTCGAGCCCCTCGGTCATGTGGTCCCCGGTTGGAAAGTGTTCCGTCGACGTCCTGGAGACACGCCTCGGGCGGGGCGGCCCGTCGCGCCTCGAAGGTCAAGACTGCATAACGATGATCGGGAAGGGTGCGGCGGGGTGCCGGGGCCGGTGGCGGCGGTCGGCCGGTCCGACGGCGCCGGGGGCGGGGCGGGGGCGGGCTGGGGGCGGGCTGGGGGCGGTGCGCGGGGCGGGCCGGGGCGGTGCCCGGGGCGGGCCGGGGGCGGCCAAGTCCATTGCCGGGCGCAGGCGTTCGGTCCCGGGCGCGGGCCGGGGTGGTGCACCATGGGAGCGACCTGCCGATCACGACGAAGGGAACCCCACCGCATGAGCGCGGACGACTGGCTGCGCCGCTACCACCCCGGCCCGGCCGGGGCGCCCCGGCTGGTGTGCTTCCCGCACGCCGGCGGGACGGCCAGCTACTGGCACCCGCTGTCCGCGGCGCTGCGGGACCGGGCCGCGGTGACGGCCGTGCAGTACCCGGGTCGGCAGGACCGGTGGACCGAGAAGCCGCTGGAGGACCTGCACGAGCTCGCCGACCGGATCGCCGAGGTGCTGCTGCCGTCCTGGCTGCCCGAGCCGCCCGCGCTGCTCGGGCACAGCATGGGCGCGATGCTCGCCCACGAGACGGCCCGGCGGCTGGCCGCGGCCACCGGGCGGGGGCCGCGGCTGCTGGTGGTCTCCGGGCGCCGCGCGCCGCACTGCCTGCGGGCCGACCCGGAGCTGCGCGACGCCTCCGACGCCGAACTGCTCTCCCACCTCGCCACCCTGGGCGGGACGGCGACCGCCGCGCTGGAGGACCCGGAGCTGGTCGAGCTGTTCCTGCCGCCGCTGCGCGCCGACTACCGGGCGGTGGAGACCTACCGGTACCGGCCCGGTCCGCCGCTGGAGTGCCCGGTGACGGTGCTCACCGGCGAGTCGGACGAGCAGGTCACCCCGGACGAGGCGGTGGCCTGGGCCGTGCACACCACCGGGCCGGTGGAGGTGCGCACCTATCCGGGCGGGCACTTCTTCCTGGCCGAGCACCAGCAGGCCGTCACCACCCTGATCGCCGACCGCCTGGCCACCGGCGGGGCGGTCTGACGGACGCCAGGACGTCCGCCGCCCGTCCACCTGTCCGCCCGGCCGCCGGGTTCTCCGCGCGGCGGCGGGCGGGCGGCGGCGGAGCGAGCGACCCCGGGCCGCTGCGCCCCTGGGCCACTGCGGGCGCTGGCCGCCGCCGAGGCCGAACGGCGGTCCGCCGCCGAGCGGGTGGACCGGCTGGCCCGCGAGGTGCTCGCCGCCGGGGCCTCGTTCGGCGAGGTCGGCCGACTGCTCGGCGTCACCCGCCAGGCCGCCCGCAAGCACTGGCCGCGCGAGGAGACCGACTCCACCCCGTCTCCGACGGTCCGGGCCGTCAGCACGCCGGGGCTGTCGGGTCGTCAGGCGCGGGGCCGCCAGACCCGCAGGTAGTCGGCGGCGGTGGAGATCGCGTTGGTGTCGGACGGCGCGGGGTGCCAGGAGCCCGCGCAGATCGATAGGTTGAGGATCAGGTAGGCGCTCCAGTTCGGGCCGGTGCCGGTGTGGTCGGAGAACACCAGCTTGTTGTTGACGTACCAGTCGTTGTTGGCGGCCCCGTAGTGGACGCCGATGCTGACCCAGGCGCCGGGGCGGATCGCGTCGGCGTCGGTGTAGTAGGTGCCGGCGCTGTTGATCCGGTTGGAGAGCTCCAGCAGGTTGGGATTGTCCGGGTGGTACTCGAAGGAGTCGATCTCGTTGCCGCCGTCCTTCCAGGTCCACAGTGCCGGCCAGGCGCCATTGCCGCTGGGCAGTTGGATCCGGACCTCCGCGTAGTCGCCGGGCCGGACCTGGAAGCCCTGCTGGGTGCCCTCGGTGGTGAGCAGGCCGGTGTCCCAGGACCGGTCGCCGTTCTCCAGCAGGTTGGTGCCGGGGGTGGCGGTGAAGGTGTTCGCCCCGCTCCGGCTGCTCAGCGCGCCGGGCTGGAGCCAGTCCAGCTTGTCGTCGTCCGGGTTGTGGTTGCCGTACCGGTAGGCGCTGGTGCTGGTGTCGTTCCAGGTGGTGCCGGTCCGCGGCGGGCTGCTGAACTCCTCGTCGAAGACGAGCTGCCCGGCGGGGAACGGCGGCATCGGCGGGTTGGGCGGGATCACCGAGCCGGTGACGGTGAACGTCCGGCTGGGCAGGTTGTGGTACTCGTCCCCGATCCGGTAGAAGCCGAACTCGGTGTACGTCCCGGCCGGGAAGCTGCGGGCGGCGGTGGTCAGGGTGTAGCCCTGCGGGCAGATCCGCACGTCGGTGGCGGTGCCGGGGAAGTCCAGGTTCTGCTGGTTGGCGTCCCGGACGCCGACACCGACCTCGTCGGCCGTCAGGCAGGCGGTGGAGTTGAGGGCCAGGGTGGCGGTGACGGGGGTGTCGGCGGCGGCCCGGGCGGGCACCAGGGCGAGCTGGCGGACGGTGGGCGCGGCGACGGTCAGGGTCTGGCTGGGCAGGTCGTAGTACGTCGAGCCGATCCGGTAGAAGCCGAACTCGGTGTACGTCCCGGCCGGGAAGCTGCGGGTGGCGGTGGTCAGGGTGTAGCCGCCGGGGCAGATCCGGGTCCGGCCGGTGGAGCCGGGGAAGTCCAGGTTCTGCTGGTTGGCGTCCCGGACGCCGACACCGAGTTCGTCCACGGTGACGCAGGAGGAGAGCGAGCCGACCGAGAGCGTCGCCGCGACCGGCGTGTCGGGCAGGGCGCTGGTGGGGGCGAGGCTGCGCTGCTGAATCCGCGGGGCGGCGGAGGCCGGGACGGCGGGCAGCAGCGGGACGACGAGCAGCAGCGACAGCAGTGCTACGCGGCGGGGCAGGGACACGGAGCTCCGATCGGCGGACGGGGTCGTCGGGGGACGAGGGGAGGGGGCCGCGCGGGCGCGGTAGCGGTCGGGGCTACTGGACGTCGACGGTGAACGCCCGGCTCGGGACGGGCCGGTCCGGACGGTCCGGGTCCTGGAGGGAGACCGCGCCGCCGGAGAGCCGCTCGCCGGAGCGCACGTAGTCCGCGACCCGCAGCGGGACGAGCACCGTGGCGCTGCGGCGCAGCCCCAGGCCCTTGCGGAACCGGCAGGTCAACTCCCGCCCCCGGTCGTCCAGTCGGCAGTCGTCCGGGAAGACCCGGCCCTCCACCGTGACGCCCTTGGGCAGGCGCACCGTGGTGGTGAACCGGTCGGTGACCGGGTTCGGGCCGAGGTTGGCCACCAGGGCGCGCACCACGGTGAGGCCGCGCACCCGGGTGCGGTCCACCGAGACGTTCACCACCTGGAGGCCGTCCTCGCTGTCGGGGGCCCGCTGTTCGTCCGCGCTCACCGCCGCGCGGCCGTGCTGCGGCGTCACCCCGGACGCCACCGCCGCCGTAGCGGTCCCGGTCATGCACAACGCGGCCGCGATGCCGAGCCGCCACCAACCGCGCCGACCGATGCTCACCGTCCAGCCACCTCCCGCTCTCGTCGTCGACTTCGTCGACCTCGTCAACTCCCGGCAGGATCGACCGTGCCGGCGGGCGGTGGCGGCCCGACGCACCGCCGCCGGAACGCGAGAACCCGCGCGGCGGACAAAGGTCGGACTATCCGAAAGGCTTATCTGTGGGCGGACTTGGACGCGGCGTCGGACGCGGACCGGGACGCCCGGCCCCGGGACGCCGCCCCGGGCCGACCGGCCCGCGCGGCACACTGGGGGCATGGAACCCCCCGAGCCCGCGGGCGGCGAGCCCGCCTGCTTCCTGCACCTGGTCTGCGAGGAGTGCGGCAAGGTCCGCGAGAACGACCGCTGCCCGCTCTGCGACTCCGCGGCGGCGGAGCGGGCCGGCTCCCCCGCCGACCGGGAGGGCTGACGGCCCAGGGAGGGGCGGCGCTGCCGGGAGGGACGGGGTTCAGCGCAGCAGGCCGTGCAGCAGGAGCTCGGCCAGGTGCCCGTACGCCTCGGCGTCGGCCAGGCCGGTGGCCTCGGCGACCTGGCGCTGCTGGATGCGCACCATGACCGAGCTGATCACGTCTGCGGCGAAGGCCACGTGGGTCTCGCGGAAGGCGCCGGCCGCGACACCGTCCTCGATCAGCTGCTGGATCTGGCGGGCGGCGGCCCGGGTGTTGCGGCCGTAGACCTCGGCGGCCGGTTCGAAGGCGGCCAGGTCGTCGAAGAAGCGGGCCGAGCCGGGGGCGAGTTCGGCGGAGACGGCGCGCAGGTAGGCGGCCAGCCGGGCGGCCGGGTCGGTCTCGGCGGCCAGGGCCGCGCCGACCCGGGCGGTGGCCTCGCGGAAGAAGTGCACCACGGCGGCGCGCACCAGCTGTTCCTTGGAGCCGGCCAGCCCGTACAGCGTGCGCTTGGAGCAGTGCAGGCGGGCGGCCAGGTCGTCCAGGGTGAACCGGGCGAAGCCCTCGGCCACGAACAGCGCCACCAGTTCCTCGAAGAGCTCACTGCGGCGGGCGGCGCCCCGTCCGGTGGGCCGGGCTGCGGCTGCGCTGTCGATCACCCGGCCAGTATGGCAGCCGGTCACCGGGGGTCGGCACCTCACCCGGTCCGAGCGGGGCCGGGCGGTCCGGGCGGCCGGTCCGGGCGGTCCGGGGGCAGTCGTCGCGGGCGGGCCCTGGCGGGCCGTCGCGGGCCGTTCCGGTTCCCGGCGGCGGCGGCCTGCCCGGGTCGGGGCACCCTGCGCTACGCTGAGCGGTACTGACGTACCGCTTTGCGTACCGCTTGGAGCCGGAACATGGCCGTGGATCGCTTGCTGCCCACCGAGGAAGCCGCGGACCTGATCGCGCTGACCCGCGATCTCGCCGACAGGGAACTCGCGACCAAGGTCGCCTCCCACGAGAAGGAGGAGCGCTACCCGGAGGGCCTGTTCGCGCTGCTCGGGCAGGCCGGGCTGCTGGGCCTGCCCTACCCGGAGGAGTTCGGCGGCGGCGGCCAGCCCTACGAGGTGTACCTCCAGGTGCTGGAGGAGCTGGCGTCCCGCTGGGCGGCCGTCGCGGTGGCCACCAGCGTGCACACCCTGGCCTGCCACCCGCTGACCGCGTACGGCACGCCCGAGCAGCAGGAGCGCTGGCTGCCCCGGATGCTCGCGGGCGAGCTGGTCGGCGGCTACAGCCTCTCCGAGCCGCACGCGGGCTCGGACGCGGGGGCGCTGAGCTGCAAGGCCGAGCCGGTGGAGAAGGGGTACCGGATCACCGGCACCAAGGCGTGGATCACCCACGGCGGCAAGGCCGACTTCTACGCCCTGTTCGCCCGCACCGCGCCCGGCCCGCACGGGGTGTCCTGCTTCCTGGCACCCGGAGAGGTCGAGGGCCTGACCTTCGGCCCGCCGGAGGAGAAGATGGGCCTGAACGCGGTGCCGACCACCGCCGCGTACTGGGACGGCGCGCTGCTGGAGCGCGACCGGCTGATCGGCGCGGAGGGCCAGGGCCTGCCGATCGCGTTCTCCGCCCTCGACTCGGGCCGGCTCGGCATCGCGGCCTGCGCCACCGGCCTGGCCCAGGCCGCGCTGGACCACGCCGTCGCGTACGCCAACGAGCGCACCACCTTCGGCCGCCGGATCGTCGACCACCAGGGCCTGGGCTTCCTGCTCGCCGACATGGCCGCCGCCGTCGACTCCGCCCGCGCCACCTACCTGGACGCGGCCCGCCGCCGCGACCTGGGCCGCCCGTTCAGCCGGCAGGCCAGCGTGGCCAAGCTGGTCGCCACCGATGCCGCGATGAAGGTCACCACGGACGCGGTGCAGGTGTTCGGCGGCTACGGCTACACCCGGGACTTCCCGGTCGAGCGGTACATGCGCGAGGCGAAGATCATGCAGATCTTCGAGGGCACCAACCAGATCCAGCGCCTGGTGATCAGCCGCCACCTCGCCACCCGCTGACGCCGGACCGACACCCGCCGACGCCCACTAGCCGACGCCCACCCCGCCCGCCGACGTCCACCCGCCCCCGGCCGACGCCGAATCCACTGCCCCGAAAGGACGTTCCACCATGCAGCTCTCCGGCACCGCCGCCCTGGTCACCGGCGCCGCCTCCGGTCTCGGCGCGGCCACCGCCGCCCACCTGGCCTCGCTCGGCGCCACCGTCTACGGCCTCGACCTGCCCAAGGCGGTGGAGTCCGCCCCCGCGCAGCCCGAGGGCGTCACCCTGCTCGGCGCGGACGTCACCGAGGAGCAGCCGGTGCGCGACGCGCTGGCGCGGATCGCCGCCGACGGCCGCCCGCTGCGGCTGGCCGTCAGCTGCGCGGGCATCGCCCCGTCCGCGCGGGTGGTCGGCCGCCGCGGCCCGCACGACCTGGACCTGTTCCGCGGCGTGCTGAACGTCAACCTGGTCGGCACCTTCAACGTGATGCGGCTGGCCGCGGAGGCGATGTCCGCCCAGGAGCCGGACGGGGCCGGGCAGCGCGGGCTGGTGGTCAACACCGCGTCGATCGCCGCCTTCGAGGGCCAGGTCGGGCAGATCGCCTACGCCGCGTCCAAGGCGGGCGTGGCCGGGATGACCATCACCGCGGCCCGCGACCTGGCCCAGTACGGCATCCGGGTGGTCACCATCGCCCCCGGCATCGTCGACACCCCGATGATGGCGGGCTTCTCCGAGGAGGTGCGCTCCGGCCTCGCCGCCACCGTCACCTTCCCGCAGCGGCTGGCCCGCCCCGAGGAGTACGCCCGCCTGGTCGCGATGATCGCCGAGCACGACTACCTGAACGGCGAGACCATCCGGATGGACGGCGCGCTGCGGATGGCCGCCCGCTGAGTCAGCGCTCGGCGGGCGTGGCCGCGGTGCGGTGCACGCTGTGCACCGCGGCCACGTCCGGGGCCTGGACGGGCGGCGGGACGGCCGCGCTGAGCGCGTTCAGGCGGTGCCGGACGCTGCCCGCGACGCCCTTGCCCAGCAGGTAGCGGGTGGGGGTGGCGGCACCGACCGCGTGGTCGAGCAGCCGGTGGGCCTCCCGGCTGCGGACGCCGGTGTGGGTGAGCACCAGGTGGTCGAGGCGGTGCGGGGCGGCGGCCAGCGCGGCCCCGATCCGGTCGGCGGCGGCCAGGTCGACCCGGTTGTCGGCGGCCCCCAGCACGTGGGCCGCCGGGACCCGCCCGAGGTCCAGCAGCTCCACCCCGGCGGCGGCCGACGCGGCCGTCAACTCGGCCGCCGCGTCCGGCCCGAGGCCCGAACTGGCCAGCGAGAGGCGGCGCAGCCGCCCGTGCGGGGCGGTGCGCAGCGCGGCGGCCAGGGTGCGCGCGCCACGGTCGCCGAGGCCGGCGGCGGAGGCGTACAGCTCGTCGGCGGCTCCGGCGGCGATCAGCCGGGCGAGCGGTTCGGCCCCGGCCGGGCCGAGCGGGTTGCCGCCGACGTAGAGCCGCTCGAAGCGGCGCCCGCCGGTGAGCAGGGCGTCGGCGAGGACGGCCAGCCCGGCGGCGTCCAGGCCGGTCTGCACCAGGTCGAGGGTGCGCAACCGCTCGGCGGCGGCGATCAGTTCGGCGGCGGCCTGCCCGGCGCGGATGCCGAGCGGGTTGCGCTTGAGCCAGAGCGCGCGGACGGTCTGCGGCGAGGCGCGCAGCCGGTCGGCGATCCGGCAGGCGCCGGCGGCGGTGATGCCGTTGCAGCCCAGGTAGAGCGTACGGACCGGGGTTTCGGCGGCCCGGGCGGCGAACGCGACCGCGCCGTCGTCGCCGAGGCCGTCGGTGCCGAGCAGCAGGTGCCGGACGGGGGCCTCGCCGTCCTCCCCGCTGCGGGCGGACCCGGCGAGCGCGTCGGCGACCAACCGGGCGCCCTGCGGGCCGAGTTGCTGCTTGCACAGGTCGAGCCGGCCGTCCGGGAGGGCGGTGCCGGCCGGGAAGTCGATCCGCCGGTCGGTACCGCTGCCGCTGCGCAACCAGGCCAGCAGCGGGGCGAGTTCGGCCACCGGGCGGGGCGCCACCGACGGGACTCCGGCGAACTGCTGGGCCATTCCCGCTCCTTGCCGCTCCGCGTGCCCTCGTCGGACCGCTCCGCCGGGCTTCCCCTCGGGCTTCCCCATCGGGCTTCTCCGGGCGTGGGGCCGGCCGGATTCGAACCGGCGTCCTTCGACTGTGCAGGTCGACGCATCTGCCGCTGTGCTACGGCCCCACTCCGGGTGACGGGGTCGGTCGGATTCGAACCGACGTCCTCCGGTTCTGGAGACCGGCGCATCGACCGCTGTGCTACGGCCCCGTCGCGGTGATCCTAGGGGCCGCGCTCACCACTCCGCCACCCGATAATCCTTCAGGAAGACGCCTACGAACGGCTCCCCCGCCTCGCCGCGCACGATCGGGTCGTACACCCGGGCCGCGCCGTCCACGACGTCCAGCGGGGTGCGGAAGCCCGTACCGGCCAGGCGGGACTTCTTGGGTGCCGGGTTCTCGTCGGTGATCCAGCCGGTGTCGACGGCGCACATGTGGACGCCGCGCTCGGCGAGTTCGGCGGCGCTGGTGCGGGTGAGCATGTTGAGGGCGGCCTTGGCCATGTTGGTGTGCGGGTGGCCGGCGGTCTTGTTGCGGACCGCGAACCGGCCCTCCACCGCCGTCACGTTGACGATGTAGCGGGACGGGTGCGGGGAGGCTTCCAGCAGCGGCAGCAGCCGGTCGCAGAGCAGCGCCGGGGCGAGCGCGTTGACCAGCTGGGTCTCCAGCACCTCCGCCGGGTCGAGCCCTCCGAGGGTGGCCGACCAGGAGTTGCGCGGCGCGGTGTCCGGCAGCAGACCGGCCTCGTCCACCGCCCCGGCGTCGACCCGGCTCGCCGCCGACGCGGTCTCGTCGGCGGCGAGTTCGGCGGCGGGCCAGGCGGCGGTGAGTGCGGGCATCGGACGGAACCCGGGCGCGTACCCGATCCGGGCCGGGACCGCGCCGGTCTCGCCGGCCTCACCGAGTTCACGGGTCCCAGCGGTCTCGCCGGCCGCCAGCAGGGCGTACGACTCGGGCGGGCGGCGCAGGGTCTGCGCGGCGTTGTTCACCAGGATGTCCAACGGCCTTCCCTCTGCGCGGAGTTGCTCGCACAGGCCGAGCACCTGGCGCGGGTCGCGCAGGTCGATGCCGACGATCCGCAGCCGGTCCAGCCAGCGGTCGCTGCCCTCGGCGGCCCGGAAGCGGCGCAGGGTGTCGTGCGGGAAGCGGCTGGTGACGACGAGTTCGGCGCCGTCGCGGAGCATCATCAGGGCCAGCTGGAAGCCGATCTTGACGCGTCCGCCGGTGAGCAGCACCCGTCGGCCGGTCAGGTCGGTGCTGAGCGCGCGGCGGGCGGTGTGGTCGGCGGCGCAGTCGGGGCACAGCCGGTGGTAGAAGCCGTCGACCTGCCGGTAGTGCTGCTTGCAGACGTAGCAGCGCTGCGGGCGGGCGAGGTCGCCGATCGGGGTGTGCCCGGCGGCGGTGGGCAGCGGTGCGTCCTCCCGGCGGGCGGTGCCGCCGGTGGCGGTGGCGCCGACCAGGTCGGCGTCGGCCCGGGCGGTCTCGGTGCGGCGGGCCCGGCGGCGGGTGTGCCGGCCGTCCCGGACGAAGGACTCGGCGCCGCGTTCGGCCCGCAGCCGCACCGGGTGGTCGGCGGGCAGCAGCCACAGGCGGCCCAGCGTCCGCTCGAAGGCGGCGAGTTCGGCCTCGTCCGGCTCCTCCCCGGGGCGGGGCGGGGTCGTGCTCATCGGACGGTCCTCCGGAGGGGGTGCGGCGGGGCGGCGGACGGCGGGCCCGAGCGGAGGGCGGACCGGCGTGCTCCGCACGGGCGGTGCGGCGCGTCCGCCGCTGCGCCACGGGGCCCCCGGGCCTCCCGGGGGCCGGATTCGAACCGGCGTGGTCCGCCATGCCGTGGCGGTGCGACTGCCTCTGCGCGCACGCCCGGGAGGTGACAGCGATGCTAACGGCACGCCCGGAACGTGCGGAAACCCTTTTGCGCGGCCCGGTCGTCACGGTCACGGTCGCGGTCGTCGTCACGGTGGTCGTCGCGGTGGTCGTTGCGGTGGTCGTTGCGGTGGTCGTTGCGGTGGTCGTTGCGGTGGCGGTCACGGCCGCGGTCGGCCGGAGCGGGGGCGCGGGCGGCGGCTCCCGGCCCGACCGGTTTGCCGGGCGAACTACCGGACACACCACAGGGCATGACCGCACCCACTTCACGCATCGTGGTGATCACCGGTGCCAGCGCAGGAATCGGACGGGCGTGCGTCGAGGCGTTCGCCGGGCGCGGCGACCGCCTCGCCCTGATCGCCCGCGGCCGCGCGGGGCTGGAGGCCGCCGCCGCCGAGGCCCGGAAGGCGGGCACGACCGCCCTCGTGATCGAGGCCGACGTCAGCGATCCGCGGGCCGTCGAGGCCGCCGCCGAACACGTCGAGCGCGAACTCGGGCCGATCGACGTGTGGGTGAACGACGCGTTCACCTCCGTCTTCGCGCCCTTCACCGAGATCTCGGCGGAGGAGTTCCGCCGGGTCACCGAGGTGAGCTACCTCGGCTACGTGTACGCCACCCGGGCCGCGCTGCGCCGCATGCTGCCGCGCGACCGCGGGACGCTGGTGCACGTCGGCTCCGCCCTCGCCTACCGGGGCATCCCCTACCAGAGCGCCTACAGCGGGGCCAAGCACGCCCTGCAGGGCTGGCACGAGGCGCTGCGCTGCGAGTTGCTGGCCGCCGGTTCGGGGGTGCGCACCACGATGGTGCAGATGCCGGCCGTGAACACCCCGCAGTTCGACTGGGTGCTCTCCCGGCTGCCGAAGCGCGCGCAGCCCGTCCCGCCGATCTACCAGCCCGAGGTGGCGGCCCGCGCGGTCCTCCGCGCGGCGGACCGTCCGGGGCGGCGCGAGTACTGGGTGGGCGGCAGCACGGTGGCCACCCTGGTCGCCAACGCGGTGGTGCCGGGGCTGCTGGACCGCTACCTGGCCCGGACCGGGCTCGACTCCCAGCAGACCGACCAGCCGCGCCGCGACACCGATCCCGCCAACCTGTGGAAGCCCGCGGACGGCCGGGAGGACCACGGCGCGCGCGGCCGCTTCACCGGCCGCTCCAGCGGTCGGAGCCCGCAGCTGTGGGCCACCACCCACCGGGCCGCCGTCGCCGGGGCGTGCGCCGCCACGGCCGCGGCCGTGGCCCTCGGCTGCTACGCCGGGCGGCGGCGGTGACGGGCGCGGCGGCGCGCGCCGGGGCGGGGAGGGCGGCATGACGGTCTTCCCGCACCCCGCCGAGCGCACCGACGGCGGGCGGGGCCGGTTCGAGCGGCTGGCCGAGTCCGCGTCCAACCTGACCGGCTCGCCGGTGTTCTCGGTGTTCTGCCTGCTGCTGGTGGCGGGTTTCTTCGTGGTGCACGCGCTGGGTCTGTCCACCGAGTGGCAGATCCTCGCGGGGGACGTGATGACCGCCGTGACGCTGGTGCTGCTGGCCCTGCTGAAGAACGCGGAGCGCCGCGCGGAGCACGCGCTGCAGCGCAAGCTGGACGCCATCGCCGCCGCCCTGCTGGAGCAGCACGCGGGCAGCGGCGACCGGGCCCACCGGGGCCTGCGCGAGGCGATCCGCCTGGAGGAGCGGCTCTGACCGGTGCGCCGGGCCGTTCGGTGACGGCCCGGCGCACCGGTCAGGGCTCGCCGACCCGCAGCCAGCGGTAGCCGTACGGCGGCAGCTCGACGCGCGGCGCGCCGGTCTGCTCGACGGCGGCCCCGGTGAGGACGTCGGTCAGTGGGCCGTCGGGCACCCCGGCGGGGGTGGCGGTGGCGGGCCGGTCGGCGAAGTTGTGCAGCACCAGGACGGCCCCGTCTCGGGTGGAGCTGAGGTGGGCGAGGACGGCGGGGTCGCCCGCGTCGAGGATCTCGCAGCGGCCCCAGGCCAGTTCGGGGGCCTCGCGGTAGCCCTGGGCGAAGGAGCGCATCCGGGTCAGCAGCGAGTCCGGGTCGTGGGCCTGGTCGCGGACGTTGACGTGCTCGGGGCCGTAGGCGCCCCGGGTCAGCGGCCGGGGGTAGCGGGCCGGGTCGGCGTCGGAGAAGCCCGCGTGGGGTTCCGGCGTCCACTGCATGGGGGTGCGGACGGCGAGCCGTCCGTCGGCGGCGAGGTTCTCGCCCATGCCGATCTCCTCGCCGTAGAAGAGCACGGGTGTGCCGGGCAGGGTGAACAGCAGGCTGTAGGCGAGGTCGATCCGGCGGCGGTCGCCGCCGACCATGGGGGGCAGTCGGCGGCGCAGGCCGCGGCCGTACAGCTGCATGTCGGCCTCGGGGCCGAACGCCGCGAAGACCTCGTCGCGTTCGGTCTTGGAGAGCTTGTCGAGGGTGAGTTCGTCGTGGTTGCGCACGAAGGTGGCCCAGTGCGCGTCGCGGGGCGGCCGGGGGCGTTCGCGCAGCGCGTCGGCCAGCGGGGCGGCCCGCTGCCGGGCCATCGCCAGGTACATCCGCTGCATGCCGATGAAGTCGAAGCACATCGTCAGCTCGTCGCCGCCCGAGGCGGGGTCGCCGAAGAACCTGAGCGTGTCGTCGTAGGGCAGGTTGACCTCGCCGAGCAGCATCGCCTCGCCGTTGCGGCGGCCGAGGAAGGCCCGCAGGTCGGCCAGGTACGCGTGCGGGTCGGGCAGGTCGTCGGCGTCCACCTGTCCGGCGGTCTCCAGCAGGAACGGCACCGCGTCGACCCGGAAGCCGGACAGGCCCAGCTGCGTCCAGAAGCCCATGATCCTGGCTATCTCGTCGCGGACCTCGGCGTTGGTGACGTTGAGGTCGGGCTGTTCCTTGTAGAAGCGGTGGAAGTAGTACTGGCCGGTGGGCTCGTGGTACTGCCACAGGCTCTGCTCGGCGTCGGGGAAGGTGATGCCCTGCGGGCCGTCCGCGGGCGGGGTGTCGCACCACACGTACCAGTCGCGCCGGCGGGCGTCCCGGCCGGAGCAGGCGTCCTGGAACCACGGGTGGTGGTCGGAGGTGTGGTTGACGACCAGGTCGGCGATGACCCGCAGGCCCCGGTCGCGGGCGGTGCGGACGAACTCGGTGAACTCGCCGAGGGTGCCCAGCCGGGGGTCGACGGCGTAGTAGTCGGTGATGTCGTAGCCGTCGTCGCGCTCGCGGGTCGGGTGGAAGGGCATCAGCCACAGGCAGGTCACGCCGAGCCGGACCAGGTGGTCGACCCGCTGGGTGAGGCCGACGAAGTCGCCGACGCCGTCGCCGTTCCCGTCCTGGAAGGTCTCGACGTCCAGGCAGTAGACGACGGCGTTCTTCCACCACAGGTCGGAGGTCTCGGTCAGTCTCATCGGGCGTTCTCCCCTTCGGTCTCGGTGAGTCGGTGCACACGGGCCTCCCAGGGCGCCAGGACGGTGGGGGCGCCGGGCTGCGGGGTGGCGCCGGGCTGCGGGGCGTCGGCGGCGGGCAGGTTGCCGAGGAGCAGCTCGGCGTCCCGCCAGCGCGGCGGCAGGTCGACCGGCACGTGCTCGCCGGTGAAGTTGCCGAGGACGAGCAGGGTGGTGCCGCGGTGGTGGCGGGTGAAGGCGTACACCCGCTCGTCCTCGGGCAGCAGCGGGGTGAAGTCGCCGTGCACGACGGCCGGTTCGCGGTGGCGCAGGGCGATCAGCCGACGGTAGTGGTGGTAGACCGAGTCGGGGTCGCGCCGGGCGTCGGCGGCGTTGACGGTGGTGTGGTTCGGGTTGACCGCGATCCACGGGGTGCCGGTGCTGAACCCGGCGCCGGGCGAGGCGTCCCACTGCATCGGCGTCCTGGCGTTGTCCCGGCCCATGGCCCGCAGCCCGCGCAGCACCCGCTCCGGGTCCTGTCCGGCCGCGAGCGCCTGCGCGTAGTGGTTGAGCGACTCGATGTCGCGGAAGTCGTCGATCGAGGCGAACGGGGCGTTGGTCATGCCCAGTTCCTCGCCCTGGTAGACGTACGGGGTGCCGCGGTGCAGGTGCAGGACGGTGGCGAGCATGGTGGCCGAGCGCGCCCGGTGGCGGGGGCCGTCGTCGCCGAACCGGGAGACGATCCGGGGCTGGTCGTGGTTGCTCCAGTACAGGCTGTTCCAGCCGGTGTCGGCCAGCCCCCGCTGCCAGCGGGCCAGGGACGCCTTCAGGTCGGTGAGCCGCAGCGGCCTCGGGTCGAACTTCCCGCCGGGGCCGTGGTCCAGGCTGACGTGCTCGAACTGGAAGACCATGTCGACCTCGGCCCGCGCCGGGTCGGTGAACAGCCGCGCCTGCTCGACCGTCACCCCCGGCATCTCCCCCACCGTCAGCAGCCGGCCCGGGTGGTGGGCGAACACCTCGCGGTGCATCTCCTGGAGGTACTCGTGCACCCTCGGCCCGCAGAGGTAGGACGGCGAGCCGTCGCCGTACGGGCCGTCGCCGCGCAGCGGGCCGTCCGGCAGGGCCGGGTCCTTGGAGATCAGGTTGACGACGTCCATCCGGAAGCCGTCCACGCCCCGCTCCAGCCACCAGCGCATCATCGCGTACACCGCCTGCCGCATCGCCGGTTCCTCCCAGTTGAGGTCCGGCTGCCCGGGGGCGAACAGGTGCAGGTAGTACGCGCCGGACGCCTCGTCGTACGTCCAGGCCGGGCCGGAGAAGAACGAGCCCCAGTTGTTCGGTTCGGTGCCGTGCGGCCGGGCGGCCCCCGGACCGGTGGCCTCGCGCGGGGGCCGCCACCAGTACCAGGAGCGCTTGGGGCTCGCCGGGTCGCGGGACTCCTGGAACCACGGGTGCCGGTCCGAGGTGTGGTTCACCACCAGGTCCATCACCAGCCGCATGCCGCGCGCGTGCACGGCCGCCAGCAGCCGGTCGAACGCCGCCAGGTCGCCGAAGAGCGGGTCGACGTCCTGGTAGTCGCTGATGTCGTAGCCGTTGTCGGCCTGCGGCGACGGGTACACCGGCGACAGCCACAGCACGTCGACGCCCAGGTCGGCGAGGTGGTCGAGCCGCCCCGTGATGCCGTCCAGGTCGCCGACCCCGTCGCCGTCGGAGTCGGCGAAGCTGCGGGGGTAGACCTGGTAGACGACCGCCGACCGCCACCACGCCCCGTCCGGCTCCGCCGCGCTCCCGCCGTCCTCCCGGCCCACCGGACCGTCCCTCCCGTCCTCGGTCACCGCACCGTCCTCCTCCCGCTCGCCGCACCGTCCACGGCCCCTCCTTCCCCCTGGCGCCGAATCCACCGGACCGGTTCCGGCCGATCGGGGGCGGGGGCGGGGGCGGCGGCCGGGCGGATCGTGGGCGTGCGGGGCCGGGCGGGCGACCGGGTGGACCGGGGGCGGCTCGGTCCGAAGGACCTGTTCGGCCGGCGGGCCGACGCCCCCCGCCGGGGCCGGGCGCGGGGGTGCGTGGGCCTCAGCGGGCCAGGAACTCCAGCAGCGCCCGGTTCCACTCCGCGGCGTGGCTCACGTTGACGCCGTGCGGGCCGCCCGGGACCAGGTGGACCCGGCTGCCGGGCAGCGCCGCACGGGTGCGGGCACCGGAGCCCTCGAACGGGACGGTCGCGTCGCTGTCGCCGTGCAGCACCAGGGTCGGCAGCGGCCCGAACTTCTCCAGGTCGGCACGGAAGTCGGTGGCGCCGAAGATCGTCATGCACTCCAGGGCGGCCTTCTTGTCCGCCTGGTCGCACAGGGCGCGGGCCTCGCGGAGCTGCTCCTCGGTGACCTTCAGCTCGCCGTCCGCGGAGAAGAACTCCCGCATGAACCCGTCGTAGAAGGCGTCCTGGTCCTCGGCGAGCGAAGCGGCCATCCCGGCCGCCGCCTCCTCGGTCAGCGGGCCCTGCGGGTTGTCGCGGGTCCGCAGCATGAAGGGCGTCACGGCGGAGGCGAGCACGACGCCGCGCAGCCGCTCCGTGCCGTACGAGGAGACGTAGCGCGCGACCTCGCCGCCGCCCATCGAGAAGCCGACCAGCGTGACGTCGCGCAGGTCCAGCTCGGTGAGCAGGGCGTCCAGGTCGTCGGCCAGGGTGTCGTACGTGTAGCCCAGGAAGGGCTTGTCGCTGCGGCCGAACCCCCGGCGGTCGTAGGTGACGACGCGGTACCCGGCCTCGGCGAGGGCCGGCACCTGGTACTTCCACGACTCGCCCGACAGCGGCCAGCCGTGGATCAGGACGACCGGGCGGCCCGGCCCGCCGGTGTCGTCCACGTGCAGCGCGGTGTCGCGGAACAGCCCGTGGTGGGCGGTGACCTCGGACATGGGTGCTTCCTCCTGGACCTGGACGCGGTGGGGTAACCGCGACTACCCGCGCTCCGCCGTCCGACGCGCCCACCGCCCGCCGTTCCCCCGAACGGGACCGCCCGGCGGCTCCCCGCGCGCCGGCCGCCGGCCGCCGGCCGCCCGCTCAGGTCGTGCGGCGGCGGCGTTTCATCTCCGCCTCCGCCAGGTGCCGCCGTCCCCCGGCGAGCGCCCGGCGCACCCGCTCCTCCACCTCCGCGAAGCGCCGGTGGTAGCCGTCCTCGTACGCCTCGACCACCTCGAAGGTCCACATCCCGGGCAGCACGTCGGCCCCCTGCACCTCGCGCTCGACCAGGTCCGCCTGCTCGTGGTGGCCGGCCGCCCGCAGCGCCCGCACCGCCTCGCCCAGCAGCCGGTCGGCGCCGCCGGTCAGCTGGTGGAAGTCGTACAGCCGCCCGCGCGCCCGCTGCGTCGTCTCGAACGCCTCCGACAGCAGGCCCAGCGCCTCGACCGTGGCCCGGTCCGGCCCCCGGTCACCGCCTCCGCCGGTCTCCCGGCCCGCTTCCCGCACACCCATGGACAGCTCCCTCGTCGCGACCCCGGAACGGACACCACGTCCGGCGGCTGCCCACTCCCGCCCCGCCGACACCGGCCGTCCGGCCCGGTCACCCCTCCGCCGGACAGCGCTTCGCCTTCCGGACCGGCCGGGAGCGGAACGGTTCGTCCACCGCGGCACGGACCCGGACCCGGGCGTTTCGTCCTCCCTACAGGGCTCGGGTCCCGCGCGGGTCGTCGTGTCCGGTGAGCCCGGCGTCGTGGGCGGTGTCGACGTGCACCGGGGCCTTGGCCTCGGGGCGGATGGTGTCGAGCACCGGGTAGGGGCGGGGGAAGGGCGTGCCGAGGTGGAAGCGGTGGGCGAGGACGTCGGCGAACGCGGCAGCGATCCGGATCTCGCCGTTGGGGTTGGGGTGGGTGTCGTCCCAGGTGTGTTCGGCCGCGGTGAACTCGACTGCGGTGTCCGCGACTTCGATGGGCGACAGGGGGCGCCGCAGTTCGGCGGCGACGGCGCGGATGCGGTCGTTGCACTTGGCGACCCGCCGGGCGAAGGCGAAGTCGGCGGTGGCCCTGGCGGTCTCCAGGACGGTGCCCAGGACGAGGCGCACCGCGTGGTGCCCGGCCCGGGCGTTGGCGATGAACTCCCGCAGGTGGGCTTCGAGTTCGTCCGGGGTGGCGTCGTACCAGACGATGTCGTTGATCCCGAGCAGGACGAGCACGAAGTCGGGCCGGTGGGCGGCGACCTGCTCCCGGACCAGGGTCTTGGCCACCACGTAGGGCTGCCCCCACTTGGCGGCGTGGTCCTTGTCGAAGGCCGCGTCCGCGTAGGTGTCGTCGCCGTCGCCGATCTCTTCGGTGCGGATGTTGTCCAGGGTCTTGTACGGCCCGACGAAGTCGACCTCGACCCCGCACGCGCGCAGGTGCTTCCAGAGCCGGTAGCGCCAGGTCCAGTCCCCGCTGCTGCCGTGGCTGATCGAGTCCCCCACGATCATCAGCGAGACCTCCACGCGTTCGGGGACGTCGTAGTCGACAGGTACCACGGTGCACTCCCTCGGTCGGACCGGCCCGCCAGGAGCGGGGCTCCCGCCATCGTCGGACCGCCACCGACCGGACGGGCCCGGAACGGCCACCGACCAGCCCAACGGGTGAACCCGCGCCGCCGCCCTGGACGTGACCCGCGCCGGTGCCGGCAGCGTCTCCTGCGGCCCCGGCCCGACGGGCCGCCAAGCCCACCGCTCCGGGGCCGTCCTCACCGGCTCGGGTTGCCGGGTGGGGCGTATAGCCCCGGGGTCCCGTCGCTCCGCCCGGAGATAGCCGCCTGACCTGCCCGGACGACGGAATCCGGCCGCCGGGGCCCGGCTCCTCGGTTCCGTGCCGCCCTTGACCGATGATCACAGGAGCTGGCAGCGTGCCGGTATGCCCGCGGCCGGGCAACGAGGCGGCGGCCGGGGCCGGGAGACGCAGGGACGGACAGATGGCACCGGACACGGCCGCTCGACGGGATTCCGCCGCTCACCTCGACTTTCGCGCTGCGCGGGACCACCTGCTGCGCACCCGCGACGACCTGGACGCCGCCCGCGGCTTCCCGCGCCCGGCGGGCGAGCACTTCAACTGGGCGCTGGACTGGTTCGACGTCCTGGCGGCGGACAACCGGGCGGTCGCACTGCGGGTGGTCGACCTGGACGCGGACGGCGCGCTCCTGGGCGAGAGCGCGCTGAGCTTCGCCGAGCTGAGCGAGCGCTCGGACCGCACCGCGGGCTGGCTGCGCGAGCAGGGCGTGGCGCGCGGGGACCGCATCCTGCTGCTGCTGGGCAACCAGGTGGCGCTGTGGGAGGTGATGCTGGCGGCGATCAAGCTGGGCGCGGTGGTCATCCCGGCCAGCACCCTGCTGACGGCGGACGACCTGGCCGACCGGCTCTCCCGCGGCCGGGTGCGGCACGTGATCGCCGAGTCCGCGCTCACCGGGGGCTTCGCCGAACAGGACGGCGACCGGACCAGGATCGCGGTCGGCACGCCCGTCCCCGGCTGGCTGGCCTACGCCGAGGCGGCCGAGTACACCGGCGGCTTCACCCCGGACGGGCCGACCCGGGCCGAGGACCCGCTGCTGCTGTACTTCACCTCCGGCACCACCAGCAGCCCCAAGCTGGTGCAGCACACCCACCGCTCCTACCCGGTGGGGCACCTGTCGACGATGTACTGGATCGGACTGCGCCCCGGCGACGTCCACCTGAACGTGTCCTCGCCCGGCTGGGCCAAGCACGCCTGGAGCAACTTCTTCGCCCCGTGGAACGCCGGCGCGGAGATCCTGATCGTCAACCAGCCCCGCTTCTCGGCCCGCCCGCTGCTCGACGCCCTCGTCCGCCACCGGGTCACCTCGTTCTGCGCGCCGCCCACCGTGTGGCGGATGCTGCTGCTGGAGGACCTGGGCCGGTGGCAGCCGCCGCTGCGCGAACTCGTCGGCGCGGGCGAACCGCTCAACCCCGAGGTGGTCGAGCGGATCGAACGCGCCTGGGGCGTCGCCCTGCGCGACGGCTACGGCCAGACCGAGACCACCGCGCAGATCGGCAACACCCCTGGCCAGCCGGTCAAGCCCGGCTCGATGGGCCGCCCGCTGCCCGGCTACGAGGTCGTCCTGGTCGACCCGGTCACCGGCGAGGAGATCACCGGCGAGGGCGTCGACGGCGAACTCTGCCTGCCCCTGGCCTCCGCGCCGCTCGGCCTGATGACGGGCTACCAGGACGACCCCGAACGGCACGCCCGGTCCACGGCCGGCGGCCGCTACCACACCGGCGACGTCGCGCAACGCGACGCCGACGGCTACTACACCTTCGTCGGCCGGGCCGACGACGTCTTCAAGAGCAGCGACTACCGGCTGTCGCCGTTCGAGCTGGAGAGCGTGCTGATCGAGCACCCGGCGGTGGCCGAGGCCGCAGTCGTCCCCTCCCCCGACCCGCTGCGGCTCTCGGTGCCCAAGGCGTACGTCATCCTGGCCCCCGGCCACGAACCCGACGCCGAGACCGCCCGCTCCATCCTCGCCTTCACCCGCAAGCGGCTCGCCCCCTACAAGCGCATCCGCCGCCTGGAGTTCGCCGACCTCCCCAAGACCATCTCCGGCAAGATCCGCCGCATCGAACTGCGCCACCTCGAAGAGACCCGACACACCGACGCCGAGCAACCCGCCGCCGCCCCGACCCGCGGCGAACGCGAGTTCTGGGAGGAGGACTTCCCCGGCCTCAAGGACGCCTGACCCGCCGTCGCGCCGACCGGAGACGTCCCAAGCCCGGATCCGCCGAGCCGGGACGCGCCGGACGACGGTGGAGCGCCCGGCGATCTGTCACGCCGAGCGCTCCACCGTCGTGCCACCGATCTCAGACGCGACCCGCACTCGCCCGGGCCCGGGCCCAGGCTACGAACTCGTCCGCGACCGGGTAATCGGTCTCCACCCGGCCGAGAAGCCCTTCGAGTTCCTCCGGCGAGGCGTCATCGACCCGCAGGAGCGTCCTGGCCCAGCCGACCGGGCGGCCCCGGTGGAAGGCGAAGGAGGGGGTCAGGAACTCGGCCAGCAGTTCCTGGCGGTCCAGCAGCCGCTTCATGGCCGGAATGGTCTCCTCCCCGAGAACCGCCGCCAGCGCCGCGCCCGTCGCCTCCGGATCCACCGACCCGCCGTACGTCCAGCCGGGAGCGAGCGGACCGAAATCCCTGGCAACCGCCTCAGGCGGTTCGACATCCCAGCGGATCAGCGCGGCCGAGGAGTCCGGCGCCTGCCGGACGGCCCGCTCCCAGTTCCTGCGCTGCGACCAACCCCAGGAAGATGACGGCACGATCGAGGCTCGAACGGAGAAAACTTCCGACTCACGATCGAGCCTCATGTCAACGAATTCGACAAGAGCGACGTCGCCCCGGCCCGAAGTCAACCGGTAGACCAGCCCGTCGCGGACCAGTCCCGACTCTTCGGCAACCTCACCCACATGTTTTTTGATCCATCTCGAAAGGCTCATCACTCGAAATTTCCATTCCTGCGGCTAGGCGGCCGTTGTGAACATTTCCTGAACGAAATTGGTGACCACTGCGCTACCGCCGACAACCGTCGCCGCCCCGATATCCTCCGGTAGCGTGACAACGATTCCAGCAATCACCAGAACGCCGCCGGGAATCAACAAGTATGACATGTCGACACCATCGGTTGCCATCGGCGTCGTGCCCAGGCCAGGCTGGTACACGGTCTTAGCATACTTACCAGGGGCCGGGCCGGGGAGTGCGGTAGGAACGCGAGCTGCCTGCGACTGCTGGGCGGCCCCCGCGGAGGGATTATTCTTGGGCATCCTCTTGTCGTTGAGCTTTCCGTAAATTACCTCCCCTTCGGCCCGGCCAACCACCGAATTTCCATCCGGGACACTGTAGGGACCGCCGATAGCCCATCCGAGAACAGCTTTCTTACCGTCCTGTCGAAGTTTATCCACATACCACTGGGCCTCGGGGACGGCCTTCGCGGCAGCTCCCGCAGACTTGACCTCCCAGACAAAGTAGACGTCGCTATTAGGGTCATATCCAACGATATCTGCCTCGCCGTTTTTCCCGCACGGCTTCTGCAGGTCAGGCATGCATTCCTTGTTGGCGTCCGGGATCGGAACGTTCTCCGCCACCTGAAACTTGGTGGCCCCCATCTTGACCGCCTGCTGCAGGATCTGTGCGGCCGCTACTTTCTGTGCATTGTTGTGCATGGTCGTACGATCGAATGGGTGCGTGCCGGTACGTGCGGCCGCCAGTTCTTCAGCAAGCTCCTCGAAAAAAAAGGCAAGCTGTTCTACTTGCCTGAATATATCGCCGATAGAGCGCCCGGTGGGGTCGCTGAGGGTGAGGGGGTTGTTGTCGCTGTAAGTGTAGGCGGCGAGTGATTGGGGGTCGGTGGAGGTCAGGAGGGGGTCGACGCTGATGAAGCGTCCGGTGGTGGGGTCGTAGTCGCGGGCTCCGAGGTGGGTGAGTCCGGTGGGTTCGGTGGTGCCGCCGAGGAAGCCGCGGGTGCCGGCCCAGGTGGTGGGGTTGGTGCCGCGGGTGGCACCGAACGGGAGTGAGCGGCGCTGGTCGACGGTGCCGGCGGTGGCGTCGATGTTGGTGGTGGCGGTGCCGTGGTGGTCAGTGATCTGGAAGGTGGTCTTGTTGTCGTCGGTGCGGACGGCGGTGGCGCCGGTGAGGGAGTAGTAGCGGGTGGCGGTGGCCTTGGTGGCGCCCTTGACCAGTTTGAGTTCGGTGGCACCGAGGTAGAGCGTCCAGCTCTCGACCGCCGGGTTGGCGGTGTCGGCGGTGTGGCCGATCAGGCGGTTGCCGGCGGCGTCGTAGAGGTAGTCGGTGCTCTGGTCGGTGGTCGTGGTGGTGGTGCCAGTGGTGGTCTTGACCGTGGCGGAGACCTTGGCCAGTCGGCCTTCGGTGTTCCAGGTCAGGGTCTGGTCGTTGGTCTGGTTCGCGGCGGGCTTGAGACTGCGGGTGGCCGTGTTGCCCGCGTCGTCGTAGCCGTAGCTCTCCACGACGGGGGTGCCGAGGGCGCCGGTGGTGGTGCTGGTGGAGGTGAGGCTGTGCGGATGAGCGGCGGTGGGTGCGGGGTAGGTGTAGGTGGTGGTGGCGTCCTGAGCGGTGTTGCCGGTGGTGTCGTGGCGGGTCTCGGTGGCCCGGGTGCCGTTGGTGTTGTAGGTCCAGCTGGTCCAGTAGGGGGCGGGGCCGCCGAGCTGGGTGCCGCTGGGGGCGGTGCAGCTACCGGTGTTGGGGGTGTACGCCTGGGTCAGGCGCGCCAGGTAGTCGTACTGGTAGCACTGCCGGTCGGTGCCGGAGGAGGAGGTGTCGGTCAGGGAGGTGACGTTGCCGGCCTGGTCGTAGGTGTAGGCGGCGGCGCGGGCCGGGGTGGCGATGCCGTACTGGTCGGTGCGGCTGGAGGCCAGGCGCTGGGTGCCCCACTCGTAGGAGTCGGTGACGTAGACCTGCTTGTTGGCGGTGCCGTTGGAGAGCGTGGTCTGCAGCGGCTTGCCGGTCAGGCTGTAGGTCTGTCCGGTCTGGTAGGTCTGGTTGGTGAGGGAGTTGCCGACGGCGGTGAGCCGGTGCAGGCCGTCGTAGGTAAACGCGACCGTTTCGGCGGTGAGGTTGCCGGCTGCCGGGTAGTAGAGGGAGCCGATCTGGCCGTCGAAGCGGTAGGTGGTGCTGGTCAGGTAGTTGCCGGCGAGTGCTTCCTGGCCGGGGACGGAGGGGACGGTCACGGTGGTGCGGGTCGGACGGCCCATGCTGTCGAAGAACGAGTACGCGGTCTTGTACTCGCGGGTGACCCCGCCGACCGTGCTGAAGCGCGACGTGCTGGACAGCTGGCCCTTGTTGTTGGCCGGGTCCCAGACCTGGGAGGTCAGCAGCGGGCCGGTCGCCGAACCGTCACGGGTCTCCAGCCGCCGCGACAGGTTGTCGTAGACGCTGGCCACGGTCTTGCCGCGCCCGTCTGTGGTGCTGGTCAACTCGTTGCGATCATTGTACGTCTTGACGGTGGTACCGCTATCGGGGTCGACAGCCTTGGCCAGTCGGCCGCGCTGGTCGTAGATCCAGGTCCAGACAGTGCCGGCCGGATCGATCAGCTTCGACAGGTTGCCCGCCGAGTCGTAGGTGTAAGCGGTGCTGTCGTAAGCGCCGGTGGGTGTCGCGGACTTGTACTGGCGCAGCTCGGTCTTACGGCCAGCCGCGTCACTGACGGTTGTGGTGGGGGTGCCGCCGGTGGGCGGGGTGACGGTGACCCGGTCGCCGCCGTACTCGGTGAGCGTGGTGGACAACGGGGTTCCGACGCCATTGCCCGCCAGAACGGTGGACTTGACGATCCGTCCGAGGCCGTCGAACTCCTGCTTGGTCTGGGTCTCGACGCTGGTGGTGTCGTCGACGGCGCGCAGGGTGGCCGAGGGGGCTCCGTTGGCGTAGTAGGCGGTGTAGGAGCGGGCGGCTTGGCCGCGCTCGTCGTAGAAGGTATCGGTGAGGATTCGGCCGCCGTTGGGACCCGGGACCTGGTTCTGCCTGGCGCGGGCGAAGCCGTCGTAAAGGGTGTAGGAGGTCTGCTGGGAGCTGTCCTCGTTGAGGGTCTTGGTCGCGATGGCGGCGATCTGGCCGTCGGCGACGGTGTAGATGTACTCCTGGTCAGGGGTCTGGCCGTTGGTCTTGGAGCGGTCGGGCTGCCAGACCTTCAGCGTGCGGCCGAGCGCGTCGTAAACGATGTCGGTGCGGCGGTTGTTGGCGTCGATTGAGTCGATTGGCCGACCGCGCAGCAGGTCGTAGTCGGTGATCGTGGTCTGGGCGGTCGCGGAGTTCCCGACTACAGCGGACGGTGTGGTTATCGTGGACTTGGTAGGTCGGCCGGTGGCCGGGATGTAGGTAGTGGTGGTGGGCTGGAGGTTGGGCAGGGCGGTGATGACCGGGTTACCCGCTCCGATGGTGTCGAACACGGTGGACGAGGCCAGCAAAGTGGTGACCAGATCTCTACCGTAGACGTCATAGGTAGCCGAGGTGTCGAGGTAGGTGGCGCTGGTGCCGGTGATCGACTTCAATGCGTGGGTCAGGGTGATGTCACCCTTGACGGGTGCCGTGCCGTAGTCCTGGCCGTCGTAGTGGTAGCGGACGTCGGACAGGACGGCGGAGGTGCCGTCGGCCTTGGTGGTGCGGTCGACGGTCGCGGAGCAGTTCGCCGCGACGGTCTCCTTACGGATCACACCGGAGAGAACCCAGGCGCCGGTATTGTCGGCGAACGTGGTACGAGCACACTTGTCGTCAGCGGGGACCGCGATATCGCCGAGGCTCTCCACGGTGACCGGGCGGCCGTAGTCGTCGAAGGTGGTGTTGGTGCGGGTCTCGCGCCAGTTGGTGCCCGCGCCCTTGTCGAGGGAGGTGAAGGTGCGGGTGGTGCTGGTGCCGGTGAGGTTAGCGGTGGTGGTGCCCCAGTCGCGCACGCGCTGGGCGGTCTGCTTCTTCCAGGGGGTGCTGACGGTCTTGTTGAGGATCGCGCCGTCGGGCTTGTCGTACTGTTCGGTGCGGTACTCGTAGCCGGCCCAGGCCTGGTCGTCGGTCAGGGTGGTGCCCTGGCCGTCGTTGACGGTGACGGTGCGCTTGCTGTTCTTGTCGGTGGGGTTGTTGCGGTCGCCGTCCATGCCGCGCAGGAAGAAGTGGTCGGACTGCGTGGACATCGCGGCGCTGCCGCCGGTCTGGACGCGGACGTGGGCGTAGCCGCGCCACTGCGACCAGGTCTTGAGCTTCTCCTTGGTCAGGCCGTCCTCGTCGTCGAAGTGCCAGGCGGCGTCCCCGAGGTAGCTGTAGCGGGTGACCATGTCGGGTGCGCCGCCGGTGCGGTCGGTCTGGATGACCGCGTCGACAACATACTTGTTGAACCACTCCGTGGTGACCGGGGACTCGTCGGAGGCCTGGTACTGCTGCGGGAAGCAGCGGGTGGTGTTGGTCTGCGGGGTGGGCAGGCTGGCCCAGTCGCAGGGGGCGGCCGAGTAGTTGACGTCCACCTGGCCGCCGATCTCGTCGGTGATGGTGCCCAGGCGCTGCTTGATGAAGGGGGCGCGTCCGTCGCCGGTCTTGTCGAGCCGGTTGGCCATCTGCTTGTAGGCGAAGGTGGTGGGGGGCAGCGGGACGGCGGGGGTGGCGGCGTTGCCGGTGTGGGTGATGGAGGCCAGCAGGAGCTGGTAGTCGTAGTCGGCGGTGCCCCACTTGTGGGTCAGGTCCCAGGTGTCCACCAGAGCGTAGGTGCCGCCTGCCTGGAGGGTCTTGGCGACGACCTGGGTCAGGCGGGTGCGGGTGAAGAAGGTCGGCGAGAACTGCGTGGTGCAGTCGGTGCCGTCCTTGCAGTTCTCGTTCCAGGGGGTGTCGTACCAGTACTGCCGGTTGGTGTCGATCGAATTCGCTGCGCAGAGAGCGGCGTTGCTCTCCAGGCAGCGCTCGGCGGTGCCGAACTCGACCCGGGCCATCGGCTTGACGGTCGCGGAGTAGAGGTCCGTCTTCTGCTGGCCGTACTCGATGTGGTCGAGGTGCCCGCCGCGGATGTAGGGGGTGCGGTTGGCGGTCTTCAGGTTGCGGCTGTAGTTGTTGGTCTCGGGGGTGTACCAGTAGGTGATGTCGTTGCCGTGGGCGTCGACCACCAGGTCGAGGTTCCACCGCCAGCCCTGCTGGCACCACGACGCGTCGAAGTTCGCGCCGTTGCACGGCTCGCCCGCGTTGTTGCCGAACACCGGCACCGTGTAGACCGACTTCGTCTCCGGCTTCCCGCTGGCCCAGTTGGGCAGGCGGTTGTAGCCGAAGTAATAAGCGGTGCCGTCAGTGGTGGTGGCCTTGAAGTACTCACCGTCGTTGTCGCCGTTGCCGCGCGCGGTGTCCCGGACCCGGACGACCTTCGTCGCATCGTCGTCCTTCAGGCGCCACTCGTCGGCGGAGACGGGAATCAGCTCGCCGGAGTGCCCGGCGAAGCTGATCGTGGCGTTGTCGGTGCCCCAGCACAGGTCACCGGGGTTGGAACCGTTGGTCTTGGGGGCACCGTCGTCCGCGCACGCCTTGTAGGAGCGCTCTACGAAGCCGGGCGACAGGTCGAAGCCGTCACCGACCCACGACGCCTGGTTGTTGCTGTTCGCGGTGCGCCCGTCGATCGAACCGGAGTTGTACGACAGGCCGACCTTCGGCGTCAGGCCGCCCGGCATGGGACTCAGCGGCATGTCGTAGGACCAGGTGAACGACCCGCTGTTGAGCGAGGTCGACCACGAGGACGCGGAGGACAGCGGCGTGGCCTTGTAGTCGCCGCTGGGCCCGGCCGTCCCGGCGGTGACGCCGAGCACGACGGCGCCGCCCGTGCCCTGGAGGCGGGTGGAGCCGGCGGTGGCGGCGGTCAGCGCGTCGGCCTTGACGGTCTGCGCCTCGACGTCGTTGCCGCCCGGCAGCGGGGTCTGCACCCGGCACTCGGGCAGCTCGGGCGTGGTGAGCGCGCAGTCGGGCAGTCGGACCAGCTTCAGGCGCGAGCCGAAGCCGGAGCCCGCCGCCTGGGCGAACGACGAGTAGTCCACGCTGACGCCGGAGCTGTCGCTCACGCCCGCGACGGTGAGGACCAGGCCGCTGATCCCGGCCCTGGCCGCCGCGCTCTGGTCGAGTACCTCGACCTTGGCGTCCTTGGCGGCCGCGCCGGAGGAGGTGAGGGAGACCGGCAGCTTGCCGGCCTTCACCGCCTTGCCCCGCTCGCCGGGCAGGTCGAGGGTGGCACTGCCCTGGCCGGGCAGGCTGCCCTTCTTGCCGTCGGTCTTGCTGACGGTGGTGTCGGCCTTGGCGGGCTTGGGCTTGGTGTCGTGGCCCTTGACCGGCTTCTCCGGGGAGACGGCCGACGGCTTCCGGTAGGTGTCGGCGGCCGCCGAGGCCAGTGACAGGGTGGGTATCAGCGATCCCACCAGGGTGGCCGCGACGGCGGCGGCGACCCTTCCTCGAGTCCGCCGTTCGGCGGACCTGTCCGTTCTCACGATGGGTTTCCTTGGGTACGGGCCCGTTTCCGGGCGTGAAGGGACGACGGGCCGGGCAGCTGCCGGCTGCCCGGCCCGACGCGAGGGAAGGTCAGGTCGTCGGGGTCGGCAGCTCGTCGATGCCGGCGAGCACGTTGACCTGGCCGGGGCTCAGAACGCCCTGGTAGGCCCAGACGTCGTCGAGCTGCCCGGAGAAGTACTCACCCCAGGCACCGTTGATGTGGTTGCGGCCGAACTGGAGTCCGCCGTTGGCCTCGTAAGGCTGCGGGGCCCCGGTCGAGGAGACGTAGGTAGTGCAGTCGGTGGTGCCGGTGGCACAGACCTGGTTCTGGGGTACCCCATTGACGTACAGCACGAGCCGGCTGGTGAAGGCGTCGTAGGTGACCGCGAGGTGGGTCCAGTTCTCCTGTCGCGCTTCCGGACTGTGGTTGACAATGGTGCGGACAAAACCGGTGGCGGCGTCGGTGGTGCGCAGCTCGGCCTGCCATTCGCCGAGGTCGGCGCCGTCAGCGTTCTTGCCGAGGTAGTGCCAGCGGACGGTGACAGGGCTGTTGTTGGGGCCGCTCAGTGAGAGCACCGTCATGTCCCGGGTGGGGACGGCACTGGCGGTGTTGGCCCAGCCTGCGAGTGTGAAGCTCTGGTTGGTGTGGACCGGGGCGGTGGCGGTGGCGGCGTAGTCGTCGGTGCCGTCCAGTTGGAGGAAGCCCGGCGCCGTCAGCATGCCCAGGTCGTTCGGCATGACGGCTGCGCCGGCGTCCAGGGTCGCGTTGCGGTGGGCCTGGCTCTCGTCGGGGGTGGTGCCGGAGGTGGCGGTGTTGAGCTTCCAGCGGCCGGCCAGCACCGGGTGCTGCTGGGCCATCGCGGTGGCTTCCGGGTTCGTGATGATCCGGTCGAAGACGCGGACGTCGTCGATGTCGCCGCCGAAGAACTCGGTGTTGGCGCCCTCGCGGTTGGCGGAGCCGATCTGCAGCGGGCCGGGGTTGGCCCACGGCGAGTTCTGCGTGTAGTCGGCCTCGCCGACCAGGTAGCCGTTGATGTACAGGCGGGTCTTCTTCGCGGTGGTGTCGTTGACGCCGATCAGGTGCGTCCACTCGCCGGTGGTGCCCGCGAAGCACGGCACGCCGTTGGTCACGGTGCCGGCGGTGCAGTCGTTCTGCCAGGTGCGCACCAGGGTGTCGGCGGCGGTGTCCTCCTTGTAGCGGCCGAAGATCCAGCGGCCCCAGTAGGGCGAGTAGTACAGGGCGAACTCGCTGTTGTGCTGGCCGATCTGGCTGATCGCGACCTTGGCGGTGCTGTCACCGGCAGCGGGCTTGGGCAGCTTCACCCAGGCCGACACCGAGAAGTCCCGGGTGGCGTCGACCTGGGGACGAGCGGTGCGCAGGTAGCCGGTGGAGCCGTCCGTGTGGATGGCCTGGCCGGACACACCGGACGTACCGGTCTGTACACCAGCGTTGACGGCCAGTGCGTCGGTCTCGCCCGCACCGGTCGTCGGGCTGGCGCCGTCGAAGCTCCAGACGGCCTTGGCGGGGGTGCCGGTGGTGAGTTGCTGGTCGGCGGCGACCTTGGCGGCCTCGGCGGCGCTCAGCGGGCGGTCCCACAGCTTGACCTCGTCGACCGTGCCGGGCCACGCGGCGGACCACTGGCCCTTCCAGCGGTCACGGCCGATCTGCACCGAACTGTGCCCGTCCCACAGCACCGAGGGGACGTTGGTGGAGCCGGCCTTGGCGCCGTTGACGTACAGCACGACGGTCTTCGCCGCCGAGTCGTACACACCGGTCAGGTGGGTCCACTGCCCGGTCGGGGCCGCAGTCGGCGCGCTCACCGAGAAGGTGGTGCTGTCGGAGTCGCCGGCGAGGCTCTGGACCTTGAAGGTCCAGCGGTTCTCGGTGCCGACCGTGTTCGCGCCGAGCGTGAACGCGTAGTAGTTCTGGCCGTTCTGGCTGACCGCGATGCGGCTGCTCGTGGCGCCGTCGAACTTCACCCAGGCGGACACGGAGTAGCTCTTGGAGGTGTCGAGCACCGCAGCTTCGGTCTGCGCGTAACCGTTCTGCGCGTCGCCGTTGAGAGCCAAGGCGTTGCCGAGGTGGCCGGGCGCGCCGGCGGTGGCCCCTGAGCCGAGGGTGACCGGAAGCTGTGTACCGGTGCCGTCCAGGTTGCCGTCCATGTTCCAGCCGGCTCGCTGCCCCTGACCGTTGAGGACCTTGAAGTAGTACGTCTGAGTCTGCGAGGCGGTACCGGCGGCGTTGACGGAGCGGGCGGTGAAGGTGTGGAGATCGGGGGTCAGGGGAAGGATCTTCACCGTCTGCGCAGCACCGTTGGTGGTGGCGACGTCGGTGAAGGCCGAACCATCGACGGCCCACTGGTACTTGGTGATGGTGGTGGTCGCGGCCTTCAGCGTGAAGGAACCGTAGCGGCCCATGCCGTCGGTCGGGGGGAGCGGGTCGGTGGCGTTGGTGGAACCCGGGTAGTTCGCCGAGGTGATGTCGGGCCCGGCGGGCAGGGAGGTGTCAACGCTGAAGTAGCAGGCGGTCGGATCGCCGTCCGAGGACCACGGCCCCCAGCTCGCGCCGTCCCAGGACCGGGCCTCCCAGTCGAGCTGCTTGCCCTGCGGCAGGTTGGCGGGCAGTTGGTAGGTGAACAACGAGCCCGATGCCTTGAAGTCGCCGGGTGTGTTGTTCTCGGCCCCGGTGGACCACCAGCGGCGGGCCAGGCCGGTACCGTCGTCCCAGGCTACGGCGAACTGCACGCCGATGGCGTCGCCGTCCGGATCGGTCGCCCGGTTGACGGTGACCTGCGGCATCTTGTTGACCCACACCGCCGGGTACTGGCAGGCGCCACCGGGCGACATCGTCATGTCGCTCATCGCGATCTGGTTCGGCCGCAGGTTGTAGTAGACCCGCAGGAACGCGTCGTCGGTGAACCGCTTCCAGGCCAGGGTGTCGCTCTCGTTCTGCGCCTTGAGGCCGAAGGTGATGGAGGACCAGCCCCAGTTCGCGGCGTCCTGCACCAGGTCCTTGACCGCACCGGAGGTACCGCCGAACTCCAGCCAGCCGCCCGGGCAGCTGCCGCTCCAGCCCTTGGCGGTGTTGATGTCCTGCAGGTGCCGGCTCCAGAACCCGGACGCGTTCTGGGAGTTCCAGTTCAGGCCCTTGGCGATGTAGCCGGTGTTCCACAGCTCCACCGTGCGCGCGTCGCACGAGTACGAGTGGCTCTCGTACGTGCCGAACTCCGCACTGAGGATCTGCTTGCCCACGAACGCGCTGCTCGGGACCTGGAAGAACGCACGCTTCACGTCCGTCGGCGCACACCGCGAGGTGTCGCCGCAGTAGCCCACGCCCCAGTCGTGCACGTAGGTGGAGGTATAGGTGAAGTGCCAGTACGCCTGGTTCGGGTACGCGCGCGAGACGCCCGCCCAGTCAGCCGCGTTCGGGGTGTTCCACGCCGGGTCGATCATCACCGGGTAGACCGTGGACGGGTCCTCCAGCATGGTCCGGTCCGGCGTCAGGACCATCGAGTCCTTGGGCAGATCCACCTTCAGCCGGGTCATCTTCGCGCCCTCACCCGGCACCGTGCCGGGCTCGGCCTCGGAAGCGGCCGGGGCGGCGGGGGCGGCCGCGGACTTCGACTTCGCGAGCGGAGCCTTCGCCGCGGCCGACGCACCGGCCGACGGGGACGCGGACGCCGGCGCGGCGTCGGCCGCCGTCGCGGAATCCCACATCACCGGCACCGGCGCCTGGAACACCGTACCGCCACCGGAGGAGTCCACCGCCTTCAGCGAACCGTCACCCTCCTGCTTCACCGTCAGGCCGTCAGCCTGCAACCCCAGCCGCAGCGAGGCGAGTTCGGGATTCTTGGCGGCCTCGGGGGTGTGCACCACCAGGACCTGGCTGAAGCCCGTCGCCGACGCGGTCAGCTTGAGGTCCACGTCCGGCAGGATCGAGCGGTACTCGGCCGTCTCCCCGTCCAGCACCGGCTTCGGCAGCGCCTTCGGCCAGGCGAGCTTCAACTCCTTGCCGGCCCGCGACATCCGCACCAGCGGCTGCCCGCTGCCGCCACCGGAGAACTCGATGTCCGCCGTCGCCGCCTTCGGCGCCACCGCACCGCTCGCCAGCACCGCCAGCGCCGGATCGACATCCACCCAGCCACCGGCCCGACGCACCCGCTTCGGCTGCACATACGTCGTCGACACCAACCGGCCGTCCGGCTGCGCCACGACATCCGAACTCTCGCGCCGCAGGGCATCGACCTCCACCGGCTTACCGGTCCGCTTCGCCTCCGCGACCGCCAGCGTCTCCGCCGTCTCCTGCGCCGGAACCGACACCGTCGGATTCACCGCCGGCGTGGCCTCCTCGGCCGCCACCGCGGGAGCCACTGCCGGTATACCGGCCGCCCCCGCCACCACCCCGGCGGAGAGCAGAACAGCGGTCAGACCGCGACCCCACCCTCTCCGCACGAATCTTCCACCCACGCTACATCCCCTGAGTGCGAGAAAACTACACATGTAGAACATGATCTTCACGGGGAGAGTTGGATCATGTCAACTAATTTCCGGAGGGCTGTAATTAAAAATCACGACATGCCAGAAAATGAGAGATGTATAGGGTAAAAAAGCACATAGCGCCCTTCTCTGGCCTCATATAGCACCACCTTGCAAGTACCACTCCATGTGAACCGCCCCGGGTTCGGCGAAGGCTAGATTTCATGTACGGATTCGAGTCATGGCACGGTCCTCCTCCTACCCGCCTGAGCTGCGCTGTCGTGCGGTGCGCATGGTCGCCGAGGTCCTCGGCGACTACCCGAACGAGTCAGCTGCGCTGCGAGCCGTCGCGCAGAAACTAGGTATCGGCTCGGCCGAGCCGCTGCGCCACTGGGGTCGACAGGACCAGGTCGACTTCGGGCAACGCCCGGGGACGACGATGGAGGAGTCCGCGCAGATCAAGGCGATGAAGAAGGAGATCGCTGAGCTGAAGCGCGCGAGCGAGATCCTCAAGGCCGCGGCGAGTTTCTTCGCGGCCGAGCTCGACCGGCCACATCTGAGCTCGTAGCGTTCATCGACGGGTACCGGGGCCGCTTCGACGGTGTCGAGCCGATCTGCCGAGTGCTCTCCGAGCACGGCTGCAGTAGCGACTCCTCCACCTACTACTCCTTCAACAACCGTGCCGATCCGCTCGTTCGGTCTGCGACGGGGAACTGAAGGATCTGATCACGACAACGTGCGAGGACAACTTCCGTATCTACGGCGCCCGCAAGTTCTGGCGCGAGCTGAACCGCCGCAGCCACATGGTGGTCCGCTGCACCATCGAGCGGCTGATGCGCGAGCTCGGCATCACCGGGGCCGTCTGCGGTAGGCACGTCGTCACCACGGTCACCGACCCGTCAGCAGTGGCCACGAAGGAGACCCATCTCGCTCGTCCTCGATACCCTGGAGATGCCTCTATAGCGGCGCGGCCGCAACGGATGTCCGCCCTGGTCGGGCGAGTTGACGCACCACGGCAACGCGAGCATCGGGTACACGTCATACCGGCTAGCCGAGCACCTCGGCACCACTGGCACCGCAGCATCCAAGCGCCCAGTTGAAGCGCTCGCCTGCCGGGCGCGGGAAGCCGCGGGCGGCGTCCAGGTCGTCGCGGGTGCGCAGCAGGTGGTCCCGCGCAGCGCGAAAGTCGGGGTGAGCGGCGGAATCCCGTCGAGCGGCCGTGTCCGGTGCCATCTGTCCGTCCCTGCGTCTCCCGGCCCCGGCCGCCGCCTCGTTGCCCGGCCGCGGGCATACCGGCACGCTGCCAGCTCCCGTGATCAACGGTCAAGAGCGGCATCACAGCCGACCTGGCCGGAATCGGGGTCGCAGCCGTGACCACCGCTCCCTTGTAGAAACAGAGACCCATGCCATCCAGTCTCGAACCGGGACACCGAACTTCTGCCCGAAGACAACGCAGGAGCCAGGCCCAGGAGACCCGACTCCCACCATTTTCCCAGGTCAGGGGCTACTTCCATACGGAATGATAGGGAGCCCGGAAGCGTGCATCTGTTCAAGAGCAGCGACTACCGGCTGTCGCCGTTCGAGCTGGAGAGCGTGCTGATCGAGCACCCGGCGGTGGCCGAGGCCGCAGTCGTCCCCTCCCCCGACCCGCTGCGGCTCTCGGTGCCCAAGGCGTACGTCATCCTGGCCCCCGGCCACGAACCCGACGCCGAGACCGCCCGCTCCATCCTCGCCTTCACCCGCAAGCGGCTCGCCCCCTACAAGCGCATCCGCCGCCTGGAGTTCGCCGACCTCCCCAAGACCATCTCCGGCAAGATCCGCCGCATCGAACTGCGCCACCTCGAAGAGACCCGACACACCGACGCCGAGCAACCCGCCGCCGCCCCGACCCGCGGCGAACGCGAGTTCTGGGAGGAGGACTTCCCCGGCCTCAAGGACGCCTGACCCGCAGGAGCGTCGCGTGGATGCCTCCCCCGTACGGGCGAAAAAAGGAGCGAGGCCACCAGCCTCTCGCCGGTCGACCGTCGCAAGAGCGGGAGCAAGCACCGCCTGACCGGCGACGGCGCCACCCGGACCCTCGGCCCAGTCGACGGCATCCCACCGGTCGCCGGCCGCGTCGGCCGCCCCCGCACGCGCCCCGACGCCCTGCTCGGCGACAAGGGCTGCGACAGCAACCCCGACCGCCGGGAACCGCGCCGATGCCGGATTCCGCCCGCCATCTCCCGCCGCGGCCAGCCCCACCGGTTCAAACGCCTCGCCGTCCGCGGGGAGAGACGCCTCGACCTCCACAACACCTTCGTCTCACTCGCCTGCGCACGCATCCACCGGCGACGCCTCGACCGACAGGCGCAGTGGTCGTGTGACGAGTTCTTCGCACACACGCCCGGCGACGAGAGTCCGCGCGAATAAAATTTGAGGTTCATCTGAGCTTCACGGTCGGCTCCGTAGAGATTTGTCCAATATTGGATCAAAAAGAAGCAAAATACCTTCTTGATTTTCTCGCTCTTGATGTGGCGTCAGGACCACCCGCGAGGGTATCTTCTTGGCCATCGACCACCAGGGTCACACGCAGGGCCGATTGGGCTGGTCCGGAATTTTCCGTGCAGCAACCCCGGGTCTGAAAATCCCGCATGGAGCAGAATTTCCCCAGAGGGATTTTCGAGAGGCCCGGCCCGCCCGACCAGCCGGAGGTCCCTGCAGCAATGCGGGTGGAAATGTCATTGCGTCCACCCTCGCCATCCTTTCCTTGAAATCGGGGGTTTCACATGTTGAAGAAGGTTTTTGCCAGGCTGGCGACCGTCCTCGCAGTTCCCGTGCTCGTCGTCGGGGTCACCAGCAGCCCCGCCTTCGCCACGGACCAGAACCTCTACCTCTACTCCGGCAACACCATCGTCGGCGGCCTGAAGTTCATCGACGACGGCGACGACTGGGAGCTCTGGGACTACTACGCGGACGGCCACGGCGTCCGGGCCTACATTCAGGTGCGCGCCACCGGGAACTGGTACGACTGGGACAACGGCTCCTGGTACAACGGCAAGGGCGCGGGGACGATGGTCAAGAAGACCGACGGGAACCTCTACTCGATAAACGACTACCGCGCCCAGGTGTGCACGGTTGACGGCGCCAATGACAAGACCCCGGTCCGGTGCTCCGCCTGGATGTACGTCAACGAGTAGATTTTACCGACGCGGCGGACGGGGTGAACAGAAAACCGGCCGTCCATTGATCAACCACCGGCGCATCCGGATCGCAGATCCGCGCCGCTCTCCAGCAATATGGAGAGACGGCCGGAAGCGCCAAAGATTCCACGACTCACACAGGGGGAATTCCGTGTCCAAGAATATGGTCGCCCGAGCGGCGGCTCTCCTCGCCGTTCCCGCCCTGATCCTCGGCATCAGCAGCCCGGCCTCGGCTACGGACCAGTCCGTCACTCTCAAGGTCGACGGCCACACCGTCGCCAGCCTGAAGTTCATCGACGACGGCGACGACTTCGAGCTCTGGGACCGCTATGCCGACGGCCACGGCGTACGGGCGTTCATCGAGGTCAACAACGGGACCTGGCAGGAGTGGGGCTCCTTCTACAACGGCAAGGGAGCCGACACGTACGTCAGGAAAACCGATGGCAACCTCTACTCCTGGAACAAGTACCGGGCACAGGTGTGCACCGTGGACGGCGCGGGGGACACGAGCCCGGTCCGCTGCTCGGCCTGGATGAGCATCAGCGAGTAGATCCCCGCGCGAGCGCCGGATCGGTCGAAGAGCGCCCGCTGCCCGTGGTGAGGCAGCGGGCGCGTCCCACCACGGCAAGCCGGTGCGCGTGTCGGGCCGCAGCGAACTGTCGCACCGGTCTCAGCCTGCTGACGCCCGCAAGATGTTGTCACGGGCTCCCAGGAGTTCGCCCTTGCGTTGGTCGGCACGGCGAACGTTCCGCCGACGCCGGTGCAGGCCACGTCGGCCAGGGCGGGGGCGTGCCTCTTCCGCCCGGCCCCGAAGGCGGATGAGGCGAGGGGGACGGGACTCGTGGTGCCAGCCGAGGAGTCCCGTCCCCGTGGTGTGCGCGGCGGCCGACCCTGGCTCCGCGCACACCTGTCCTTCGTGGGGCGGGGGCCGTCGGCTTGGTGCCGGTCATGGAGGTTCACCCGATCGGCCCAGTGGGGGGCGCGTCGGCCCTGGTCAGGGGCGGGTGGGCCCGGGACGGAGGGGGGCGGGGCCGCCGTCGGGGCGGAGGGGGGCGGGGTCGGGGCGGACGGGGCCGGGCGGTGCGGCCGGACGGGTGGTGGGGTTGGGCCGCGAGGGTGATCGGGGCACGCCGGAAGCCGGGTCGGGACGAACCGGGGGCGGCGGCGGAGGACAGTACGTGTCGGCCGACCCGCCGCACGACATCCCCACGGCCCGCATCCGGTACGAATGCGGACGACCGTTCCCGAACCGGAAATCGGAGACTCCTTGATGAGCCTTCTTCGTCGATCCACGGGTCGCAGCTCCGCTGCCCGAGGAGCCGCGGTCCTCACCGCGCTCTCCCTCGGCATGGCAGGCACCGCCCTGCTCGGCACCGGAGCCGGCACCTCCTCGGCGTCCAGCCACCGCGAGGCTCCGCTGATCGCCGCCGACCCGCAGGTCGACAACACCGACGTGTACGCCTTCACCAGCCCGGACAACCCGGACACGGTCACGCTGATCGCCAACTGGCTCCCGTTCCAGGAGCCCAACGGCGGCCCGAACTTCTACCCGTGGGCCGACGGCGCGCACTACGACATCAACATCGACTCGCAGGGCACCGGGCAGCCGGACGTCACCTACCGGTGGACCTTCCACACCGAGGACCTGCGCGGCACCGACACCTTCCTCTACAACAAGGGGCCGGTGAACAACCTCGGCGACGACACGCTGCGCTTCCGCCAGTACTACACGCTCCAGGAACTGCACCCGAACTGCGCCCCGGTGACGCTGGTCGAGCACGGCCAGGCGGCCCCGTCCGACACCGGCCGGGCCTCGATGCCCGACTACGGGCGGCTGCGGCAGCAGGCCACCGTCCAACTCCCGGGCGGCGGGCAGACGGTGGCCACCCAGGCCGCCGACCCGTTCTTCCTCGACCTGCGGGTCTTCGACCTGCTGTACGGCGGCGACCTCTCCGAGGTCGGCCAGAACACCCTGGCCGGGTACAACGTCAACTCCGTGGCGCTGCAGATCCCCAAGAGCCGCCTCGCCTACAAGGGCGACCCGACCCGCAACCCGGTCATCGGCGTCTGGTCGAGCACCGAGAAGCAGAGCATGAAGCTCAGCCCGGGCAAGTCCGACCCGGTCGGCCCGTACGTCCAGGTCTCGCGGCTGGGCAACCCGCTGGTCAACGAGGTGGTCGTCCCGGCCGGGCTCAAGGACGCCTTCAACGCGCTGCCCCCGTCCGAGGACCACAACCAGCCCGCCGTGGTGGCCAAGGTCCTCGACCCCGAGGTGCCCAAGCTCGTCCAGGCGATCTACGGCCTGCCCGCGCCCGCCGCGCCGCGCACCGACCTGCAGGAGATCTTCCTGACCGGCATCGCCAAGGCCGCGGACGGGCCGCTCGCCGTCGACCTCAACTCGCAGCTGATGAACCAGGACATCGACCCGAACCGGTTCGTCCCCGCCGAGGAGCTGCGGCTGAACCTGACCACCCCGGTGACGCCGAAGCCGGACCGCCTCGGCGTCCTGAACGGCGACTTCCAGGGCTTCCCCAACGGCCGCCGCCTCGGCGACGACGTCGTCGACATCGCCCTCCAGGTCGTCGAGGGCGCCACCCCGGGCAACTTCGTCCAGGCCCTGGCCGCCGGCGACAAGGTCAACGGGCCCGACCGGCCGTTCGCCGCCACCTTCCCGTACCTCGCCCTGCCGTACGACAAGGCCGTCAACCAGAAGTGACCACCTGCGCGGCGGCCCCGGACCGGGGCCGCCGCCGGCCACTCCACTGACCACACCGTCGACCACGCCGCCGATCGAGGACCGAACTCCCGTGCGCCGTCTCCCCCTTGTGCTCGCCACCGTCCTGGTGTGCGGCGGCCTCGCCGCGGCCGGCGGCCTGACCGACCCGCCGCGGTCGGCCACCGCCGCGCCCGCGCCCCGGGCCGCAGCCGCGCACCCGGCCGCGCCGCCGCCGGGCGGCGCGCTCGCCGCCGCGATCGGCGCCGACCAGCGGCACCTGCGCGCCCGCCCCGACGACGCCGCGGTCTGGGCCCGGCTCGGCGGCGAGTACGTCGAACAGGCCCGGCTGACCGCCGACGCCTCCTACTACCCGAAGGCCGACGAGGCACTGCACCGCTCGCTCGCCCTCGCCCCCACCGGCAACACCGACGCGCTCACCGGCCTCGGCGCCCTCGCCAACGCCCGCCACCTGTTCGCCGAGGCCGCCGACCACGCCCGACAGGCCCTGGACGGAGCCCCGCTGCACTGGCAGGCGTGGGCCGTCCTCACCGACGCCCGCACCCAGCTCGGCGACGACACCGGCGCCACCGAGGCCACCCAGCACCTGCTCGACCTGCACCCCGGCACCGCGTCCTTCACCCGCGCCGCCTACGACCTCGAACAGCACGGTCGGCCCGAGGACGCCGCCGACGCCCTGCGCCGCGCCCTCGACGGCGCCTACGACCCCGGCGACAAGGCGTTCTGCCTCCACCAGCTCGCCGAACTCGACCGCAGCGCCGGCCGCACCGACGCCGCCCTGGACGGCTACCGCCGCGCCCTGGCCGCCGACCCGACGTACACCGCCGCCCTCGCCGGACAGGCCCGCGCCGAAGCCGCCCTCGGCCGCACCGACGACGCGCTCGCCCACTACGCGCAGGCCGCCGCCGCGGTGCCGCTCCCCCAGTACCTGCTCGAACTCGGCGAACTCCACGAGTCCCTCGGCCACCCCGAACAGGCCGCCGAGCAGTACCGGCTGCTGCGCGCCGAAGCCGACCTCGCCGCCGCGGGCGGCGTCGTCGACGACCTGACGCTCGGCCAGTTCGAGGCCGACCACGGCGACCCGGCCACCGCCGTCCGACTGCTGCGCGCCGAATGGGACCGGCGCCACCACGTGCTGGTCGCCGACGCCCTCGCCTGGGCCCTGCACCGCACCGGCGCCGACCGCGAGGCGCTCGGCTACGCCGACCTCGCCCTCGCCCACGGCTGGCACAACGCCCTCTTCCACTACCACCGCGGCGAGATCGAACGCGCCCTCGGCCGCACCGACCAGGCCCGCACCGACCTCGCCGGGGCGCTGGCCACCGACCCGCGGTTCGACCCGCTCCAGGCGCCCCTGGCCCGCTCGGACCTGGCGGCGCTCACCCCCTGATCTCGTGCCGGGACGCACCCGAACGGGTGAACCACCGCCCCTCGGCCACGCCGCCGGCACGAGCACCCCGAATGACAGGTGCCGCCCCGTCCGGGACGGCACCCGACCGAAACCAAGGAGCAGACATGTCCCGTACCCGCACGTACTTCGCCGCCGTCGCGCTGGCCGCCACCGCGGTGCTCGGCACCGCCGGCGCGGCCTCGGCGTCCGCCGGCGCCGAGGGCGTGGCCGTCGGCTCGCCCGGCGTCCTCTCCGGCAACGTGATCCAGATCCCCGTGCACATCCCGGTCAACCTGTGCGGCAACAGCATCAGCCTGATCGGTGCGCTGAACCCGGCGTTCGGCAACTCCTGCGCCAACATCGGCTGACCCGGCCCCTGCCGGTAGGCCGATAGACCGGGAGACCGGAAGGCCGATCCGGGCCGGGAAACCGGCTCCGGGTCGGCGCCGCTCTCACTGACGGCCGCCGCCCCGTGTCCCTGCCCCGTGCCCGTGCCCCGTGTCCCCGACAGGACGGGGCGGGCCGGGGATCAGGGGGTGCCGGCGGCGAGGTCGGAGATCCGGCCGACCAACAGGTGGTACGACTCCTGGGCCGGGATGACCTCGCTGAGCTTGGCGCCGCCGGTGAGCGCGCCGGTGTTCCGGGTGCAGTGGGTGGCGGCGGTCTCCATCTGGTCGAGGGCCTGCTGCCAGTAGGTCTGGGCGGTTGCGTCGGGGATGGCCCGGTGGTCCCGGGCCCTCTTGATGTCGTCGAGGACCTGTTGGCAGTGCTCGGTGCTGTCGGCCGAGGTGGCGTCGGCGTTGAGCAGGACCGTGAGGTCCTCGCCGATCACCCGGATCTGTTCCTGGCCGCCGTCCTTCGACCAACTCGGCATCGTGTCTCCCCCGTCGGAGGAGCAGGCCGCCAGGGCGGTGGCCAGCAGGACGGCGGGGAGCAGGGCGAACGCCCCGCGGCGGAGCGAACGCTGGTGCTGCTGTAGGGGCATGGACACGTCCTTCGTCCGGGATGGTGGTGGCCGGGCTGTCGAGCTGTCGAGGTATTGAGGTGTCGAGGTGTCGAGGTGAAGCCTGCCAGGGTGCTCTGACATCCCGTCAGGACGGTGCCCGTCGGGAGCATGCCCGTCGGTGACGCGCCGGTCGGGGGCGGTCGGCAAGTGGCGGGGTCTTCCGGCGTGGCGCGTTGGGGCGGTCACGTCGGGCCGCGATGCTGGGCAGGACGGCCTGGCGGTTGCTGCTTCCAAGGGGGATGGACGGACATGGCGACTCGGGTGACCGGCCGGGCGGCGACCGCGACGGTCGACGGCGGCGGGGTGGTGACGGGCTGGTCGGCGGCGGCCGAGCGGCTGACCGGGTTCGGGGCGGGGCAGGCGCTCGGGCGGAGCGCGGTGGGGCTGTTGGCGGGTGGGGTGCCGGTCGCCCTGCTGCGGGCGGCGGTTCGGCACGAGCCGTTCACCGGGATGGTGCGGTTGTGCCGGGCCGAGGACGAGCCGGTGGCGGTCGAGCTGGGGGTGGTGCCGGTGCGGACGGCGCGCGGAGAGCCGACCTGGGTGGTGTCGGCCCAGGCGTTGCAGCCGTTGACCCCGGGGGCCGCCGCGCGGCCGGCGGCGGTGCCCTCGGTGCTGTCCGGGTCCTCCGAGGAGCGGGCCCGGCACCGTCTGGCGCTGCTCGGGGAGGCCGGTCTGCGGATCGGCTCGACCCTCGAAGTGGACCGCACCGCGCAGGAGTTGGCGGAGGTGGCGACGGGTTCCTTCGCCGATTTCGTGGCGGTCGACCTGCTCGATTCGGTGTTCGGCGGCGGCCCGCCGTCGAGCGCGGGGCTGGTGTTCTACCGGGTGGCGCAGCAGTCGGTGCTGCCGGGCTGTCCGGAGTCCACGGTCGTGTCCGGTGCCGGGGACGTGATCGCCCCGGACTCCCCGATGGCCCGGGTGCTCGCCTCGGGCCGGCCCGTCTCCGTCGACTACCGCGATCCGGAGCTCCGGTCCTGGATCGCCCAGGAGCCCGAACGGGAGCGGCTGGCCGAGGAGTTCGGCATCCACTCCGGACTGATCGCGCCGCTGACCGCCCGCGGGGTGACGCTGGGCGTGGCGATCTTCCTGCGGCACCGCTCGCCGGAGCCGTTCGACGAGGACGACCTGCTGCTGGCCACCGAGCTGACGTCGCGCGCCGCGCTCTCCGTCGACAACGCCCGCCAGTACACCCAACAGCGCGACACCGCACTGGCGTTGCAGCGTTCCCTGCTGCCCAGCCGGACGCCCCGGCAGGCCGCGGTCGAGGTCGCCTTCCGGTACCTCCCGGCGGGCGGGCGGGAGGGCGTCGGCGGCGACTGGTTCGACGTGATCCCGCTGTCCGGCGCCCGGGTGGCCCTGGTGGTGGGCGACGTGGTCGGCCACGGCGTGCCCGCCTCCGCCGCGATGGGGCGGCTGCGGACGGCGGTGCGCACCCTGGCCGACATCGACATGCCGCCGGACGAACTCCTCACCCACCTGGATGACTTGGTGCTCCGGGTGGACCTGGACGAGCAGCCGGAGGGCGGCACCGCCTGGGCGGGCGGCAGCGTCGGCGCGAGCTGCCTGTACGCGGTGTACGACCCGGTGGCCCGGTCCTGTTCGCTGGCCCGGGCCGGGCATCCCGGGCCGGCCTTGGTCGGCCCGGACAACACCGTGACCTTCCCCGAGCTGCCGCCGGGGCCGCCGCTCGGCCTGGGTGGACTCCCGTTCGAGGCAGTCGAGTTGGAGGTTCCGGAAGGGAGCGTACTGGCGCTGTACACCGACGGCCTGCTGCGCGCCTCCGAACTGCACGGCGATCCCGGACTCGGCCTCGACCGGCTCGGCTCGGCCCTCACCGCCCGGGCCGACTCGCTGGAGGACCTGTGCGACCAGGTGCTGTCCACCACGCTCGGCCCGAACGCCCCGACCGACGACGTCGCCCTGCTGCTGGCCCGCACCCAGGCCCTGCACACCCAGGACGTGGCCGACTGGCCGCTGCGCCGCGACCCGTCCGAGGTGGCCCGGGCCCGCAAGGTGGCGGCCGCGAAGCTCACCGAGTGGGGGCTCGAAGAGGCGTCCTTCGTCACCGAGTTGGTGGTCAGCGAGCTGATCACCAACGCCGTCCGCTACGGCCTGCCCCGATCGGGCTGCGGCTGATCCGGGACGGCTCCATGCTGCTCTGCGAGGTCTCCGACGGCAGCAGCACCGCACCGCACCTGCGCCGGGCCCACAACGACGACGAGGGCGGACGCGGCCTGCTGCTGGTGGCGCAGCTGTGCCGCAACTGGGGCACCCGGCACACTCCGCGCGGCAAGACCATCTGGGCGGAGCAGGAAATCTGACGGGTCGTCAGTGGTGTGGCGTCGGTGCGGTGCCGTCAGTTCAGTGCGGTCGGTCCAGCGCCGCGCGCAGGGCCTCGCGCAGCCGTCCGCCGCTGTGCTCCAGCAGTTCGGCCGCGCGGGCCGGGTCCACGTCGGCGAGCAGCAGCAGGACGGCGTCCTTGACCCGTCCGCCGGTGGCGGCCAACGCGGCGTCCACGGCAGCGGGTTCGGCCCGGTGGCGAGGGCGGTGATCCGGCGGCTGCGGGCGCGCAGCTTGTCGTTGCCCGCGCGGAGGTCGACCATCAGGTCGCCGTAGGTCTTGCCGAGCCGGACCATGGTGAGGGTCGAGACCATGTTGAGCACCAGCTTCTGCGCGGTCCCGGCCTTCAACCGGGTGGAACCGGCCAGCAGTTCGGGACCGGTGACCACCTCGATCCGGTGCTCGGCGGCGGCTCCGAGCGCGGAGCCCCGGTTGCCCGCCAGCGCGACGGTGAGCGCCCCGCGGGCCCGGGCGTGCTCGACGGCGGCCAGCGCGTACGGGGTGCGGCCGGAGGCGGAGACGCCGACCACGGTGTCGGCCGGGGTCAGGCCCAGTGCGTCCAGGTCCGCGAGGGCGGCGGCCCGGTCGTCCTCGGCGTCCTCGACGGCGGCGGTGATCGCGCCGGGGCCGCCCGCGATCAGCCCGACCACCTGGCCGGGCGCGGTGCCGAACGTCGGCGGGCACTCGCTGGCGTCCAGCACCCCCAGCCGCCCGGCCGTCCCCGCCCCGGCGTACACCAGCCGTCCGCCGCGCCGCATCCGCGCCACGATCGCGTCCACCGCCGCCGCGATCGCGTCCAGCTCCTCCGCCACCGCGGCCGGCACCGTCCGGTCCTCGGCGTTCATCACCCGAGCGAGCTCCGCCGTCGTCAGCAGGTCGATCCCGGCACCCCCGTCCCGCCGCCCCTCGGTCACCAGCCCGTCCAGCGGCGGCGAGCCGTCCCCGCGCTCCGGCGCAGACGGGACGGCGGGGACGGCGGGGACGGCGGGACCGGACGGCGGGTGCGGGGTGTGCGGGGTGTGCGGGGTGTGCGGGGTATTCGGGATGTCTGCCACGGCGCCCACCCTATGGGCTGGCCGGTTCTTGGTCTTCGGGCGTCTCGGGCGCGGGTCGTTGCCCGGTGGTCGCCCGCCTCACGCGGCCTGGAGGAGGTGGTGGAGGTGGGCGACGCCGCGCACGGCGTGGTGGACGCCGTTGCCTTCGAGGTGGCGGTCGCGGAGGATCTTCCAGGTCTTCGGGCCGGTCGAGGGCGGTGATGCGGGGGTCGCCGGTCCGACTCTCGCAACAGACCGTCCCCGCGGTGAAGTCCAGCTCAAGTGCGGTGCGTCCCGTGAGCGGCTCCCACCCCTCCCGGGCGGCGAGCACGGTGTCGCCGAGGTGGCGGGCGCAGGGGGTTTCATCGGCGTCGAGCTGGACGTCGATCCGACCCCGGCCGCCCGGGTCGTGGCCCTCGTGGGCCCCGGCCCGGTCAACCAGCAGGCACCGGTGCGTTCCGCTCATCACACGGGTGGAGACACCGTGGTCGTCGACCAGCCACAGCTCAACCTGCGTGACGTCTCTCCGGCCCTCGTACACGTGCCAGGCTGCCTTTGCGGGACGGCCCTCAGGGCGTCTTCCAAGATGATCAGTCGGGCAGAGACCGTGTCGGACGCGATGCGTCGTCATGCGCCGAAGCCCCGCCACCGGGCCGGACCGCCGTGGGGGCGGGACCCGGGTCCGGTGGCGGGGCCGCCGCGTCGGCGGGTCAGCCGCAGTGGCTCCAGGGGCTCTCGTACGCGCTCTGGTCGAAGTCGCTGAACCAGCCGCCCCACTTGACGCACTTGCCCGCGGCGTAGGCGTAGACCGGGCCGGCGTAGGACCCGTAGTAGCCGGTGTCGGTCTTCTGGGTGCCGCCCTGGACCGTGAGGTCGGCCGACATGTGCACCGGGTCGCCCCCGTTCCCACGGATGGTGACCACGCAGTTGTAGCCGTTGGAGCTGTTGTAGGTCAGGTAGACCCACACGGTGCGGTTGATGAGCTGTTCGGAGTCGACGACCTTATAGCCGGGGCCGCAGACCTCCGTCGGCGAGGCGGTGAGAGCCGAGGCCTGGGGCGCGGTCATCACGGTGGCGGCTCCGGCCATCGCGAGGGCACCGAGGACGGAGACGATCTTCTTGCGCACGGACATACCTCTCTTGCGCCGAACGCCCAGCGGTTCGGCACGGTTGGAAATGCGGATCTGTCGGGCTCCGGTCGGCCCGTCGGGGCGGGCCGTGGGGCTCAGCAGCCCCGGGTCCCGCTCGACACGGAGTACTCGTGGCCGGCCCAGTTGACGTAGCCGTAGGCGTAGACGCAGTAGTTCGCCGTGCCGGTCACGCCGACCGGTCCGGCGTTGTACGCGTACGACCCCTTGTCGACGCGCGACGAGACGTCGACGGTGCAGCCTCCGCCCGTACCGGACTTCTGGAGGCACCGGTAGATCTCGACGCTGGTCGTCGCCGCGACGCCGTAGGACGCTCCACGGTGGTAGAAGCAGGCGCTGTTGGTGCCGCCGTTGCTGCTGTTGTAGTAGATGACCAACTCGCCGATGGCACTGCCGTCGTGCGAGACGGTCTGGTCGTACGTGACGGTGCCGGAGCAGGAGGTGGCGGCCTGCGCGGCGGAGGACGCGAACAGGCTGACGCCGGCGAGCAGCGCCACACTGGCGACCACGGCGAGGACTCGGCGGAGGACGTGCATGCGGAACCCTGTCTGAGGTGGATCGTTGATGATCGATCGAACGCCGACCATGCTGGCGCAGCCGCGTAACGCCGCCGTATCGCGCGGAACCCCCGCGCCGCCGGCCGGGGTTCCGGGGATCGCCGCGGACGGTCCTTCCTGGCACCGGTCGTTCCAGGACCCGCGCCGGGTTCCCGATCATCAGGGTTTTCCCGGGGCGGTCTCCGGGTTCTCCCGGGTGGGCGGGCCGGGTCCGTTCTGCCAGGCTCGCGGCATGGGTACGCGGGGGACGGGTCGGCTCCGGCCGACGGCTCGGGACAGCTGGGGGAGAGCGCAACGGGCTTGGCGCGCTTCGCGGTCGGTCCGGTGCTCGGGATCGCGGGCGCGGTCGTGGCGGTGCAGGCGGCGCTGGCCGGACGGTACGGGTTCCACCGGGACGAGTTGTACTTCCTGGCGGCGGGGCGGCACTTGGCCTGGGGGTACGTCGACCAGCCGCCGCTGACACCGCTGTTGGCCCGGCTGTCCACGGCGGTGTTCGGTGACGGCCCGGCCGGGCTGCGGATGGTCGCGGTGCTGCTGTGCGCGGCGACGATCGTGCTGACGGCCTTCGCCGCAAGGGAGTTGGGGGCGCGCCGGGCCGGGCAGGTGTTGGCGGCGGCGGGGGCGGCGGTCTCCGCGATGGTGCTGGCCCTCGGGCACGTGCTGAGCACGGCGAGCTTCGACCTGTTCGTCTGGACGCTGCTCGGCGTCCTGGTGCTACGCCTGCTGCGCACCGGGGAGCGCCGCTGGTGGTTGGCGATCGGCGCGGCGGCCGGAGTCGCCCTGCTGAACAAGGACCTGGTGCTGCTGTTCGCGCTCGTCCTGCTGCCCGCCATCGCCTGCTGCGGCCCCGGTGGCGGCACTGCTCCCGGCCCGCGGGCGGTGCTGCGCGGCTGGTGGCTGCCGGCGGGGGCGCTGCTGGCGCTGCTGGTGGCGGCGCCGAACCTGTCCTGGCAGGCGGTGCACGGCTGGCCGCAGCTCACCGTCGCCTCGGGGATCAGCGGCCAGGACGGGCTGACCAGCCGGTTGACCTTCGTCCCGATGCAGCTGGTCTACCTCTCCCCCGTGCTGGTCCCGATCTGGCTGGCCGGGTTCCGCCGCCTGCGCGAGGACCGGCGGGTGCGCTGGGCCAGGCCGTGGGGGTACGCGTACCTGGCGCTGTGCGGGCTGGTGCTGGCCCTCGGCGGCAAGCCGTACTACGCGCTGCCGCCGCTGCTGCTGGTGCTGGCGGCCGGGTGCGGTCCGTTCGCGGAGCGGCTGTGGGGACGCCCGCCCGAGGAGGGCGGGGACGGGACCGGAGGCGGGACGCGGCGCGACCGGGTCCGGACGGTGGGGCTGCTGCTGGTGGCCGCGCTGCTCAACTCGCTGATCACGCTGCCGGTGCTGCCCGCCGACCGGCTGTCGGCCGTCTCCTGGCTCTACCCGGAGTCGGCCGAGCAGGTGGGCTGGCCCGAGCTGACGGCGGCGGTCGCCGCAGGGTGGGCGCGGGTCCCGCCGGAGCAGCGCGGGCGGGCGGTGGTGTTCGCCGCCGACTACGGCGAGGCGGGGGCGCTGGTGCGCTACGGGGGCGGCTACGGCCTGCCCGCCGTGTACTCGGGCCACATGTCCTTCTACGACTGGGGCCCGCCGCCGGACTCGGCGACCGGCCCCGTGCTGGTGGTCCACCCGGCGCCGTACCCGGAGGTCGAGCGGGCCTTCACCGGGTGCCGGCGGGTCGCCGAGGTGGACAACGGCCGGGGTGTGGCGAACGAGGAGCAGCACGCGCCGGTGCTGCTCTGTGCGGGGACGGTCGCCCCGTGGTCGCGGCTGTGGCCCCGGTTGCGGCACTTCTACTGACGTTCGGCCCCGTCGGGCAGCGTGCGCAGTTCGGTGTCGGTGATCCCGCCGGGGCACTCGCGGGCGCGTCCCCAGCCGGCCAGGTCGGCTCCGGCGCGGTAGGCGGAGTCGAGGAACTGCCGGGCGGTGGTCCACGGGTCGTCGGCGGTGCGCACCTCGTCGTACATCAGCAGGGCGAGGTGGCCGCCCCGGTTCGGGGCCCAGCGGGCGGCGGCGGGGTGCAGCGGGCGGGCGTCCAGGCCGGCGGGTTCGAGGGCGGTGTAGGAGTAGAAGGCGGGGGCGGGCACGTCGGCGTCGCCGAACCAGAAGCCGGCGCTGATCACCTCGCGGGAGTACGCCTCGCGGGTGACGCTGTCGGCGGCGGGCTGGGCGATCTCGCGGTCGGAGAAGCGGGTGACGGCGAGGTCGAAGGTGTGCCAGAAGTGGTGGACGGGGCTGGTCTTGCCCGCGTACCCGGCGGCGTACTCCTCCAGCAGCAGGGCGACCTGGCTGAGGACGTGCCAGTAGGTGGTGACGGCGGCCGGGTCGTAGCTGCGGTGCTCGTGGTCGTCGGCGAACGGGCGGTGCGCGTCGGGCAGGTCGTAGGGGTAGGGGTGGTCGGGGAGCACGTCGATGTCGAGGTGGACGAGGGCGCGCAGGGTGTCGCGGTAGAAGTCGGCGACGGAGCGGCCGGTCAGCGGGAAGGAGTCCTCGGCGCCGTCGAGGGTGCGGACGTACAGGCGGTGGTCGGTGAAGTCGAAGTCGATGGTGAAGGCGTCGCCGCCCCGGGTGGGGCCGGTGGGGCGGGTGGTGATGCCGCGTCCGGTCAGGTGGAAGGGGACGTTCCACCAGTGGTTGCGGCGGGGGCTGCCGGCCAGGCGGATCTTGCCGATGACCTGGGTGAAGCGGTGCAGTGTCTCCTTGGTGTCCCGCCAGGACTCCAGGGGCAGGGGCGGGAACAGCTCCATGGTGCGCTCCGGCGTGAGGGGGGATCGGGGGCCGCTGACCATCCTCACCGCAGGGGGCGGGCCTCCCGTCCGACGCGCCCGGGCGGGCGGCACGGAGTCGGCCCTCCCGCCGGGTGGCGGGAGGGCCGACGGGGCCGGGGTGCCGTCAGGAAGCGGCGGTGTTGGGCTGGGGATGGGTGACGAGGTGGGCACCGGCCGCGAGGACGCCGCCCACCAGCGGGGCGACGATGAACAGCCACAGCTGGGACAGCGCCGGACCGCCCGCGAACAGGGCCGGGCCCAGGCTCCGGGCCGGGTTGACGGAGGTGCCGGTCAGCGGGATGCCGATCAGGTGGATCGTCGCCAGGGCGATGCCGATCGGCAGCCCGTCGAAGCCGGTGACCGCGAGCCGGTGGGTGACCGCGAGGACCACGAAGACCAGCAGGAACGTCAGCAGGACCTCGGCCAGGAACGCACCTCCACCGCTGATGCCGACCTCGGAGCGCGAGCCCCAGCCGTTGCTGCCCATCTTCCCGTGCGTCTGCACCCCCGGCACGGTCTTGGCCAGCCAGAAGACCAGCGCGGCACCCGCGATGCCGCCCGCGAACTGCGCCACCCAGTACGCGGCGGCCGTGCGGACGTCGATCCGCCGGGCCAGCAGGAACCCGAGGGTGACCGCCGGGTTGACGTGGCAACCCGAGATCGGGCCCAGCGCGTAGGCCAGGGCCAGCAGGGTGAAGCCGAATGCCAGCGCCACGCCCAGGTCGCCGATGCTCTTCGCGGCCAGGACCGCGGCGCCGACCGCGAAGAGCACCAACAGCAGCGTGCCCAGGAACTCACAGATGACTGCCCGCCTACTCATGTCTCACCTCCTGCGGCCGCACCTTCGGACAGGTGCGGGATCTCCGTCCATGGTCGGCGCGTCGCCGGGCGGACGCATCCGTAGCGCCCCGCACGGAACCGGCCGGTCCGCAACCCGGCGGGCGGGCACCGTGAAGCCCGAGCCACGTGGGACCGGCGCGGCCTCCGGGCGGCTCGCGGACGACCGTCGCCCGGGCGGGTTCAGCCGGGGCGACCCGGGCGGGCCTCACACCGCGAGGTGCCGCTCCGGATCGGCGTCGGTACCGGCGTGGGGTGCGGTGTCGACGCCGTGCTGTTCGTCGTCGGGGCGGCCCTTGCGGGGCAGGAGGAAGGTGATGGCCAGGAACGCCGCCAGCAGGACGGCCTGGACGATCAGGGCGCGGTGGAATCCGCCGACGAAGTCGCCGGTCCTGGCCGGGGCGAAGAAGACCGAGCCGAAGACCGCGACGCCGATGGAGCCGCCGAGGGCCTGGACGGCGGACAGGACGCCGGAGGCGGAGCCGATCTCGTCGTCGTCGACCGCGGCGAGGATGAAGCTGAACAGGGCGGCGATCACCATGCCCGCTCCGATGCCCGCCAGGGCCACGCCGGGGGTGATGTCCCGGATCGAGAACGAGTCCGGGGTGAGGCGGTCCAGTTCGAACCAGAGCACGGCCGCACCGGCCAGCTGGACCAGCGGGCCGAGCTGGAGCACCTTGCGGCCGATCCGGTCGGCGAGGAACGCGCCGCTGACGGCTCCGCCGATGGCCGTGCCGACGGCGAGCGGCAGGTTGCCGAGCCCCGCCTCCCCGGCGGTGAAGTGCCGGCCGAGCTGGAGGAACAGGGTCAGGACGAGCTGGGCGCCGACCAGTCCGCCGAAGAACAGGGCGATGCCGCCGAGTCCGACGGTGAAGGCGGGCTTGCGGAGCAGGCCGGGGGTGACCAGCGGCTCGCGGCCCGCGGCGGCGGTGCGCCGCTGCTGGACGGCGAACAGGGCGAACCCGGCCACCGAGGCGGCCGTGCACAGCCAGGTCCACAGCGGCCGGCCGTCCTCCTGTCCCTGGTTCAGCGGGAGCACCAGCAGCGCGCAGGAGGCCGCGACCAGGGCGGCGCCGGTCACGTCGACCCGGACGGTGCGGTCGCCGGGTTTCCTGGGCACGAACCTGGCGGCGATGACCAGGGCCGCGACGCCGACGGGCAGGTTGATCAGGAAGACCGAGCGCCAGCCCAGGCCGAAGAAGTCGCCCTCGACGAGGAAGCCGCCGAGCACGGGGCCGATGATGCCGCCCAGGCCGAGGACGGGGCCGAAGACCGCGAAGACCTTGGTGAGTTCGGGCCCGGAGAAGTTCTCCCGCAGCAGGCCGAGGCCCTGGGGCAGGAGCATCGCCCCGGCGGTGCCCTGGAGCAGTCGGAAGACGATCAGCGTCTCGATGGTGGGCGCGAGGGCGCACAGCAGCGAGGTGGCGGTGAACGCGGCCAGGCCGATCAGGAACATCCGGCGGCGGCCGTGGCGGTCGCCGAGCCGGCCGCCGAGCACCAGCCCGGCGCCCAGGGTGAGGGCGTAGCCGCCGATCACCCACTGGAGGCCGGCGGAGGTGGCGCCGAGGGCGTCCTCCAGGGCCGGTCCGGCGACGTTGACGATCGAGGCGTCCAGGAGGTCCATGATCTCGGCGACGAGCATCGCGACCAGGATCAGCCACCGCCACCGGTAGGGCTCGGCGGCCTGGCCGCCGCTCTGGCGGGTGGTCGGGGACGGGTCGCGCATGCCAGATACCTCCATGGTGAAGTAATTACACCATGAAGGTAAATTGGTGGCGGTAGGTTGTCAAAGCGGGCCGCGCGGCTGGACGCCCGGCCGGAGAGAGGAAAGGTGGCGGGCCCGGATGGCGGAAGCGATGGGCGACGAGGTCGCGGCGCGGCGCGAGCGGCTGATGGAGGGGCTGCGGATCTACGGCGGCCACTACGCCGAGCTCAGCCGGCGCTTCGCGGCCTGGCTGGGCCTGCACTCCACCGACGCGACCGCGGTCCTGGAGATCGCCGCCGCCGAGGAACGCGGCACCCCGCTGTCACCGGCCCGGCTGAGCGAGCGCATCTCGCTGTCCACGGGGGCCACCACCGCGCTGCTGAACCGCCTGGAGGCGGCCGGGCACCTCACCCGGACCCGCGAGCACTCCGACCGGCGGATCGTCACCCTGCGCAGCGGCCCGCACGTCCGGGAACGGGCGGACGAGTTCTTCGGCCCGCTCGCCCGGCGCCTCGACGCCGCGATGTCCCCTACCCGCCCGGCTGCTGGAGCAGTTCGAGCAGTTCATGGCCGAGCTGAACTCCACCATGGACGCCCACCTCGCCGAGCGGCCCCCGCTGCCGCCGGGCAGCAGCACCGGCGACGGCAGCGGGGGCCGCGACGGCCGCGGGGACAGCGGGGGCAGCGGGACGGCCTAGCCGCGCCCGGTGCCGGCGCCGTGCGGCAGGACGTAGCGCTGCGGGGCCATCGCGGTGTCGTGGCCGGGGAGGGCGGCCATCACCGCGGCGTGCGCCTGCTCGGGGGTGAGCGGGTCCGGGCCGGTATCGGCGGTGGCGGTCAACTCCCCTTCCTCCCAGGTGACTTCGACGTCCCGCAGGGTGGGCAGGGCGGTGCGCAGCAGGTCGGCGACGGCGTCCAGGTCGACCCAGTTGCTGCCGACCTGCCGCCAGCGGGCCTTCTCCCGGCGGCCGGCGGGCAGGCCGCTGAGGGCGGCGATCTCGCCGCCGGGGCCGAGGGCCACGGTGCGGGTGCCGGCGAGGTCGAGCAGGCGGAGCAGGGCGTGGGCGAAGAGTTCGGTCTCCTCGCGGTCGAGGACGTCCGGGTGGGTGTGCAGGGTGAATTCGAGGCAGCCGGCGGTGCGCCAGATGTTGAGCATCAGCCGGGTGGGGGTGGGTTCGGCGGGGTACCAGGCGAGGTCGGGCTCGCCGGGCGGCAGCGGGCGGGCGGCGGCGATCTCGGCGGGGACGGTGGCGCTCAGGTCGTTGACCACGACGTGCCGGGCGAACCGGGCGCCGCGCCGGACGGCGACGTCCTCGATGAGCTGCCAGATCCGTTCGGCGTCGAAGGTGGCGTGCCAGTAGCCGGACAGGGCGTGGGCCTGGGTGCGGCCGATCAGGGTGTCCAGGTCGGGGCAGTCGGTGTCGACGGCGAGCAGCGCGTCCTGGGCGAGGGTGCCGATGTGCTCGGCGAGGCCGGGGCGGTGCCGGTTGGCGGAGAGCGCGGCCATCACCACGGTGGCGCGGGCCGCCCGGTGGGCCGCGAGGACGGCGTAACAGGCCAGCAGGACGGCCGAGTGGGAGGCTCCGGTACGGGCGGTGGCGCGCTCCAGGGCGGCCGCGCCGGCGGTGGAGCGGACGCCGAGGGTGGGCAGCAGGGTGTCGTTGGGGCCGATCCGGTCGTCGGCGAACACCGAGGTGGGCTGCTCGGCCAGGATGTGCTCCCAGTGTCGGAGCGCGGCCTTGGTGCGGCGCTGTCCGGAGGAGGAGTGCTCCTGTGCGGCGACCTCGACGGGGGTGGGTGCGGTGGGGGCGGGCAGGGTGCCGCCGGCCGCCAGGGTCAGCCACTCCTGGAACAGCAACCCGGTGGCGACGCCGTCGAGTTGGGCGTGGCAGATGACCACGGCGAGCAGGACCGGCGTGCCGTGCCGGGTGAGCAGGGCGAAGCGGAGTGGGAACTCCTCGGCCAGGTCGAACGCCTGCCGCCGCCCGTCCCAGCAGTACTCCTCGGCCCGGGCGGCCGGGTCCTCGCCGTCCGCGAGGGCGATCACCCGGACGGTGAACTCGCCTTCGGCGCGCACCCGTTGGCGTTCGGGCTGGCGGTCGGCGGGGCCGGGGAAGACGGTGCGCAGCGCGGCGTGGCGCTCGGCGAGGGCGCGCAGCGCGTCGAGGCAGGCGGGGAGTTCGGCGCCGGGCGGGACGTACCAGGTGGCCTGCTTGTTCATGTGCGAGGGCTCGTCGTGGCGCAGGCAGCGGATCATGTTGTCCTGGCCGAGGGTCAGCGGACCCTCGGCCTCGGGCGCGTCGGCGCGGTAGTGCAGGGTGAGGGTGGTGGGCTCCGGGTTGCTTCCGGCTGGTGCGGCTGACATGCCGTCAGTCTCCGTTCAGGGCGGTGCCGAGGTGCGGGGGCCAGTCCACGGGTCGGGGTCCGTGGGTGTGCAGCAGGGCGAGGGCGATCCGGTCGAGGCCGAAGGCGGTGCAGGCGGTGTTCCCGGTCTCGCCGTCGGCGGTGAAGTCGAAGGCCTCGCCGAAGTGGTCCTTGTGGATGTTGGCGGAGGCGATCGCCTGCGGCAGGCCGTCGGCCACCGGGACGCGCAGTTCGAACTTCAACTCCTGGGCGCGCTGGGCGGCTTGGTAGAGCTTGCGGCCGCCGCCGAAGAACGGGTCGTCGGCGAGTTCGACCGCGGGCTTGAGGCCGAGCCCCTCCAGCCAGTCGGCGACCTTGCCCAGCCACTGCTCGCGCCACTCCTGGCAGTGCGCGGCGGTGCCGGCGGTGACCAGTTCGGCCATCCGGAAGCTGCGCAGCCGGCCGGGCTCGGCGGTGGCCTCCTGCCGGAAGCACTGCGCCTCGACGCTGTAGCGGACGGGTTCGCGCAGGTCACGGCCGGTGAGGGTGGCGTAGACGGGGTAGCAGGCGGCGGGCAGCAGCACCAGGTCGGAGATGTCCTGCCGGGCGTGCCAGGGGCCGGACTCGGCGATCAGCGGGGCGAGCCCGCGCCACTCGGCGGCGCTGCCGGTGTAGCTGTGCACGGTGCCGAGCAGGTGCGGGAAGGAGGCGGCGAAACCGGCCCGCTCGATGGTGGCGCGGGAGATCACCGGCGGCACGACCAGGCGCTCGAAGGGCTCCTCGGCGGCCAGCCGGGCGATCGACCCGCGCAGCGCGTCGAGCAGCTTCTCGTAGGCGGCGGGCTGGAGTTGGACGCCGGGCGCGGCGGTGGGCAGCGGGGTGGCGTCGTCGGGGTGGCGGGTGCTCATGGCTCTGCCTCAGGGTCGGGGCCGACGGGCGGCGGGGGTGCGGTGGTCGTCGCCGGGCGCGGCGGGTGCGTCGGGGGGCTGCGGGGCGGCGGGCGCGTCCGGTGCTGCCGGGTGGGCGGACGGCTCCGGCTCCGGGTAGCTGCGCAGGCGTGGCCGGACGGGGCGGGTGCCGGTGCGGGCGACGGCGGCCCGGTGGCCGGAGGGCGCGGGCAGGTCGTGGACGGTGCAGGGGCCGAGCGGGCCGTGCAGCCGGTGCGGGCCGGGCGTGTCGCCGGGCGGTCCGGCGTGGGTGCGCAGCCCGTCGGCGAGGCGTCCGCCGTACGCCTTGGTGTACGCCTCCTTGCGGGTCCAGCGGCGGGTGAACTCCTCGGCGTCGGGCGCGGGTTCGTCCGCCGGGTAGTAGCGGGCGGCGAGCCGGGCGGCGGCCCGGCCGTCCGGGACGGGTTCCAGGTCGACGCCGATGCCGCCGCCGTCCGCCTCGTGGCAGTGGTCCACGGCGAACAGCGCCCACGGGCCGGCGGTGCTCAGGTTGACGCTCAACTCGCCCTGGAGGCCGTCGGGTTCGGGGCGGCCGTGCGGGCCGCGGCGCCAGCGGACGCGGTCGGGCGGCAGGCCGGCCGCGGCGGCGGTGAGCAGCCGGGCGGCGGCGTGCGCGGTGACGAAGCGGTGGCGGGCGGGGCCGTCGGGGTGGCGGGCGGCGCGGGCGCGTTCGTCCGCGTCGAGCAGGGCGAGGGCGCCGGGGAGGACGGCGTCGGTGCGGATCAGCCAGATGTCGGTCACCGGGCGGACCCCGTTCCCGTACCCGGGACCAGCGCCGGGGCCGCGCCGGGGGCCGGGGCCCAGCGGGCGAGGTCGAGGCGGCCGGTCTCCGGTTCGTGGTCGGCGAGCGCGAGCGGCCGTCCGGCGAGCCGGGGATCGGCGAGCGCCGCGCCGAGCGCGGCCCAGCCGCCGGTGTACGGGTTGCCGGGACGGGCCGTCCGGGTCTCCGGGCCGCCCGGTGGTTCGGTTCCGGCCAGGCCGGGGCCGAGCAGCAGCAGGGCCTGTTCCGGCAGGTCGGCGCACCACTCCTTGAGGGTGTCCGCGATCTGACGGTCCGTCACTTCGTGGGCGCTGCGCAGCTCTTGCAGGGGGCGGCCGGGTTCCTGCTCGGCCTCCCAGAGCAGGGCGGCGGCGGAGTGCCGGTCCGGGAGCCGGGCGGGCCGGTGCGGGCGGTGGTGCAGGTCGGCCTGTTCGACGGCGATCAGCAGGGCGCGCCGGGCCCCGGCGGTACGGGCGTAGGCGTCGGCGATCCGCAGCGCGCTGAACCCGGCGCCGGCGCCCTCGTCGCAGAGCGCGAAGGACAGCGGCGCGCCCGGGCAGACCCCGGCGAGGTGCAGGGCCACGGCCTGTCCGGGTCGGACGTCGGGCGTGGCGTACACCAGCAGCAGCAGGTCGACCGGGCGGGTCGGGTCCACCAGGGCGCCGATGGCGCGCTCGGCCAGCGCGGCGTACGACTGGCCGCGTGCCCCGGCCAGCGCGTCCTCGTCGAGGGCCACGCCGTACGGGCGGGCCAGGTCGGCGGTGAAGACGCGCAGGTCGGGGTCGGCGGCGAGCGGGGAGTCGCCGGGCAGGTCGAGGGCGTGGGCGGCGGTCAGGCGCAGCGGGGAGGCGGCGCGCGGCAGGGTGGTGGCGGGGAGCGGTCCGCGGACGCGCACGGTCGTCAGTCCTCGGCGATCACGTGCCCGGCGACGAAGCCCGCGAGGGTGCCGACCGAGCGCAGGTCGTCCTGGTCGATGCCCTCGACGTCGATCTGCACGTCGAGGTGGTCCTCCAGCTCCAGGATGAGTTCCAGGGTGGCGGCGGAGGTCAGGCCGACCTCGTCGAACAGGCAGGCGTTCTCGCCGATCTCGGGCAGCTCGCGCTTGAGCACCCGGGGCAGCAGCAGCAGGATGCCGTCGAGGGCCCGGCCGCGCAGCTCGGGGTCGACGGCGGCGTCGACGGCATCGGTGGCGTCGGCGGCGGCATCAGTGGTACCCGCGGCGTCGGTGGCGGTTGCGGGCACGGCGAAGTCGGTGGCGGAGTCGGTCATGGCGATCCCCTGATCTGGCCGGCACTCCGGCGGGACGGCGGGTGCGGGCGGGTGGACTGGGTGGCGTGGGCGCGCGGCGGTGGCGGGGCGCCGTGCCGCCGGGCCCGGGCGTCCGACCGTCCCCGGGTTCCGGGGCGGTGCGGGTCGGCGCGGGTCAGTGCTGGAGCACCATGGCGGCGAAGGTCGCGCCGATCCCGGACGCGGCGACCAGGTAGCGGTCGCCGCGGCGGAGCAGGCCGCGGGTGGTGGCGGTGTGGTGGTTGAGCAGGATGTCGGCGGCGAAGCTGTGCCCCACCGCCGGGACGTTGTCCAGCACCACGCGCTCGGGCGGGTACCCGGTCGTGCGGCAGATCCGCTTCCAGGAGATCTGGTTGACGTTGTGCGGCAGCAGCAGCCGGATCGAGTTCCAGCTCTCGCCGGCCTCCTCCAGTGCCGCTTCCATCACGGCCACCATCAGCTCCGGGTAGCTGCGCTGGTAGTCCAGCATCAGCTCCGGATCGTCGGCGAGCCGCCCGTCGAACTCGCCGTGCTGGTCGACCGCGTAGGACAGCACGCGGTCGCGTTCACCTCCGGCCCGCACCAGGCAGGCGGCCGCCCCTTCGCCGAACAGGGCGGTGTCCGGGACGATGCGGGCGTCCCGGGTGAAGGTCTTCTCGCCCGCCAGGATCAACGCCAGCGCCTCGGGGTCGGGATCTGCCGCCAGCAGCCGACCGGCCACGTCCAGGGCCAGCAGGGAGCCGGCGCAGGCGTGGTGGGTGATGGTGAAGGCACGGGCGTGCGTCAGCCCCAGACGGCCGAGCACGTCGTGCAGCGGGTTGTGCGGGTAGGGTGCCGCGATCGGCAGGCTGCGCGCGTGCAGCACGTACCTCACGCGGTGTTCGTTGCCGCGCAGCGGGGCCAGGGCCGTCGCTGCGGCGGTGAGCAGATCGGTCAGGTCGCCGTCGGGGTCCACCCTGACCTGGTCCAGGCCGTGGAACCGGCGGAACAGTCTGATCTGACGGTCCGTCAGCCCCAGGCGTTCCCCGACCAGTTCGATCGGTTCGGCGACGGGCGGCAGGTGGACGGCGACTGCCTCCAGAGCGGTCACGCGGGCTAGTATTCCGTCGCCTCACCGGCCCGCACAAGAGATCGCCGACGCTTCCTTCCCGGCCTCCCCCTGTGGTCTGTACCAGTTCTCCCTCGTTTGCACACGACTCGTACGGGATTCCCGCCGGTGCCGCCGCGCCCGCGCCGGTTCCGGCCCCGCCGGGCCGCCCCGCGCCCCCTTCCCGCCCGCCCTCGCGCCCTCCCAGCAACGCTCCCGTGCCCCCTCCAGCCCGCTCCCGATCCGCCGCTCCGAGGAGAACCGCCCATGCCCGCCGCCACGCCCCCGCTCCCTCCGCTCCCCCCTCTGCGCCTGCTGATCGTGGTGCCCCCGCTGGCCGGGCACCTGCTGCCGGCCGGGCGCTGGCCCTGGCCTGGGCCGCGCGCGGGCACCGAGTGGCCTGGGTGGGGCCGGAGTCGGCCCTGCGCCCGCTGCTCGGGCCGGACGCGGTGGTGCACCCGACCGGTGCCCGGGTGTTCCGCGAGCAGGCGGTGGGCGGGCGGCGGCGGTGCGTTCGCTGTGGGAGGGCTTCGTGGTGCCGCACACCCGGTTCACCCTGAGCGCGGTCCGGCGGGCCGTCGAGCAGTGGCGGCCGGACGTGGTGCTGGCCGACCAGCACAGCCCGGCGGGCGCGCTGGCCGCGCACGGCGCGGGCGTGCCGTGGGCGAGCTTCGCACCGTCCTCGCTGGAGATCGGCGACCCGCTGGACGGTGACCTGTGGGACGACGACCTGCCGGACGAGGGGTCGAGGGACGGCAGCGGCGACAGCGGTGACGGCGGCAGCGGTGGCGGTGACCTGGCCGCCTGGCGGGACGGGGTGCTGCGCGGCCTGTGGGAGCGGGCCGGGCTGCCCGCCGCGGAGTACGCCGACCCGCGCTTCTCCCCCGGCCTGGTGCTGGCCGCGAGCAGCGCCGCCCTGCTCGGCCTGGACGCCGCGGCCGTCCCGGACACGTACGCGCTGGTCGGCCCGCTGCTCGCGGAGCGCCCCGAACCGCCGTTCCCCTGGGAGCGGTTGGACCCGGCGCGGCGCCGGGTGCTGGTCACCATGGGCACGCTGTCCGCCGAGGTCGCGGGCGGTTTCCTGGGCCGGGCGGCGACCGCGCTGGCCGGACTTCCGGACGTGCAGGCGGTGGTGGCCGCGCCCGGGGACGTCCCGCTGCCGCCGGGTGCGATCGGGTGTGCGCGCGTTCCGGTGCTGGAACTGCTTGAGCGCGGGGCGGTCGACGCCGTACTGTGCCACGGCGGGATGAACACCGTCGGCGAGTCCCTCGTCCACGGCAGGCCGTTGGTCCTCGCCCCGATCCGGCACGACCAGCCGGTGACCGCCGGGCGGCTGGCCGCGCTGGGCGCGGCCGTCCGGGTCGACTTCGCCACCGCCGGGCCCGAGCGGCTGCGGGCGGCGCTGCGCGCCGTCCTCGACGATCCCGCGTTCCGCTCCGCCGCCGAACTGCTGGGGCGTCAACTGCGCGCGGGGGCGGCGCGGTGGTCGCCGCCGAACGGCTGGAGCGGTTCGCGCGCGCACCGCACCGGCACCACCCCGCCACCTGGTCCAGACCATTGTCGGGAAGCCCGGTCGGGGCCTAGGGTCTGCTCCGGCATCCGCCCCCCACCCCGCTTCCCCGGAGCATCCGCCTCCCGGAGCATCCGTCTCCCTCGGAGCATCCGTTCCTTCGAAGCACCCGCTTCCCTCGAAGCATCCGCTTCCCTCGAAGCACCCGACCGCACCCAACCGCACCCACCGACCACAGGAGTCCGGGTTGATCGTGACCAAGGGGCTGCGCAAGTCCTTCCGGCCCCGCCGCGGCGCCGCCACCGTCGACGCGGTGCGCGGCATCGACCTGAACGTCGCGGAGGGCGAGATCTACGGCCTCCTCGGCCCGAACGGCGCAGGCAAGACCACCACGCTGCGCATGCTCGCCACCCTGCTCGTCCCCGACGGCGGCGCGGCCACCGTGGCCGGCGCCGACCTGCGCGCCGAGCCCGGCGAGGTCCGCCGCCGGATCGGCTACGTCGCCCAGGGCGGCGGCACCACCGACCAGGCCACCGCCCGCGAGGAACTCGTCATGCAGGCCCGGATGTACGGCATCCGCAAGGCCGAGGCGGTGCAGCGCGCCGAGCAGGGCCTGGCCGCCTTCGACCTCGCCGAGTTCGGCGACCGGGTCTGCAAGACGTACTCGGGCGGCCAGCGCCGCCGCCTCGACCTGGCGCTCGGCGTCGTCCACCGGCCCGGGTGCTGTTCCTGGACGAGCCGACCGTCGGGCTCGACCCGCGCAGCCGCTCCCAGGTGTGGGCCGAGGTCCGCCGCCTGCGCGAGCAGGGCATGACGGTGCTGCTGACCACCCACTACCTGGACGAGGCCGACGCCCTGTGCGACCGGATCGGCATCGTCGACAACGGCGGCATCGTCACCGAGGGCACCCCCGAGGAGCTCAAGCAGAAGATCGCCGGCGACTCCGTCACCATCGGCCTGCCCGACCCGGAGGCCACCGCCGGCGCCGAGCGCGCCCTGGCCGAACTCCCCTGCGTGCGGCGCCTGGAGGCCCTGCCCGGCGAGGACGGGCTGCGCCTGCACGTGGACTCCGCGGCCACCGCGATCCCGCAGCTGCTGCGCGCCCTGGCCGCCGCCGGCATCGAGCCCGAGCACGTCCAGTTGCAGCGCCCCAGCCTGGACGACGTGTTCCTGGCCCTGACCGGCCGCGCGCTGGTCCACAGCTGACCCCCGTGCTCGGAACCGCCGCCCCGAACCGCCGTCCCGAACCGACGCCCCCGAGGTCCCCGTTGAAGCTCGCCCGCGACACCTGGCTGGTCTACCAGCGCCAACTGCTCCTGATGGCCCGCTCCCCCGTGTGGATCGCCGTCGGACTGCTCCAACCCCTGTGCTACCTGCTGCTGTTCGCCCCGCTGCTGACCTCCGCGCTGGCCGCGTCCGGCGCGCACAGCACCGCCGACGCCTACCGGATGTACGTGCCCGGCCTGCTGTCCGCGCTGGCCGTCATGGGCGGCCTGTTCACCGGCTTCACCCTGCTCGGCGAGCTGCACGCGGGCGTGATCGAGCGCTCCCGGGTGACGCCGGTCAGCCGGGTCGCCCTGCTGCTCGGCCGGGCGCTGCGGGAGACCACCGCGCTGCTCATCCAGGCGGTGCTGATCGCCGTGCTGGCCATCCCGTTCGGCCTGACCGTGGGCTTCACCGACCTGCTGCTGGCGCTGGCGCTGCTCGCGCTGATGGCGCTGATGGCGTCCTCGGTCTCCTACGGCCTGGCCCTGCTGGTGCCCACCGACGCGGCGCTCGGCCCGGTGGTCAACACCATCGCGCAGCCGCTGGCCCTGCTCTCCGGCACCCTGCTGCCGATCGCGCTGGCCCCCGCCTGGCTGCGCACCGCCGCGTCCTGGAACCCCTGCTACTGGGCCGTGGAGGGCATGCGGGCCCTGTTCGCCGGGCACCTGGACGCCCCCGAGGTGTGGCGCGGCCTGCTGCTGACCGGCCTGATGACGGCCCTCGCGGTGGCCTGGTCGGCCCGGCTGTTCGCCCAGCGCATCCGCTGACCCCCGGACCGCCCCGGACGGTCCGGGGCGGGACGCACCCGAGCGGGGCCCGGCACTCCCGTGCCGCCGGGCCCCGCTCGGTGCTGCGCTCAGCCGTTCCCGGGGCCGCCCTCCGGGCGCGGTTCCGCGCGCTCCGCCGCGCGCTCCGCGGGCTCTGCGGGCTCTGCGGGCTCCGCGTCGCACTCGGCGTACTCGGCGTACTCGGCGTACTCGGCGTACTCGGCGTACTCGGCGTGCTCGGCGTACTCGGCGTACTCGGCGTGCTCGGCGTACTCGGCGTGCTCGGCGTGCTCGGCGTACTCGGCCACGAAGGCGGCCAGCCGCCGCACGCCGTCGGCGATCTCCTCCGGCGTCAGGTAGGAGCAGGAGAGCCGCAGTTGGCGCTCCCGCCGCCGCCCGGGTGGAAGCCGTCCATCGGGGTCCACAGCACGCCGTGCTTGCGGGCGCAGGCGTCCAGGGCCTGCGCATCGGCCCGGAAGGGCACCGTGACGACGGCGAAGAAGCCGCCGTCGGGGTGGTTCCAGGAGACGCCGGGAACGCCCCGGAAGGCCGTCTCCAGCGCCTCCAGCAGGGTGTCCATGTTGCGGGCGTAGAAGCGCCGGGCGGGCTCGTTGGCGTCCCGCAGGCGCAGCCCGCCGTCGAGCAGCATGCCGCCGATGACGGCCTGGCTGAGCGCCGAGGTGTTCACGGTGGTCATGCTCTTGAGCTTGGCCAGCTCGTCGGCGAGCAGCCCGGCGGGCGCGTCGCCGGAAGCGCCGTCGGAGGTGCCGCCCGCGACCCGCTGGTCGGCGACCACGTAGCCGACCCGGGCGCCGGGGAAGCAGGTCTTGGCGAACGAGCCGAGGTAGACCACGTTGCCGCGGTCGCCGTCCAGGGCCTTGAGGGTGGGGCGGGCGGCGGCGGTGCGGCCGAAGAAGCCGTAGGGGTTGTCCTCGATCAGCAGGACGCCGGTCTCCTCGGCCACCTCCAGCAGCCGGCGGCGGGCCGCCTCGTCCATGCTGGCGCCGCTGGGGTTCGCGAAGTCGGGGACGACGTAGCAGGCCCGGGGGCGCTTCCCGGCGGCGCGCAGGGCGTGGACGGCCGCGGCCAGCGCGGCGGGGTCGAGGCCGCCGTCCCGCCCGGCCTCCGGGACGGGGTGCACGGTCAGGTCGAGCAGCCGGGCCGCGCCGGTGACGCCGACGTAGCAGGGCGCGGAGACCAGCAGCACGTCGTCCGGCCCGGCGCACAGGGCGCGCAGCACCAGCAGCATGCCCTCCTGGGCGCCGACGGTGACCACCAGCGCCTCGGGGTCGGTGTCGATCCCCTCGTCGGCGGCCAGCGCGCGGGCGATCAGCGGGGCGATCAGGCCCTTGGTGCGCCCGTACTGGAACACCTCCCGGCGGACCTGGCCGTCGGTCAGGCCGCGCTCCTCGCGCAGGTGGCGCAGGTAGGTCTCCAGGTGGCGGGGGACGTCCGCCGGGTCGAAGAACTCCTCGTACGGGCGGCCGGGGGCGAAGGAGACGGCCTCGGGGTAGCGGGCGGTGACCTCGTTGAGGAAGGTCATCGCGTCCAGCAGCGGGTCGGACAGCGAGCCGTGCAGGTCGGCGAGGTGCAGCACCCTGGTCATCGGGCGCCCTCCGCCGCGCCGGTCCGGTAGGCCGCCACCAGCCTTTCGGCCGCGAAGAGTTGGGCGCGGCGGCCGTCGTCCAGCAGGCCGGGCATGGCGAAGAAGCCGTGCGGCATGCCGTCGTAGCGGCGCAGTTCGACGGGGACGCCGGCGGCGCGCAGGGCCTCGGCGTACTCCTCGCCCTCCTCGCGCAGCGGGTCGTACTCGGCGGTGATCACGGTGGCGGGCGGCAGGCCGGCCAGCGAGGGGGCGCGCAGCGGGGAGGCCAGCGGGTTCGCGCCGTCGGCCGGGTCGGCGAGGTAGTGCGACCAGTACCAGGCCACGGAGTGCCGGTTGAACAGCGCCGGGTCGGCCTCGCCGTCGGCGGGGACGCGGTGGTCGGTGTTGGGGTAGACCAGCAGCTGGTGCAGGATCGCGGGGCCGCCGCGTTCGCGGGCCAGCAGGGTGAGGGCGGCGGCCAGGTTGCCGCCGGCGCTGTCGCCGCCGACCGCGATCCGGGCCGGGTCGAGGCCCCACCGCGGGCCTGGCGGGCGATCCGGTCGAGGGCGGCCCAGCAGTCGTGCAGGGCGGCGGGGAAGCGGTGCTCGGGGGCGTGCCGGTAGCCGACGGCGAACACGTCGGCGCCGGTGGCGTTGGCCAGCGCGCGGCAGACCGGGTCGCCGGTCTCCAGCGAGCCGAGCACCCAGCCGCCGCCGTACAGGTAGAGCAGGGCCGGGCCGGGCGGGGCGTCCTGCGGGCGCGGCGCGGGCCGGTAGCGGCGCAGCGCGAGCGGGCCGCCGGGGCCCTCGACGGTGGACTCCTCGACCCGGTGGACGGGTTCGCCGGCGCCGGTGGCGGCGCGCAGGTCGGCGAGGTCGGCGGCGCGGGCCTCGGCCAGGGTGCGGGTGTACAGCGGCGGGGTGCCGGCGGCGGCGCGGCGGGCCCGCACCGCTTCGGCCTGGGGGTGCAGCGGCATCAGCGCGCTCCTCCGGGGGCGACGGCCTCCAGGTAGATCGACTCGTCCTTGCGGAAGGCGGTGTCGAGGGCGGCGACGTCCGGTCGGGCGCCGGCCTGGAACTCCTGCCGCACGACGGTGAACGCGCCGTAGCCGGCGCGGTCCAGGACGTACCGCAGCTCGGCCTCGTCGTAGATCCAGCGGTGGCCGAAGTGGTAGAAGATCTGGTTCAGCATGAAGGCCCGCCGCTCCGGCATCGGCGGTCCGACCCGCATGGTGCGCAGGCGGCGGCGGTGGCGGCGGAAGAACTGCTCGCGGTCGTCGAGGTAGCCCTCGACGTACCGGGCCAGGTCGGGGGTGGTGAGGCGGAGCAGGCCGCCGGGGCGCAGGACGCGGCGCACCTCGGCGAGCCAGCGCACGGCGGTGTCGAGCGGGACGTGCTCGATCAGGTGCTCGGCGTACACCCAGTCGACGCTGTGGTCGGCGAACGGGAGCGGCGCGCCGATGTCCAGCCGGGTGTACAGGCTGGTGCCGTCGATCCGGTAGACCGGGCCGGGGCGGGTCTCCTCGGTGTCGGTGTGCAGGCCGACCAGGTCGGTGCCGAGGCCCTGCGGGTGGCGGGTGCGGAACGCGGCGAACTCGATGCCGGTGACGCCGAGGTCCCGGAAGTCCTGGTGCGTGTGCGGTACTTCGGGGCGGACCAGTTCGATCGTGGTGCACCGGGCGAGGTCCTCGGTGAAGGCGTCGGTGCGGGCGGCCAGGCCGTCGGGGTCCTCCCAGTCCCAGTCCGCGAACAGCTCCGCGGCGGGTGCGGCGGGTGCGGCGGGTGCGGTGGGCGCGGCGGGCGCGGCGGGTGCGGTGGGCGCGGCGGGCGCGGCGGGTGGGGCGGGTGCGGCGAGGGTCTCGGGGTGTCGGAGGCGCGGGATTCGGTGTGCGTCACGGGGGTTCTTCCGTTCTCTTTCACGTGCTTTGTCGGTGCTCCGTCACGGGCCCCTATATATAAGGAGAGGGACGCGCGCTCAGCGGTACGTCTGCGGGGCCGCCGGCCAGGGCGCGAGCGCGCCGCGGTCGAGGTCCGCGAGGGTGGGCCGGCCGGCCAGCACCATGGTGTCGAGCAGTTCCTCGCGCAGCAGGTCGAGCACCGCCCGGGCGCCGTCCGCGCCGCCGTGCGCCAGGCCCCACAGCACGGGCCGGCCGACCAGCGCGGCGCGGGCGCCCAGGGCCAGCGCCTTGGCGAGGTCGGAGCCGTGCCGCAGGCCGCCGTCGACCAGCACCGGGTGGTCGGCCGGGACGGCGTCCACCACCTCGGCCAGGGCGTCCAGTGCGGGCGGGGTGCCGTCGAGCTGGCGGCCGCCGTGGTTGGAGACGACCAGGCCGTCCACGCCGTGCTCCACGGCGAGCCTGGCGTCCTCGGCGGTGAGCACGCCCTTAAGCAGCAGCGGCAGTTCGGTGCGCCGCCGCAGCCAGGCCAGGTCGGCCCAGGTGACCGTCGGGTCGAACTGCTGCCGGGAGTGCTCCTCGATGCCGGAGCGGCCGGGCGCGGCCTGCCCGGCGGCGCTGGTGAGCCGGGGCGCCAGGTTGGCGGCGGTCATGCCGGGCGGCAGCGCGAAGCCGTTGCGCAGGTCGCGCAGTCGGCGGCCGACCTTGGGCGCGTCGACGGTGAGCACCAGGGCCCGGTAGCCGGCCCGTTCGGCCCGCCGGACGATCCCGGCCAGCGCCTCGCGGTCGCGCAGCCAGTACAGCTGGAGCCAGCGCGGCGCGCCGGGGGCGGCCTCGGCGATCCGCTCCAGGGCGCACCCGGCGAAGATGCTGGTGACCAGCAGCGCCCCGGCCCCGGCGGCGGCCCGGGCGGTGGCGCACTCGCCGTCGGGGTGGGCGAGCCCGTGGTAGGCCATCGGGGCGACGCCGTACGGGGCGGCCAGCCGGTCGCCGAACAGCTCGGTGCCGCAGTCGGGGGCCGAGACGTCCACCAGGGCGCGCGGGCGCAGCACGTACCGGCGCCAGGCGTCCAGGTTGGCCTCGGCGGTCCACTCGGACCCGGCCGCTCCCTCGAAGAAGTCCCAGATCACGGCGGGCAGTCGGGCCTTGGCCAGTGCGCCGTGCTCTGCCAGGGTGAGCGGAACCATCGCGTCCGAACCTCCTGATGTTCCGTCAACTCGTGCGAAAACGAGGGACAGCGTAGGGGGCAGTCCGCCACTGGTATAGACCTTGACCCTTGATGCGCTCCCGTGCAAAGGTCGGCACCGACGGGGGTTCCACACTGAAGCATCACAACTTCCGAACCTTGCTTCCCACACGAGCGCGTGGAGTTGCGTTGACGCTTACCCCAACCCCGGTACGCGGCGGCACGGTCGCCGCGGACTGGGTGGACGAGCAGTTACTCGCCGGACCGGACGGCAAACCGTGCCTGCGCTTCGGCGCTCCGGTGAACAGGGGCACCCTGCGGGCCCTGGTGGCCGAACGGCAGCGGCAGTTGGCCGCCGCCGGGCTCGGCGAACGCGGGACGGTGGCACTGCGGATGCCGCCGTCGGCGGAGTTCGTCGCCGTCCTGCTGGCCGCCTGGCGCTCCGGCGCCCAGGCGATCCTGCTGGACCACCGGCTGACCGCCGTCGAGGTGGACCGCGCGGTGGACCGGCTGCACCCCCGGGTGCTGGCCGAACTCGCCGACGGAAGACCGCAGTTCCGGTCGCTGCCGGAGGGTGCCGAAGCCGCGACCGAGCACGCCCTGGTGCAGCTCAGTTCGGGCTCGACCGGCCCGTCCAAGGTGATCGCCCGGACGGCCGCCGACCTGCTGCGCGAACTCGACCGCTACGCCCGGCTCCCGGAGTTCCCGACCCGCGGCGAGCGCACCGTGCTGCTGTCCTCGACGGTGCACGTGCTCGGCCTGGTCGGCGGACTGCTGCACGCCCTGCACGCGGGCGTGGAGCTGGTGGTGCCGCAGCGGATGACCCCGACCGGCATCCTGGCCGCGATCGCCGAGGGCGGCGCCCCGACCACCGTGATCGGGGTACCGTTCCACGCCGAGCTGCTGGCCTCGGCCGCCGCGCCGCCCGAACTGCCGCAGCTGCGGCGGATGGTGGTGGCCGGCGAACTCGTCCGCCCGCAGCTGCCCGCGGCGTTCCGGGCCAGGTTCGGGGTCCCGCTGGGCACCATGTACGGGATGACCGAGACCGGCGTGATCGCCACCGACCTGAACGGCCACCACCACCCCGCGGTGGCCCCCGTCCACGGGATGGAACTGTCCGTCACGGGCGGCGAGCTGCACATCGTCCGGGAGCGGTCCCCGTACCTGGGCCCGACCGACCCGACCCGCTGGTCGGACGGCCTGCTGCACACCCGCGACGCCGCGCTGATCGAGGACGGCACCGGCCTGGTGACCGTGCTCGGGCGGCGTGACTCACAGATTTCCATCGGCGGCCTCAAGGTCGACCTGAACGAGGTCGAGCAGGCCCTCACCGGGCTCCCCGGTGTGGTCGAGGCCGTGGTGCTGTTCGCCGACGGCGCGATCGAGGCGTACGCCGCGACCGCCGAGGGCGTCACCTCCGCGCCGTCCGAACGGGGCGGCCCCGCCGAGCAGTTGCGCGAACTGCTGGGCAAGGAGCTGGCGGGCTACAAGCTGCCCCGCCGGCTGCACCTGATGCCGCGGCTGCCCCGGACCGCCACCGGGAAGCTGCTGCGGGACGTCGCCGCCCTGCGCCGACAGGCCGACGCCGCCCGCTGATCCACCCCTCCGCTCATCCCGCTCATCCCGCGTTTTCTCCCCCCTTCCGGTGCGGCCGCCACCGGCCGGGTGGACGGCTCCAGACACCGTCCGCCCGTCCGTCGGCGCGCCCTGCCCGGAAACACTGTCCTTCCCCTCCCCCTCCCCGACGCACTGGAGAGAGTCCGTCCATGCAGGAACAGATCCGCACGTTCGTCCTGACCGCCCTGGCCGGGATGAACTACGACGTCTCGCAGGTCACTTCGGAGACCGACCTCGGCCCGGCCGGCCTCGACCTGGAGTCGCTGGCGCTGGCCGACCTCGCGGTGCAGGTCGAGGAGGAGTTCGGCATCCGCTTCGAGCTGGACGACATGGAGTCCACCGCGCTGATGACCATCGACGAGTTCAGCGCCGAGGTGGCCGCCCGGGTCGCCAAGTCCACGGTGAGCACCGCCTGATGAGCACGGACGCCCGCACGCGCTTCGGCCGGGCCGAGGCGCTGGCCATGCTCGCCCGCTACGGCGACCGCTCCCCCGAGCAGGTCGACGAGCACCTGGGCTCGCTGGAACTGGCCTGGCTGATCGCCCAGGCCGAACAGAGCTACGGCGTGCAGGTCGACCTGGACGACGAACGCCTGGACGCCATCCGCACGGTGGACGACGCCGTCGCCGCGCTCGGCGCGCAGCTCGCCGCCGCCCCGGCCGGGGCCGGTGCCGGTGCCGGTGCCGGTCCCGGTGCGGGTGTAACGGCGGGTGCCACGGCCGGTGTCGAGGCCGCCACGGAGGCGGGGGCCGCCGCGCCATGACCCCGACCGCGTCCGCGACCACGTCCGCGACCGCGCTCCGGGACGGTCCGCCGCGGCGCGCCGTCCTGGTCGGCGGCATCGGCGTGCGCTCGGCGTTCGGCGCCGGGCTCGCGGCGCTGACCGACGGCGTGCTCGCCGGGCGGCCGGCCTTCACCCCGGTGGAGCGCTTCGACACCGCCGCGCACCGCACCGACCGGGCCGCCACCGGGCCGGGCTCGCCCCGGCTGGCCGACCAGCTGGTCGCGGTGCTCGCCGAGGCGGGCGCGCTCTCCGGCCCGGTCGACCCCGGACAGCCGCCTGCGGAGGAGGAGGTGCTGCTCGCCCTGCACGGCGACCGGCGGGCCGGTCCGGTCGCGGCGGAGGTCGCCGAACGGACCGGGCTGCGGCCCCGGGTCTACACCGGGGCGTGCGTCGCGGCGTCCGGCGCCGTCGCCGACGCCGCCGCGCTGATCGCCTCCGGGCGCCGCGAACGGGTGCTGGTCGCGGCCGGGTACCTGGTCGAGCCGGACACCTTCGCGGTGTTCGACGCCGGCCGGGCGCTGGCCACGGACGGCGCCGTCCGCCCGTTCAGCCTGGGCCGCCGGGGCATGCTGCTCGGCGACGCGGCGGTCGCCGTCGTCCTGGAGTCCGCACCGGCCCTGCGCCGGCGCGGCGGCCGGGCCCTCGCCCGGATCGCCGGCTGGGCTCGGACGGGGGACGCCTTCCACGTCTGCCGGCCGCACCCCGACGGCACCGGCCTGGCCCGGGCGGTGCACGGCGCGCTCGACCGGGCGGGCGCCGCACCGGAGGCGATCGGCTACGTCAACGCCAACGGCGCGGGCTCCAAGCTCGGCGACCTGGCCGAGGCCGCCGCGCTGCGCGCCGTCTTCCCGGCCGGCACCCCGCCGGTCAGCTCCACCAAGTCCGTGCACGGCCACGCCCTGGAGGCTTCCGCCCTGCTCGAACTCGCCGCCACCGTGGGCGCGTTGCGCGCCGGGTCGCTGCCGGTGAACGCCGGCTGGCAGGCCCCCGACCCGGGCTGCCCGCTGGACCTGGTGCTCGACCGCCCCCGCCCGGCCGCCCCCGGCCTGGCGCTGACCGTCAACGCCGCGTTCGGCGGCGCCAACACCGCGCTCCTGGTGGCCCCCGCATGACCCCGCGCCCCGGCCACCCGCACCGCCCGTGCCGTCCGCACCGCCCGCGCCACCGCGTCCTCCCCGTCCGCTCCCGTCCGGCCGCCGCCCGGCCCGCACCCCTGGTGACTCCCGCATGACCGCCCCGAGACCCGCCGTCCTCCCCGACCACGCCCCCGTCCCCGTCCCCGTCCCCGTCTCCGTCTCCGTCTCCGTTCCCGCCCCTGCCCCCGTCCCCGTCCCCGGCCACCCGCACCCGGCGTCCCCGTCGGCGGCGCCGCGCGTCCTCGCCGGGCCGCTGCGGGTGCTGGCCGCCGCCCGCTGGCCGGACCGGCCGGGGGACGAACTGCCCGCCATCGCGGGCTTCGTGGAGTCCTCGTTCAGCCCGCTGGTGGCCGAGACCGCCGAGCGCTGCCTGCGCGCCCACTACGGCCCGCCCCCGGCCGCCGGGGCGCCGCGCACCGCGCTGCTGCTGGCCAGCCCGAGCGGCGACACCGGCACCGCGGACGCGCTGGCCCGGGCCACCGCCGCCGGGCAGCGGGTCGCCCCGCTGCTGTTCTTCCAGTCCAACCCGAACGCGGTGCTCGGCCACCTGGCCGCCCGCTGGCAGCTGGACGGCCCGGTCGTCGCGCTCGGCCCCGGCTTCCGGGAGGAGCGCGAACTGCACGAGCGGGCCGCCCTGTTGATCGAGGACGGCGACGCCGAGCAGGTGCTCGCCATCACCGCCGTCCAGGGCCCGCCCGACCGCGCCACCGCCGTCCTGCTCGCCCCCTGACACCCGCCCCGCCCCCTCGCGCACCGCGGCCCCCGCCGAGGGAGCCCGCCCCCTTTCCCGCACCACGAGAAGAGAACGGGAACGATGAGCCTCCGCACCCTTCGCGCCGTGCTGTCCGCCGACAGCTCCGTCGGCGCCGGTAACGTCCTGACCACCCGGGTCGAGCAGGGCCTCGGCCTGGACTCGCCGACCCTGACCTTCGACACCCCCGTCGACGGCCACCCGGCGGACACCGCCCTGACGCTCCGTCAACTCGACCTCGCGGTACGGGCCCGGGCCGCCGCCCTGCACGCCCGGGGGGTGCGCCGCCGCGACCCGGTCGCCGTGCAGGCGTCCGCCGCGGCCGAGCAGGTGCTGTGCTTCCTCGCGCTGAGCCGGCTCGGCGCGATCCCGGCCCTGCTCAACCCGGCGTTGGACGCGGACACCTCGGCCCGCTACCTGCGCCGGTTGAACGCGGTCGGGCTGCTCGCGGACGCCGCCCACGCCAAGGCCCTGGCCGACGTGGACTTCGGCGCGCCCGTCCTCGCCGACACCGCCGAACTCGCCGACGGCGACCCGGAGTCGGCGCCCGAACCGTACCGGCACTGGCCCACCGACCCGGTCGCGATCACCCACTCCTCGGGCACCACCGGCCTGCCCAAGGCGGTGCTGCACTCGCACCAGAGCCTGTACGCGGCGATCCGCCACCGCCTGCTGCTGCCCCGGCCGCAGGGCATCGACCGGGTGCTCAGCGCGCTGCCCGCCGCGCACGCCGCCACCCTGATCGCGGTCAACCTGGCGCTCAGCTTCGACGCCCAACTGCACCTGATCTCCCAGCAGTCGGGCCCGGCGGTGCTGGAGGCGATCGAGCGCTGGCAGCCGCTGGGCGTGTACGGCTTCGCCACCACCTGGGCCGACCTGGCCCGGCAGGACCTGTCCGCCCGCGACCTGTCCTCGGTCGGCCTGTGGTGGAACACCGGCGACTGCGCGCACGAGGCGCACATCCGCCGCCTGGTCGCCCAGGGCTCGCGCGAGACCGCCACCCGGCAGGGCCGGGTCCGCACCGCCGGGTCGGTGTTCATCGACGGCCTGGGCTCCTCCGAGATGGGCCACTCGCACTTCTTCATCACCCACACCGTCGACTCCGAGCGCTACGGCCGCTGCGTGGGCCGCCCGCACGCCTTCGTCGACTGCGCGGTCCTCGACCCGGACGGCAACGAGCTCGGCCCGGGCCGGGTCGGCGAGCTGGGCACCCGCTCGCCCACCCTGTCGCCCGGCTACTGGAACGACTCGGTGACCACCCACCGCACCCGGGTCCGCGACTACTTCCTCACCGGCGACCTGGTGTACCGCGACGAGGACGGCTACTACTACCACGTGGACCGGGCCGTCGACACCGTCGACCTGGGCGACGGCCGCCGCCTGCACACCGCCGCCAGCGAGGAACGCGTCCTGGCCGCCTGCCCGGACGTGCACGACTGCACCGTGGTCGCCTTCCGCGACGGCGGGCGGACCGTCGCCGACGTGCTGCTCCAGCTCGACCCGGCCGCCGACCAGGACGCCGACCGCACCGCCGAGGTGCTCGCCGCGCTGGAGCCGCACGTGGCCGCCGCGGTCCGCACCGTGCTGGCCGTCCCGGACGGGCGCATCCCGCTCGGCCCGACCGGCAAGGTCCGCAAGGTGCTGCTGCGCCAGCGCCACCTGGCCGAGGCCGGAGCCGGGACCGTCACCGGGGCCGGGACCGGCGCGCGGTGAACGCCCCCGACGCCACAGCCGCAGCCGGCGCCACCACCGCCGTCACCGCGCAGGTCACCGGGATCGGCTGGGTGACGCCGCTGGGCCGCGCCGTGCCGGAGGTCTACCGGGCGCTCGCGGCCGGCCGCTCCGGGCTGGTCGCCCCGCCGCCGGACCACCCGGCGGCGGGCTGGCTGCGGGTGGCGGGCATCGCCCCGCACGTCCCGGCGACCGAGGTGCTGCCGCCGACCGAGACCCGGGTCGCCGACCGCTTCCTGCTGCTCGCGCTGGCCGCCGCCGAGGACGCCCTCGCCGACGCCAAGCTGACGATCCGTCAGGACACCGACCCGGAGCGGGTCGCGGTGGTGCTGGCCACCGGCGGCGGCGGGCTGGAGAGCTACGAGCAGCAGGCCGCCGGACGGCGCGAGCGCGGCCGGGCCGCCGTCAGCCCGTACCTGCTGCCGGGCATGCTGTCGAACATGGCGGCCGCCCGGATCGCCATCGCGCACGGCATCCGCGGCTACAGCTCGGCCGTGATCACCGCCTGCGCGGCGGGCGCCCAGGCGGTCGCCGAGGGCCTGCGGCTGATCCGCGGCGGCGAGGCGGACGTGGTGGTGTGCGGCGGCGCGGAGGCCCCGCTGCACCCGACGATCGCCGCCGCCTTCGACAACTCCCGTGCGCTGGCGGCCGGCTGGGACGACCCGACGCAGGCGTCCCGGCCGTTCGACGCCCGCCGCAACGGCTTCGTGCTGGGCGAGGGCAGCGCCGTCCTGGTGCTGGAGCGCGCCGAGCACGCGGCGGCCCGGGGCGCGTCCGCGTACGCCGCGCTGGCCGGCTGGGGCGCGGCCACCGACGCCCACCACCCGACCATGCCGCGTCCGGACGGCGCGGGCGCGGTCTCCTCGATGCGGGCCGCGCTGCGTTCGGCGGGCCTGGCGCCGTCGGCGGTGGACTACGTCAACGCGCACGGCACCGGCACCAAGCTGGGCGACCGGGCCGAGGCGGCGGCGCTGCGCGAGGTGTTCGGCGGCCACGAGCCGTGGGTCAGCTCGACCAAGGGCGCCACCGGCCACCTGCTGGGCGCGGGCGGGGCGGTGGAGGCGGCGGTGTCGGCGCTGGCCGTCGCCGAGGGCCTGATCCCGCCCACCCTGAACCTCGAACAGCCGGACGAAGCCTGCGCGTTGCGGCACGTCCGGGGCGCGGCCGAGCACGGTGTCGTGCGTCACGCCCTGTCCAACTCGATCGCGTTCGGCGGCCACAACCTGAGCCTGCTGTTCGGCCCGCCGAGCATCACGGCCAAGCACCTCGGAGGGGACTCATGACCGTGCCGGGCATCGCGTACACCGAACTGTACGTGGAGGACGCCCACAAGTACGCCGCGCGGCTGCGCGACGACTGGGGCTTCACGTTGAGCGAGCCGGACTCGGCCGCTCCGGGCACCGCGCAGGTGGTGGCGCACCAGGGCTCGATCCGGGTGCTGCTGACCTCGGCGGTGGAGGCGGACCACCCGGTGGCCGCCTGGGTGCGGCGGCACGGCGACGGCGTCGCGGTGATCGCGCTGCGGCACGCCGACCGGGCGTCGGCGGTCGCGGCGGCCGAACGGGCGCTGGCGGCGGGCGGCGAGCGACTGGACGGCGAACGGCTGGGCGCGGCAGGAACGGACGGGGCAGGAACGGACGCGGCAGGAACGGACGGGGCCGGGCCGGACGGGGCGGGCACGGTCTCCGGTTTCGGCGACCTGGCGCTGCGCTTCGTCGGCCCGGACGACCTGCTGCCGGCGGGCGAACTCCCGGGCGACGGCGCGCTGTTGTCGCTGGACCACGTGGCGGTGGTGGTGCCGGGCGGGCAGTTGGACGGCTCGGTGCGGTGGGCGGTCGACGGGCTGGGCTTCCGGGAGGTGTTCCGGGAGTACGTGGAGGTCGGCGACCAGGCGATGGACTCCCGGGTGGTGCAGAGCCCGTGCGGGACGGTCACCTTCACCCTGCTGGAGCCGGACACCTCGCGGGCCTCCGGTCAGATCGACGGCTTCCTGACGGCCCACGGCGGCGCGGGCGTCCAGCACCTGGCGTACGCGACGGAGTCGATCACCGCCGCGGTGCGGGAGTTGGGCGGGCGCGGGGTGGCGTTCCTGAGCACCCCGGGCGCGTACTACGAGGCGCTGGAGTCCCGGCTCGGCCCGACGGCCATCCCGGTGGCCGAACTCCGGGACACCCACGTGCTGGTGGACCGGGACCACGGCGGCGAGCTGTTCCAGATCTTCGCCCGCTCCACCCACCCGCGCCGGACCTTCTTCCTGGAGCTGGTGGAGCGGCGCGGCGCCGGCAGTTTCGGCACCGCCAACATCAAGGCCCTGTACGAGGCGGTGGAGCGCGAGCGCGCCACCGCGGACAGCTGAGCAGAGGAGAGCCCACGTGACCACCGCGATCGACCGGTTCGAGCTGACCGAGGAGGAGTCGGCGCTGCTGCCGACCGTCGAGGAGGTGCTGGAGTACGCGGAGCGCGGCTGGTACCTGTCGCGGCGGCTGTTCTCCGACGCCGAGCTGGACGCGCTGCAGGCCGCCACCGAGCGCTACTACGCGGGCGAACGGGACCGCGAACTCCCGGCCCGGCCGCCGCACCTGGCGTCCTGGCGGCCGTCGGACGGGCCGGTGCAGCGGCACAACGACTACGTGCACTACGAGCACGCGGAGATCGGCCGCATCCTGCGCAAGCCGCTGCTGGGCGCGGTCGCGGCGCGGCTGGCGCAGGCGGCGGAGATCCGGCTGTTCCAGGCCACGCTGATCTACAAGCCGCCGGTGCCGGGCGAGCCGAGCAACGTGGTGCCGTGGCACTTCGACAAGCACTACTGGCAGACCTCCACCTCGCAGCGGATGCTGACCGCGTTCCTGCCGTTCCACGACTGCACCGAGGAGATGGGCACCATCACCATGGTGGACGGCAGCCACCGCTGGGAGGAGCGCCCCGGCGGCGACGACTCGACCCGGCACTTCGCCGCCCGGGACCGCTCCGAGCTGGAGCAACTGCTGCACGAGAACGCCGAGTTCAACGGCACCGAGGTCCGTACCGTGCCGATCGAGATCCCGCGCGGGCACGTCTCCTTCCACCACTGCCGCACCTACCACGGCTCGGGCCCGAACCGGTCCGCGCAGCCGCGCCGGGCGGTGTCGCTGCACCTGCAGGACGGCTCGAACCGCTACCGCTCGTACCTGCGGCCGGACGGCTCGCCGGTGGTGTACAACCACGACGCGGTGGTGCGGCGCGACGCGGACGGCCGGCCGGACTACGCGGACCCGGAGTTCTGCCCGGTGCTGTGGCGGTCGGGCCGGTGAGCCTGCCGCACCTGGCGGACCCGGCGGGCCGGTACCGGACGATGCGGCTGATCCGCTCGTTCGAGGAACTGGCGCTGGAGTGGGTGCGCGCCGGGCTGGTGGTCGGCGGCACCCACCCGTACATCGGGCAGGAGGCGGTGGCGGTCGGCGTGTGCGCCGCGCTGGAGCCGGCCGACCAGCTGACCTCCACCCACCGCGGGCACGGGCACGTGCTGGCGAAGGGCGCCGACCCGGCCCGGCTGCTGGCCGAACTGCTGGGCCGGGTCGGCGGGTTGAACGGCGGCCGGGGCGGTTCGATGCACGCCGCGGACTTCTCGCTGGGCATCCTGGGCGCCAACGGCATCGTCGGCGCGGGCGCGCCGATCGCGGTCGGCGCGGCCTGGGCGGCCCGGCGGCGCGGCGAACCCACCGTGGTGGCCTCGTTCTTCGGCGACGGCGCGCTCAACCAGGGCGTGCTGCTGGAGTCGTTGAACCTGGCGTCGATCTGGCGGGCGCCGGTGGTGTTCGTCTGCGAGAACAACGGCTACGCGACGACGCTGCCGGCCGGGGCGGCGGTGAGCGGTTCGGCCTGCGGCCGGGCCGAGGCGTTCGGCATCCCGGCCGAGACGGTGGACGGGATGGACGTGGAGGCGGTCCGGGCGGCGGCCGGGCGGGCGGTGGAGCGGGCGCGCGCGGGGGCGGGCCGTCGTTCCTGGAGTGCCTGACGTACCGGTTCGAGGCGCACCACACGATGGAGCGGCGCTTCCGGCTGTCGTACCGCACGGCCGAGGAGGTGGCGTCCTGGCGGGAGCGCGACCCGCTGGCGACCGCGCTGCCCGCCGGGGAGGCCGCCGCGATCGACCGGGAGATTGTCGAACTCCTTTCCAGGGCGGCGCGGTTCGCGCTAGCTTCGGCGGAGCCGGACCCGGTGACGGCCAATGACCACCTGTACGCGAGCGGGCTGCGGCCCCGGTCGGGAGCGGCACTGTGACGCTGTTGTCGTACGCCAAGGCGATGAACCGGGCGCTGGCGGACGCGCTGGAGGCCGATCCGGCGGTGTGCGTGTTCGGCGAGGACGTCGGCGCGGGCCTGGCCGGTCTGACGCTGGGCCTGCAGCAGCGCTTCGGCGCCGAGCGGGTGGTGGACGTGCCGCTGTCGGAGCAGGCGTTCACCTCGGCGGGCATCGGGGCGGCGCTGACCGGGATGCGGCCGGTGATCGAGTTGCAGATCCCGTCGCTGCTGTTCCTGGTGTTCGAGCAACTCGCCAACCAGGCGCACAAGTTCTCGCTGATGACGGGCGGTCAGGCCCGGGTGCCGCTGACCGTGGTGGTGCCGGGCTCGGGCTCGCGCAGCGGCTGGGCGGGCCAGCACTCCGACCACCCGTACGGCCTGTTCGCGCACGTCGGCATCAAGACGCTGGTGCCCGCGACGCCCACCGACGCGTACGGGCTGCTGAGTTCGGCGATCGCGGACGACGACCCGGTGGTGCTGTTCGCCCCGGCGGGCGCGCTGGGCGTCCGGGAGGACGTGACGGCGCCGCTGGTCCCGCTGCCGCTGGGCGAGGCCCGGACGGCCCGGCGGGGCTCGGACGTGACGGTGCTGGCGGTCGGCCACCTGGTCCAGCAGGCGCTGGCGGTGGCCGAGGAGTTGGCGGACGAGGTGTCGGTGGAGGTGCTCGACCCGCGCACCCTGTACCCGCTGGACCGGGCGGCCCTGGTGGAGTCGCTGGACCGCACCGGGCGGCTGGTGGTGGCCGACGACTCCAACCGCTTCGCCGGTTTCGCCGCCGAGGTGCTGGCGGTCGCCGCCGAGGAGTGCCGACTGCTCGCCCCGCCCCGCCGAGTCACCCGCCCCGACGGCGCGGTCCTCCCGTTCGCCCTCGCCCTGGACCGGGCCCTGCAACCGAGCGCCGAGCAGCTGCGGGACGCGATCCGCGCCGTCCTGAAGTGACCTTTCCCGGCACGGCCGTTCCCGCGTAACCGCCGCCTCCGGGCGGTCGTTGCCACCACCGGACCACCGCAACGTCCACCCGCGTTGCCTCCGCCGCACCCCGCCGTACCCCCGTTGCACCACACCACAGAGGAGAGCAGCCATGAGCGACCGTTACCACTGGGACCGCAGCCACCCCGGCCTGACCGCCCTGCGCGAGTCCATCGAGGAGGTCCGCCACGAGGTGGTGTCGCACCCGATGTACCTGTCGCTGGACAGCCTGGAGAAGGTGCGGACCTTCCAGCAGACCCACGTGTTCGCCGTCTGGGACTTCATGTCCCTGCTCAAGTGCCTCCAGCGGCAGCTCACCTGCGTGACCCTGCCGTGGCTGCCGGACGGTCCGACCGCGAGCCGCCGGCTGATCAACGAGATCGTGCTGGTCGAGGAGAGCGACGAGCTCGGCGACGGCTACATCAGCCACTTCGAGCTGTACCTGGACGGCATGGCCAGGGCGGGCGCGGACACCGCCCCGGTCGAGGCGTTCCTGGACGCGATCCGGGCCGGCCGGTCGGTCGCGGAGGCCGCGAAGACGGCCGAGATCCCGGAGGCGGCGGCCGAGTTCGCGGCCGTCACGTTCCGGATCATCGAGGACGCGCCGGTGCACTGCCAGGCCGCGGCGTTCGCGTTCGGCCGGGAGGACCTGATCCCGGAGATGTTCGAGCAGGTGGTCCGGATCGACGACGCCGAGGGCCGGCTGAGCGTCTTCAAGGACTACCTGGCCCGGCACATCGAGGTGGACGGCGAGCAGCACACCCCGATGGCGATGCAGATGCTGATCGACCTGTGCGGCGACGACACCGAGCGCTGGGAGGAGTGCGCGGCGACGGTCCGCACCGCGCTGCGGGCCCGGGTCGGGCTGTGGGACGCGATCACGGCCGCGCTGTGACCGGCGGGGCCCGGCTCCGGACGCGTCCGGAGCCGGGCCCACGGGAAGGGGCGTCCGGGCGGTCCCGGCCGCGCCACGGGTCGGAGCCGACCACCTCGGGGGGACGTCGGCGGCGGGCACGCCCGCGGCATCCCGCCGCACGGCTCGGTGATCCTGCTCACCACCGTGCGGCGCACCCGCCGACGGCCCCGCCGCCCCGCTAGCCTCGGTGGCGCGGCCCGCCCCCGCGCCCTGCCCGATTCGCCCGTGACGGAGGCCCCCGGTGACGGCACGTCAGCTCCTCGACCTGCTGGTCGACCCCGGCAGTCTGCACAGCTGGGACGAGCCGGTCACCGCCGAGTACGCCGACCCCGCCTACCGGGACGCGCTGGCCCGGGCCCGCGAGCGCACCGGCCTGGACGAGGCCGTGCTCACCGGGCGCGCCCTGCTGGACGGGCGGCCGATCGCGCTGGTCGCCGGCGAGTTCGGGTTCCTCGGCGGCTCGATCGGCGTGGCCACCGCCGAACGGATCACCCGCGCCGTGGAGCGCGCCACCGCCGAACGCCTGCCGCTGCTCGCCCTGCCGGTCTCCGGCGGCACCCGGATGCAGGAGGGCTCGGCCGCGTTCCTGTGCATGGTCCGGGTCACCGCCGCCGTCCACGCGCACCGCGCCGCCGGGCTCCCCTACCTGACCTACCTGCGCAACCCCACCATGGGCGGGGTGTTCGCCTCCTGGGGCACCCTCGGCCACCTGGTGCTCGCCGAACCGGGCGCCCGGCTCGGCTTCCTCGGCCCCCGGGTCTACGAGGAACTGCGCGGCGAACCGCTGCCGCCGACCGTCCAGCGCGCCGAGACGCTCGCCGCCCACGGCCGGCTGGACGCCATCGTCCCGCCCGAACGGCTGCGCGTCTTCCTCTCCCGCGCCCTCACCGTCCTCACCGCCCGCCCGACCGCCCGCCCCGCCCCCTCCCCCGCAGCCCCTCCCACCGTTCCCGCCGTTCCCACCGCCCCCGCCGCGCCGTCGGACGCCTGGGAGTCGGTGCTGCTCAGCCGCCGCCCCGAACGCCTCTCCGCGCTCGAACTCCTGCACCACACCGCCGACCTGTTCCTCCCGCTGGACGGGGACAGCGCGCTGGTCCGGGGCCTGGCACTGATCGGCGGACGGCCCGTCATGGTGGTCGCCCAGCAGCGCCAGGGCCCCGACCGACCCGAACTCCCCGTCACCGCCGCCGACCTGCGCGCGGTGCGGCGCCAGGCCCGGATCGCCGAGGAACTGGGGCTGCCACTGCTCACCGTGGTCGACACCACCGGCGCGGAACTCTCCGTCGAGGCCGAACTCGACGGCGTGGCACTGGAGATCGCCCACTGCCTGACCACCCTGGTCGGGCTGCGCACCCCCGTCCTCGCCGTCCTGCTCGGCCAGGGCAGCGGCGGCGGCGCACTCGCCCTGCTGCCCGCGGACCGGGTCCTCGCCGCCCAGCACGCCTGGCTGGCCCCACTGCCCCCCGAGGGCGCGTCCGCGATCGTCCACCGCGACGGCGACCACGCCCCCCAACTCGCCCGTGCCCAGGGCATCACCGCCACCGACCTGACCACCACCGGCCTGGTCGACCAGGTGATCCCCGAAACCCCCGACCCCGCCGACCTGCGCGACCGCCTCGCCACCGCGATCATCACCACTCTCACCGAACTCGCCGCCCTCCCCACCCCCGCCCGCCTCACCGCCCGCGCCACCCGCAACCGCCACCTCGGCGGCCCCACCCCGGGCGCCACCCCGCGATGACCGCATCTGGCCTTCGTCGGCCGAGGGCTGCTCCACTGTCGGGGTGTCAGGAAGCAATGTATCTGACAACTCGGGCCTGGACACTGGATGCTGAGGTCACGGCGGCGCCTGGCCCGACAACGGGCCGGCAACGTGGCAGGAGACGTGTCCATGGGCCTGGAGTTCTTCGGAATCGCCCCTGAGACCGATGAGGAGGGCTCCCCCACGGTCTGGGCGGACCTGACTCGGCACCGGCTCGTGATCCGGGGCGACGCCCTCACGGGGCCGAGTTCGTGGAGGTCAGCGAGACCGAGTGGGTGGCCGGTCACCGGGTCGGCGTACCTGCCCACGAGTCCGTGATCGGCATCCCCGAGCGGATGATCCCCTTCATCAGGAAGGCTTGCGATGCAATCGAAACTCGTCCGGCTCCGCGAGCAGGCCGAGCAGCGGTACCAGGACGAGCTGGCCGCCGAGCGCCGGCGCCGCGCCGACGCGTGGGCCGAGTGCGAGCGCGCCGAGCGGGCCCGGACCGGCGCGGGCATCGACCTGACGTGGTCCGCGGAGGGTGCCGGCCACTGGACCGCCACCGCCACCAGGTCGACGCCGCCGTGCAGCAGCTCCTCGCCGACGGCGTCGAGATCGGCGAGCGGACACCAGGCCCCACCCTCACCCCTCGTAGCGGCCTTCTGTGACCTCAGAGGTATCGAGCGCCGGGTCGAACGGAGCAACCCCCTTTCCCACGGGGCTACTTGCGCCTTCGCCCAACTTCGGATGACTAAGCCGGCTGGACGTCAGAAACGCATACGCCTGACAGGTCGGTCGTGTACCCGCCAGGATGAGCCCACCGATTGTGCAACTACGCGGAACCAGAGACACAGGGAGCATCGTGGAGCCTCTACAGTTCATCGGGATCATCTCCAACACGCCAGAGGTCGACTCGCCGACGATCTGGCGCGATCCGGAGAACGGCGACCTGCTCATCCAGTCCTACAAGGCCAGCAGTGAGGACTTGAGCCGCTGCAAGGAGGTTGGTTCGGTCCCCGGGCACTCGACTGACGTGCCCGACCACGAGACCGTGATTCGCCTTCCCGAAGAAATGATCAAGTTCATCGTGGACCTCGCCGCGAGGCTGGCCACTCATGAGGACGAGAGGTAGCAGCGTGGCCAACCCGATCGCCAAGGCTATGGCGGAGGCCGAGTTCTCCGCTGTGCACTTGGAGATGCGCGACAACTACACGCCGAACGACCCGCAGTTCCAGCGCTATCGGGAGGGTCTTCGGTACGGCCCGGAGGACAGGCCGGAGTGGTTCCACGGCTGGACTGCCTTCGCTGGAGAAGCGATTGACCGTGGCGTGGCCATGCGCCGGGCTCGGATCGTCTCAGAACCGGTCACGGAGTACATCCGCTTCGAGCACCATGTGACGTTCCTGAACGAGGCTGTCGGCGAGCAGGTCCGTTGGCTTCCGCGCCGATTGGCAGCAGACATCGCACTGCCCGGAACCGACCTGTGGATGTTCGATGACTCCAAGGTCATGTTCACCTTCTTCTCGGGTGACGGGAACGTCGTAGACCGGGAGTGGACGACCGAGCCAACCGTCGTTCAGCTTGCGAAGAACGCCTTCGAGACCGTGTGGCACAGGGCGACTCCGCACAAGGACTACGTGCTCAAGTAGTCGAACGAGATGCGTACCTCTCGCTCATCGAGCGTTCAGCAGGCCCGGAAGGCTCTCGCCGAACGGCTCAAGGAGATCCGCAAGGACTCCGGGCTCACCGGACCTGCTCTCGCCCTTGCGTGCGGTTGGAGCAAATCGAAGTGCTCCCGCATCGAGAACGCGATCACCACACCGTCCGAGCAGGACACCAAAGATTGGTGTCGGGTCTGCGGAGCTGACGACCAGGCCGCGGACCTGGTGGCTTCCCTCCGCTCGGTGGAGACCATGTTCACCGAGTGGCGGCGCATGGAGCGGAGCGGGCTCAAGCGTGCCCAAGAGATGGTCCTCCCGTTGTACGAGCGAACCACGCGGTTCCGGGCGTACACACCTGGCATCCTGCACGGTCTCCTCCAAACCCGGGACTACACCCGCTCGGTACTCCAGGCCACCCAACGCCGTCGTGTTGCCGTGGACGACGTGGAGGAGGCAGTGCAGGTGCGTATGGAGCGACAGGAGATTCTGAGAGACCACGGGAAGACCTTCGCCTTCATCATCGAAGAGGCATGTCTGCACCACGGCCTCGGCGGCACAGAGGTGGCCGCCGGCCAACTCACCCACCTGATCGCTGTCGCGTCCCTGGCGAACGTGAGCCTGGGGATCATTCCGAGGGGCTATCTGCGTCACTCGATGCACGTCGAAGCCTTCTCGCTCTACGACTCGGCGCAGGCCAACGTCGAACTCGTCTCCGGGTACCTCCAGATCACGCAGCCCTCCGAGGTGGCGATGTACGTCAGTCGGTTCGCGGAGCTGTCCGCAGACGCCGTGCACGGTGCTGCCGCTCGCATCCTGATCACCGAGGCAATCGACTCTCTCGGGTGACTGCTGTGCAACCGCGTGCAACTTTCTGGCACCGTCTGTAGCCGACTCCTTACGGTCTATCACGCACCCCCACCGCCACGGCGAAGGAGGACAGACCGATGGCGAGACGCAGCCCCAAGCGTGAGTACCGCGAGGTCGTGACCGGCCCCGCGAAGCACGAGCTGAATACGGCCCCGGAGGGCCGGAGCCTGCTGGCGGACTACAAGGCGGCCGACCCCGAAGGCCGTGCCCCGTCGGTGGGCACCCTGCTCCAGAGCGATGCCGTGCGCGCCAGTTGCCCCTGCGCACGGTGCTCGGCCTGCCGATCGGCTGCGTGAACCGCGTGCAGAGCACCGTCCGCACGCGGATGGAACCGCCCCCGCTCTGTCCGGCCTGCTTCCTCCAGACGACGTACGACTCCCCGTCACCCGCTGACGACACCTGGAGCTGCGGCATCTGCGGACGCTTCGGCTTCCTCCTGCCGGCCGAGTACATCAGGACCCACCCCGGCACCGACGCGGTGGTCGTCGCGGGAGTCGACTGCCACCCCGCCGGCCGCGCGGCCTGACCCACCGGCACCACCACATCGCACGCCACGACCCGGTGGAGAGGCGCAACTGTGAACAGCGTGATCCAGGGAGACCCCGTTCGGCACCGGACGGACCGCTGGACGGGCATCGTCGCCGAAACCCCGAGCGCGCTCGCCAACCACGCCTGGGTGAACCTGGACAGCTCCAGCGACCCCTACCCGCAGATGGTCCTGCTGACCGACTTGGAGGAGCCCGCAGAGTGAGCACCCCACCGCTACCCGTCCGCGTGACCACGCGGCTGCCCGTCCGGGGCGACACCCCGCCGGCCCCGGTCCGGATCGTGGGCGAGGGGGATGGCCGTGGACCGCCCCGACGGCTACCGGCAGGGGAACTGCTGGGTCTGCCACCGGGAGACGCTGGTCTGCGTCGGCACCACGCTCCAGGCCCCCGGCGACAACGAGGCCACCTGCCACGCGCTCTGCGCACGACTGCCTTGCCCGCGCCCGCCGGCCCCACCGTTGCGCCGCGATGCGCGCTGCGCTCGACGAGCGCCCGGCGTAGGCCGCCGTGGACGACGGACGGGAGGAGTACCGAGAGGCCGCCGACCGAGCCGCCCGAGGGCTTCCGACGCCACTGCCGGTCGCCATCGCGCAGACGGTCGCGCTGGTCCTGCCGGCGGTCGTGGCCACCGCGCTCATCGCCTCCGGCCGTTACCGACCGTCGACCCGCGCCCCAGGCGCCCATGAACTCCCAGCGCGTCGTGAGTCCTCGACGGGCTGGGGCACCACGCACGGCTGCCCGCCCGCACCCGGGCAGGCAGAGCCAACCCGATGGGAGAGGCACGTGAGCACCGCCACCATCCCCAGCTCCCCGGAGCTGGACGAGCTGGGTAAGTACTTCAAGATCAGCGCGCGCCGGATCGATGCGGGCGAGACCGCGCCGCAGATGTTCTCCTCCGCGATCGACGCGGCGTGGCACACCCTCGTGGAGGACCCGGCCGCGCACGACGCGTTCGCCCTCCAGCACGCCGGCCGCAAGCTGGTCCACGTCGAGATGAAGGGCTTCGGCCCGATCTCGTGGGTGGCCGCGTACGAGGAGGCGTACGGGCCGCTGCCGGAGATCTGGTTCACCAACGCCGACGGCACGGTGAACACCGGAGCCCTCGCGCAGTACCGCGAGACCGGGACCGTCACCGCCGAGTGGGACTGCGGCCCCCGGCCCGGCCCCGGCGACGGCGACGACCTGACCCCGGCGGCGTCCTCCCTGTGATCGACACGCTGTCCGACGGAGCGTCCCGGCCCACCGCCGGGGCGCTCCGCCTCACCGAGGCCCGGACGGAGCATCCCGCCGGCGTGGACGCGGACGCCTACCTCGCCGAAGTCTCCGAGCACTGCCCGTTCCTCCGGCCCTCCATCCGCCGGGGGATGACCGGGTGGGCCGTCTACGAGATCACCCCGGGCAGCCACCGGTACGCGGTCGAAGCGGAGTTGTTCTACGCCGGGGTGCAGGCCGCGGAGTGGGTCCGGCCGTTGACGAGCCGCCCGTTCGGTCTGCTCGCGTGCGAGAGCGTGGTGCTGCTCGGCCACTGCGAGGGGGCGGACCACCGGGAGCTGCTGACCTGGCCGCACTGGGCGCTGAAGAACCTCTATGCCCCGGTGGGCGTGATGTTCGGGAAGTTCGCCCAGGGGGCGGTGGAGACCGGCCGACGCGGGCAGAGCATCCCGCCGCCGCCGTTCTCGTTCCTCCCGGTGCGGGCGGGCGTCCGGCCGGTGGACCCGAAGTTCCTGGAGGCGACTCCCGACCTCGCCACGGCTCTGTCCGTGTCGGTGGACGATGGCCGGGACGTCTTCGAGCACATCCCCTGCGAGTGGAAGGCAGTACGAGAATGGGCGAGTTCCCTTCCGAGGCCAGAGCGGCGCTGACTGCGGCGGAGGCCGCCTGCGGGCCGCTGGAGCTGGCGGAGATCAGCGACCGGCGGGGCTCGGCGGTGTGGAAGGCCAGCGGGCCGCGCGGGGTGGTGAGCATCAAGCTCGGCACCGGCGAGGCCGCCGAGGTCACCGCCCGCGAAGCCTCCGTGCTGGACCAGCTCCCCGACTACGCCGTGACCGTCGGACGCTTCGACGGTGGCGTCTGGTTCGTCACCCCGTGGCTGGCCGGGCCGTCGACCTGGGACGTGTTCCGCCCCGTCCGCAAGGGCGACGGTGGGAGGGGTGGAGCCCTCGCCGCGGCGGTCGACCTGTGCCGGGCGGTGGCCGACCTGCATGAGGCCGGCTGGGTGCACGGCGACCTCCAGCCCCAGCACGGCATCCACACCGAGCGGGGCGTCCGGCTGCTGGACTTCGCGTGGTCCCGCCAGGTCGATATCATCCGTGGTCGACGTTCGACGGCACGATGATCCACCTGACCGCCCCCGAGCTGGCCGCCCGGATCATCAACGGCCCTCAGCCCGCCGAGACCACGCAGACCGCCGACGTCTATGCCCTCGCCGGCACCCTGTGGACGTGCATCACCGGGACCTGGCCGCTGGACTACGAGATCGCCGGAATCGGCAGCGACGCCCCGGCGGAGGAGAAGCGCAAGGCCATCGCCCACCGTGCGATCCCGCTCTCCGACGTGCTGCCGTGGCCGTCGCTCCAGGCCCGGCTGCGTCACGTCCTGCTCGCCGCCCCCGACGACCGGCCCAGCGCCCCTGAGCTGACCGTGCTCGTCAAGGCAGCGGACGCGTGATCGAGCTGCGAGAGCTGGCGCCCGACGACGCCGGGCCGGTGCAGCGGATCTACAGCCCCGAGTCGGTCAGATATCTGGACCGGGGCCCGATGGACCTCCGCGAAGCGCAGGAGTTCGTGGCCGTTGCGGTCGCTGCGGCCACGCGAAGCCCGCGCACGCTCCACACCCTCGGCCTGGTCGTGGACGGTGACCTGCTCGGCATCGTCAAGCTCCACCTGGACCGGCCCGTCGCCGCCGTCAGCTACATCCTGCGCTCCGACGCCTGGGGACGGGGCTACGCCACCGAGGGTCTTCGCAAGGTGCTCGTCCTCGGTCTGGGGCACCTTCGTCTGCCCGAGATCCACGCCCGGCACCACCCCGGCAACGTGGCCTCCGGCCGCGTGCTGCTCAAGGCCGGGTTCACCCGCACGGGCGTCCGCGGCCACTCCCTCGCCTACGCAGTCCGGGCGCCCCTGACGGCCGCCAGTGCCACCCCGCACCACCGGAGCACCCCATGGAACGTGCCGTCCTGATCGCCGTCCTGGTGATCTACCTGTTCACCAGCGTCCGCTGGCACCGCCAACCCCGTGAGGAGGACGACCTCGGGAAGCTTCTCCACACTCGGGTGACGGAGAGGCGGACCGTCGAAATGGCACAGGGGCCTGCACCTCGACATCCGGATCTTCGATCACCCCTGACCATCTCGCACTTCCGCCGCTCACCCCCTCGCGGCGGGCAGGCCCCCGCCCTGTGACTGCCCCGCAGCCGCAGGGCTGGAGTTCTCTCACCCGGAGGACCGCCATGGGGCCAACACCGAGCCCGACCGGCGCGACATGCTGAAGAAGCTCGTGATCGCCGCCATTCCAGCGATCATCCGCCGCTACGACTCGGGTGTGGACATCCGGGTTATCGGCGCGATGTACGGCTGTGACCCCTACTGGCTTCGCGACCGGATGCTCAAGGCCGGCCACCAGGTCCGGCCGTTGGAGGAGGCCCCACCGTGGGCCCCGTGAACCCGCAGCCCTGGACGCCGATACGGCTGCCGGGGCGGAAGGCGATGCCCTGAGCCCGCGCTGGCAGCGGCCACGAATAGGTCGTGGCCCGTTGCACCTCAGCCTGTTTCCGCAGGTCGGGAGCAAGGTGCAAGGTCAGCACGTGCTCCCAGGTGGTGGCCCACACCGGGCGGCAGGGCAGCACCGCGAGCCGCGCCCCGATCCGGGGGTCGAGCCGGGCCAGCAGCGGGTGCCCCGCCGCCGTCCCCAGCACGTCGCGGATTCGGCGCTCCGTCAGGTGCTCCGGATGCCACCCGGGCGGCCCGCCGAACGGGATCAGCGGACCGTCGACATCGAGGTACAGCAACGGTGGTTCCATCCCCCGCATTCTGCCGACTCCCCCGCCCCGCCCGGCAGATCGGGCACCGGGACGGAACGCGCCACCCGGGTGGCGGCCAGTCCGCGTCCCCGCCGGACCGCCCCCAACGCCGGTGCAGGACGTGCCGCCGGCCGTCCTCCCCAAGGACCGGGTCGAGCGCGGCGGGCGGCGGGCCGGACGCCGTCTCGATGAGGTGCAGCAGCATCCAGGCCACGCCGTAGCAGCCGTCCGGGCCGGAACAGGCCGCCGGCGCGGTCGCCTCCTCGGCCGTGGCCGGCCGGGGGAGGTCTTCCGGTTGCCGGCGGCGCCGGTCGAGCTCCTCCGGGTCCTCGCCCGTCTCCGCGTCCGTGTCCGTGGCCGGAAGCGGGCCCGCCGCGACGAAGGTCCGCACCTCGTTCCGCATCCCCTCGGGCTCGCCCTCCGACCGGAGGCCCGGGAGCCCGGGCCGGGAGAGCGCCGGGGCGGAGGCGCCGCGCCGTCCGTGCGGTCGGGTGCGGTTCACCGCTTCGCCGTCAGGGCGTCCGCCAGCCAGTCGGCCGTGTCGGGGAGCCAGTCCGGCAGGGCGTTGCCGAGGAGGTGGTTGCCGTGCGGGACGTGGAGCAGTTCGGCGTGCGGGAGGTCGGCGGTGAGGGCCTCGGCGTTGGTGACGCCCGGGATGCGGTCCTGGCCGCCGTCGACCAACAGCAGTGGCAGGTCGCGCAGTCGGGGGGCCAGCGCGGCCAGGTCGAGCTGCTCGACGAAGGCGCGGGCGGCCGACGTGCCGCCGCAGCGCCGGGAGAGGGTGGCGACGACGAACGGGACCAGCGCGTCCCAGTCCAGCCGGTACGGGCCGCTGACCAGCGCCGCCGCCCGGACCCGCGGGTCGTGGGCGGCGACGGCGGCGGCCAGGTAGCCGCCGAGGCTGAACCCGAGCACCGCGATCCGCTCCGGGTCGATCACGCCGCTGTCGCCGGGCCCGTCCGGGTCCGCCGGGTCCGCCGGGTCTGCGGCGGTGGCCAGGGCGTGGTCCAGGGCCCGGCCGATCGCGTGCCGGTGGTCCGGGCCGAGCGCGGGGCCGTCGGCCAGCACGCCCTGGCCGGGCCCGTCGACGGCCAGCACGGCCAGCCCGCAGGCGAGCAGCGCGTCGGCCGGGCCGTGGAACTCCTCCTTCGAGGAGTCCATCCCCGGCACCAGCACGACCAGCGGGAGGCGGTGCCCAGCGTCCGCCGCCGGTGGCAGGCGCAGCCACCCCGCGTAGCCCTCGCCCTCGATCCGGCGGGCCCGGGGTTCGAGCAGCGCGAGGGCGTCGCCCATCGAACGGTCCGCCTCAGCGGCGACGGCGGCGGCCCGCTCCCGGTCCGGGTCGGGCAGCATGGCGGCGAGCTGGAACCAGCGGGCCGCCGAGCGGTGGTGCTGCCCTGCGGTGCGGAACCGTCCGCGCCCGGCCGCCCGTTCGGCCCGGGCGCGGTGGGCGAGGGCGGCCGCCCGGCAAGCGTCCGGCCAGTGCAGTAGCGAGTCGATCGGCGCGGTGACCCGGTCGTACTCGTAGGGGTCGATGCCCGTGCCGTGGGCACGCGGGCGGGTCTCGGCGATGAACCCGGCCGCCGTGCCGGGGGCGGTGAGGAAGGAGAGTTCGGTCATGGGTGGTGCGGTCCTCCGGAGTGGGGCGGCCTCGGTGAGCCGACAGATCGACAAATCGATGGAACGGGCCGTGGGCGGCACCGGTGGCGGGCACGCCGCCCCGGCACGGCGGCCGTGCGCGGCCGTGCGCGGGGCGGGGCGGGGCGGGGCGGTGCGGAGCATGGCGGTGCGGGGCAGTGCGGTGCGGAGCGTGGCGGTGCGGTACTCAGGCGTCGGGGTTCTTGCCCTGGGCCACTCTGGTCACGCGATCCGCCGCCGCCGTGGCGAGCCCTTGGATGATCTCGAAGTTGGGCATGTCGTAGCCGGTGAGCAGGACGACCACCCCGCCGATCCGCATCATCACCTTGGCGTCGTGGATCTCGATGTTCTGCCCGCTGGAGTAGTCGTGCGAGGGCGGGAGGCCGTAGGCGTCGAGTTCGTCCGCGTCCGCGGAGACCTCCAGCGGCTGCGGGTCGGACGACGCTTCCTCCTCCCGCTTGCCGGCGGCCATGGCCTTCCAGGCCACCTGCGCGTCCTCGACGGTGTCGAAGGAGAAGGCGTCCCAGAAGACGTCGCCGTCACCCGGGTGGGTGGTGTATCCGCTCAGGGCCGCCGCCACCAGCCCGGAACAGGCGGTGCCGGTCTCCGAGCCGCACCGGTCGGCGGCCTTCTGGCCCTCGAAGATGTCCGTGCCGCCCATCCCCCGCCCAGCCCGTCGGGCAGGGCGTCGCCGAGGGGCGCGGCCACCCGGAGCTGCTCCGCCGAGAGGACGACCGCCGCCGTCTCGTGCCCCTCGATCGAGTCGCCGTTCCGGCGCGGCGAGTCCGCACCGCTGCCGCCGCCGCTACAGCCGGCCAGCAATGTCGCGCAGGCGACCGCGAGGGCCACCCCTCCCGCTCTTGTCCGCACGCGGAATCCCCCGTCAGGTCTCTTGGATTCGATCACCCCCACCCAATCCTAGAACCGCCCGTCACTCCAACAGGCTTTTCGCGCAGTGGACTTCCGTGTCCGCGTCCGCGCCCGCGCCGGTGGCCCGCCCCGCCCGGTGTGGCCAATGTCGCACGGTGGATCTCCGCAGCTCGCGGGGGGTACGGCGGCCGGTTGCGGGTAGGCTGCGGCTGCCCCGTCCCCGAGCCCTGAGGAGTTGCGCGTGTCTGCGATCACCGTCGTCGGGGTGGGTGCGGACGGCTGGGCGGGGCTCTCGGCGGCGGCGCGGGAGGCGTTGGGCGCGGCGGAGGTGGTGCTCGGCGGGGGGCGTCAGTTGGGGCTGCTGCCGGAGGGGGTGGCGGCGGAGCGGGTGCTGTGGCCGTCGCCGTTGCGGCCGGCGGTGCCGGGGCTGCTGGAGCGGTTCGCGGGGCGGCGGCTGGCGGTGCTGGCCAGCGGTGATCCGATGTTCCACGGGATCGGGCGGACGCTGCTGGAGTGCGGCGTCCCGGCGGAGTCGCTGCGGGTGCTGCCGTATCCGTCCTCGGTGTCGCTGGCGTGCGCCCGGCTGGGGTGGCCGGTGGAGGAGACCGAGGTGGTGACGCTGGTCGGCCGACCGGTCGAGTCCCTGCACGCGGCGCTGTACCCGGGGCGTCGGCTGCTGGTGCTGAGCGCGGACGCGTCGACGCCCGCGCGGGTGGCGCGGGTGCTGGCGGAGCGCGGGTTCGGGCCGAGCCGGGTGCGGGTGCTGGAGCAGTTGGGCGGTCCGGCGGAGGCGGTGCGCGAAGGGGTGGCGGCGGCTGGTCGCTGCCGCCGGGCGATCCGCTGAACGTGCTGGCGGTGGACTGCGTCCTGGACCCGGCCGTCGCGGCGGACGCCCCCCGGCAGCAGCTGGTTCCCGGCCTGCGGGACGAACTCTTCGAGTCGGACGGACAGTTGACGAAGCGCCACGTCCGGGCAGCGACGCTGGCGGCGCTCGCCCCGGCGCCGGGCGAACTGCTGTGGGACGTCGGCGGCGGTTCGGGGTCGATCGGCATCGAGTGGCTGCGGGCGCACCGCACCTGCCGGGCGGTGAGCGTGGAACGGGACCGGGCGCGGGCGGAGCGGATCGTCCGCAACGCGGCGGCGCTCGGCGTGCCCCGGCTGCGGGTCGTGACGGGGGCCGCGCCGCGGGCACTGGCCGGGCTGGAGTCCGAACCGGGCCGTCCGGACGCGGTGTTCATCGGCGGCGGGCTGACGGTGCCGGGGCTGCTGGAGGCGTGCTGGTCGGCGCTCGGGCCCGGCGGGCGGCTGGTGGCGAACACGGTGACGCTGGAGTCGGAGGCGCTGCTGACGCAGTGGTACCGGCGCCACGGCGGCGAGTTGGTGAAGCTGGGCGTGGCGCACGCGGTGCCGGTGGGCGGGTTCACGGGGTGGCGGCAGGCGATGCCGGTGACCCAGTGGAGCGTCGTCAAGGGCGGCGGGGAGTCCGGTGCGGCCCCCGGTACGGATGCTGGTGCGGACGAGGTTGTCGGAGTTCTCGGAGGAGCGAAGTGACGGTCTATTTCATCGGTGCCGGTCCGGGCGCGGCCGATCTGATCACGGTGCGCGGCCAGCGCACCCTGGCCCGCTGCGGGGTGTGCCTGTACGCGGGGAGCCTGGTGCCGCCGGAGCTGCTGGCGGACTGCCCGCCGGACGCCCGGCTGGTCGACACCGCGAACTTGGACCTGGACCAGATCCTGGCCGAGATCGTCAGCGCGCACCGCGCGGGCCAGGACGTGGCCCGGCTGCACTCCGGCGACCCGTCGGTGTTCTCGGCGATGGCCGAGCAGATGCGCCGCCTGGACGCGGCGGACATCCCGTACGAGGTGGTGCCGGGGGTGCCCGCGTTCGCGGCGGCGGCGGCCGCGCTGAAGCGCGAGCTGACGGTGCCGACGGTCGGCCAGACGGTGATCCTGACCCGGGTGGCCCGGCAGGCGACGCCGATGCCGCCCGGCGAGGAGCTGTCCGTGCTGGGCAGGAGCGGCGCGCTGCTGGTGCTGCACCTGGCGGCCCGCTACGTGGACAGCGTGGTCGAGGAGCTGCTGCCGCACTACGGACCGGACTGCCCGGCGGCGGTGGTCGCCATGGCCAGCCGTCCGGACGAACTGGTGCTGCGCGGCACGCTCGGCGACATCGCCGTCCAGGTCAAGGCCGCGGGCGTGCTGCGCACCGCGGTGATCATCGTCGGCCGGACGCTGGCCGCGACGGAGTTCCGCGACAGCCACCTGTACTCGACCACCCGGGCCCGCTGACCCGGCCGCCCCGCTCCCCCGCCCAGCGACGCCTCAGCGGACCCCGGACGGCTCGGCCGCGCCGCCGAACGACTCCGACTGCGGCTCCGGCTCCGACTCCGGCTCACCCTGGCGCGGTTCGCCCTGCTGCGGCTCCCCCTGGTGCGGTTCGTCGGACAGCAGGCCGGCGGCGGCGCCGTCGAGGAGGCGCTGGGTGTCGGCGGAGCGGGGCAGCATGGTCGCCTCGTAGGCGCGGACGGCCTCGGCGAGGGTGTCGTGTCCGGCGATCGCGAGGGCGAGTTCGCAGGCGTCGAGCATGGCGAGGTTGACGCCGACGCCGAGCGGGGGCATGAGGTGGGCGGCGTCGCCGAGCAGGGTGACGGCGGGGTCGTGCGTCCAGGTGTGCGGGACGGGCAGGGCGTGGATCGGGCGGTCGACGTAGGGGCCGTCGTTGTCGGTGAGGAGTCGGTGCAGGGCGGGCGACCAGCGGCGGTAGCGGTCCAGGAGGAGGGCGCGCAGGGCGTCGGTGTCCTGGACGGTGTGGCCGGCCTGCGCGATCCAGTCGACGGGGACGCGCTGGATGACGTAGACCCGGATGTGGTCGCCGCTGTTGCGCTGGGCGAACAGTCCGCGTTCGCCGTCGGCCGCCGAGGCGCTGCCGGGGCCTACCAGCGCGGCGAGTTCGGGGTGGCGGCGGTCGACGTCGTGGAACCAGGCTTCGAGGAAGCTGATCCCGGTGTAGCGGGGGGTGGCCGGGGAGAGCGCGCGGCGGACCTTGGACCAGGCCCCGTCCGCGCCGATCACCAGGTCGGCCTCGGTGGCGGTGCCGTCGGTGAAGTGCAGGCGGCGGGGGCCGCCGGCGGGGCCCTCGACCGAGCGCAGGGTGCGGCCCCAGTGGACGGTGTCCGGGGCGAGCGAGCGCAGCAGGAGGTCGCGCAGTTGGCCCCGGTCGATCTCGGGCTTGAACCGTTCGCCGTCCTCGGGGACGTGGTGGAAGCCGATCTCCCCGGTCAGGGCGTCGAGTTGGCGCATCTCCTGCCCTTCGGCGCGGGCGAGGCGGAAGAAGTCGTCGAGCAGTCCGGCTTCGCGCAGGGCGAGTTGGCCGTTGTCCTCGTGCAGGTCGAGGGTGCCGCCCTGGTCGCGGGCGTCGGGGCCGCGGTCGTGGTCGTACACGGTGACGGCGATGCCGTGGCGCTGCAGGATGCGGGCGCAGGTCAGGCCGCCGGGCCCGGCGCCGACGACGGCGATGCGGGGGACGGGCGGGCCGGACGGGCCGGACGGGGTGGTGGAGGCGGGTGCGGTGGTCATGGCGGTGCTCCTTCCGGACGGGCGCACGGCGGTGCCGGGCGACCGGGCAGGGGGTGTGGGGGCGGCCGGGGCGTTCACGCTCCACGGGGCCGCAGCTCCAGCAGACCACACCGAGTACAAAAGTGCAACGACTCAACTTTTAAACCGAGTGAACCCGGCGGGTAGGATGTCCCCATGCCCGACACCCCACCGCCTCCGCCGCCCCCGCCGAGCCCCGAGCCCCCGCCGAGCCCAGCGTCCCCAGCGCTCCCACCCCCGCCACCGGCCCCGCCGGGGCGCCGCGAGCGCAAGAAGGCCGCCACCCGCCAGGCCATCGCCGACGCCGCGCTGCGCCTGTTCCTGGAGCGCGGCTACGACGACGTCGGCATCCGCGAGATCGCGGACGCCGCGGACGTCTCCACCACCACGCTGTTCAAGCACTTCCCGGTCAAGGAGGCGCTGGTCTTCGACGAGGAAGCCGACCTGGAGGCCGACCTGCTGGCCGCCGTGCGCGAGCGGCCCCCCGGCCGGTCCATCCCGGCCGCCCTGTGCGACCACGCCCTGCGCCACCGCCGGGCAGGCGCCGGCGGCGACCCCCGCTTCCCGGCCTTCGCCGCCCTGGTGGACTCCACCCCGGCCCTGCGCGACTACCAGCAGGCCATGTGGCTGCGCCACACCGCCGCGCTCGCCGCGGTCATCGCCGAGCAGAGCGGCCGCCCCGCCGACGACCCGGCCTGCACCGCCCTGGCGCATTTCGCCCTGGAGGCACCCCGGGCCGTCCAGTCCCATCCCGACGTCCGGGGCGCCGTCGTCCGCGCCTTCGACCTCCTCGACCACGGCTGGAGCGCCCTCGACTGAGGCACCCGCCTGCGGCCGGAGCCAGGACCGGGGCGCAGGATCAGCCGAGGCCAATGCCGAGGCCGTCGAGGACGGTGCGGGCGCCGTCGGTGAAGGCGTGGGCGGGATCGGTGGCGGCGCGGGCGGCCAGGGCGGCGGAGAGCAGGGGGAAGGTCTCGGGGACGAGCGGACCGCCGGGGCCTGCCGCGGTGCCTGCGGCTGCGGCTGCGGCTGCGGCTGCCTGGTGCTCCAGTTCGAGTTCGCCGATCACGTAGGCGACCAGGGCGTGCAGCGCCGCGGCGCGGCGCGGTGCGTCGAGTCCGGCGTCGGCCAGGGCCTCCAGCAGCCGTTCGCGCCAGCGCAGCGCGGGCAGGCAGCCGCTGTGGTGCCGGACGGCCAGCGGCAGGACGCCGGGGTGGGCGCCGACGGCCTCGCGCATGAGGTCCAGCAGGGCGAGCAGCCGGGCCCGCGGGGAGGGTGCCGCGGGTTCGCGGGCGGCGCGGTCGAGGACGGGGCCGAGGGCGAGGTCGACGACCAGGCACTCCACCTCCTCGCGGTCCTCGACGTAGCGGTAGAGGGCCATGGTGCGGCGGTCGAGTTCGGCGGCGACGGTGCGCATGGAGAGGGCGGGCAGGCCGTCGCGGTCGATCACGGCGAGGGCGGCGGCGGCGATCTGGCGGGTGGTCAGGGAGCGCGGGCGGGGCACGGGTTGACAGCGTACGGCATACGCCTACAGTTTTGGCGTACGGTCTACACCTACGAGGAGCCCACGTGTCCCGACTTCGGACCGGTACCGCCGCCCCCGCCCTGCCCGCCACCGACGCCGCCGGCGCGCCCCTGCCGCCGGTGCCGGCGGGCGGCCTGACGCACCTGCAGTTCCGCCGTTTCGCGGGCTGCCCGATCTGCAACCTGCACCTGCGCGGTTTCGCCGTCCGCCACCCGGAGCTGCGCGCGGCGGGGGTGCGGGAGGTAGTCGCATTCCACTCGCCCGCCGCCGAACTGCGGCCGTACGCCGACGGGTTGCCGTTCCCGCTGCTGGCCGATCCGGAGCGGGGGCTGTACCGCGCGTACGGGGTCGAGCGCGGGGCGCGGGCGCTGCTCGACCCCGGGCGTGGCCGTCGATGGCGCGGGGGGTGGCCCGCAGCGTGCCGCTGGTGCTGCGCGGGCGGGAGCGGCCGCCGTCCTCCCGCCCGGTCGGCGGGCGGCTGGGCCTGCCCGCCGACTTCCTGCTCGCCGCCGACGGCCGGGTCCTGGCCGCGCACTACGGCACCCACGCGGCCGACCACTGGTCCGTGGAGCGCGTTCTCGCCCTGGCCGCCGAGCACCGTCCGGCGACCACACCGACGACCACCCCGACGACCACACCGGCCACCGCCCCGACGACCACACCGGCCACCGCCCCGACGACCACCCCGGCCACCGCCCCGACGGCGGCGCCCGCCGCCTCCGCCGACCGCGAGTGACCCCGCTCAGCCGAGCGCGGCGGTGAACTCCTTCGCGCGGCGGGTGATCTCGGCCCAGTCGCCGTCCGCGACGGCCTGCGGCGGGACGACGTCGGTCCCGGCGCAGACGGCGAGCGCGCCGTGGTCGAGGAAGGCCCTGGCGTTGCCGGCGTTGACGCCGCCGGAGGCGACCAGCGGGACGTCGGGGTAGGGGCCGCGCAGGTCCTTGAAGTAGCCGGGGCCGAACGCCTTCGCGGGGAATATCTTGACCGCGGCGGCGCCGAGGTCGACGGCGTCGGCGACCTCGCTGGGCGTCAACGCGCCCATCACGACCGGGACTCCGGCCTCGCGGGCGGTGTCGGCGACGGCCGGGCGCAGGCCGGGGGTGACCAGGAAGCCGGCCCCGGCGGCGATCCCGGCCCGGGCCTGGTCGGCGGTGAGCACGGTGCCGACGCCGATCCGGCAGTCGGCCCCGGCGGCGCGGGCCAGGTGGCGGGTGACGTCCGGTGTGGTGAAGGTGAGTTCGGTCCAGGCGATGCCGCCCTCGGCGAGCGCCTCGCAGAGCGCGACCGCGTCGGGGATCACGGGGGCCCGGACCACGGCGATCACCGGCTGCCGGGCCAGGGCCGCGCGCAGTTCGGTCGTTTCGGTTCCCATCCTGGACATTCCTCTTTCCGTTTTCCGTGCTGGTTGTCGGGGGCGGCGGGGCCGAAGGGGCATCCCACCGGTGGAGGTGACGGTGTGTCAGGTCACTGCCCGGACCTTCCGGTCGGTGCCGCGCCGCAGGGCCCGGCCGGCCAGGTCGCCGGTGGGCTCGCCGTCGGTGAGCGCGGGGACGCCGTTGACCAGGACGTGCCGGATGCCCTCGGCGGGCTGCCGGGGCCGGTCGAAGGTGGCGGTGTCGCGGACGGTGTCCGGGTCGAACAGGACCAGGTCGGCGTGGTGGCCGGGGCGGATCAGGCCGCGCCGGTCGAGGCCGAGGCGGCGGGCGGGGCGGCCGGTCATCCGGGCGACGGCCTGTTCGAGCGTGAGGACGCCCAACTCGCGTCCGTAGCGGGCCAGGTAGCGGGGGAAGGTGCCCCAGGCGCGGGGGTGCGGGCGGGCGCCGACCAGCAGTCCGTCGCTGCCGACGGTGTGCGCGGGGTGGCGCATGATGGCGCGGACGTTCTCCTCGTGGCCGACGTGCTGGAGGATCGTGGTGCCCAACCGGTCGGCGCGCAGCAGTCCGAAGAAGACCTCGGTGCCGGTGCGGCCCTGTTCGGCGGCGAGTTCGGAGACCTTCCGGCCGACGACGGCGGACAGCGCGCTGTGCCGGACGCCGGAGACCTGGATGGTGTCCCAGTCGGTGACGACGCCGTGGCAGCCGTCGCTGCCGCGCTCCTCGACGTCGGCGCGGATGCGCTCGCGGGCGGCGGGGTCGGCGAGCCGGGCGAGGGTGGCCTCGGGGCCGCCCTCGGTGGACCAACTGGGCAGCAGGGCGGCCAGGGTGGTGGAGCCGGGTAGGTAGGGGTAGCTGTCGAGGGTGAGGTCGACGCCGTCGGCCAGGGCGGCGTCGACCAGGGCGAGGAACTGGCCGGCCCGGCCCTCGTTGACGCCGAAGTTCATCGTGGCGTGGGTGAGGTGCAGCGGGCAGCCGGAGCGGCGGGAGATCTCCACCATCTCCGCGTATCCCTCCAACGCGCCCGCCCCGTAGGAGCGTTGGTGCGGGGCGTGGAAGCCGCCGCGGGCGGCGACGACGGTGCACAGGGCGACGAGTTCGGCGGTGCCGGCGTACATGCCGGGGGTGTAGGTGAGGCCGGTGGACATGCCGACCGCGCCCTCGGCCAGCGCCCGGTCCACCAGCTCGCTCATCCGGGCGAGTTCGGGCCCGGTGGGGGGCCGGTTGTCCCAGCCCATGGCGAGCATCCGGACGGTGCCGTGCGGGACGAGGTAGCAGGTGTTGACGGCGGCTCCGGCGTCGAGGCGGTCGAGGTACTGGGCGACGGTGCGCCAGTTCCAGTCGAACTCGTCGTCGGCGGGATCGCCGTTCCAGCCCGCGAGTTGGCGGCGCAGCGCGGCGAGGGTGGTGTCGTCGACGGGGGCGTAGGAGAGGCCGTCCTGGCCGAGGACCTCCAGGGTGACGCCCTGGGTGATCCGGGAGGGGTGGTCGGGTTCGAGCAGCAGCCGCAGGTCGGAGTGGGCGTGCATGTCGATGAAGCCGGGGGCGAGCACCAGCCCGTCGGCGTCGATCACCTGACGTCCCGTCAGTTCCTTCCCGGCGCGGCTGATCTCCGCGATCCGGCCGTCGGTGACGGTGACGTCGGCGCGGTAGCGGTCGGCGCCGGTGCCGTCGACCACGGTGGCGGCGCGCAGCAGCAGGTCGGCCATCAGAAGTACGTCCGGACCAGGTCGACCACGCGGGGGTGTTCGGCGTCGGCGTGGTCGAGGACGGGGATGAGGCTCCACTTGTCGAAGGCGGTGCAGGGGTGGGACAGGCCCAGCCGCAGGACGGCGCCGACGGGGGCGGCCGGTCCGGCGTCGCGCAGGAAGGCGTGCTGGTCGTTGAGGGCGGTGACGGCGGCCGCGGCGGCCGTCGGGCCGCCGCCGCGGACGAGTTGGGGTTCGGGCAGTCCCTCGTCGAAGGGGAGGTCGCGCTTCCCGGCGTCGAGCAGGGCGAGTCCGGGTTCGGGGTGGGAGACGACGCGGGCCCAGCCGTGCAGGGCGGAGCGCAGCGGGGTGGCGCCGGCGGCGCGGGCGAGCGGGGAGATGCCGCGGTAGAAGCCGTCGTCGTGGGCGAGGTAGGCGCCGGCCCGGACGATCACGGCGGTGCCGGGGACCTGCTCGGCCAGCGGGGTCAACTCCTCGGCGACGGTGTCGAAGTAGGCGCTGCCGCCGGCGGTGACCACGGGGGTGCGGGTGGGGTAGTGGGGGGCGAGGCGGCGGTGCAGGTCGGCGAGGTCGCGCAGGTAGCCGCGGACGGCGGCGAGGGCGGTGTCGGAGGCGTCGTGGGCGAGGGCGCCCTCGTAGCCGCCGACGCCGGCCAGCCGCAGGGTGGGGGCGGCCCGGACGGCGGCGGCCACGTCGAGGGCGGCGTCGACGCCGCGGGCGCCGGTGCGGCCGCCGGGGCCGCCGAGTTCGACCAGCACCTCGACGGGGTGCCGCGCTCCGGCGGCGCGCAGGGCGGCGTCCATCTGCCGGACGCTGTCGGCGGAGTCGACCCAGGAGGTGAAGGCGAAGCCGGGGTCGCGGTCGAGTTCGGCGGCGATCCAGGCGAGTCCGGCGGGGTCGAGCAGGGTGTTGGCGAGCAGCAGGCGCCGGACGCCGAAGGCGCGGGCGACCCGCAACTGGGGGAGGTTGGCGAGGGTCACGGCGTGGGCGCCGGCGGCGAGTTGGGCCTGCCAGAGGGCGGGGGCCATGGTGGTCTTGCCGTGCGGGGCGAGCAGCACGCCCGCGTCGCGGCACCAGGCGGCCATGGTGCGCAGGTTGTGGTCGAGGGCGGCGGCGTCGAGGGTGAGCAGGGGGGTGCCGAGGTCGTCGAGGGCGGGGCGGGTGGCGAGCCAGTCGCGGACGGTCAGTCCGTGGGCGGCGGCGGGGACGGCCTTGAAGCGGAAGTCGAGCGTCTCGTCGGCGAGGGCGGCGACGGCGGCAGGGTCGATGCCGGGGCCCTGCGCGGGGTCGGCGAAGTACCGCCGTTCCGCGGCCGCGTGCTGCTCCGCGCCTGCCTGCCGTTCCGCGGCCGCGTGCCGCTCCGTACCCGGCTGCCGTTCCGCGTCCGCCCGCCGTTCCGCGCCCGCCCGGTCCACCGTCTCGTCCATCGCCCTGCCTCCGTTCGAACCCCGGCCCGCCTGCGAGCTGGGGAGTTGCAACATGCGCAACCTCTATTGCGCATGTTGGTGATACGGTTCTAGCATTCACGCCGGACGGCGGTCAACGGACCGCGACGCGGCTCGTCCACCCCTCCCACCAGGCACGCAGCACCGGGCTCACCGCCGAGCGCCGGTCCGCGCGGCCCCCGGCGGCGGGAGCGGGGCACGGGCCCGAGGGCGAGGGAGCGGGATTGATGGCGGATCAAGGCGGTGCGGCGGCCGCCGCCCGGGCGGTGTGCCTGGGCGAGTCGATGGCGGTGCTGCTGCCCGACCGGCCGGGGCCGTTCGAGGCCGTCGGCGCGTTCCGCCCCTCGGTGGGCGGCGCCGAGTCCAACGTGGCGGCGGCGCTGGCCGCGCTGGGCGTGCCGACGGCGTGGATCAGCCGGGTCGGCGCGGACGGCTTCGGCCGCCGCCTGACGGGCGACCTGGCCGCGGCGGGCGTGGACGTGTCGGCCGTCGCGGTCGACCCGCACCGCCCCACCGGCGTGTACCTGAAGGAGACCGGCGGCTCCGGCCTGCCGCACGACCTCGGCCCGGGCCGCTCCCGCCTGCACTACTACCGCACCGGCTCGGCCGCCTCCGCGCTCTCCCCCGCACTGCTGGACGACCCGGCCGCCGCCGCCCTGCTGGACGCCGCGCCGCTGCTGCACCTGACCGGCATCACGCCCGCGCTGTCGGACGGCTGCCTGGCCCTGGTGCGCGCCCTGCTGACCCGCCGCCGCCCGGGCCGGCTGGTCTCCTTCGACCTCAACTGGCGCCCCGCGCTGTGGCGCCTGCGCGACCCGGCGGTGCTGCCGGAGCTGCTGGACGCCGCGGACGTGCTGCTGCTCGGCGCGGACGAGGCCGAGGACGCGTTCGGCGCCGGCGACCCGCGGGCGCTGCGCCGCCGCTTCCCCTCCCCCGCCACCCTGGTGGTCAAGGACTCCGGGCACCTGGTCACCGCGCTCGACCGGGACGGCGGCGCGGTCACCGAACCGGCGCTGCGGGTCGAGGTGGTGGAGCCCACCGGCGCGGGCGACGCGTTCGCGGCCGGCTACCTGGCGGGCACCCTGCGCGGCCTCGACCAGCGCTCCCGGCTGCGGCTGGGCCACCTGGCGGCGGCCGGCGCGCTGACCGCGCCCACCGACCACGGCGCGCTGCCGGACGCCCGGACGGTGGCCGCGCTGCTGGCCGCCGACGAGCGGGACTGGGCGGCGACCCGGGTCTCCGCGTCCGGCATCGACTCCCCCGCCCTGCCCGCCCCGGCCGCCCGGCCCGTCCCCGCGCCCTGACCCCGACGCCCCACCGACCGCCCGCCCCCACTCCCGGCACCCTCGAAGAACACTCGGGACACCCACCCATGAGCCAGACCGTCACCCGCGCCCTGCGCCTGCTCGCCGAACTCGGCGAGGGCGAACGCTCCCTCGACCAGCTGGCCGACCTGATCGGCGTGCACAAGACCACCGTGCTGCGGCTGCTGCAGAGCCTGGAGGAGGAGCGCTTCGTCCACCGCGACGCGCAGTACCGCTACCACCTCGGCGCGGGCCTGTTCGCGCTCTCCAGCCTCGCCCTGGAGCAGCGCGGCATCCGGCGCACCGCCGCCCCGCACCTCGCCGAGCTGAACGCGGCGACCGGCCAGACCGTGCACCTGGCCGCGTACGAGGGCGGCGAGGTGGTGTACATCGACAAGTACGACTCCCGGCACCCGGTGCGGATGTACTCGCGGATCGGGCTGCGGGCGGCGCTGCACAACACGGCGGTGGCCAAGGTGCTGCTGGCCGACCTGCCGCCGGTCGAGCGCCGCCGGGTGGTCGACGGCATCGAGTTCACCGTGCACACCCCGCGCACGATCACCAGCCCGCAGGCGCTGCTGGCCGAGCTGGACCAGGTCGCCGCGCAGGGCTGGGCGCAGGACCACGCCGAGCACGAGGCGTTCATCAACTGCGTGGCCGCGCCGATCCGGGACGCCTCGGGCCGGGTGGTGGCCGCCGCGTCGATCTCGGTGCCGGACGTGGTCCTCCGCTACGAGCAGGTGCTCGACCTGCTCCCCCAGCTGCTCGCCTGCACCCGGGCGATCTCCGCCGACGCGGGCCTCCCGGCCCGCGGCACCGTCCACTGACGATCCGTCACCAACCTTCTGGAGCAAGACGCATGAGCGACAAGATCGAGGTCCGTACCGACGGCGCGCCCGCCCCGGCCTGGATGTTCTCCCAGGGCGTGCGCAAGGGCCCGATCCTGCAGGTCTCCGGCCAGGGCCCGCAGGACCCGGCGACCGGCGAGTACCTGTACCACGGCGACGTGAAGGCGCAGACCCGGCGCACGCTGGAGAACGTCAAGGCGATCGTCGAGGCCGGCGGCGCGAGCATCGAGGACGTGGTGATGTTCCGCGTCTACCTGACCAAGCGGGCCGACTTCCCGCTGATGAACGAGGTGTACGCCCGGTTCATCGAGGAGAACATCGCGCCGGGCGGCGTGAAGCCCTGTCGCACCACGATCTTCGTCGAACTCCCGCAGGAGCCGATGCTGGTGGAGATCGACGCCCAGGCCGTCGTCACCGGCTGACCCCGGCGCCGCGAAGGCCCCGGTCCCGCGCGGACCGGGGGCCTTCGTGCGGCGGTACGCGAGAACCGTGCACCGAACGGGAGTTGACGGACCGTCAGGTTCGCTCAGGGCCCGGCGGGGGCGGCCCGGCCGACGATCGTGCCCGCGCGGTCGATGCAGATCACGTCGACCGTGACGGGCGCGCCGAGCAGCACGCCGAGGGCGGTGGCGCGGGCCCGCTCGGCCACCAGGTCGCCGAGCGGGACGCCCGCCGCCGCGCACGACTGCACCGCCTCCAGGGCGGTGTTGGCGGCGGCGACCCGGGCGACCAGTTCCTCGGGCGCGCCGCCCTCCCGGGCCAGCGCGGCGAGCCGGCCCTTGTCGACCTGGGAGCGGCCGGAGTGCAGGTCGAGGTGGCCGTCGGCGAGCTTGGAGAGCTTGGCGAAGCCGCCGCAGACCGTCAGCCGCGGCACCGGGTGGCGGCGCAGGTACTTCAGGACCGCCCCGGCGAAGTCGCCCATGTCGAGCAGCGCGTCCTCGGGCATCCCGTACTCGGCGACCACCACCTTCTCCGAGGTCGAGCCGGTCGCGCCCGCGACGTGGGTGTGCCCGGCGGCCCGGGCCACGTCGATGCCGCGGCGGATCGAGTCGATCCAGGCCGAGCACGAGTAGGGGACGACGACGCCGGTGGTGCCGAGGATGGACAGGCCGCCGAGGATGCCCAGCCGCGGGTTCCAGGTGTGCCGGGCGATCTCCTCGCCGCGGTCGACGGACAGTTCCACCTCCACGTCGCCGGACGCCCCGAACTCCCGGGCCACCTCGGCGACCGCCTCGCGGATCAACTGCCGGGGCACCGGGTTGACGGCCGGCTCGCCGACCGCCAGCGGCAGGCCCGGCTTGGTGACCGTCCCCACCCCCGGGCCGGCCCGGAACACCACCCCGCTGCCCGCCGGGCCCGGCCGCACCGTGGCGCGCACCAGCGCGCCGTGCGTCACGTCCGGGTCGTCGCCCGCGTCCTTCACCACCCCGGCGCTGGCCCGGCCCGCCGCCACCTCCTCCACCGCCAGCGCGAACGCGGGCCGCTCCCCCTTCGGCAGCGTGATCACCACCGGGTCCGGGAAGCCGCCGCCGAGCAGGGCCGTGTACGCCGCCTTGGTCGCCGCCGTCGCGCACGCCCCCGTGGTCCAGCCGGGCCGCAGCCCGCTGCTGCGCAACTGGCCCCGGCGCCCGCCCTCGGCCGCCCCGCCACCGGCCGCCCCGCCACCGGCCGCCGGAGCGCCGTTCCACACCTCACCGCTCACCGCTGTCCGCCCTCGTCGACTCGTCCACCCTGCCCCGCTCCTGCCGCCCCACCGTCCCACGCCGGCCGTCCCGACCGCCCGGTTAGGGTGGTGTGTCCTGACCGCAGCGGCCCCGGGAGCCCGTCATGCACGTCCTGATCCTCGGCGGCACCAGCGAGGCCCGCCGGCTGGCGGACGTCCTGGCGGCCGATCCGGCGCTGCGGGTGACCAGTTCGCTGGCCGGGCGGGTGGCCCGGCCCCGGCTGCCCGTCGGGGAGGTCCGGATCGGCGGCTTCGGCGGCCCGTCCGGCCTGGCCGCCTGGCTGCGCGCGCACGCCGTGGACGCGCTGCTGGACGCCACCCACCCGTTCGCCGAGCGGATCAGCCGCAACGCGTCGCTGGCCGCCGCCGAGACCGGCACCCCGCTGCTGGCGCTGCGCCGCCCCGGCTGGGCCCCGCAGGACGGCGACCGCTGGCGCCCGGTGCCGAGCCTGGCCGCCGCCGCGCAGGCGCTGCCCGCGCTCGGCACCCGGGTGTTCCTGACCACCGGCCGCCAGGGCATCGCCGCCTTCGCGCACCTGGACGGCCTGACCTTCCTGGCCCGCTCGGTCGAGCCGCCCGAGCCGCCGATGCCCGCCGCCACCGACGTGCTGCTGGAGCGCGGCCCGTTCACCCTGGACGGGGAGCGCGCGCTGCTGCGCGCGCACCGCATCGAGGTGCTGGTGACCAAGGACAGCGGCAGCGCCGCCACCGCCCCCAAGCTGACCGCCGCCCGCGAACTGGGCCTGCCGGTGGTCGTGGTGCAGCGCCCGGCCGCCCCGGAGGGCGTGCGCACCGCCCCGGACGTCGCCGGGGCGGCCGACTGGGTCCGGCAGTTGGACCGCTGCCGGGCCCGCCCGGCCTGACGCGCCGCCGACCACCCCGCCCCCGCTACGCGTCGGGGTAGCGGCGCGGCGTCCACACCACCTCGGCCCCGCCGCCGCGCCGCACCCACCGGGTCCGGGTGGAGCCGACCAGCAGCAGGGTGCGCATGTCGACGTCCGCCGGGTCGAGCGCGGCGAGTTCGACGGTGCGGACCCGCTCGGTGGGGCCGCCGACGTCCCGGGCCAGTACCACGGGGGTCTCCGGGGAGCGGTACTCCAGCAGCAGGTCGCGGGCCGAACCGACCTGCGTGGTGCGGGACGTGGAGCCGGGGTTGTACAGCGCGAGGACCAGGTCGGCCTCGGCGGCGGCGCGCAGCCGGCGGGCGATCACCTCCCAGGGCTTGAGCCGGTCGGAGAGCGAGATCACCGCGTAGTCGTGGCCGAGCGGCGCCCCGGCCCGGGAGGCGGCGGCGTGCGCGGCGGTCATGCCGGGCAGGACCCGCACGGGGACGTCCCGGTAGGGGTCCTCGCAGGCGGCTTCGAGGACGGCGGTGGCCATCGCGAAGACGCCGGGGTCGCCGGAGGAGACCACGGCGACCCGGCGACCCCGCCGGGCCAGCTCCAGGGCGAACTCGGCCCGGACGCCCTCGACTTTGTTGTCGGAGCCGTGCCGGACCTGCCCGGCGCGGACGGGCACCCGGTCCAGGTAGGTGGTGTAGCCGACCAGGTCGGTGGCGTTCGCGAGGGCGCCGCGCGCCTCGGGGGTGAGCCAGAGCGGCCCGGCGGGACCGGTCCCGACCACCACCACCTCGCCCTCGCCGACCGCCGCCGGGTCGTCCTGCGTCGAGGCGTGCCGGGCCGGGGCGTCCTGGACCGGGGGCGCGAAGGGCCGCCCCGCGGAGTCGAGCGCGGCGACCTTGCTGGGCAGCACGGCGACCGAGAAGTACGGCACGCTCTCCGGGTCGATCTCGGCGAGCGCCCCGGTGCGTTCGCCGTCCATGGTGGCGCGCTCGACGTAGCGGGCGTCCGCCAGCCGGCCGGTGCGCTCCAGGGCGCGGCGGACGGCGGGGAAGGTCCGGCCGAGCTTCATGACGACGGCGGAGTCGGTGGCGGCGAGGCGGGCGGCGAGTTCCTCCTCGGGGAGGGTGCCGGGGATGATCGTGAGGATCTCCTCGGCCTCGACCAGCGGGGTGCCCAGCCGGGCGGCGGCGGCGCTGATCGAGGTGACGCCGGGGACGACCTCGGTCGGGTAGCGGTGCGCGAGCCGCTTGTGCATGTGCTGGTAGGAGCCGTAGAACAGCGGGTCGCCCTCGGCGAGGACGACGACGTCGCGTCCGGCGTCGAGGTGGGCGGCGAGCCGGGCGGCGGCCTCCTGGTAGAAGTCGTCGAGCGCGCCGCGGTAGCCGCCGGGGTGGTCGGTGGTCTCCACCGTGACGGGGTACATCAGCCGCTCTTCGACCTGACTGCCCGTCAGGTACCGTTCGGCGATGGCACGGGCGTGCGAGCGGCCGTGCCGGGCGCAGTGATAGGCGATGACGTCGGCCTTGCCGATGAGTTCGGCGGCGCGCACGGTGACCAGCGACGGGTCGCCCGGTCCGACGCCGACACCGTACAGCCGGCCGACGCCGCGGCCGCTCTGCTGACTGTCCGTCATTCTTCTTCGCTCGCAATCGCGTTGATGGCGGCGGCGGCGATCGCGCTGCCGCCGCGGCGGCCCCGGACCACCAGGTGTTCCAGGGCGGAGGGGTGGTCGGCGAGGGCCTGCTTGGACTCGGCGGCGCCGATGAAGCCGACCGGGACGCCGATCACGGCGGCGGGCCGGGGCGCGCCCGCCTCGACCAGCTCCAGCAGGCGGAACAGCGAGGTGGGGGCGTTGCCGACGGCGACGACCGCGCCCTCCAGCCGGGGCAGCCACAGTTCCATCGCGGCGGCGCTGCGGGTGGTGCCCATGGCACGGGCGAGTTCCGGGACGGCGGGGTCGGTGAGGGTGCAGAGCACCTCGTTGTCGGCGGGCAGCCGCTTGCGGGTCACGCCGCTGGCGACCATGTTGACGTCGCACAGGATCGGCGCGCCGTCGAGCAGGGCGCGGCGGGCGTCGGCGACGGCGTTCGGCGACCAGAGCAGGTCGTCGACCAGGTCGGTCATGCCGCAGGCGTGGATCATCCGGACCGCGACCCGGGCGACGTCGGCGGGCAGGCGGGCGAGGTCCGCCTCGGCCCGGATGGTGGCGAAGGACTGGCGGTAGATGGCCGCGCCGTCCTTCTCGTAGTCGATCATTTGGGCCTCCGCCATGGGGTGTTCCGGGCTTCGGCGACTGCCTCGGCCGTTTCGTTCTCTTCGGTGTCGCGCACGGTGCCGTCGACGGTGACGCGGTGTCCGGCCGCGGTGGCCAGCACGTCGACCCAGCGCCCGGCGGGGTGTCCGCAGCGGCGGGCGCAGCCGGACCAGTGGACGGGCAGCCCTTCGGCGGGGACGTCGGCGACGGCCCGGGCGGCCTGGGCGCGGACGTCGGCCAGGGACTTCCCGCAGCCGGGCAGGCCGGTGCAGGCGGTGACGCCCTCCCAGGGGCCGCCGGGGGCGGTGCGGAATCCGGCGTCGGCCAGCCGCGGCAGCCAGGAGCCGTCGGCGCCGGGCAGCACGACGCCGCGCCAGGGGGTGAGCCGGGCGGCCCGCGGGCCCCCGCCGTCCTCGCCGTCCCGGGCCCCCTCGCCCAGCGCCGCCGCGAGCAGCCGCCACTGCGCGCTGCTCGCCCGCCCGAACCGCAGGCCGACCGAGAGGCCGCCGACCGCCGCGCCCGCCGCGCCCACCGGCTCCACCGCGCCGAGCGCGGGCGGCTCCCCGGCGAACGGGGGCAGCGGGACGTCGCCCTCGGGCAGCTCGGCCTGGAGTTCGCGCGGGTGCCAGGCCCGGCCGGCCGCGAGGTCGAGGAAGCGGCGGGCGGCGTCGAGCGCGGCCGGGACGGGGGCGTCGACGGCGGTGGCGCGGCGGGCCCGGCCGAGGCGGAGCAGGGCGCGGCCGGCGCCGACTGCGATCAAGGTCACATCGGCGTTCAGCGCGGCGACGTCGCCGCGGCCGTCGTCGAGGGCGAACAGGAACTTGCCGGACAGCCCGGCGGCCCACGGCGCGGCGCACAGCGCCCGGTCCAACTCCCGCACCCAGTGCGCGATCTCGTCTCCGCCGACGCCCCGCCCGTCGAGCCCGGCGAGCGGCGAGGCGACCACGTTGCGGACGCGCTCGTGGGTGTCGGAGGGCAACAGGCCGACGGCGCGCAGCCGTTCGGCGAGGTCGGCGGCGCAGCCGTCGGCGAGGCCGCGCAGCTGGACGTTGCCGCGCGAGGTGATCTCGACCTCGCCGTCGCCGAGGGCGTCGGTGGCGTCGGCGACCGCGAGCAGCTGACGGTGCGTCAGGAACCCGCCGGGCAGGCGGAGTCGGGCGAGGTTGCCGTCCTCGGCGGGGTGCAGGCGGAGCGCGCCGGGGCAGGCGTCGGCGCGGCCTCGGTCGGGCCCGACGGAGGGTGCCTGGGCGGCGTCGGGTGTGGGTGGCATGGCGGCGAGCATACCCATCGGGTGCGGGCGCGCCACCGCCTCGTGCGTCACACCCGCGGTCCGCTCGGGCGTCGCGCCCGCGGTCCGGCCGGGCGGGCGATTGCGCAGCTCAGGGCGGGGCGGCCCCGGGGCGGGGGCGCGAACGGTCGGGTTTCGGTCAGCGTCACAGGTCACACTCCCCCGGGGGCCGATCACCCCGTACGATGCTGCCGGGCGCCTCTCGGGGCGTCCGCTGCCAGCGACGGCACAGCGGAGGAAGTCCGGTGCGAATCCGGGGCGGTCCCGCCACTGTGACCGCGGCTCAGTGAGCCGCGGGAGCCAGGAACTCCGGCCGTCCTCCACCGCCCGGGGCGAGGACCCCGAGGAAGGCTGTTCCATGCGCTGCCGCATGCCCGCGCCCCGGCGGGTGCCCGCCGTCGCCGGGCCGTCCCACGCCGCCCGTGCCGGGCTGTCCCACGTCGTCCGCCCCGTGCTGTCCGAGCTGTCCGAGCTGTCCGAGACGCCCGGGAGGGCCTCCGCATGATCCTGCTGCTGTCCACGTCCGACACCGACCTGCTGAGCGCCCGGGCGTCGAGCGGCCCGGTGCCGTTCCGCTGGGGCAACCCGGCGCGGCTGTCGCCCGAGGAGCTGCCCGCGCTGCTGGAGGGCGTGGAGCTGGTGGTGGTGCGCCTGCTGGGCGGGCGCCGGGCCTGGCAGGAGGGGTTGGACGCGTTGCTGGCGGGGCCGCGCCCGGTGGTGGTGCTGACCGGTGAACAGGCGCCGGACGCGCAGCTGATGGAGCTGTCGACCGTCCCGGCGGGCATCGCGGCGGAGGCGCACGCGTACCTGGCGCACGGCGGTCCGGCGAACCTGGCGGAGCTGGGCGCGTTCCTGTCCGACACGGTGCTGCTGACCGGCCACGGCTTCGCGCCCCCGGCCTCGGCCCCGGCCTGGGGTCCGCTGGAGCGGGAGGCGCGCACCACCGAGGGCCCGGTCGTCGCGGTGCTCTACTACCGGGCGCACCACATGAGCGGCAACACGGCGTTCGTCGAGACGCTCTGCCGGGCGGTCGAGGACCGGGGCGCCCGGGCCCGGGCGTACTTCTGCGCGTCGCTGCGCGGGGCGGAGCCGGAGCTGCTGGCGGAGCTGGGCGCGGCCGACGTGATCGTGACGACCGTGCTGGCGGCGGGCGGCACCCGCCCGGCGGACGCGCAGGCGGGCGGGGACGAGGAAGCCTGGGACGCGGGGGCGTTGGCCGCCCTCGACCGTCCGATTCTCCAAGCCCTCTGCCTGACCTGGTCGCGGGCCCAGTGGGAGTCCAGCGACGACGGCCTGTCGCCGCTGGACACGGCGACGCAGGTCGCGGTGCCGGAGTTCGACGGCCGGCTGATCACCGTCCCGTTCTCGTTCAAGGAGGTCGACGAGGACGGCCTGACGGTCTACGCGGCGGACCCGGAGCGGGCGGCGCGGGTCGCGGGCATCGCGGTGCGGCACGCCCTGCTGCGGCACACTCCGGCGGCCGAGCGCCGGCTCGCCCTGGTGCTGTCCGCGTACCCGACCAAGCACGCCCGGGTGGGCAACGCGGTGGGCCTGGACACCCCGGCGTCGGCGATCCGGCTGCTGGAGCGGCTGCGCGCGGAGGGCATGGACCTCGGCGACGGCCTGCCCGGCCTGGACACCGGCACCGGGGGCGGCCACGAGGGCGACGCGCTGATCCACGCGCTGATCGAGGCGGGCGGCTACGACCAGGCGTGGCTGACCGAGGACCAGCTCTCGCGCAACCCGGTGCGCATCCCGGCCGCCGACTACCGGCGCTGGTACGCCACCCTTCCGCAGGGGCTGCGCGCGCGGGTGGAGGAGCACTGGGGCCCGGCGCCGGGCGAGCTGTACGTGGACCGTTCGCACAACCCGGACGGCGACCTCGTGCTGGCCGCGATCCGCTCGGGCAACCTGCTGGTGCTGATCCAGCCGCCGCGCGGTTTCGGCGAGAACCCGGTGGCGATCTACCACGACCCGGACCTGCCGCCCAGCCACCACTACCTGGCGGCCTACCGGTGGATCGCGGCGGACCGCGCGGACGGCGGCTTCGGCGCGCACGCGGTGGTGCACCTGGGCAAGCACGGCAACCTGGAGTGGCTGCCGGGCAAGACGGCGGCGCTGTCGGCGGAGTGCGGCCCGGACGCCGCGCTCGGCGACCTGCCGCTGGTCTACCCGTTCCTGGTGAACGACCCGGGCGAGGGCACCCAGGCCAAGCGCCGGGCGCACGCCACCCTGGTCGACCACCTGGTGCCGCCGATGGCGCGCGCCGACTCCTACGGCGACATCGCCCGCCTGGAACAGCTCCTGGACGAGCACTCGAACATCGCCGCGATGGACCCGGCGAAGCTGCCCGCGATCCGGGCGCAGATCTGGACGCTGATCCAGGCCGCCAAGCTCGACCACGACCTGGGCCTGGACGAGCGCCCGGAGGACGACGGCTTCGACGACTTCCTGCTGCACGTCGACGGCTGGCTGTGCGAGGTGAAGGACGCGCAGATCCGCGACGGCCTGCACGTGCTGGGCCAGGCCCCGGCGGGCACCGACCGGGTGAACATCGTGCTGTCGATCCTGCGGGCCCGGCAGATCTGGGGCGGCGTGCGCGCGCTGCCGGGCCTGCGCGAGGCGCTGGGCCTGGACGAGGCGGCGCTGTCGCTGGGCGCGACGGACGCGGCGGAGGCGAAGGCCCGCGCGCTGGTGGAGGCGATGGAGGCGGAGGACTGGAACCCGGCCGCGGTGGAGAAGGTCGCCGCCGGGCTGCCGTCCGCCGTCGCCGACGTGCTGGACTTCGCGGCGGCCCAGCTGGTGCCCCGACTGGCCGCCACCACCGACGAGTTGGACGCGGTGCTGCACGCCCTCCAGGGCGGTTTCGTCCCGGCCGGCCCGTCCGGTTCGCCGCTGCGCGGGCTGGTCAACGTGCTGCCCACCGGCCGCAACTTCTACTCGGTGGACCCGAAGGCCGTCCCGTCCCGGCTGGCCTGGGAGACCGGCCAGGCGCTGGCCGCCTCGCTGGTCGAGCGCTACCGGGCCGACAACGACGGGCAGTTCCCGCCGTCGGTGGGCCTCTCGCTCTGGGGCACCTCGGCGATGCGCACCGCGGGCGACGACATCGCCGAGGCGCTGGCCCTGCTGGGCGTGCGCCCGGTGTGGGACGACGCCTCACGCCGGGTGACCGGCCTGGAGCCGGTCCCGCCGGCCGAGTTGGGCCGCCCGCGGATCGACGTGACGCTGCGCATCTCGGGCTTCTTCCGGGACGCCTTCCCGCACGTGGTGGCGCTGCTGGACGACGCGGTGCGCCTCGCCGCCCGCCAGGAGGAGCCGGACGAGCAGAACTTCGTCCGGGCCCACGTGCAGGCCGACCTGGCCGAGCACGGCGACGAACGCCGGGCCACCGTCCGGGTGTTCGGCTCCCGCCCGGGCACCTACGGCGCGGGCCTGCTCCAGCTGATCGACAGCCGGGACTGGCGCACCGACGCCGACCTGGCCGAGGTGTACACGGTGTGGGGCGGCTACGCGTACGGGCGCGGCCTGGACGGGCGGCCCGCGCGCGAGGAGATGGAGACCGCGTACCGGCGGATCACGGTGGCGGCCAAGAACACCGACACCCGCGAGCACGACATCGCCGACTCGGACGACTACTTCCAGTACCACGGCGGCATGGTGGCCACCGTCCGGGCGCTGACCGGCAGCAGCCCGGCCGCGTACATCGGCGACTCGACCCGCCCCGAGACGGTGCGCACCCGCACCCTGACCGAGGAGGCGGCCCGGGTCTTCCGGGCCCGGGTGGTCAACCCGCGCTGGCTGGAGGCGATGCGGCGGCACGGCTACAAGGGCGCGTTCGAGATGGCCGCGACCGTCGACTACCTGTTCGGCTACGACGCGACCACCGGGGTGGTCGCCGACTGGATGTACGAGAAGCTGACCGAGGAGTACGTGCTCGACCCGGTCAACCGCGCGTTCTTCGCCGAGGCCAACCCGTGGGCCCTGCACGGCATCGCCGAGCGCCTGCTGGAAGCCGCCGGGCGCGGCCTGTGGGCGGAGCCGGACGCGGCGCTGCTGGACGAGCTGCGGCAGGTGCTGCTGGAGACGGAAGGTGATCTGGAGGGCGAGTGAGCCCGCGGGATCGGGGCATGAGGGGGGCGTCCCTGACATGCCGATGATCGAATAGGGGTGTCTTCCCGCCCTCCCGGGCGGACAATCTCCGCATGAGCCTGCGAACCGCACTCACCCAACCGGCCCGCTACGGCGCGCTGGCCTCGGGCGCACTGCCCGTCCTGACCTTTCCCGGCGTCGGCCTGGCCTGGCTGGCCTGGGCGGCGCTGGTGCCGGGCCTGCTGCTGATGCGGGCGGCGGACGGGCCGCGCGAGGCGGCGGTGCGCGGCTGGTGGTTCGGCGCCGGGTTCATCCTGACCGGGATGTACTGGCTGATCCCGTCGATCGGCCCGGCGCTGCCCGTCCTGGCGGTGCTGTTCGGCGCGTTGCAGGCGCCGCTGGGCCTGGCCGTGTGGTGGCTGCTGCACGGCGAGCCGGCGCCGCGCCGGGCGGCGGCGGCGCTCGCGGTGCTGCCCGCGGTGTGGGTGAGTGCGGAGTTCGTCCGCTCCTGGGGCGCGCTGGGCGGGCCGTGGGCGCTGCTCGGCGCCACCCAGTGGGAGCACCCGGCGGTGCTCGGCCTGGCCTCGATCGGCGGGGTGTGGCTGGTGAGTTGGGCGCTGGTCGCGGTCAACACGGCGCTGCTGGTGCTGCTGTGCGCGCACGAGCTGCGGCTGCGCGCGGCGGCGGGGGCGGCCGCGCTGGCCGTCGTCCTGGCGGGTCCGCTGGCGTTCGCCGAGCAGGCCGCCCCGGCGACCTCCGGTTCGGCCTCGGTGGCGCTCGTCCAGGTCGGCTCGACCGCGGACGAGCAGGCCCGGCTGGAGGCGAACGTCAAGATCACCCGCAGCCTGGTCGGCCGCCCGGTGGACCTGGTGGTGTGGGGCGAGAGCTCGACCACCGACGACCTGGACCGGGACGCCGCGACGGTGCAGCGGCTGGCGGCGCTCTCGCGGACCACCGGCGCGCAGCTGCTGGTCGGCGAGGACGCCCGGAAGGCCGACGGCCGGATCTCCAAGGACGCGGTGCTGGTGGACGGTTCGGGCCTGGTGGCGCGCTACCGGAAGATCCGGCTGGTGCCGTTCGGCGAGTACATCCCGCTGCGCCCGCTGCTGGGCTGGATCGCCGGGGTGAGCGCGGCGGCGGGCGAGAACCGGGCGCCGGGCAGCTCGGTGCACCTGCTGCCGGTGGCCGACCGGGACGGGCGTCCGCTGCCGGTGGGCGCGCTGATCTGCTTCGAGTCGGCGTTCCCCGACCTGTCGCGCACCAGCGCCCGGCAGGGTGCCGCGCTGATCGTCTACCAGTCGGCGACGTCGACCTTCCAGTCCACCTGGGCCCCGGCCCAGCACGCCTCGCTGGGCGCGCTGCGGGCGGCGGAGACCGGCCGGCCGGTGGTGCAGGCGGCGCTGACCGGCGAGTCCGTGGCGTACGACGCGCAGGGCCGGCGGCTGGTGCGGCTGGACACCGACGAGACCGGCGCGGCGACGGTCCAGCTGGCGCTGGCCGACCCGGCGGCCCGCACCTGGTACGTCCGGCTGGGCGACTGGGTGCCGCTGACGGCGCTGGCGGTGGTGCTGGCGGCGGCCGCGACCGCCGCCGGGCCGCTGCTGCGCGAACGGCGCCGCCCGGGCCCGCCGCCGTCCTCGGCGCCCACCGGCGCGCCCCCGGCCCGGGTCTGAGCCGCGCCCGCCCGCGCTACTCGCGGTCGCCCGGCTCCACCACGTGGATGCCGAACAGCGCGCCCTGCGGGTCGCGCAGGACGGCCAGCCGCGGCCCGTCGGGGACGTCGGTGGGCGGGAGGGTGACGGTGGCGCCGAGCAGGGCGGCGCGCTCGGCCCCGAGGTCGGCGTCGGCGACCGCGAAGTACGGCATCCAGTAGGGCGGGACCTCGGCCGGGAATTGGTCGGACATGTCCATCATGCCGCCGAAGTCCCGGCCGCCCAGGCCGAACTCGGTGTACATCTCACCGGTGTTGACGCTCCAGCCGAACACCCGGCCGTAGAACTCGGCGGCGGCCCGCGGGTCGCGGGTGGCGAGCTCGACCCAGCCGAGCGAGCCGGGCTCGTCGCGCACGTCGACCCCGCGCATCGCGGCGGGCTGCCAGGTGGAGAAGACCGCGCCGGTGGGGTCGGCGGCGACCGCGAACCGGCCCCAGTCGAGGGCGTCCATCGGCCCGGCGATCAGCCGGCCGCCGGCGTCGGCGATCTCGTCGGCGGTGATGTCGGTGTCGGTGGTGTGGAAGCCGATGGTCCACGCGGTGGGCTGGTCCGGCTGCATCAGGCCGCTGAGCCCGGCGACGAGCTGCTCGCCCAGGTAGAGCCGGGAGTAGCCCGCCGCCCCCTCCTCCGGCACCGCCTCGGCGCGCCAGCCGAACAGCTCGTGGTAGAAGGCCCTGGCGGCGGCCGGGTCCTTGGTGGCGAGCTCCACCCAGCAGGGCGCGCCGGGGCTCGGTTGGGTGATCTTCACGGTCGGTTCATCTCCAGGATCGCTCTGCACCGCTCTGCCGCGGACGGGCCCGCGCTCCGCCCCTCCGCCTCACCCCTCCACCTTGCCGGGATACCGGCGGGTAGCCGGGGGCTGGTGGGCCGAACGGGAGGGCGGTGCGTCCGTGCGGGCGGCGCGTCCGCACGGACGACGGGACGGGCGGCGGGACGGACGACGGGACGGGCGGGACGGGGGAATGCGGCCGGGAAAGCCGGTTGTTCAAATTGGAACCACGGTGTAGCGTCGGGCGAGCACGATCCGGTTCGAATTTGAACAACCTGGTGACGGCTCGCACCGGACCGCGAGCGCAGGCGACCACCACCCGCGGCCCCGGAGGGACCAGACATGACGCACCCCGAGACCAGCCGACAGCTCCCCGCCGCCACCGTGCGCTCCCGCGTGCGCGTCCCGCTCGCCTTCGGCGACGGCTACCGGGTCGAGGCCGACGTGCACACCTTCCACGGCCTGGCCGACGGCGCCGAACACCTCGCCCTCGCCCTGGGCGACCCGTCCCCGACCACCGCCCCCTTGGTGCGCCTGCACTCCGAGTGCCTCACCGGCGACGTCTTCGGCTCTGCCCGCTGCGACTGCGGCCCCCAGCTGCGCGAATCCGTCCAGCGGATCGCCGAGACCGGCGGCTACCTGCTCTACCTCCGCCAGGAGGGCCGCGGCATCGGCCTCTACAACAAGCTCGACGCCTACGCCCTCCAGGACTCCGGCCTCGACACCTACCAGGCCAACGCCGCCCTCGGCCTCCCCGAGGACGGCCGCGACTACACCCCCGCCGCCCAGATGCTCACCACCCTCGCCGCCCCCGCGATCCGCCTGCTCAGCAACAACCCCGACAAGGCCGCCCAACTCACCGCCCTCGGCATCACCATCACCGAACGCGTCCCCACCGGCGTCCACCTCTCCCCCAGCAACCTCCGCTACCTCCGCGCCAAGGCTGACGGAACAGCCTTCTCACTCGCGCACGACATGTTGCGGGTGAGCATGGCCTGACCAGAGCTGGGACACGTGGACGCCCCGAACGTGAGGGACCTCAAGGCCCTGGAACGGCGGCGCGGCGTCGCGGCGAACGAACAGCGCCGCCAGGGGCGCCGGCTCGGTGCCGCATCCTACGGCCTGCGCGCGACGACGGTCCGTCGGATCATGGGCGCCACCGACTGACAGCTCATCAGAACGCGATACGCCTGACAGGCGCGCTCCTCGGTCGCATCCTTGGAACCACGTGGAACCTGAGCGACGCTGGAGGACGAGATGGCCCTAAAGTTCCTTGGCATCCACCCGAACACGCCGGATGACGGCTCTCCGACCATCTGGCTGGACAACGTGACCGGAGACCTGGTCATCCAGTCGTACAAGGCTGACGAGGCCACGGTTCGGGAAGCGCAGGAGGTGGGCTCGGTCCCTGGCCATTCCACCGATGTGCCGGACCACGAGACCGTGATCCGGCTCCCTGCGAACATGCTCCAGTTCATCCCCCGGCCGGAGGACAGCACCCGTGGCAACAGCGGTTCGTGAACAGCTCGCCAAGGCGCAGCGCTCTGCGGTGCACCTTGAGATGCGGGACAGCTACATGCTGGACGACCCGGAGTTCATCGCCTGGCAGAACGGCAAGCGGCTGGACCCGGCCGACCGGGAGTCGTGGTGGCGGTCGTGGCTGGACGTGGTGGCCGAGACGACCTCCCGGGGCGTCGTCATGCGCCGCCTGCGGATCGTCTCGGAGCCGGTGGCCGACTACATCAAGTACGAGTACGCCGTGACGTTCCCGAACGTCGCGGCCGGCGAAGAGGTCAGGTGGCTGCCACGCTCGCGGACGGGTGACCTGCTGCTGCCTGGCCTGGACGGGTGGGTCATGGACGAGCGGGTGGTGATCCTGCACCACTTCACCGGCGACGGCCAGTGGGCCGGGGCCGGGATGGAGGTCCGGGAGGACACCGACCTGGCGTCCCGCTACCTCGCGGCCTACGAGGCTGCTTGGCAACGAGCCGTCCCGCACGCGGAGTACCGCCCTGCCTGATCGGCGACCGAACACATGGCCGATTCGGCATCTTCGAGTGTCCAGCGTGGCCGGCAGAGCCTCGCGGACCAACTCCGCGAGATACTGCGGGACTCCGGACTCAAGGGACGGGACCTGGCCATCGCCTGTGGCTGGTACCCGTCCAAGGTCAGCCGCCTGCTGAACGCCCATACCCCGCCGTCCGAGGACGATGTCAGGGCCTGGTGCCAGGCCTGCGGGGTCCCCGAGCGGGCGGCTGACCTGATCGCCACGCTCCGCGCCGTAACAAGCATGTTCGTGGAGTGGCGGCGGATGGAACGGGCCGGGCTGAAGCAGGCGCAAGAGGCCCGACGCCCGCTGTACGAGCGCACGCACCGGTTCCGCTCGTACTCGTCGTGGCTGATCCCCGGACTGATCCAGACCCCGGGATACACCACCGCGGCCTTGCAGGCGATCCAGCAGCGACGCGGCCTGATGGACGACGTGTCCGCCGCTGTGGCGGCCCGGATGGAGCGCCAGCGTGTGATGTACGAGGGGGATCGGCGGTTCGCCTTCCTGGTGGAGGAGTCGGTACTGCGCTCGGGCATCGGCGGTGCTGCCGTGATGCGGGACCAGCTCCACCACCTGGCCACGGCCGGCTCCCTCCCGAACGTCAGCCTGGGCGTGGTCCCGATGCGGCCCGACCGGCTGCGTTGGCCCGCAGAGGGATTCTGGATCTTCGACGCCGCGCAGGTGAACGTCGAACTGATCTCGGGCTACCTGACGATCACCCAGCCGAGCGAGGTGGCGATGTACGCCGAGACCTTCGCCGAACTGGCCGAACTGGCGGTGTACGGGGCCGCCGCACGGACGCTGATCGCGTCGGCCGCCGAGCCGTTGGGGTGAGGCGTTCCAACCAGTGTGGAATCCCGTGGAATTTCGTAGCAGCGGGTTCCGGCCGCTCCGTACCTTCCTGCTGACGGGATTCTACGTGGGATTCCACGGAGGTACGGGCATGAGCGCGGACGCGAAACAAGCAGGTAGGCAGGCTGCCCCGTCACAGGCCGCGTGCCCCTCGTGCGAGTACTTCAACGACGCGGCTGCCGCGTACCCGGCTGAGACGCACCCGACGATCGCCCGCAAGGTTGCGGGGTGGCGTGCCCGTCACGTTCGCGAAGACAGGTGCCCGACGGTACGAAACACGGCCCGCCGTGCAGCGTGACGCCCAGTAGGAATCCCGGGCCGCAGAACCCCACGCCGGCCGACCGCAGGAAGGGCCCCGGCCGAAGCGGGCCAGCACCACCCGGCGAGCGCATCCGTCTGCCGGGACGCTGAACAACTCCACACGGAGGTAAGCACCATGAGCGTGAACGACACCGTGGACCTCACCGTCACGGACCCGCGCGACCTGATCAGCCCGGAGGTCCGGGAACTGATTCTTACCACCTACCGGGCCAACCACCCGGATGTGCCCGAGGTCCGGACCGAACTGGGGGTCGGTCAGATGGCCGCCTTCCTGACGGCGTGCGCGACCAGTGACCGGCCGCTGAGCCCGTCGCCGGAGGTGGACGACTACTGGCAACGCCTTCGTGCTCAACACCGAGGCGTACATGGACTGGTGCGCGGCCAGCTTCGGCAAGATGGTGCACCACAAGCCGGGGTACCTGGGCCCGGAGGAGCACGGCGGCGGCAAGGTGCTGCGGGCTCGCGCCATCGACGCCATCGCCGAACTGGGCTTCCTGCTGGAACCCGACTTCTGGCCGGAGATCGAGCTGGCGGACTGCTCGCAGTGCCACGCCAACTGCCACGACAGCCCGTTCGCGGGCAAGTAGGTCTGCCGTCCGGTCGGGGCCTCCGCCGCGGGGCTCCGGCCACCCCCGCTCACGAACGGAACTCAGCAGTGACGCGCATCGCATGGGACCAGCTCCCCGCCGAAGTACGGCAAGCCATAGAGGCACTGACAGGCCCCGTCGTCAAGGCGCAGAGCGCGGGCAACGGGGTCAACTCCGCGTTCGCCAGCCTCTTGGAGACGAACGGTGACCGGGTGTTCGTCAAGGGCGTACCGACGGACGCCCCGGGGGCGTGGGTGTACGGACACGAGGCCGACGTGTCCGCCGTGGCCCCGCTGACCGCCTTCCCCAAGTGGCGTGCGGAGGGAGGCGGGTGGAGCTTCTACGGGTACGAGTTCTGGCCCGGCCGTCACCCCTCCTTCTCGCCGGAGTCCACGGACCTGCCGTTCGTGGCCGCCTCGCTGGCCGTGGTGTCGTCCTACCCGTGGCCCGCCACCATCCGCAAGAAGCCCCTGAGCGACCGCCTGGCCCGGTTCATCCCGCCGGACGGCGCGGGGGCGCTGGACGGCTACTCGCTGGCGCACACGGACATGAGGGAGTTCAACCTGATCGTGTCCGCTGCCCAGGTCCGGCTGATCGACTGGGCGCTGTCGTGCCCCGGCCCGGAATGGACGGACGCCGCCCTGTGGGTGCCCAGGCTGATCGCGGCCGGGCACACGGCGGAAGCGGCCGACCGGGTCGCGCGGGGCGTCGCCGCTTACCGCGAGGCGGACCCCGACCGGCTGTCCGTGTTCGCCCGGACCATCCGGGCCGCATGGGCGAGCCGGACGGCCGAGGACCCCCTCCCACAGCGCATGAGACTCACCGCGGCGGCCGAGGCATGGGCGGCGGCGTACGAGTGAGCACAGCCCCGGGCGTGTGGTCCCCCCGTTCCCGGCTTCTCCTGCTGACGCCGTGGACGGCCAACGGGGAGGACTTGGACGGGGAGCCCCCGGAGGACGTGAAGGACCGGGAACCGCCGAGCACACAGATCGCTTGCCAGAAACCCGCAGCTCAGCAACCAGGTGCAAGGTTGTCGGCTACGCCAAGGTCGAGCACACCCAGCACACCCTAGCCCTCACCCCCTGGTCGGCTGACGACGAGATGCCGAGGCTCCGCGGGCCCTCGAATCGCTGACGTCCGTTCAGGAGCCTGGCACGTCAAGGGCGTTGGCGACGGCGTGACCTGGCAGACGACGAGCTCCAGGCGTGGGGCGACATAGTGGGCGAGCAGGCCGCCGGCGACGTCGAGGTAGCGCATCGGCTCTCCGCTGCCCTGGTAGGACGTGCCGTCGAGGTAGAGCGCCTCGGCAGCCCGGACGAGTTCAGCGGCCCGCTGCTCGACGGCCGCGAAGAAGCCGGTCGGGCATCCGGCGGCGACGTGCTGCTCGTTGGGCAGGTACTTCCAGCTCCGGGTCACGCGTTCACCACCGCATAGGCGGCGCGGTAGAGCTCGGCGACGGTGGCCGCGTGCCGGCGGCACTCCTGGACGGCGCCGGCGTGGTTGGCCAGGTAGTTCGCCCGGTGGTAGGTCCGGGCGGTGGCCGGATGGCGCTCGATCTCCACGACGGCGGCCCAGTGCGCGACGAACGAACGGATCGGCTGGACACTGCCGGTGGTGATGGCCTCCGCCATCGCCTCCGTCTGCCCGTCGATCATCTCGGGGAGACGGTCCGCGACAACGACGGCCAGGGCAACTTGAGCGCGGCCGGATTCCGTTCGGGCCGGGGGATCAGCTCGACTCCGTCGTGCACAGGTTGGCTCACCGTGCCACTCCCTCTCTCGTCCGCTGCGAGGCTACTCGCTCCGAGCGAGGGTCCCGCACCGAGGGAGAACAGGAGCGGAACCGAGCTCCGCATCGGCGCAGACACCCTCTTCCCCGCGGCTGCAGCATCCCGTCGCCGTCCTTCTCGTTCTTACCGATGAGGGCGGGCGGGCGACTCCCGGGTCCGGGGCTCCTCGTGAAGGCACCCGACCTCGCCACAGCCCTGGCCGTGGCGGTGGGCGACGGCCGGGACGTCTTCGAGCACATCCCTCGCGCATGGAAGGCAGTTCGAGAATGGGCGGGTTCCCTGCCGAGGCCGCAGAGGCGCTGAAGGCCGCGGAGGCCCTGTGCGGGCCCGTCGCGCTGACCGAGATCAGCGACCGGCGCGGCTCGGCGGTCTGGAAGGCCGGCGGCCCGGACGGTGCGGCGGGGATCAAGCTCGGCACCGGCGAGGCCGCCGAGGTCACCGCCCGCGAGGCGTCCGTGCTGGACCGACTCCCCGGCTACGAGGTGGCCGTCGGCCGGATCGACGGTGGGGTCTGGTACGTCACGCGCTGGGAGGAAGGGCCGAGCACCTGGCAGCAGTTCAGGTCCGTCCGCGCGGGACGCGACGGCGCCCGGCCCGAGGCGCTGGCGAGCGCCGTGCAGGTCGCCCGGGCGGTGGCGGAGCTGCACGGGCGCGGTTGGGTCCACGGCGACCTCCAACCCGCCCACGCCATCCACACGGTGAATGGGGTACGACTGATCGACTTCGCGTGGGCCCGCCACCTCGGCGAGACGCCCTGTCGGTGTTCCGGGGAACGATGGTGCACCTCACCGCGCCCGAGTCGGCCGCCGAGATCACGGCCGGCAAGCAGCCCGTGCTCACCAGCTTCGCGTCCGACGTGTACGCGCTCGCCGCCTCCCTGTGGACGGCCGCGACGGGAGACTGGCCGCTGGACTACGAGGCGGTCGGCATCGACCGGAAGTCCGCCGGACCGATAGCGCTGCTCGAAGCGATCGGGGAGCGGACCGTGCCGCTCGTCGGTACCGAGGTCTGGCCCGGGTTCCAGCAGGTGCTCAAGGACGTGCTGCTCGCCGACGCCAGGAACCGTCCGTCGGCCGCCGAACTCGCCGACCGGCTCACCGCCCTGGGCGAACTCGGCCGCTGATGGTCGGGTCACGGGGGCTGCGGCGCGGGGACGCTCCTGTGCTCCCCGGCATCCACACCCCGAGGCTGTCCGCCGCCTGCTCGGCCTGGCCCGACGGCTCGACTCGTCCCGGGCCAGGCGCTCCGGCGGACGTTCAGCGACGGCGGCCGAGGAGGGCCGTCGTGTCGGTGCGGCGGTGCCAGGCGATGACGGCGAGCGGGACCATGAAGAGGAACGGGGTACCGGCGTTCTCGCCGTGCATCGCGGTCAGCTGGGTGACGAACGCGCAGGCCAGGAAGGCGATCAGCGCCGTCGCGGCGGGCCCGGCCAGGCGGGGCAGCAGGAGGCCGACGGCGCCGGCCAGTTCCACCAGGCCGGTCAGGTACATGAACCAGTCGCCCACCCCGATCGCATCGAAGACGGTGGCGGCGGCGGGGAGCGCCAGCAGCTTGGGCAGCGCGCTGGCCAGGGCGAAGAACAGCGCGAGCAGGACGCGTAGCGTCCGGACCGTCCGGACGACGGCCTTTCCGGGCTTCGCGGCGGTGTCGGTCGTGGCGGTGGCGGTCGTGGTGGTCGTGGCGGTCGTGGTGGTGGACATCTGAGGTGCTCCCCGGTCGGTGGTCGTCGCTCTCACCGGCTTCGACGGGCGCGACCGCCCGGACTCATCGGTGCGGGACGGGAAAGTTTCCGCCCTGCGGCTCGGCCGCCCGGGGCGGGGCCGCTGGAGGCTCAGGGTGCCGGGGGACGTCCCACCGGCGGTCGGCCGTTGCGCGGGCGGGTTCGGCGTCGTACTGCCGGGTGTCGAAGTGGACGTCGGGCAGGGGCGGTCCGTCGGCCGGGGCCTCCCCGTCGGACCGGACCACGAGTTCGCCGTACCGCCGGACGGTGGCGGCCAGGTAGCCGCAGCCGCCGCCCGTGCATCCGGGTTCGCCGAACTCCGCCCGGTGGGCCCGGTCGGTCGCCCGGAGCGGGCCGTCCCCGTCCCCGTCCGTGGGCGGTAACCGCGGGACGTGGCTGCCGAGACCGTCGGTCCCGACCCGCGGCCTCCACCAGGTCCTCGCCGTCGACGCGGGCCCGCACCCGGGCGGGTGAGCGGAGGGTCGTCCGGATCTCGATCTCCAGTCGGTTGAACACCGCCCCACCCGGGGGACGGCCCCGCCGGGTGTGGGCAGGACGGCGACGGCGACGGTGGGTCGCCGACCGGTGGCCGACCGCGCCCGCCGGTCGACGCGTTGTGCCCGCCCGGACACGCCGGGTCGACCGGGAGCCGGACCCGCCCGGGCCCGCGTTGCGTTCCCGGCGGGCCGGGCGGACGGTGGAAGCACCCGCGTCCGGTACCCCGGCGCTCCCCCGGAGAGCGCCATGACCACAAGGCAGACCAGCTCCGCCAGGCCCACGACCGGACCCGCGACGGGCCGGGCCCGGACCTCGCCCGTCCGCCCGCACCCGCACCCGCACCCGACGGTCGCGGCGAGCGGGCCCCCGGGCACCGAGGACCGCCCCGCCGCGCCGGACCGGCGCGCCGTCGGCCGGGTGGTGTCGGGCGGGTGGCGGGCCGGTCTCCGGACGTCGGGGGTCGTCGCCGGGGGCGGGCGGGGGTGGGGATGAACGTCGGCAGTCGTGTTCCGCTGCACGAGTTGATGGGGGTGCGGGAGGTCGCGGGCGGGCTGTTGCTGGTGCCGCCGGGGGTGGCGGGGCGGGTCGCGGACGGGCTGCGACTGCGGCTGGTGGCACGGGAGTTGGGGCCGGGGCGGTGGGAGGCGGTGGTGCCGGGGTCCTCGGACGTGCTGGTGGCGCGGTGGCGTCCGGCCGGCGGTGGGTCGCCGGTGCTGGTGAAGTGCCCGCGCACCCGGGAGGCGGTACGGGCGCTGGTGCGCGAGCGGGACGCGGTCGCGGTGCTGGCCTCGGAGCTGCGGTCGCCCGGGCTGCGCGGCCTGCTGCCGGGGACCGTCGACTCCCGGCTGGGCGGCTGGCCGCCGGTGCTGGTGCAGGGGCTGCTGCCGGGCGTACCGGGCGACGTCCTGCTGTCCCGCCGCCCGGAGCTGGCCGGTCGGCTGACTGCGTCCGCGTTCGGCGTCCTGGACGAACTGCACGGCGCGACGGGCGGGTTGAGCCGGGACGGGCGGCTGGTGGACGGCTGGCTGGGCCACCGGTTGGCGGTGCTCTCGGACCGGGTGCGCTGGTGCCGTGGCGCGGAGGGCACCGCCGGGCTGCTCGCCCTGCGGTCCTTCCTGCGCCGCGAGTTGACCGGCCGGCCGGTGCACGTGGCCTGGACGCACGGCGACTTCACCCCGGGCAGCCTGCTGCTGCGCTCCCCCGGCGCGGACGGACCGGCACCGGCCGTCACCGGACTGGTCGGCTGGGGCGAGTCCCTGGCCGACGGCCCGGCCGTGGTCGACCGCGCGAGCTTCGCCCTGGACCTGGGCCGGCTGCTGGACGGCCGCTCCTGGGGCGAGCAGGTGGTCACCGCCCTGCGCACCGGCGCCCTGCACCGCCCGGAGACCGGTGAACTCCCGCTCTCCGGTGCCCTGTCGACCTGGCTGTGGCACGTCTCGGGCCGCCTGGAGCAGTCCCGCCGCTTCGCCCGCGACCGCAACCGGCTGCGCGAGGTCCTCGTCCCGGTCCTGCGCGAACTCGCCGGCTCCGGCTCCGGCTCCGGCTCAGGCCCCGGACCCGGAATCGGTCCCTGAACCAGCCCCGGCCCCGCCCCCGCCCCCGTCCCACACCTCCGGCGCATCCTCGAGGTCGGCCTCGGCCTCGGTCTCGGCGATCCGCCGGGCGATCTCGGCAGGGCGCACCGGCCGTCCGAAGTGCCAGCCCTGGGCGAGGTCGCAGCCCATCAGGCGCAGGCGCTCGGCGTCGGCGCGGCTCTCCACGCCCTCCGCGGTGACGGTCAGGCCCAGGGTGTGGGCGAGCGAGACCAGGCCGCTGACGATCCGCCAGCCGAGGTGGGTGTCCTTGGTGGGGTCGTGCAGGTCGCCGACGAAGGACCCGGCAATCTTGAGGTTGGAGACCGGCAGATCGCGCAGGTAGGCGAGGTTGGACCAGCCGGTGCCGAAGTCGTCGACGGCGAGCGAGACGCCCAGGTCGACCAGGGCGTGCAGCGCCTTGAGCGCCTCGTCCTCGGGGCCGACCACGGTCGACTCGGTGATCTCCAGTTGGAGCATCGACGGGTCGAGGCCGGTGGTGCGCAGGGTGCGTTCGACGTCGCCGACCAGTCCCGCGCTGCGGGCCTGCCGGACGGCCAGGTTGACGCTGATCCTGGGCGCCCGGTCGCCGAACCGGGCGACCCAGTCGGCGGCCTGTTCGCAGGCCTGCTCCAGCACCCAGCGGCCGAGCGGCATGATCAGCCCGGTCTCCTCGGCGACGCCGACGAACTCCTCCGGGCCGAGCACCCCGAGCTGCGGGTGCCGCCAGCGCACCAGCGCCTCGACGCCGGTCATCGCGCCGGAGGCCAGGTCGACCATCGGCTGGTAGTCGATGAAGAACTCGCCGCGGTCCAGCGCCGCGGGCATCCGCACGGACACCGCGTACCGGCTGACGGCGCGCGCGTTCTCCTCCGGGTCGAACAGCGTCCACCGGCCGCGCCCGGCCTCCTTGGCCCGGTACAGCGTGAGGTCTGCGGCCCGGACGGCCGCGCCGGGCGTGGTGCTGGCGATCCGCCGCTCCAGCACGCCGACGCTGGCGCCGACGGCCAGCCGGTGGTCGCCGATCACCACGGGCTTGGTGAGCGCGGCGAGGACGGTCTTGGCGGCGGCGACGGCCTCCTGCTCGCCGCGGCAGTTCTCCAGCAGCACCACGAACTCGTCGCCGCCGAGCCGCGCCACCATGTGGCCGAGCGGGCTGAGCGCGCTCTCCAGCCGCCCGGCCACCACGGTCAGCAGTTGGTCGCCCATGTCGTGGCCGAGGCTGTCGTTGACGATCTTGAAGCCGTCCAGGTCGACGTAGCAGAGGCCGAAGCGGACGTCCGGCTCCGGGTCCTCGAAGAGCTTCTCCAGCCGTTCGAAGAACGCGGCCCGGTTGGGCAGGCCGGTCAGCGGGTCGTGGGTGGCCTGGTGGCGCAGCCGCTCCTGGAGGCGGTAGCGGTCGGTGACGTCCTCCAGCATGGCGACCTGGTAGAGCGGCACGCCGTCGTCGTCGCGGATCAGCGAGACGGTCAGGTGGGTCCACACCACCTCGCCGTCGCGCCGGTAGTACGGCTTGTCGAACTGGAAGTACTCGCGCTTGCCGCTGATCAGCTCCTCGTACGCCTCCCAGACGCCGGGGGTGTCCTCGGGGTGGACCAGGTCGCCGACCCGCACGCCCCGCATGTCCTCGGGGCCGCCGCCGAAGATCTCGCCCAGGGCGCGGTTGACGGCCAGGATCTTGCCGTCGGTGTCGCCGAGGCCGATGCCGATCGCCGCGGACTCGAACAGCGCGCGGAAGCGGGCCTCGGAGGCCCGCAGGGCCTTCTCGACCTCCTGCCGAGCGGTGTCGGCGGCCAGCCGGATCGCCTCCTGCTCGCGCAGCGTGCGCTCGCGCAGGGCGGCCGCCCAGCCGGCCGCGAAGGCGCCGCCGAGCACCGGGCCGCGGTCGTCCGGGACGGGTTGACGCTGGATCAACTGGACGGCTTCGGCCAGCAGTTGCGGGTCGGTGAACTGGTTGTCGATGAGCAGCGCCCCGGCCTGGCCGGCCAGTTCGGGGCGGAACGGCTGCTCCCGGGAGGCGCGGTGCAGCAGCTCGGCGGTACGGGCGATCAGCGGGTTCAGCACGCCGGGGCGCACCGCGGCGCCGTGCCCGGCCCGCAGCATCGCGGCCCACGCGTCACGGAACTCGGCGCCCGCCTCCGCCGCGCCCGGTGCGTCCGCCGCCTCGCCCACCGCGTCCGCCGGTCCCCCGCGGCCGTGCCGGGGGGCTCGTCCGCGCCGGGCGACCGGTTCACGACAGGCGCCCGACGCCGGCCATCCCCGTCATCCGCTCGGGGTGCGGGCCGACCGACTCCGCGTCGTCGGGGCGCCACTCGGGCAGGTAGACGATGCCGGGCTCGACCAGGTCGTAGCCCGTGAAGAAGGCGGCGATCTGCTCGCGGCTGCGCATGGTGAGCGGTGTCGGGGTGGAGCGGTACAGGCTCTGGTGGGAGCCGGCCTGGTCGGGGCGGCCTTCCAGGGAGGCGTGCGAGAGGATCAGCATGCTGCCGCTGGGCAGGGCCTCGCGGAGCTTGGCGAGGATCTGCTCCGGGTGGTCGTCGTCGGTGACGAAGTGCAGGACGGCGTTCAGGATGACCGCGACGGGCTCGCCGGGGGCGAGCAGTTCCTCGACCTCGGGGCGGCCCAGCAGGTCGTCGGTGTTGCGCAGGTCGGCGTCGACGACCGGGCAGAGCGGGTCGTCGGCCAGGATGAGGCGGCTGTGGGCGACCGCGACGGGGTCCATGTCGACGTAGACGACGCGCGCGTCGGGCCGGTACTCACGGGCCACCTCGTGGACGGCGCCGAAGGTGGGGATGCCGGAGCCGATGTCCAGGAAGCGGCTGATGCCCTCGGCGGCGGCGAACTGGGTGGCGCGGCGCAGGAAGGCCCGGTTGGCCCGCATGATCATCGGGAGGTCCGGCCAGAGCTCGATCGCCTTGCGCGCCATCTTCCGGTCGACCTCGAAGTTGTGCGAACCGCCGAGGTAGTAGTCGTACACCCGGGCCGCGTTCGGCTTGTCGAGGTCGGTCCCTGCAGGCACCCAGTTCGGACGCGCCATGACGGCACTCCTTCCGGCCTTCCGGCCTGGCAGTCGAAAATGGCAAGAGGACACCAAGATCCTCCTACACTTCCGATCCGGGCCGCAAGCGCTGGCAGCCGAACGGCGGCGCGGCGCGGCACGTCCCGCGCGGCGTGCCCCGGGAGGCGCGGCACGGGAGGCGCGGCACGCCCTTGCGGCACGTCCCGCACGTCCCGCGCGGCGGCGTCCGTACGGCGGCGGACGGGCGACCGCCCCCGTGCAGACCCTGCACGGGGGCGGCGCCTCCGGGGTGGTGCTTCGCGGTTCACTCCCGCGTCGGTCGGGTCCGGTGGCGGCTTGCCGCGGGCCCGCCGCGTGCTACCGGCCGACCGGCGTCAGCTGGTGGCGGTGCAGGTCAGGGTCGGGACGGCGTTGCTGCCGGAGTAGCTGGCGCCGAAGCCGAAGCTGGTGGAGCCGTTGGCGGCGACCGCACCGTTGTAGCCGGCGTTGGTGACCGTCACGGACTGGCCGGACTGGCTGACGGTGCCGTTCCACAGGTTGGTGACCTGCTGGTTGCCCGCGTAGGTCCAGGTGACCTTCCAGGACTTGATCGCGGTGTTGCCCGCGGTCACGGTGACGTCGGCGTTGAAGCCGGCGCCCCAGTCGCTGCTGACCTTGTAGGTGGCGGTGCAGCCGGCGCCGCCGGTGCCGGTGCCGGCCTGGGTGGTGGCGGTGACGGCCGCGGAGGCGGCGGAGAGGTTGCCGGCCGCGTCCTTGGCCTTGACCGTGTACGAGTACGCGGTGGACGCGCTCAGACCGGTGTCGGTGTACGAAGTGGTGCTGGTGGACCCGACCAGGGTGCCGCCGCGGTACACGTTGTAGCCGGTCACGCCGACGTTGTCGGTGGAGGCGGTCCAGGTCAGCGCGGCACTGCTGGCGGTGGTGGTGGCCGCCAGGTTGGTCGGCGCGGTCGGGGCGGTGGTGTCCGCGGTGCCGCCGGAGGCGGTGGTGACGCTCAGCGCCGCGGAGGCGGCGGAGAGGTTGCCGGCCGCGTCCTTGGCCTTGACCGTGTACGAGTACGCGGTGGACGCGCTCAGACCGGTGTCGGTGTACGAAGTGCCGGCGGTGGTCCCGACCAGGGTGCCGCCGCGGTACACGTTGTAGCCGGTCACGCCGACGTTGTCGGTGGAGGCGGTCCAGGTCAGCGCGACGCTACTGGCGGTGGTGGTCGCCGCGAGGCCGGTGGGGGCGGTCGGGGCGGTGGTGTCCGCGGTGCCGGTGCCGACCGCCGGGTAGGCGTTCTTCAGCAGCTCCTGGAACTGGGCCGAGAACCAGTGGCCGGCCACCGGGGCGTTCGGCAGCGCGCCCGACATGTTGTTGTTGTTGCGCGGGTTGCCGGTGTACGTCGGGTCGCACATCCGGTCGAAGCCCTTGCCCTCGTCGTTGGCGATGGCCGAGCTGGCGCCGTCCGACTCACCCGGGGGCTTCACCCACACGTACGCGGCGATGCCGTCCTCGGGGGCGGCCTTCGGACGCTCGCCGAGGCCCGCGCCGGACTGGTTGCACCAGTCGCCGGTCTGGAAGCGGCGGTCGATCCGGCCGCCGTCGACGTACGCGTCGACCGAGGTCTTCGGGCCCGGGCCGGTCGGACGGTTGGCGCCGCCCCAGCCGTTGCGGGAGGTGTCGATCAGCATGCCGATGTTCGCGTTGAACCCGGAGGCGATCGCCTTGGTGCGCCACGCCTTGGCGTAGGACGCCTCGTCGACGTAGTAGTTCCAGTCGACCCACTTGCTCTGGCGGACCGAGGTGCCGTTCACCGAGTCGTTGACGGTGAAGTTGGGCTCGTGCAGCGCCGAGTAGTTGGCGGTGTTGACGATGAAGCCCTGGACGTTGTTGACCGTCGAGCCGGACGCGGTGGCAGCCTGCTTGATGGTGTCGATGGCCGGCTGGAGGTTGGAGTCCCAGCCGAGCCAGCCGTGGTGGCCGGCGTCCACGTAGTTGTAGACGTTCGGGATCGCGCCGAGCTTGGCCAGCGCGTAGCCGACGCCGTTGATGTAGTTGCCGTTGGCCTTCATGACGTCGCACGCGGGGGTGGCGGTGGCGGTGCCGCCCGCGTTGGTCACCAGGTTCGGCAGCGAGTCGATCTCGACCGTGGTGACGATCCGCAGGTTCGCGTAGGCCGGGTCGGCCAGGATCGCGGCGATCGGGTCGATGAACTCGCTCTTGTAACGCGGCAGGTCGGTGGGGCCGAGCTCGCCGTTCGAGGCCAGGGCGGCGCAGTCGCGGCCCGGCAGGTCGTAGATGACGACCTGGAACACGTACGGCTTGCCCGCGGCCTGCTGCACCGCGGCGTTCAGGTGGTCGCGCAGGCCCATGACGCCGTTGCCGCCGGCGATGGCCGCGATGCGGTCCATCCAGACGGCGGTGGGCTGGTTGGCGACGGCCGAACCGCCCGGCTCGGCGGCGGCGTGGGCGGCCCACTCGGGGTTCACGTAGACCCCGGCGCCGACGAAGGGGTTGTCCACACGGGCCGCCGCGTGGGCGGCGGTGGTCGACACGGCAAGGGGGAGCAGGGTCGCGGCGCCGAGCACCGCGGCCGCTGCCGCCGTCCGGAGACGGCGCGTCAGATTTGCCGACACGGTAAGGGAGTCCTTTCGGGTGGGGGACGGACTCGACGGAGAGCTCCCAACTAATGGGAGCGCTCCCATACTTGGCCTGGGCTGAGACCAACTCAGCTCGGGGACAACCGATATGAAGCCATGACCTCGAACTCCCGTCAAGAAGTTCGACAGAACCCGTGGGAGCGCTCCCGCCAACCTCGATGGACGCCGCCCGTCACCGTTCGGCCGCCCGGCCGCCGCCCCGGGGCGGGCACCGCCGCCGCCCCGACAGGCCCGCTGAACACCACCGTTCACCACCGCACCGGAGCGGTACGCCGGCCCCCGTCCCGCCCGGCCCCGGCCGGCGCCCGCGCCTCCCCGGCAGCCGCTCCCCCGCACCCCGGACACACCCGCCGCCACCCGAAACTTTCACGCCCGGCCGGCCCGCACGTGGCAGGCTGTCCCCGATCCGCAGGAGGTATCCCGTGCCCACCCGCCCCGCGTTCGACGACGACCAGCGCCGCGCCCGGCTCGCCCGGCGGCACCGGCTGGCCCCCGGCACCGCGGCCGACCGCGCCGAGCAGGTGGTGGCGGACCTGGTCGCCGTGCACGCCACCGACCCCGCCACGGTGTTCCTCGCCGTCGCGGCCCGGCTCGCCGTCCCGGGCGTCGCCGACACCGAGCGCGCCCTGTACGCCGACGGCACCGTGCTGCGCCGCCACGGCCCGCGCAAGACCCTCTTCGCGATCCCCGCCGAGCCCGGACCGGCGCTGTACGCCTCGACCACGGCGAAGGCCGCCGCCGCCGAACGCGCCCGCCTGCTCAAGGACTTCGCCGCCTCCGGCCGGGACGCCGCCTGGACCTCCGCCGCGCAGGACGCCGTGCTGGCCGCCCTCGCCGACGCCCCGGACGGCCTGACGGGTAGTCAACTGAGCGAACTGGTACCGCAGTTGCGCGAAGCGATCGACTACGGCGCCGGCACCTCCTACCAGACCGTCCAGCCGGTCGGCATGCGGCTGCTGCGGCTGCTCGGCATGGAGGGCGCCATGGTCCGCCGCCGTCCGCTCGGCGGCTGGACCAGCAGCCGGCACCGCTGGGTGTCCGGCCCGCCCGTCCCCGCCGTCCCGTCCGCCGCCGAACGGGCCGCCGCACAGGCCGAGTTGGCCGGGCGCTGGCTGGCCTCGTACGGACCGGCCGGCGAGCAGGACCTGGTCTGGTGGACCGGCTGGGGCGTCCGCGAGGTGCGGGCCGCGCTGGCCGCGTGCGCGGCCGTCGAGGTCGGACTCGCCGACGGCGCGACCGGTTTCGTGCTGCCCGACGACCTCGAACCGGTCGCCGAACCCGCCCCCTGGGCGGCCCTGCTCCCGGCCCTCGACCCCAGCGTGATGGGCTGGAAGGACCGCGACTGGTACCTCTCCCCCGGACACCGCTCCGAGCTGGTCGACCGCTCCGGCAACCTCGGCCCCACCGCCTGGTGGAACGGCCGCGTGGTCGGCGGCTGGGCCCAGCACCCCGACGGCGAGGTGCGGTTCGAACTCCTCACCGACCCCGGCACCGAGGCCCGCGCGGCCCTCGCCGCGAAGGCCGCCGCCCTGCGCGCCCTGCTGGACGGGACCCGGGTCACCCCGCGCTTCCGCACCCCGCTCGAACGGCGGCTCACCGGCTGACCCGCCGGGGCGGGGGCGCCCGGGCGGGACCCTGGGCCCGGGCCTGGGCGGGACCCCGGGCCCGGGTTCACGCCCACAGGGCCTGGGCGATCGCGTTGCCGGTGAAGGCCGCGCCCAGGCCGGCGGCCACGCTGCCGGCCGCGTTCGCCACCGCGTAGAACCGGGCGCCGCTCTCGGCCAGCCGCAGCGTCTCGTAGGAGAACGTCGAGTACGTCGTCAGCGCCCCGCAGAACCCGGTGCCCACCAGCAGTTGGAGGTGCGAGGAGGCCGCCCCGGCCGCCACCGCGCCGGTCAGCAGCCCCAGCACCATCGACCCGGCGACGTTGACGACGAAGGTGCCCCACGGGAAGAGCGTGTCGTGGCGGGACTGCACCGCCCGGTCGGTCAGGTAGCGCAGCGGCGCGCCGACGGCCGCCCCGACGATCACCAGCAGCCAGTTCACTTCTTCCCCTTGTCGCGGCCGACGTGCCGGACGACCTCGCACGCGTCGAGGACCACCATTCCCCGGTGACGAGTTCGTCCAGTTGCGGCAGGAACGCCCGCACCCGCTCCTCGGCGTCCACGATCACGATCGCCACCGGCAGGTCGTCGCTGAGCGACAGCAGCCGGGCGGTGTGCACCAGCGAGGAGGCGCCGAAGCCCTCGACGCCGCGGAACACGCTCGCCCCGGCCAGTCCGGCGGCTCGCGCCCGGTGCACGATCTCGCTGTACAGCGGCCGGTGGTGCCAGAGGTCGTCCTCCCCGACGTACACCGTCACCCGCAGTGCGCGGCCCGTGAGTCCGGTCATCGTGTCCTCCAGCCGATCACCCGGCGGACCGCCTGCGCGCCCGCCCATACCGCCGCCATCGCCGCGGCCAGCGTCGCGGCCAGGTACCCGAGCGCCGTCGCGGCGTGGCCACCCTCGACCAGGCGCTGGATGTCCACCGTGTAGGTGGAGAAGGTCGTGAAGCCGCCCAGTACGCCGGTGCCGAAGAACGGCCGCACCAGCCGGTGCGCCGCCCACGCCTCGGTGATCACCACCAGGAAGACGCCGATCACCGCGCAGCCCGCCGCGTTCACCACCAGGGTGCTCCACGGGAAGGCGCCCGGCACGGTGGGCCAGGCCAGCGCGATCGCGTAGCGGGCGCTCGCGCCGAGCACGCCGCCGACCGCGATCACGGCGAGGACCGGCAGCTGGCCGCGGTCACGGCGGCGGGCGGGCCGCTCGGCGGGGGTGGCTTCGAGGTCGGGGTCGACGGGCTCGGCCGTCGTTCCGGTGCGGGGTCGTTCCACGGGCGTGCGTCTCCTACTCGCGCGGCGCCCGGGCATGCGGGCGCGACCGTCACAAGTAGGGACCGTTGGCGGCCACTGCCGCGGTTCGGGTCCGGCGGGCCCCACCGCCGTTCAACGCCCGGAGACGCTGCGGTCCCACTCTACCCCCGGCGGGTCGTCCCGCCGAACCGGGGAACCGGCCCCGGCACCCACCGCACCTGCGCCGATCACGGACCGTCGCGGGCGTCGCGGGAAGCGTCCGGAGCGTCCGGAGTGTGAGGGCGATCGGGGCGGCGGTCGAGGGGGAGCTGCATCAGGAGGGTGTCGATCCAGCGGCCGTGCTTGTGGCCGACGGCGATGAGGCGGCCCGCTTCGGCGAAGCCGAGGCGGCGGTGCAGGGCGACGGAGGCGTCGTTGCCGGGGCTGGCGATGACGGCGACGAGTTGGCGCAGGTCGGTGCGGGCGCAGGCGTCGATCAGGTCCGCGAGCAGGGCGGTGCCGTGGCCGTGCCCGGTGTGCTCCGGGGCGAGGTAGACGGAGTTCTCGGCGGTGTGGCGGTAGGCGGGCTTGGGGCGCCAGGGGGCGGCGTAGGCGTAGCCGACGACCCGGCCGGAGACCTCGGCGACCAGGAAGGGCAGGCCGCGGGCGGCGAGTTCGTCCAGGCGCAGGTGCCAGTGGTCGGCGGGCGGCGGGGTCTCCTCGAAGGTGCTGACGGTGTGTCGGACGTAGTGCGTGTAGATCCCGGCCACGGCGTCCAGGTCGGCGGGGGCGGCCGGGCGGATCAGGCGTTCGGCGGCGGTCACGGGGGCGAGTGTAGGCGGCGGTGCGGGCGGGCCGGGAGCCCGCGACCGGGGTCGGTGCGCCGCGCTGCGCGACGTGCTGCGGGAGCGCCCACAGGCCGCGGCGGCGGCCCGGTCGCTCCTGGCCGGGGCGCTCCCGAACGGGGCGGGCCACGGCGACCGGGTGGAGCGCCGGGCGGGCGGGTTCGCGGACGTGCCGCCGGGCGGGGACGTGCACCTGCTGTCGCGGGTGCTGCACGGCGGGGAGGACGGGCGCTGCCGGGAGATCCTGCGCCACCTGTCCGCCGCGATGCCGCCGCACGCCGACCTGCCGGCGGTGGAGCGCCTGCTGCCGGACGACGGCTCTCCGTCCCTGGCCACCGCCCGGGACCTGCACGTGCGCTGCACCGTGGGTGGCCGCGAACGCACCGCCGGGTACTACCCGCGGCTGTTCGCGGACGCGGGCCCGGAGCTGGTGGGCCGGGAGCCGCTGCCGCTGGACGCCCGGGTCCGGCCCGAGCGCAGGGCGCGCAGGACGCGCTGAGCGGGCCGCGCCGAACGCGGTGGCCGGTCGGCGGCGCTGCCCTCCGGCGCGGTGCTGCCCTCCGACGCCGCGCTGCACCTCGGCGCGGTACCGCCCGCCCCCCGTCCGCGCCCGTTCCGGCCTAGCGTGAGGGGACGGCGACGGAGGGAGCACCCGGTGTTCGAGCGGTTCTCGCGGGCGGGGACGGGCAGTGCGAAGTGGGCGCGGGCGGGGGCGGGGCGGATCGCCATGGGGGTGGCGGACATGGACCTGCCGGGGCCGCCGGCGGTGGCGGCGGCGCTGCGGGCGCGGGCGGGTCACCCGGCGTTCGGGTACCCGGTGGCGGAGGACGCGGACCGGGCGCTGGTGGCCGACTGGTACCGGCGGCGGCACGGGGTGGCGGTGGACCCGCGCTGGGTGATGCTGCTGCCGTTCGCGCCGGGCACGGCGGTGCGGCTGCTGCTGGAGGCGGTGCGTCCGCTGGCGGGTCCGGCGGTGTTCGTGACGCCGGAGTGGGGCGGTTTCGCCCGGGTCTGCCGGGCCGCGGGGGTGGACACCCGGGAGCTGCCGCTGCCGGCGACCGGCAATCCGGCCGACCCGTACCGGCTGCCGCTGGCCGGGGTCGCGGCGTCCCGTCCGGGCCTGGTGCTGCTGAGCAGCCCGCACAACCCGACCGGGCGGATCTGGCCGGCCGAGGACGTCCGGGCGCTGGCCGCGGCCGCCGCCCCGGGGCTGCTGGTCTCGGACGAGGTGCACGGCGACCTGCGGCACCCGGACGCGGGCGTGGAGCAGCCGGTCGCGGTGGCGGTGACCGGCGGGGCGCCGAACGTGGTGACGCTGAACTCGGTCGGCAAGACCTTCAACGTCTCGGGCCTGCCGAGCTGCTTCGCACTGGTGCCGGACCCGGGGCTGCGGGAGCGGCTGACGGCGGTGATGGCGGGCTTCGGGCTGTGGGAAGGGGGGCTGCTGGGCGCGGTCGCGCAGCGGGCGGCGCTGGCCGAGGGCGGGCCGTGGCTGGACGCGCTGCTGGCCCACCTGGTGCGGGCCCGGGAGCTGGCGACGGCCGCGCTGGGCGGTGCGGTGCTGGCCCGTCCGCAGGCGTCGTACCTGCTCTGGCTGGACGGGGCGGGGCTCGGCACCCGGGAGGAGCTGCTCACCGAGCGTCATGTCGAGCTGGCGGACGGATCGGATTTCGGAGCGGCCGGTTCCGGGCGCCTGCGGCTGAATTTCGCCCTGCCGCTGGACCGCCTGCGCACCGCTCTCACCCGGCTGACCTGTGAGGAAGGCGCTCGGGCGGCATCGAGGTTTGCCCCGGAGCAGACTGAGCAGGAACAACCGGGCTCAAGTCGCGAACCGAGGGATGGTGAAACCCGGTGACATCTGTACGTCCGCAACAGGCCGCTCCGGCCGTCGATCCGGTACACAGCGTGACGCTCCGGACGGAGCTGACCGAGGCGTCGGCCGAACGGCACCTGGGTGCCATCTGCTTCAAGATCGGGCCTCCGGCGCTGGTCGGGGTGGAGGCCGAGTGGTTCGTCCACGACGCCCGATGTCCGGGCTCCCCGGTGGACCCCGACCGGGTGGCGGCCGCGCTGGCGGTGCTGCCCGACTCGGCCGACGGCCCGGTGCTCCCGGCCGGCTCGCGGCTGACGCGTGAACCCGGCGGGCAGGTCGAGCTCAGCTCCCCGCCCGCCGCCGATCCGGCCCGCTGCGCGGCCGGGCTGAGCGCCGACCAGGCGGCGCTGCGGGCGGCGCTGGCCACCGAGGGCCTGCGGCTGACCGGCAGCGGCACCGACCCGATGGACCGCGAGCGGCGGATGCTGGCCGACCACCCGCGCTACCGGGCGATGGGACGCTACTTCGACCGCGGCGGCCCCTGGGGCCGGATCATGATGACCGGCACCGCCTCCGTGCAGGTCTGCGTGGACGCCGGCACCGAGGCCGACTGCGTCGAACGCTGGCGGCTGACCCACGAGTTGGGGCCGGTACTGGTCGCCGCTTTCGCCAACTCGCCGCTGCTGGAGGGCCGTCCGACCGGCTGGAAGTCGACCCGGCAGCTGGTCTGGTCCCGGATGGACCCCTCCCGGACGCTGGCCCCGCCGCCGTCCGCCGACCCGCGCGACGCCTGGGCCCGGTACGTGCTGGACGCCGCGCTGCTGTGCGTGCGCCGCTCCGGCGGGGTGCCGTGGGACGCGCCGGCCGGGCTGACCTTCCGCGGCTGGCTGCGCGGCGCGGGCGAGCGGCCCGCCACCCTGGCCGACCTGGACTACCACCGCACCACGCTGTTCCCGCCGGTGCGCCCGCACGGGTACCTGGAGCTGCGGATGATGGACGCCCAGCCCGGCGAGGGCTGGCGGGTGCCGCTGGCCCTGGTCAGCGCGCTGCTGGACGACCCGGTGGCGGCCGACGAGGCCCACGCCGCGCTGGAGCGGCTCGGCCACGCGGGCAGCCGCGCCCCGCGCTCGGGCCTGTGGCGGCGCGCCGCCGCGCTCGGCATGGCCGACCCGGACCTGCGCCGCGCCGCCCTGCTGTGCTTCGCCGCCGCCGAACGCTCGCTGGCCCGCCGGGGCAGCGAACTGCGCACCCCCCTGGTCGAGTTCGCCGAGCGCTACCCGGCCCGCGGCCGCTGCCCGGCCGACGACCAGCTGGCCGCCCTGCGCGCCGGTGCCGCCGTCCTCCAGGAGGACGCCCCGTGCTGACCGCCACCCCTTTCGTACGGCAGGAGGACGCCCCGTGCTGAACGCCGACCGGACCGACCCCGCGCTGCTGCGCGACCTGATCGCCGTCGAGCTGCTCGCCGCGCGGGAGCGCACCGCCCAGCTCACCGAGGCCGTCGACGACGCCGAACTCGTCGCCCAGCACTCGCCGTTGATGTCGCCGCTGGTGTGGGACCTGGCGCACATCGGCAACCAGGAGGAGCTGTGGCTGCTGCGCAACGTCGGCGGCCGCGACCCGCTGCACCCGGAGATCGACCCGCTGTACGACGCGTTCGAGCACCCGCGCGCCGAACGCCCCCGGCTGCCGCTGCTACCGCCCGCCGAGGCCCGCGCCTACGCGCACGAGGTGCGCGGCCGGGTGCTGGACCTGCTGGCCGCCTCCCCGCTGGAGGGCGCGCCGCTGCTGGACGCCGGGTTCGCGTTCGGGATGATCGTCCAGCACGAGCAGCAGCACGACGAGACCATGCTGATCACCCACCAGCTGCGCACCGGCCCGGCCGTGCTGGACGCCCCGCCGCCGCCCGCCGCCACCGGCCCGCTGCCCGCCGAAGTCCTGGTCCCCGCCGGGTCGTTCACCATGGGCACCGACACCGAGCCGTGGGCGCTGGACAACGAGCGCCCGGCCCACCCGGTCGAGCTGCCCGCGTTCTGGCTCGACACCACGCCGGTCTCCAACGGCGCCTACCAGCGCTTCATCGCCGACGGCGGCTACCGGGACCGGCGCTGGTGGGCGCCCGAGGGCTGGGCGCACCGGATGTCGGCCGGCCTGGAGGCGCCGCTGTTCTGGCGGCAGGAGGGCGGCCAGTGGCTGCGCCGCCGCTTCGGCCACCTCGAACCGGTGCCGGAGGACGAGCCGGTGCTGCACGTGAGCTGGTACGAGGCCGACGCGTACGCCCGGTGGGCGGGGCGGCGGCTGCCGACCGAGGCGGAGTGGGAGAAGGCCGCCCGGCACGACCCCGCCACCGGCCGCTCCCGGCGCTTCCCGTGGGGCGACGCCGCGCCCGGCCCCGAGCACGCCAACCTCGGCCAGCGGCACCTGCGCCCGGCCCCGGTCGGCGCCTACCCCGAGGGCGAGTCGCCGTACGGCGCCCGGCAGTTGATCGGCGACGTGTGGGAGTGGACGGCCAGCGACTTCACCGGCTACCCGGGGTTCGCGGCCTGGCCGTACCGGGAGTACTCGGAGGTGTTCTTCGGCCCCGAGTACAAGGTGCTGCGCGGCGGCTCGTTCGCGGTCGCCCCGGTCGCCTGCCGGGGCACCTTCCGCAACTGGGACTACCCCGTGCGGCGGCAGATCTTCGCCGGCTTCCGCACCGCCCGCGACGCCGAGCCCCGCACCGCCCGCGACGCCGAGCCCCGCACCGGGAACGGCGCCGGTCCGGGCTCCGGCGGGCCCCGCGGCGGGGCCGGTTCCGGCCGCGACGGCTCGGGCGACGGCTGGGGCCGCGACGGCTCGGGGGCGCGCGCCTGATGTGCCGCCACTTCGCCTACCTGGGGCGCCCGGTCCCGATCCGCTCGGTCCTGCTCGACCCGCCGTACGGGCTGCTGCGGCAGTCCTGGGCGCCCCGGCTGCAGCGCCACGGCACCGTCAACGTCGACGGCTACGGCGTCGGCTGGTACGCGTCCGGCGACGAACGCCCGGCCCGCTACCGGCGGGAGGGCCCGATCTGGGCCGACGGCGACCTCGCCGACCTGGCCCGGGTGGTCAGCTCGCACGCCGTGCTCGGCGCCGTCCGCTCCGCCACCCCCGGCTGCGCCGCCGGGGCGCAGGCCGCCGCGCCGTTCGCCGCCGGACGCTGGCTGTTCAGCCACAACGGCGCCCTGCCCGGCTGGCCGGGCGCCTTCGCCCCGCTGGCCGCGCTGCTGCCCGCCGCCGAGCTGCTGGAGCTGGAGGCGCGCACCGACTCGGCGCTGCTGTGGGCCCTGGTGCTGAACCGGCTGCGCGCGGGCGGGGAACTCGGCGAGTCGCTGGCCGAGGTCTGCCTGCTCGCCTCGGAACCGGCCGGGTCCCGGATCAACCTGCTGGCCACCGACGGCCGTTCGCTCGCCGCCACGGTGTGGGGCGACACCCTGTTCCAGCGCCGCGACCCGGACGGCTCGGTGCTGCTCGCCTCCGAGCCCTTCGACGACGGGCCCGGCTGGTCCGAAGTCCCCGACCGCACCCTGCTGGTGGCCGACGCGGCCGGCAGCTCGCTGACCCCGCTGGCCGCCGTCGGCCCGCGCATTCGAGAGGACGCCCCGCGATGACCGGATACCGGCTCACCCGCCTGCTGCCCCCCGACCACCTGCACCACGCGCTGCGCGCGGACGTCCGCGAGGGCCTGGGCGGCCGACCCAAACGGCTGCCCCCGAAGTGGTTCTACGACGCCCGCGGCTCCGAGCTGTTCGAGGAGATCACCCGGCTGCCCGAGTACTACCCGACCCGGGCCGAACGCGAGATCCTCGCCGCCCGCGCCGACACGATCGCCGCCACCACCAGGGCCCGCACCCTGGTCGAACTGGGCTCCGGCTCCTCCGAGAAGACCCGCCTGCTGCTCGACGCGCTGCGCACCGCGGGCACCCTGGAGCGCTACGTCCCGGTCGACGTCAGCGAGAGCGCCCTCGAGTCCGCCGCGAAGGCGCTGATCGCCGAGTACCCGGGGCTGGACGTCTCCGCCGTGCTGTCCGACTTTACCCGGAGCCTGGGCCTGCCCGACGGCGGCGGCCCCCGGCTGGTGGTCTTCCTCGGCGGCACCCTCGGCAACCTGCTGCCCGCCGAACGCCACGACTTCCTGACCGGCCTGCGGGCCCAGCTCATGCCCGGCGACTGGCTGCTGCTCGGCACCGACCTGGTCAAGGAGCCCACCGTCCTGGTCGCCGCCTACGACGACGCCGCCGGGGTCACCGCCGCGTTCAACCGCAACCTGCTGTCGGTGCTCAACCGCGAGCTGGACGCCGACTTCGACCCCGGGCAGTTCGAGCACGTGGCGCTCTGGGACGCCGAGCACGAGTGGATCGAGATGCGGCTGCGCTCGCTGCGCGACCAGACCGTCAAGGTCGCCGACCTCGGCCTGCCCGTGCACTTCGAGGCCGGCGAGGAACTGCACACCGAGGTCTCCGCGAAGTTCCGCCGCGAACGCGTCGAACGCGAGCTCTTCGCCTCCGGTCTGCGCCTGACCGACTGGTGGACCGACGAGGAGGGCCGCTTCGGGCTCTCGCTCTCCCGGCCCTTCGAGGACAGCTCGGACTGACCGGCCCCTCGGGGCGACCGGGCCCGCCGCCTGCGGTTCTCCGCTTTATTCGCTGGCGCGGGCCCGGTGCCGTCCGGAGAATGCCCGGGTGCAGACGACTGAGCAGCGGACGGCGACCGTCGTGGTCGAGTGGCAGGGCCAACTCGTCGGGGCGGTGGGGCCGTTCGTCACGGCCGCGCCGTTCTGGGCGCAGGTCGGGGAGGTCGCGGCGCGGGCCTCGGCGGCGGCGGGGGTGCCGCTGGCGGTGCTGCGGCTGCTCTCGGTGGCGGGCGGCGCGGGCGGCCGGGGCGGCGAGACGGTGTACCTGGCGGTGGCGGAGCGGCGCCCGACCGGGGCCCTGACCGCGGCCGGGACGGTGCCGGACGCGGGCCACCCGCTGCGCCTGCGGTGGGCGTCGGCGGACGGGCTGGACGCGGAATGGGCCTGGGCCGACGGCGAGTTGGCGGCGCTGGGGCGGCCCAGGCGGGGGCCGGTGGAGCAGGTGCGGAGCTGGAACCTGTCGGCGCTCTCGCGGTTCCCGACCGGGGACGGCCCGGTGTGGCTGAAGAGCACCCCGCCGTTCGCGGTGCCGGAGGCGGCGGTGATCGCCCGGGCGGGGAAGGCCGACCCGGAGCTGGTGCCGCGGGTGCTCGCGGCGGACGGCCGGCGGGTGCTGCTCGCGGACGTGCCCGGGGTGGACTGCTGGGGCGTACCGGCCGACGGCATGCTGGACGTGCTCGACCGGTGGACGGCGGTGCAGGCGGCGGTCGCCGCGGACGGCCCGGGCGAGCTGCCGGACTGCTCCCCGGCCGCGCTGGCGGCCCGCTTCCCGGCGCTGCTGGAGCGGCTGCGGCCGGAGCTGACGGACGCGGAGTACGCGAAGGCGCTGGAGCTGGCCGGGCTGCTGCCCGCCATCGCGGCCGAACTCGCCGACTGCGGGCTGCCGTTGACCCTGGTGCACGGCGACTTCCACCCGGGCAACTGGCGCTTCGACGGCGAGCGGGTCACGGTCCTGGACTTCTCGGACGCGGTCTGGGGCCATCCGGCGCTGGACGGGCTGCGGCCCGCCGCGTTCCTGTCGCCGGAGCGCTGGGCGGACGTCCGCGCGCGCTGGGTCGCGGCCTGGCGGGCGCCGGCGCCGCGCAGCGACCCGGAGCGGGCCCTGGAGCTGGCGGCGCCACTGGCGCACGTGCACTCCGCGCTGCGCTACCAGGAGTTCCTGGACGGCATCGAGCCGAGCGAACACCCGTACCACGCGGGCGACCCGGCCGACGAGGTGCGGCGGGCGCTGGAGGCCCTGGGAACGGCGCTGTTCCCGACGGGCGGGTCGGAGCCGCGGGCCGGGGGCCGTACCGGACGCTGATGCGGCCGGGTGGCGCGGGCGCCGTCCGGGTACGCGGAACTGCCGGAGCCGGCCCGGTGCTCGCCGGACTGCCGCGACCACGGGAGCCGGTGGCAGCGGCCCTGACGGCTCCCGCCGGGCGGCGGCTCGGGCCGGTGCGGGACGGTCCGGGGCGGCCGGGGGCTCAGGGCAGGCGGCGGTAGCGCAGGTCGAGGCCGTCGAGGAGGGCGTCGAGGCCGGTGGCGAAGGCGCCCTCGTCGATGCTGCGGCGGTGTTCGGCGAGGCGGTGGGCGTCGCCGAGGTGGGGGTAGTCGGCGGCGTCGTAGAGGCTGGCGTCGTCGGGGAAGCCGGCCGCGAAGGAGGCGAGGGCGGAGCCGGTGACGAAGTAGCGCATCAGGGCGCCGATCCGGGTGGCCTGGCCGCGGGGCCAGCCGGCGTCGACCAGGCAGCCGAAGACGGCGTCGGCCAGCCGCAGGGCGTGCGGGCGGCGGCCGGGACCCTGGGCGAGGACGGGGACGAGGTGGGGGTGGGCGGTGAGGGCGGCGCGGTAGGAGCGGGCCCAGGCGTGCAGGGCGGTGCGCCAGTCGTCCGGCGCGTCGAACATGGTGAGGTCGACCTCGCCCATCACACTGTCGACGACGGCGTCGAGCAGGTCGTCCTTGGTGGCGAAGTGGTTGTAGAGCGAGGGGCCGCTGACCGAGAGTTCGGCGGCCAGGCGGCGGGTGGAGAGCGCGGCCAGGCCCTCGGCGTCGACCAGGGCGAGGGCGGCGGCGATGATGCGTTCCCGGCTGAGCAGGGGGGTGCGGGGTCGGGCGATCTCCGCCTCCTGGGGGCGCGGGCCTGCGGGGTCCGGGTCATTCTCGCAGGTGCCCGCGGACGGCTGCGGGGGGCTGCCGGGTGCTCTTCCGGTTCCGGGCGGGGCGGGCTACAGTCACCGTAAAACTTGCAGTGCTAGTTTACCGGCACCGCAGGAACGTCAGGATCGTCGACTTGTTCGGGGTGGCGCCGCGTGGACCTGGAACTGACCGAGGAGCAGGCCGCCGTACGGCGGTTGGCGGCCGAGTTCACCGATCGGGAGATCGTGCCGTTCGCCGCCGGGTGGGACCGGGCGGAGTCCATCGACCTGGGCGTCGTCAAGAAGCTCGGCGACCTGGGCTTCCTGGGACTGACCCTGCCGGAGGAGTACGACGGCAGCGGCGGCGACCACCTGGCGTACTGCCTGGTGCTGGAGGAGCTGGGCCGCGGCGACTCCTCGGTGCGCGGCGTGGTGTCGGTGACGCTGGGGCTGGTCGCCAAGTCGGTCCACGCCTTCGGCACCGAGGAGCAGAAGCGGTACTGGCTGCCCCGGCTGTGCTCGGGCGAGGCGCTGGGCTGCTTCGCGCTGACCGAGCCCGGCACCGGCTCGGACGCGGCGAACCTGACCACCCGGGCCGAGCGCGACGGCGACCACTGGCTGATCTCCGGCGCCAAGATGTTCATCACCAACGGGACGTGGGCGGACGTCGCCCTGGTCTTCGCCCGCACCGGCGAACCCGGGCACCGCGGCGTCAGCGCCTTCCTGGTGCCCACCGACACGCCCGGCCTCACCCGCACCCCGGTACACGGCAAGCTGGGCCTGCGCGGGCAGGCCACCGCCGAGCTGGCCCTCGACCGGGTCCGGGTGCCGGACGGCGCCCGCCTGGGCGAGCTCGGCAAGGGCTTCACGGTGGCGATGGCGGCCCTGGCCAAGGGCCGGATGTCGGTCGCGGCGGGCTGCGTCGGCATCGCCCGGGCCGCCCTGGAGGCGGCGGTGCGCTACGCCGGGGAGCGCGAGCAGTTCGGCAAGCCCATCGCCCACCACCAGCTGGTGCAGGAGCTGCTGGCCGACATCGCCGTCGACGTGGACGCGGCCCGGCTGCTGACCTGGCGGGTCGCCGACCTGATCGACCGCGGCCTGCCGTTCGCCACCGAGTCCTCCGTCGCCAAGCTGTACGCCTCCGAGGCGGCGGTGCGCTGCGCGAACAACGCGCTCCAGGTGTTCGGCGGGTACGGCTTCATCGACGAGTACCCGGTCGGCAAGTACCTGCGCGACGCCCGGGTGATGACCCTCTACGAGGGCACCAGCCAGATCCACAAGCTGCTCATCGGGCGCTCCCTGACCGGCGTCAACGCGTTCTGACCCCCTCCCCCACCGACAAGGAGCCCGACGAAGTGCTTCCGGTCTTCATCGCCGCCGCCCGCCGCACCCCGATCGGGCGGCTGCGCGGCGCGCTGTCCGCCGTCCGGCCCGACGACCTGTCGGCGGCCGTGCTGCGCGGGCTGCTCTCCGACGTGCCCGCGCTGGACCCGGCGCGGATCGACGACGTGTACTGGGGCGCCGCCAACCAGGCCGGCGAGGACAACCGCAACCTGGCCCGGATGGCGGTCCTGCTGGCCGGGCTGCCCGAGACCGTCCCCGGCGCGACCGTCAACCGGCTGTGCGCCTCCGGGATGGAGGCCGTCACCACCGCGGCCCGGGCGATCGGCTCCGGCGAGGCGGACGTCGTCGTCGCGGGCGGCTGCGAGTCGATGAGCCGCGCCCCGTTCGTGCTGCCCCGCCCGGACGAGGCGCTGCCGCACCGGATGGAGACCTTCGACACCCGGCTCGGCTGGCGGCTGACCAACCCGCGGATGCGCGAGCTGCACGGCGTGCTGTCGATGGGCGAGACCGCCGAGGAGGTCGCCACCCGCCACCGGATCGGGCGCGAGGAGCAGGACGCGTTCGCGCTGCGCAGCCACCGACTGGCCGCCGCCGCCCGGGAGTCGGGGCACTTCGACGCCGAACTGCTGCCCGTGGTCCGCCCGGACGGGACGGCGGTCGACCGCGACGAGTCGATCCGGCCGGACACCACCGCCGAGAAGCTGGCCGCCCTCAAGCCGGTGTTCCGCCCCGGCGGGACGGTCACCGCGGGCAACGCCTCGCCGATGAACGACGGTGCGGCGGCGCTGCTGCTGGTCAGCGAACGGGCGCTGCGCGACCTGGAGTTGGAGCCGCTGGGCCGGTACGTGGCGGGCGCCTCGGCGGGCGTGCACCCCGACGTGATGGGCGTCGGCCCGGTACCGGCCACCCGGCGGGTGCTGGAGCGCACCGGCTGGAAGCTCTCCGACCTGCACACCGCCGAGTTCAACGAGGCCTTCGCGGCCCAGGCGCTGGCCTCGGTGCGCGAGTTGGGCATCGACCCGGAGCTGGTCAACCCCTCCGGCGGGGCGATCGCCCTGGGCCACCCGCTGGGCTGCTCCGGCGCCCGCATCCTCACCACCCTGCTGCACCGGATGCGCCGCACCGGTGACCGGCGCGGCCTGGCCACCATGTGCGTCGGCGTCGGCCAGGGCTCCGCTGTCCTGGTCGAGCGCGACTGAACCACCTTCCCCCTCAACGGACATGACGGAACCTCAGGAACGGAGTGCGACGATGGGCAGGTTCGACGGCAGGATCGCGGTGGTGACCGGGGCCGCGCAGGGCATCGGGGCGGCCACCGCCCGGCGGCTGGCCGAGGAGGGCGCGACGGTGGCCGTGGTCGACCTCACGGCGGAGCGCGCGAAGGGCACCGTGGAGGAGATCGCCGCGGCGGGCGGCAGCGCGCGGGCATACGGGTGCGACGTCGCCGACTACGACGCGGTGGCGGCCCTGTTCGCCGCCGTGGTCGAGGAGTTGGGCGGGGTGCACATCCTGGTCAACAACGCCGGGATCACCCGCGACAACCTGTTCTTCAAGATGCCCAAGCAGGACTGGGACACCGTGCTCGCGGTCAACCTGACCAGCGCCTACAACTGCGCGCACGTCGCGCAGCAGTACTTCGTGGCCCAGAAGTACGGCAAGATCGTGTCGCTGAGCTCGCGCTCCGCGCTCGGCAACCGCGGCCAGGCCAACTACGCGGCGGCGAAGGCCGGCATCCAGGGCCTCACCGCCACCCTGGCCATCGAACTCGGCCCCTACCACGTCAACGTGAACGCCGTCGCCCCCGGCTACATCGCCACCTCGATGACCGCCGCGACCGCCGAGCGGGTCGGCGCGACCCCCGAGGAGCACCAGGCCGAGGTCGCCGGCCGCACCCCGCTGCGCCGGGTCGGCCGACCCGAGGAGGTCGCCGCCGTGGTCGCCTTCCTCGCCAGCGAGGACGCCTCCTACGTCAGCGGCCAGACCCTGTACGTCAACGGCGGCGCCCGCTGAGGCAGCCCGCGACGGCGGCCCGGGCCGCCGTGCGTACCGTCCGCCTCCCGGCCGGCGGCCGGCGACCGGGCCCGGTCCGGCGGATCTTGTGACTGCCGGGGCTCCGGCCCGTCGGCATGGGCATGGGGGGGAGATCCGACGGGTGACGAGTGGGCTCGGCTGAAGCCGCACCTGCCCGAGGGCGGGCAGCGAGGCGGGCGTCGGGCCAGTGGGGTGACACCCCGCAGCTCATCCCGGTCATGGAACGTGTCCGGGCCGCCCGCCGGGACGGCGGCCGTCCCCGCACCCGGCCCGATCACCTCGGCGGCGACAAGGCGTACTCATCCCGGTGAAACCGCCGCTACCCGCGAAGACGCCGGATCAAGCACACCGTCCCCGAGCCGAAGGACCAGCGGGCCAACCGCAAGCGCCGCGGCAGCCGAGGCGGCAGGCCGACCGGCTTCGACAAGCGGGCCCACGTCTTCCACCGCACCGCCACCGTGGCAGCGATCCGACTGGGGCTCCGCTCGCAACCCGCACGACCGGTTTCAGGCGCCGGTCCGCCCGTCGACGAGCTCACGCACGACATCAAGGTGACCGTTGTGGCGGGACGTCTCCTCGATGAGGTGGAGGATCACCCACCGGAGGTCTACGTTGCGGCCGTCGCTGATGGAACGCCTGGCCGTTGAGTTCAGGTCGTGGTCGGACACCAGGCGGCGGTAGCGCGCACTCTGCTCCTCGTACTCGGCAAGAAGCCGGGGCAACGGAATGTCGACTGCTGTCCGCATCTCAGGGTCGGGATCGTCGTCGGTCGCCCCGGTGAGCGGCCCCGCGGGCTCCTCGCCCAGGAACATCACTTGGAACCAGTAGTACTCGACCCACCGCAGATGGCTGATCAGCCCGCACAGCGTCATCAGCGGTGAACTCGGGAGCGGGGCCTTGCGGGCGTCCTCGGCGGACACGCCCTCACACTTGGCTCGCGCGGTGTCACGGGCGTAGTCCAGGAAAGTGACCAGCTGCGTACGCTCGTCCCACGTGGGAGGCGTGTCGGTTCGTTGAGTCATCGCGAGGAGTTTCCCGCAGCCCGGAACGGGTGTCGACCCAATTGATCGGAAGCACCGTCAAGTCCCACAGCAGCGGCTGTGCTCGGGGAGAGCCTGGCAGGATCCGCCGGACGGGCCCTGGTGGCTAGCCGCCGGCCTTGGCCGCGGCGAGCTGGCGCAAGTAGCGTTCCGCGGCGCGGAGTTTGCGGTTCTCGGGGCCGGGGAGGTGGGCGCGGAGCTCGATGATGTCGGGGGCGATCCGGATGGCCTCGGTGGGGTCCTTGACGGCGCGCCAGCAGGCTTCGGCGTTGGTGACGGCGCGCTGGGTCTCGGGGTGGTCGGGGCCGTCGGTCTGCAGGAGGGCGGCGGCGACCTGGCGGTAGAGCTCGGCGGCGACCGAGGGGAGGCCGCCGACCCGGCAGACGTGGGCGCGGACCTGGCGGACCTGGAGCACGACGGGGGCGCGGGCGCCGTACGCGCCGACGGCCTTCTCCTCCAGGGCGAGGGCGAGGGCGGCGGCGGTGTCGTGGTCGCCCGCCTCGGCGTTGCGCACGATGTGGCCGATCGTCTCCAGGTAGTCGCCGGGCGGCACCTGCCCGGGGTCGGCCGCCGGGGCCTCGGCCCCCTTGCCGAGCCGGACGGTCGCGGTCGGGTTCGCGGCTGCGGCTTCGGCTTCGGTCATGGCCGGGGTGCCCGGCCCGGGCAGCGGGGTGGTGGCGGCGAGTGGGTCGTGCCGGGGCGGGGCGTCCGGCTCGGGGGCGCGTTCGACGAGCGGGGCCGGGGCCGGCTTGCCGAGCGGGACGGTCGCGGCGAGCGGGTCGGGGCCCGGCAGCGGGAGGGTCGCGGCCAACGGGTCGGCCGGGTCCGGGAGTTCGAGCGTCTTCTCGAACGCCACCGGCGGGGCACCGACGGACCCGGGAACGGGCGCGGGAACGGACCCTGCGAACCCTGCGGACCCGGGCACGCCCTTGCCGAGTTCGACGCGTTCGGGCTTGCCGAGCGGGACGGTCGCGGTGAGCGGCTCCGCCGGGACCATCGCTTCGCCCTTGACCAGCGAGACGATCATCGTGCGGCGCGGCGGGGTCGCCGGGACGCCGGGCTTGCGTAGCGAGACCAGGCCGCGCGGCGTCCACCCGGGGGCGAGCCGGGGGCGGGTGGGTTCGGGCGCGGCGGTGGCGGGGGCGGCGGCCTTCCCGGGGCGGGCGGCGGTGGCGGGCGGGGCGGTGGTCGCAGGGTCGCCGGGGCCGATCTTCCGGGCGGTGTTGCGGAAGTAGGGCGGTCGACGGGGTGGGAGGCGATCACCACGGTGTCGGGGCGCAGCACCGAGTGGACCTGCTGGCGGACGAGTTCGGGGGTGAGGAACTGGTCGGCGCCGGGGCGGCCGCGGTGCAGCGTCTCGATCAGGGCCCGGGTGAAGGTGCCGAGCTGGTCGGGGTCGTGGTTGACGACGGCCCAGAGCGGGACGCCGTCGGAGAGCTGCTGTCCGGCGGTGGCGGCGAGGCCGGGCCAGACCACCTGGTCGGCGCTCAGGTCGCCGATCACCAGGGTGTCCAACTCGGTGCCGCGGTGCCGCAGTTCGGTGGCGATCGCGGACCAGGGCAGGCTCTCGGAGGTCTTGCTCTCGCGCAGTGAGAGGTAGAGCTGTTCGCCGCGCCGGTCGGTGATCAGGTGGCCGCCGAGGTGGATGAGCAGCGGTCCGGGGTGGCGGGCGGCGGCGCGCAGGTGGGCCAGGACGGTCTGCGGGTCGTTGGCGCCGGGCAGGTGGACGGCGTCGACCTGCCCGGCGGAGAGCAGGACCTGCGGGGCGACGCCGGCCAGCGCGGCGGAGAGCACGGAGGCGTTCGCGGTGCCGCCGCGCCCCCAGCGGCGACCGCCGCCGTAGCCGCCCTCGACGACCAGGATGCGTCCGCGCAGGCCGCCGCCGATGCCGTGGGCGGCGAGCGCGGGCGCGGGCGCCGGTGTCGGCGCGGTGGCGGGCGGCGGGGGTCGGCGGCGGGGGCGGGAGGGTGACGACCGGGAAAGTGCCGGTCCAGCCGGTGGCGGCGGGCGGGGCCGCGGGCGGCGGCGGGAGGGGGGTGCCGCCCGCGGGGGTGGGGGTGGGCAGCGGGATGGTGCGGGTGGAGCTGAGGGCGGCGTCGGGGACCACCGGGTTGATCGAGGTGGCGAACGGGTCCGCGGCGGGCGGGTGCTCCGGCGTCCGGTCGGGGGCGGGCGTGTTCGGGGGGAGTTCGAGTGTCCCCTCCGGATCGGCCGCGGGGCCGTTCCCGGTCGTCGATGCCACGTCAGCCACCGTTCGGTCACCGCCCCCGTCCGTCGCCCGTGCGACGTCGTGCCTGTACGCCGTGGTGTCCCGCACCACGCTTCGATCCCGGCCACGATACGTGGTCCGCGGGCGGCCGGGCCAGGCCGGGCCCCGGGAGGGTTGACGGCGGGTCCGGTCCGTCCCGGCCGGGTCGCCGCCCCGTCACGGGATCGTCCCGACCGCCGGGCGCCCCTTGGCGCGGACGATCACCGGTTGGACACTGGGGCGACTCCGGTGCCGGTCCGCGCGCCCGGAGCCGGATCGGGAACGGCGGCGGAAGCGGAAGCCGGAGGACGGAACACCATGGCGTACCGGGCGATGCTGGTGGCGGGGCTGGTCACGGGCACGGGCGGGCTAGCCCTGCTGGGGGCCGGCCTCCCCGGCGCGCTGCTGCTGCGGCGACGGTGGGCCGCCGAGGGGACGACCGCCGAGGCCCGCTGCCTGGAGACGTACGTGCAGGAGCGCCGTGACGACCGGCCGTCCGTGCGCCGGGCGATCGTCGAGTTCCGCACGCCCGACGGCACCGCGCACCGCGCCCACCTGCGGGCCCGCGACCTGGTCGCGGGCGACGTCCTGACGGTCCGCTACCGGCCCCGGAGACCCTCCCGGGCACTGCACGCGGACCGGTCCGACGGGACGGCGGCCCTGCTGGTAGCCGTCGTGGTGCTGGCGCTGGCGCTGCTCACGACCGCCGCCGTCACCCTGCACCTGGGCCTGGCGCCCGACCCGGAGCCGAACGGCGACTGGCACGTCGGCGGCTCCTACTGACGCTCGACTCCCTTTCCGGAGAACGGCATCGGGCCGAGCGGCGGCGGGTGGCGGTCAGTAGGTGACGGTGATCCTGCGGGCCGGGCCGTCGACCCGGATCAGGCCGCCGTAGGGGATGACGAGCTGCGGTTCGGTGTGGCCGAGGTCGACGTCGAGGACGGCCATCGTCCCGGGGGCGTAGGCGTCCAGGGCGCGCAGGACGGCGGCGTGCTGGTCGGCGCGGTAGCGGGCGCGGGCCTCGGCGTCGTGCGGGTGGTCGAAGCTCCAGGCCATGGCGCGGCCGACCAGCAGGGCGGGGAACTGGCGCAGCAGGCCGCGTTCGCCGAGGTTGCGCAGCATCCGGAACACCTCGGTGGCGCTGGGCAGTTCCTCGGAGGTCTCCAGGAAGAGCACGCGGCCGGCGTACTCGGCGGCGGGGCGCAGCCGGTCCGCGGCGGCCATCCAGTGCAGGATCTCCAGGTTGCCGCCCCAACTGGTGCCCTCGACGACCCGGTCGGGGCGGTGCCAGCGCCAGCCGGTGGCGGGTTCGCCGGCGGGGGCGCGGTCGAAGGTGGCCGGGTCCTCCCAGCGGCCCTGCACGGTGCTGGTGTCGGTGGCGGCGGTGAGTTCGTACGCGCCGCCCTCGAACAGGGCGGCGCGCAGCGAGGCCGCGGTGAGCGGGTGGACGGCGTGCGGGCGGCCGAGCTGGGTCATGACGGAGGCGCCGTGGTAGGCGACGATGCCCTGGCGGTGGAGGAAGTCGAGCAGGTTGGTGTTGTCGCTGTAGCCGAAGAAGGGCTTGGGGTGGGCGCGCAGGAGCGCGGCGTCGAGGTGCGGGACCAGGGTGATCTGGTCGTCGCCGCCGAGGGTGGCCATCACGGCCGCGATCGTCGGGTCGGCGAACGCGGCGTGCAGGTCGGCGGCGCGCTCGGCGGGGGTGGCGCCGAGCCTGCGGGTGGTGGGGTACTCGACCGGTTCCAGGCCGAACTCCTCGCGCAGGCGGCGCAGTCCGAGTTCGTGCGGCAGCGGGAAGGCGCCCGGACCGGCGAAGCCGGGGGAGACGATCGCGATCCGGTCGCCGGGCCGGGGCCGGGGAGGGTACGTCGGCTGGTCTGACATGCCGGGATGCTAGCGGCGCGGGCGCGTCGGGCACGACCCGGTTTCGGGGCGGCGGGTCAGGAGGCCCCGGGCGCGACGTCCAGCAGGGTCTTGCCGAGGGTGTCGCGGGACTCGATGGCGCGGTGCGCGTCGGCGGCGCGTTCCAGCGGGAAGCGGCGGCCGATGACGGGGCGCAGCCGGTGCGCGGCGGCTTCGGCGAGGACGTGGGCGGTGGCGGCGCGGATGCCCGCGGGGGTGGGCCGCAGGGTGAGCACGGTGAGGGCGCGGGCGGCGACCTCCGCGTCCGGGAGGGCGGTCCAACTGCCGCTGGCCAGGCCGTAGCTGAGCAGCTTCCCACCGTCGCGGAGCAGGTCGGCGGCGGCCCGGCCGAGGGTGCCGCCGACGCCGTCGAGGACGAGGTCGACGGGGGCGGTGGCGGCCGTCCAGTCGGGCCGCAGGTAGTCGACGGTCTCGGCGGCGCCGAGTTCGGCGGCGAGGGCGAGTTTGCGGGGTCCGCCGGCCGCGGCGACGACGTGCGCGCCCGCGGCGGTGGCGAGTTGGACCAGCAGGGTGCCGACGCCCCCGGCGGCGGCCGTCACCAGGACCCGGCTGCCGGGGGCGGGCGCGGCGGTCTCCAGCAGCAGGCGGGCGGTGCGGCCGTCGGCGAGCAGTGCGGTGGCGGCGTCCAGGGCGAGGCCGTCGGGGACGGCGTGCAGTCCGTCGGCGGGGACGGCGGCGAGTTCGGCGTACCCGCCGCTGCCCCCGGTGGAGGAGACCACCCGCCGTCCCCGCCAGGCCGGGTCGGCGCCGGGCCCGAGGGCGGTGACGGTGCCGCCGACGCCGTTGCCCGGGACCATCGGGAGGGCGCCGGTGAACGGCCCGAGGCCGGTGGCGCGGAACTGGGTCTCGACGAAGGTCAGGTTGGCGTGCGCGACCGCGATCAGCGCCTGCCCCTCCCCCGGCACCGGATCGGGCGCGGCCCCCGCCACCAGCACCTCGGGTCCGCCGAACTCCCGCAGCCACACCGCACGCATCACGCCTCCGCCCGCTCCCGGGCCGGTCGTTCCGGCCCGCCGCCCATCCTGTGACGTCAAGCCCGCTTGAGGTCAAGCCGACCGGCGGCCCGGCCGCTTCCCCTTCCCCTTCCCCGTGCGGCGGGCGCTTTCCGGCGCGGCGGGCGACCTGTCACCGGCGGGTGCCAGGATGCCCGGCATGGACACGGACGGATTCTGGGACCTGGTGGAGTCGAGCGCGACGGGCGGCCCCGGCTGCGAGCGCGCCGACCGGTTGACCGCGCGCCTCGCCGGGCTGCCGCTGTCCGAGGTGCTCGAGTTCCAGCTCCGCCTGGACGAGGCCCGCGCCCCGCTGGACACCGCGGGCACGCTGGCGCTGGCCTGGCTGGTGAAGCGCGGCTGGGTCAGCGACGACGGCCTCTGGTACTTCCACGCCTGGTTGATCGGCCTCGGCCGCGACGCCCACCGCCTGGCCGTCCACGATCCGGACGCCCTCGCCGACCACCCCGCCCTCCGGCGCCTGGCCGCCCTCCCCTACGAGCGGTGGGACGACGACGACTTCCCGGACTGGGAACTGCTCGACTACTGCGCCCAGGAGGCGTACGAGCAGCTCACCGGCGAGGAGGACGGCCTGGAGGAGGCGCTGGAGGCGGTCGGCCACGACAGCCCCTGCAACGCCGAGTTCACCGAACCGACCTGGACGCCCGAACAGACCGCCGCCCGCCTGCCTCGCCTCACCGCGCTGTTCGCCGACGCCACCTGACCCGCCGCGCCCGGACCGCCCGTCGCTCGAACCCCCTTCAGCCCAGCGCCCGTTCGATCAGCAGCCGGGTGAACAGCCGCGCCTGCTCGGCACGTTGAGCGCGCTCCCCCGGGGTGAGGACCGGCGGGACGCCGTAGCGGCGGGCGGCGATGTCCTCGGCCAGGCCGGGCGGGGCGTCCAGGGCGGGCAGGCGGGCGATCGCCTCGCGTTTGGTGATCAGCCGGCCCTCGCGCAGCGCGACGGTGGCGCGGACGGCGGTGACCGGGCCGAAGTCCACCCAGATGTCGCGCCGCCACGGCTCGGGGCGGGCGGTGACCGGGTACCAGTAGTCGCGCAGGTCGGCCCGGAGGTGTGCGTGCAGCGCGGCGTCGGTGACCGGCGGCAGCAGCGCGCCGGGCCGCTCGCCCGCCAACACCTTTCCGGCGTCCAGCAGTTCGCGGCGGGCGATGACCGTGACCGGGCGCTCCATCGGCTCGCCCTGGGCGAAGGTGAAGTGCGCGGCGGCCGGGTCGCCGAGCTCCTCGCGCGGCAGGTACGAGCAGTGCAGCTTCGCCGCGCCGGGCTCCCGCGCGCCCAACTCCCGGTGCAGCGCGGCCAGTCGCTCCCGCACCGGCCCGTCGGGCGCGGCGGGCAGCACGGCGACCAGGTCGAGGTCACTGCGGCCGTGTCGGTAGTCGCCACACGCCAGCGAACCGTGCACCCACAGCGCGTCCACCGGCCGGCGTCCGCCAGCCGGGCCGCGAACCGCGCCAACAGCGGTGCGGCCAGGGCCCGTTGCTGCTCATCGTCATGGTCGGTGGGCAGGAACGGCGGCTCCGGGAAGGTCATGCCACCCATGCTGGCACCCCGGGCACGTCCGGGCACGTCCGGGCGCGCCTGAACACGCCCGGACGCGCCCCGGACGGCCGGGCGCGGCTCCGCCGGGAAGCGCCGGGCACGCCCTACCGTCGAGGGGGCCCGGCCGTACGGCCGGGTGACCGTCCGGGAACGGAGGACCCTTCCGATGGCGCAGAAGATCACCACTTTCCTGTGGTTCGACGACCAGGCCGAGCAGGCCGCCGAGTTCTACACCACGGTGTTCGAGCACGGCCGGATCACCGAGGTGCAGCGCTACTCGGAGGCCGGGCCGGGCGAGGCCGGGAGCGTGATGCTGGTGTCCTTCGAACTGTTCGGGCAGGAGTTCCTGGCCCTGAACGGCGGCCCGGTGTTCCGCTTCAACGAGGCGGTCTCGCTCCAGGTCGACTGCGCCGACCAGGCCGAGGTGGACCGCTACTGGGAGCTGCTGACCGCCGACGGCGGCGCGCCGGGCCCGTGCGGCTGGCTGAAGGACCGCTACGGCCTGTCCTGGCAGATCGTGCCGCGCCGGATGACCGAGCTGCTCACCGACCCCGACCAGGAACGCGTCCGCCGGGCCACCGCCGCGATGCTGACCATGGGAAAACTGGACATCGCCGCCCTGGACGCGGCCGCGGACGGCACCTGACGCCCCGCAGCGCCACTGTTCCCCCGCCGCCGGAGCTGCCGGCGGACTGCCCTCCCGGTAGCGGTCCCCCGTCCCGGGGCGGGGGCGGGGGCGGGGGCGAGGGCGAGGGCGGGTCAGCTGCCGGTGAGGAGGTCGCGGAGCAGGGCGACGGTGTCCGGGTCGAGGTCGCGGCCGGTGCGGCGGCTGAGGGCGTCGAGGCGGTTGACGGAGCGGACGAGCTGGTCGCGGGCGCCGGCCGAGGCGTAGGCGTAGAAGAGGTCGCGGTGCAGGAGTTCGACCTCCGGGGCGACGGCGAGGGCGCGGAAGATCGCGGCCTCGGCGGTGCGGTGGTCGCCGTACTGGAGGCGGCGGGCGGCGAGTTCGTGCGCGGTGTCGACGATCGCGGCCAGCATGTCCTGGCGTTCGGCCTCCGCCCAGGCGTACGTCCCGGCCGGGGCCTCGGCGAACGGGGCGCCCCGGACCAGGGCCAGCGCGTGCGCGAGGGCGGCGTCGGCGGTGGCGGAGGTGGAGCGCATGCCGCGCCGGTACAGGCTGCGGAACTCGTCCCAGTCGCAGGTGACGGTCGGGGCCAGGCTGTACGTGTCGGCGGGCTGCCCGCCCAGGTAGTCGCGGCCCTCCGGGGAGGTGCCCAGCCAGCCCGCCAGCGCGGCGATCTTGACCGGCAGCGGTTCGGCCAGCCGCTCGGCGGTGGCCCGCGGGTCGAGGTGCGCGGCACCCGGGTGGATGTCGCGGTCGACGGTGGTGTGCTCACTGCCCGGGCGCAGTGCCAGGTACGCGGCGAGCTCGGTCAGCCGGGGGCGGCCCGCCGGGTCGGCACTGCCTGCCGCGCCGAGCACGTCCACCGGCCCGAGCACCCGGATGCGCGGCGCGGAGCGCAGGTGGTGGGCCTCCGGGGAGCGCAGGATCGCCAGCAGGTCGTCGCTGTCGGTGCGGGCCGGACCGCTCCCGGGCCGGGCGGACGGCCGGGCCGGGGAACGCGGGTCGGGCGCCGCCGCCTGGTCGTGGGTGGGCAGCGGCTCGGGCACCACCGGCGGCGCGTCCACCGGGGCGGGGGGCACCGGGACGGCGGGGGCGACGGGGCGGCGAGTTCGAAGGACCGGGTGCCGCCGTCCGGGACGGACTCGGACTCGGGCGCGGGTACGGGTACGGGTACGGGTACGGACACCGAATCGGACGCGGGGTCGAGTTCGGCGGTGCTTTCGGCGGCGCTTTCAGCCTCGAACTCGGGCTCGGACTCAGGCGCGGGAGCGGGTACGGGAGCGGTGAACGGCGGCGCCGTGGGCGGGAGTTCGTCCTGCGGCAGCGCGGCGGCGACCCGGGGGTCGACGGGCGTGCCGTGCGGCGGGGTGGTGACCTTGCGGGCCTGGCCGTTGGCGGCGTGCCGCGGCTCGACGGGCACGGCGGGCACGGCGGGCGCAGCGGCGGCGGCGGGCGGCAGCGCGGCGGGCTGGACGGGCGTCACCGGGACGACCGCGTACGGGTTGGTGGGGGCGGTCGGGACCAGTCCGGCGAACGGGCTGCTGCCGGTGGGCACCACCCGGGCCAGCAGCCGGGGCCCGGCCGCTTCGCCGCCGTCCGACCGCTCGCCCGCCCCGCTGCCGCCACCCCCGACCGGCTTGGCCAGGCTGGGCTTCGGCGGAGCGCCCGCGGTGCCGACGGCGCTCGCGGCGCTCGCCTCCGGGCCGGTCGGGCCGCCGAGCAGGGCGATCAGGCGGGCGTCGAGGGTGCCCTCGGCCCGCCCGCCGGTGTCCGTGCCCGCGCCCGCGCCCGCGCCCGGGTCGGTGTCCGGGTCCGGGTCCGCCGGGCCGGGGCCGACGCCCAGCAGGCCGCCGCCGAAGCCGTTGCCCAAGCCGTTGCCCAAGTCACCGGCCGAGCCGTCGCCCGAGCCGTGGCCGAGCGAGCCGGGGACGGCGCCGATCGCGGCGCCGACGGTGGCCAGCGCGGGACGGGCAGCGGGAGTTCCTGCTCGTCCTCGGGGCCGTTGTGCGGGCCGTCGAGGGTCCATTCCGGGGCCGGGTGCTGGGTGAAGTCGCCGGAGGCGCGGACGAGTTCGCCGAGCTGGGCGTACTGCTCGCGGCTCAGTCGCTGGAGTTCGACGCTGAGGTGCAGGCCGGGCAGCGGGGCGTGGCCGGTGGCGGGGAGCGTCCAGCGGGCGACCGGGCCGGCGCCGCGCTCGGGGGCGCGGGTGAGGACGGCCAGGCAGGTGCGGGGGCGGCCGTCGAGCAGGCGGCCGAGTTCGGCGGGCACGCCGCCGGTGGGCGGCTGCGCGGACAGCACGATCTCGGGCAGCCACGCCTCGTCCGCGCTGCCCCGGCTGCGGGCCTCGCGGGGGCTGCCGACGTTCGCGCCGATCAGGGTGGCGCGGGCCTTGGCGGTGCGCGGGCCGAGGGCGGCGAGCGCGGCCTCCAGGGTGGGGTGGTGGTGCACCCGGTCGGCGGCGGGGCCGGCGGTGGGCAGGTCGGGGGCAATGCCGACCAGGTGCAGGTGCAGGCGGTCGGCGAGCGGGCTGTGGGCGAGTTCGACGGCCAGGCTGCGCAACACGTCCTCGGCGTCCTCGGGGTGTCCGGAGAGGTGGACCAGCCGGACGGTCTCCAGGTCGGCGAGGACGGTCGAGCCGTCCGGGGTGGCGCCGAGGGTGACCAGCGCCGGGTAGGGGGCGGCGTGCTTGGCGGCCTGCCCGGCGGACAGCAGCTCGGTGGAGTCGGTCGGGCACCACCACACGTTCGGGGCGTGCGCGGCCCGGAACGGGGCGATCGGCACGGCCGGTGCGGCCAGGTGCAGTTCGACGGTGCCCACGGTGGTGACCCGGGCGGCGACCAGGGCGGGCAGCCGCTTCTCGCCGCGGACGGCGTTGCGGCCCAGGGTGCGCAGGGCGCGGTTGAGCAGTTCCAGGCCGTGCTCGTCCTGGCGGGCCTTCAGCTCCGCCTCGAAGCGGCCGGCGGCGGCCGAGGGCAGCGCGATCCGGTGCCGGGGGCGGCGGGCCCGCTGCTGGTCGGTGCGGCGGCGGGCGACCAGGGTGATCAGCGCGGCGGCCATCAGCACGCCGAGGCCGGACGCCGCCAGCGCCACGGTGTAGTCGTCGCCACCGGTGGCGGCGGTGTGCTGCTCGCGGACGGCGGGCAGGTTCGTGGCGGACGCGGAGTCCTGCGGCGCGGGCGACTGCGCGGCGGACGGCTGCGCGGGCGCGGGGGTGGCCTCCGACCCGGGCGGGGTCGACGCGCCCGGCGCCGGGGTCTCGGGCGTGCTCGGCGTGCTCGGCGTGCTCGGTGCGGTCGGGACACTCGGCGTACCGGGCGCGCTCGGCGCCGGGCTCTCCGGGGCCTGGGCCGCGCCGGGCACGGTGAGCACCATGCCGGGGGCGAGCACGTCCGGGTCGGTGAGCTTCTCGCCGTCGGGGGCGGCGACGCCCTTGTTGGCCTCGAACAGCTCGGGCCAGCGGTCGCCGTCGCCCAGCTCCCGCTGCGCGATCGCGGAGAGCGAGTCGCCGGAGTGCACGGTGACGCTGCCGTGCGCGGGCGCGGCGGGCGCGGCGGGGAGCGCGGGCGGGGTGCCGGTGGTGCTGCGGGCGGTGGCGGCCGGGCCGGTGTCGGGCGCGGCGTCGGCGGGCATCAGCAGCTGCCAGCCGGGCTGGATCGGCCGGTCGGCGTCGAAGCGGGTGCCCGAACCGTCCATCGGGCGGCCCGCGTTGAGCTTGGCGATCTCGGTCCACCGTTCGCCGGAGCCGAGTTGGCGTTCGGCGATCGACCAGAGGCTGTCGGCGGGGCGGGCGTCGCGGACGGTGTAGACCGGCTGCTGCGGGTCGGCGGCGGGCGCGGCCGCGGGCGCTCCGGCGGGCAGTGCGGCGTACGCCGGGGCGGCGTTCAACTGGGCGACTGCGGCCGGGCGTTGGGCGAGTTCGGGGGTGGCGGCGAAGGCCGATCCGGCGACCGGGAGCAGGGCCAGGACGGATCCGACCAGGCCGGCCGCGATCCGCTGGCTCCAGCCGAACGCGGGAATCCGGCGGGCGACCCGGCCACGCAGCTGGGCGGGGATCTCGACCAGGACGGAGACCAGGAAGCACAGCCAGCCGATCCAGCCGACGCCCACCAGCAGCCACAGGAACAGGCTGCCGTCGTCGGGGCTGGTGAGCGCGGTCAGCAGGTCGCCGTGGACCGGGTCGCCGGCCGCAGCGACGGCGAGCGTGCCGTAGCCGAGCAGGGCGGGCACCGCGACCAGCAGCAGGACGAGTGCCAGCAGCGCGCCGAGCGCGGCCAGCACCGAGCCGCCCCGCCCTCGCCGCCCGCCCCGCCCGACGGGGGCCGGGGCGGGGCGCCGTCCGCCGCCACCGGCGGGGGCGGGGCGGTCCGGCCGCCGGGTGCGGCGGCCCTTGCGGTGCTGGTCGTCGGCTCCGCGCGCGGCCATCAGCCGGTCGTCCCTTCCGTGATGCCGTGCAGCAGGGTGGCCCTGCCGTGCCCCTGCACGGAGAGTGTGGTGATGCCGATCACGCCGAGCAGCGCGGTCGGGTAGGTGCTGGTGACGGTGACGCTGATCTCGCTCAGGTCGGGATACCGGGGGAAGTCGACGCGGCCCGAGACGCCCTGGCCGTCGAGGTAGGCCCGGGCGGCGGACTCGGCCTGCGCCGCGTCCACCTGGTAGCCGCCGTCGGCGCGCAGCCGGGCGATGTCGAGTTGCTGTCCGGCCACCCGGGCGGCCTCCTGGGCGAGCGCGTCGGCCCGTTCCACGGCGCGCAGTTGGCCGCCGAAGTCGAGCACCAGGCCGACCACGGCCACCAGGCTGACGGCGGTGATGGCAACCATGACCGAAATGCTGCCCCGGTCCCGGGCGTTCACGCCTCGTTCGGCCACGTTCCCTCCCCCCACGGTCTGTTGACGCCCCATCAGTTTCCCCGATAACGGTCCAGCACGGAGGTGAACATGCCGGTGACGGTCTTGCGGCCGGGCACGCCGTCCAGCCCGATCAGGTCGGACAGCGGCACCGTGCAGGACACCCGGACGGTGACGGTGGCCAGTTGGCCGCCGGCTGTGTCCAGCGTGCCGTACTGCGGGTCCCCGGTCGGCTCGGCCTCGCACCGCACCGCCCGGGAGGCCAGCGAGGCCCCGACGGCGTCCGCGGCGGCCTGCCGGGCCCCCTCGGGGTGCGGGCCAGCGAGGCGGCCCGGGCCCCGGCGCGGGCCGCGGCGTCGACCACCGAACCGGTGGTCTGCAGCCGTCCGGCGGCCACCGCCATCAGCGCGAAGCTCAGGATCACCGGCACCAGGACCGCCGCCTCGATCGCGAACGAACCCCGGTCCCCGGCAAGGCGGTTGCCCCGGCCATCGGTCCTCCCCCGGGCGCTCACGGCTGCCCCGGTGCGACGAACTTCTCGCGGGGCGCGGTGGCCGTCTTGGTGATCGCCAGGTCGGCGAACGGGAACAGGGTGAGCGGTTCCACGGTGACGGACAGCTGGTACAGGTCCGGGTCGCCGCCGGTCTGCCGGGGCGGCTGCGCCAGCTCGACCACGTCGCCGAGCCGCCCGACGAACTCGCTCGCCCGCTGCTCGCCCGCGCCGGCCGGCGCGCCGTTGATCCGTCCGGCCTCCACGCCCTCCCGGGCGGCGGCCAGCGCGGCCTGTTCGGCGTACCACCACAGGCCGGCCTGCACCACCAGGAGGATCACGAACAGCACGGCCGGGAACACGATGGCGAGGCTGATCGCCATCGCGCCCCGGTCGGACCTGCGGGCACGCGCGAGCCACCCGGCCGGTGCGGGCCGGGTGGCGGGCCGGTGCGGGCGGCGGATCACGGCGCGGTGCCGCCGGCGGGGACGTCCTTCTGGATGTTGCCCTGGACCTTCTGGCCGAGCTGGGTGATCGCGTAGACGACCGTCCCGGCGATGGCGACCAGCACGATCACCGCGAGGGCGAGTTCGATGCTGATCGCGCCCCGGTCGCCGGACTCGCGGGCGGCGCGCAGCTTGACGAGGCGGTACTCGACGGCGGGTCGGACGAGATGGAGCGGGAGCAGCGGCCGCAGGGCGGCCGCCACGGAGCGGATTCGGGCCATGGTGTGGTCTCCAGGACTTCGCGGGAAGGGACTCGGTACGGGTGGCGCTGTTCGTTCGCTGCTCGGTCTGGGGTCTGGGGTCTGGGGTCTGGGGTCTGGGGTCTGGGGTCGGTGGGCGGAGTGGTGCGGTGCGGTGCGGTGCGGTCAGCCGCTGTTGAGCATCTGGTAGACCGCCGGGAAGGCGATCAGGACGGTCATCAGCAGGGTCAGGGCGGAGCCGGGGGCCACCATCCGTTCGCTGTCGGCGTTGGCCTTGGCGAGCTCCTCGGAGAGCAGTTCGCCGCGCAGGCTCTTGGCGCGGGCCCGCAGGGTGTCGTAGACGGCGGCGCCGTCGACGCCGGAGATCCGCATGATGTCGGCCACGTCCTGGAGCGGGGTGAGGCCCAACTCCCGGGCCAGCGCGTCGAGTCCGTCCCAGGGCGGGAGCCGGTCGGTGGCGGCCCGCTCCAGGGCGTCGCGGATTCTCCGGAACACCGTGCCGCGCCCGACCGAGGCGGCCCGGCGCAGCGCCTCGGCGGGCCCGCAGTCGGCGGCCCGTTCCAGCGCGACGAGTTCCAGGTAGGCGGCGATGCCGTGCAGGTACTCGGTGCGGGCCTCCTTGGCCTCGCCGGAGACGATGCCGTCGGGGACGAACCAGAGCAGTCCGGCCAGCAGCGGCCCGACCAGCAGCGGGACGGCGAGCGGAAGGCCGTCGCCGACCACGGCGGCCATCACCGACAGGTAGCCGGGCAGGGCGAGGCCGAGGGCGGCGAACAGCAGCTTGTGGGCCATGAACCGGGCCGGGCTGCGGCCGATCAGGGCGAGTTCCTGGTGCGGGACGCGCACCCCGGGCAGCCGCCCGGAGCGTTCGCCGACCCGGTCGTACCAGGGCAGCGCGACGTCGTCGTCCTCGGCCCGGCGCGGCTCGGGGACGCGGTGCAGCCGGTCCAGGGCCTGGCCCAGGTCCGGTGGGGCGGGCCGGAGTTCGGCCAGCAGCAGGGCCACCCCGCCGGCCGCAGCGCCGCCGGCGACGACCGCCCAGGGGGAGATCACCGGGCCTCCTTCAGCAGTGCTTCGTCCTCGGCCGCGGCGCTCTCGTCGGCGGCCCGGTGGCCGGGCAGCCGGCCGGTCTTGGAGCGGCGGTCGGGTTCCAGCAGCCGGGGCAGCGGGGTGTGCCGGGCCAGCGAGCGCATCCAGGCGATCACCGCCACGAACGCCACCGCCACGACGGCCAGCACCAGTTGGCCCAGCACCGTCGAATAGGGCGCGGTGTAGCGGGAGTTGAACGCGCCGATCACGATGACCAGCAGGATGATGCCGACCATCCAGCGGATCGTGGTGCGGTGCTTGGAGCGGTCCGCCTCGATGGCGCGCCGCTGCCGGACCTCCTCGCGCACCGAGTCCGCCATGTCGGCCAGCGCCCGGGCCAGGCCGGGCCCGCTGTCGCCGGCCCGCAGCACGAGGGCGGCCAGCACCTTGTCGGCCGTCGAGTCGGCGACCTGGTCGCCGAAGGCGCGCAGCGCGTCCTCGGGCCGCCAGCGGGACTGCAACCGGGCCGCCAGGTCGGCGATCTCGGTCTCCAGCGCGACCGGCGCGGTGCGCCGGCTGGTCACGATCGCCTGGTTCAGGCCGACGCCCAGCAGCAGCACGTCGGCCAGGCGCTGGGTCCACTCGGCGAGCGCCTCCAGCCGTTCGATCCGCCGGGTGTCGGAACGGGTCGCGTCGAACAGCCAGGGCAGGCCGAACACGGCGGCCGGGACGAGCAGCGCGACCAGCGGGATGCCGGTGAACAGCCAGCCGCCCGGCGCGCCGAGCAGGGCCAGCGCCAGCTGTATCCGGCGCAGCCGGGCGATGCCGGGCGAGGCGGTGCCGGGCGCCCCGTACCAGAGGGTGTGCAGCCGCCCCTCCAGCGGGTTGTCCCGCTCCGGCCCGTCGTCGGGCCGCCCGGTCAGGCCGACGGCCAGCGCCACCAGCCCGCCGGCCAGCAGCAGTCCGCACAGCACGTACAGCAGCATCAGCGCATCCCCCCGATCCGCAGCGACAGCGGCGCGCTCCAGGCCCCGTACGGGGAGCCGAGCAGGCCCGCGTCGAATCCGGCCCGGCGCAGGTCGTCCAGGCAGTGCGGCGGGGTGGCGGGGACGGCCCGCACCTCGCCGATCTCCGGGCGCGGCCCGAAGACGGTGTTCAGCGCGGGGCGGCCGGACTCGCCGAGGCCGGCCACCTCCAGCACGTGCGAGACGAAGCGGTGCCGGCGTCCTCCGACCGCGGTCTCGTCGACCATCGCGACGTGCACGATGAAGTCGACCGCGTTGGCGGTGAGCCGGTAGGCGAGGGTGTCGGTCATGTGCGCGCCGTACTCCAGGCAGAGTTCGGCGATCCGGTCGACCACCATGTGCGGGCCGCGGGCGTGCAGGGTGCACATCGAGCCGCCCTCGCCGTTGGTCATCACCCGCAGCATCGGCACCACCTCGGCGGAGCGGACCTCGCCGACGATGATCCGCGACAGCGTCATCCGCAGCGCCGCCGGGATCAGCTCGCCGATCGTCAACTCGCCCGCCAGGCGGCCGTCCACGCGTTCGCCGTTGCCCTCGCGGGCCTCCATCGGGACGACCTGCCGCAGGTGGCCCAGGGTGTGCAGCCACAGCTCGAACTCCGACTCCAGGGTGCCGACCCGCTCGTCCGGCGGGATCTCGGCGGCCATCGCGCGCAGCAGGCTGGTCTTGCCGACGCCCTGGGTGCCGGTGATCATCACGTTCTTCCGGGCCCGGATCGCGGCCGCCAGGAACGCCGCCAAGGTGGTGTCCACGGTGCCGAGTTGGACCAGGTCGGTGAGCGTCGCACTGGCCACCCGGTGCCGGCGGATCGCCACGTACGGGCGGGGCGTGACCTCGGTCATCGCCTGCAGCCGCATCCCGCCCTCCAGGCGCAGCGCCAACATCGGGCTGGCGGTGGACAGGCTGCGCTCGCCGCCGCCGTGCTGGCGCGCCAGGTCCTGGAGCAGCTCGATCAGCTCCTCGTCGGTGTCGGCCACCGGCGGGACCTGCCGCAGCGGCTGGTGCACCCGCGAGACCCAGACGTCGTCGCACCCGTTGATCAGGATGTTCTCGATCTCCGGGTCGTCCAGGTACGGCTGGAGCCGCCCGGCCCGGAACAGCAGGTCGTATACCGCCTCGGCGAGCACCCGGTCCTGCTCACGGGTCGGCGGGATGCCGTGGGTCTGCGCGTACGCGTCCGACCAGCGGGCCACCGCCTCCTCGATCAGCGCCCGCCCGCGCTGCCGCCGGGTCGCCCGGTCCGCCTCGCTCCCGGACGCCTCGGACAGCCGCGACAGCTGCTGGTGCAGCTCCGCCGCGACCTGCCGCTTCAACTCCCGTGCCACCTGCGGGTCCACGGCCGGGGACGCCCCGACCGGCGAGAGCACGGGCACCCCCGCCGCCCCCACCGGCCCGGCCGGCCCCGCCGTCGGCGGCTTCGCCCACGGCAGCCCCGCCGCGTCGGCCGAACCGCCCGGCACCACCTGTCCGTTCACCTGCTGCTGCGGGGGCAGCGGCCCCTGGTACGGGCTAGCGCGCACGCCACACCTCCTCGCCGTCCTGTTCCGCCTGCCCCGGCTGCCCGCCCTGCCCCGGGAACGGCGCGGGCGCGGGCGGCTGGGGCACCGCGGGCGGCGCTATGTGCGGCGCGGCGTACGAGATCTGCGGCGCCTCCGCCCGGACCGGCCACTCCCCCGTGAACTGGCCTCCGGTGAAGGGGCCTTGCGGCACCTGCTGCTGGAACTGCTGCGGCGGATAGGGCTGTTGGTGCTGTTGGTGCTGTTGGTGCTGTTGCTGCGGGTACGGCTGCTGCTGCTGGTAAGACTGCTGCGGCTGCTGGTACGGCGGCCCGGCCACCGGACCCGCCACGAACGGCGGTACCGGCTGCGGAACTTGGACCTGCACAGGCGGCACCTGTGGGGACGCCGCCTGCTGCGGCTGCACGGGCTGCGGCTGCACGGGCTGCTGCTGGACGAACGGCGGTTGCGGCCGGCCGGGCTGCTGCGGGGGCAGCGCGTGCTGGACGGCGGGCTGCGGGCCGCCGAGGCGTCGGCGGCGGGTGGTGGCGAGGTCCTGGATGCGGTCGGCGGCGGTGCGCGCGGTGCGCATCAGCTCGGAGCGGATGAAGCGCCGGTCGGTGGTGTCGCCGCCGTCGGAGAGCACCCGGGCGGTGCGCGGCGCGTGGGCGAGCGCCCCGAGGACGGGCAGTTGGAACTGCCGGGCGACCTCGTGCTCGGGGTAGGGGCCCTCGGTGACCAGCAGCAGGCCGAGGCCGTCCGCGCCGGTGCCGTGGGTGTCGAGGTCCTCGCGCAGCGCGGCGATCCGGGGCCGGGCGGCGGAGAGGCCGCGCAGCGTGGTGCGGACGGTGGCGGCCACCACGTCGGCGTGCCGGGGCAGCACCGCCATCGCCCCGTTCGCGCCGGAGCGCCCGAGGTCGAGCAGCACGTCGTAGCCCTGCGGTTCGAGCGCGTGCAGGGCCTCGACCAGGGGTTCCCAGGTGTAGGCCAGGCCGGGGGCCTGGGCCGGGTCGGTGAGGCCGGGCAGCAGCAGGCGTTCGCCGGTGCCCTGCGGGGAGACGTCGAGCAGTTGTTCCCACAGCGTCTCGGCGAGCAGCCCGCGCCGGTCGGCGACGGCCAGGTTGCGCAGCCCGTACACGGCCTCCACCCGGCCCTCCAGCGCGCCGGCCAGCACCGCGCCGCCGTCCGGGTCGCACTCGACCAGCAGCACCCGGCGGCCCGGCCGCAGCGGCCAGGACAGCAGCAGCGCGAGTGCGCTGCTGGTGGCCCCCGGCGCGCCCGGCCCGCCGAGCACGGCCACCACCGTCATCAGGAGCCCCCGGCGGTTCGGGGCGCCAGGATGACCTGGAACTTGCCGCCCGCCACCCAGAGCGCCAGCCGGGGCCCGTCGGCGGGGCCGACGGCGACGTCTATCACGGTGCTGCCGTCGGTGTCGGGCCTGCCCACCGCGGCGACCACCGCGGTCATCGTCTCCGGGGTGCGGGTGGTGGTGGCGTCGCCGCTGCCGCCGGGCGCGTTGACGATCAGGATCTGCAGGCCGGGCTGGAGCCTGGTGGCGGGCAGCTGGGAGCGCTTCGCGGAGACGCCGACGATCTGCTGCCCGGGCTGGGTCGCCGGGTCACTGGTCAGGTCGGACTTGACCAGCAGCGCCCCGCGCTTGAGGTCGGTGGTGGCCCGCAGGCCGACGGTGCGCGGCAGGTCCTGGGCGTCCAGCGGGTGCAGCGCGGGGTCGCCCGCGATGTGCGCGACCACCAGGTCGTCGGAGCTGAGCACCTGCCCCATCGGCACGTCCCGGGCCAGCGCCAGCACGGCGATCCGCTGCCCGCTGCTGTTGTACAGCACCGCCCCGCCCAGGCCGCCGGCCGCGATCAGCGCCGCTGCCATCGCCAGCACGGCGGGTCGCCGCCGTCGTGCGCCGAGTCGGCGCGGCGGGGTCGGCATGCTTCGGTTCTCCACCGCTCTGCGGCCTCTCACTCGTGATGGAACGTCGACTCCGGCCCGGTCGGCGGCCGCGTCGTCCTCGTCGCGGCCGCCGACCGGGTCAGTTCACCACCTGGACCTCGTTGACCGGCACGTTCAGCACCGCCTTGGTGTAAGTCGGCCACCAGTCGTAGTCGGCCATGTCGATGGCGGTGCGGTCGCTGCTGCGCGCGGTCACGTGCCACTTCAGCGTCACGCTGAGGCTGTACGCCTTGTCCTTCATCCGCGCCGAGCTCTCGGTGAAGACGTGGCTGCAGGTCGGCGTCCCGCTCCGGCTGAACGGGTTCCCGGCGTCCTTGCAAGTGAACTCCCGGACCCCGCCCGGCCCGTCGTCCACGTGCCAGACCACCTCCGCGAGGGTGATCGTGGTGGTCACCTCGAACCCCTGCCCGGGCAGCTTGCTGCTCAGCGGCCCCACCACCTTCGGGTTTGGGTCGATCCACAGCCACACCGGCGAGCCGACCACCGCGTCCCCCGCGGGGGCGGCGTGCAGGACGGGCTCGGCGACCTCGATCGACACCAGGGCGTCGTAGGCGACCTGGGCGGGCGTCTTGGGCGGCGTGGCGCCGGGGGGCTGGGCGAGGAAGGTCTGCCCGAG